>NZ_CP034072.1:600000-1200000 GCF_003855255.1 Mycolicibacterium nivoides | reverse complement strand
TCGCGGTGGTGGTGATGGCCTGCTACGACCTGCAGGCCGCCGCGATCGTGGTGATCGCGCTCCCCCTGATCCCGATCTTCATGGTGCTGATCGGCCTGGTCACCGCCGAGCGCTCGGCCGCCGCGCTGGCAGCGATGACCACGCTGCAGGCCCGGCTGCTCGATCTGGTGGCAGGCATCCCGACACTGCGCGCCCTCGGCCGGGCCGCCGGATCGGTGCAGCGGATCACCGAACTGGCTGCTGCGCATCGCCGCTCGGCGATGGCGACGCTACGGATCGCGTTCCTGTCCTCGTTGGTGCTGGAGCTACTGGCCACCCTCGGCGTGGCCCTGGTGGCGGTGAGTGTCGGTGTGCGGCTGGTACACGGCGAGATGACCCTTGCGGCCGGGTTGACGGTCCTGTTGCTGGCTCCCGAAGTGTTCTGGCCGTTGCGCCGGGTGGGCGCGGCCTTTCACGCCGCGCAGGACGGCAAAACCGCCGCAGAACAAGCTTTTCGGCTGTGCGAGACGCATGCACCGGTCCAAGGTGGCGTCCGGGTGCCGGGCTCCGCACCGACAATACAGTTGGACGGTCTGGGCCCGGCGATCGAACCCGGCCGGGTCACCGTGCTGACTGGACCCAACGGGGCCGGAAAATCCACTGCGCTGCAAGCCATTCTCGGCTTGACCACGCTGCCATCGGGACCGGTGCGGGTCGACGGCGTCGATGTCGCCGACCTGGATCCGACGACGTGGTGGCACAGTATCGCCTGGCTTCCCCACCGTCCGGTCCTCATCCCCGGCACCGTCCGCGAAAACCTGGAGCTGCTGGGACCGCTGGCCGACCTGGACCGAGCCTGCCGCGACGCCGGATTCGATGACGTTCTCGCCGATCTTCCCGACGGCCTCGACACCCAGATCGGTCGCACCGGCGTCGGTTTGTCCCTGGGCCAGCGACAGCGGCTGGGACTCGCCCGCACCCTCGGGTCGTCCGCGCGGTTGCTGCTGCTCGACGAGCCCACCGCTCACCTGGATGCCGCTCTGGAGCAGCGGGTGCTGCAGGCCGTCGTCGCACGGGCGCACGCGGGCGCCACGGTGGTGGTGGTCGGGCACCGGGACCCGATACTGGCCGTCGGCGATCGGGTGATCACGATTGGTGCCGTTCATGTTTCGTCGTGATCCGTTGCTGCGGCTGACGCTGGATCTGCTGCGCCCCCGGTTGAGTCGGCTGATCCTGGCCGGCGTTCTCGGTGTGCTGTCGCTCGGCAGTGCCCTGGCCCTGGCGGGTGTCTCGGCATGGTTGATCACCCGCGCCTGGCAGATGCCCCCGATCCTCGACCTGTCCGTGGCCGTCGTGGCGGTACGTGCGCTGGGCATCTCGCGCGGCGTCCTCGGCTACTGCCAGCGACTGGCCGCTCACGACACGGCACTGCGGGCGGCAGCCAACGCCCGCACCGGGCTCTACCGCAAGCTCGCCACGGGCCCCGAAGACGATGCTATGCGGCTGCCGAGTGGTGAATTGGTGGCCCGGGTCGGGACTTCCGTCGATGAACTGGCCGATGTGCTGGTGCGCTCGGTGTTGCCGATCGTGGTGGCCACGGTGCTCAGCTGCATATCCGTTGGCGTCATCGCACTCATCTCACCGAGCGCCGCCGCCGTATTGGGACTGTCCCTGCTGATCGCCGGAGTAGTCGCCCCCGCTCTCACGGCCCGCGCGGTGGCCGCTGCGGAATCCGTTGCGGTTCAACACCGTAGTGACCGCGATTCCGCGACGATGCTGGCCCTCGAGTACGCCCCCGAGTTGCGGGTGAGCGGACGGCTCGACGGGGTGATCGCCACCGCTGAGCGTCACCACCGCGACTGGGGGCGAGCCGCCGACCGCGCCGCGGCCCCGGCAGCGCTGGCCGCTGCCATGCCCAGCATCGCCATCGGCGCGAGCGTCCTGGGCGCCGTCGTCGCCGGCATCGCACTGGCTCCCACGACCGCGCCGACCACACTGGCCATCCTGATGCTGTTGCCGCTGTCGGCCTTCGAGGCAACCACCGCCCTCCCCGACGCCGCCGTCGGGCTCACCAAGGCCCGCATCGCCGCACGGCGTCTCCTCGAACTCACCGAGAGCGACCCCGCGGCCCGCCGGCGGCCACCGGCCTCACCGGTCGATCTGCCCGCCGGGGGGCGGCTCGCCGTCGTCGGCCCCAGTGGCTCGGGCAAGACCACCCTGCTCATGGCACTGGCCGACAAGCTCAACGGAAGTTCCAGGTGTGCAGCCTTTTTCGCCGAAGACGCGCACATCTTTGAGACGACTGTCCGGGACAATCTGCTCGTGGTCCGCGGGGACGCCACCGATACGGAACTGGCCTCCGCGATTCAGCGTGTCGGCCTCGCCGACTGGCTGGCCGGCCTGCCCGAGGGGTTGTCGACCGTGCTCGAAGGCGGCCACACCGCTCTGTCGGCCGGACAGCGGCGCCGGCTGCTCCTGGCCAGGGTGCTGCTGTCAGATTTCTCCTTCGTCCTGCTCGATGAGCCGACCGAGAACCTCGACGCCGCCGACGGTCAACGGATCCTCACCGAAATCCTCACTCCGGGTGGTTGGTTCGCCGCTGAGCGGGCCGTCGTCGTCGCCACCCACCACCTTCCCGACACGCTCGACTGTCCCGTCGTCCGTTGCCCACAACCCGGCGCAGCGATCAGCGAGTAACCTCACAGGCATGACCGACGAGCGATCCAACCCGCCCGGGTCTGACGAGCCACAGCCGGCCGGACCTCCCCCGCCACCGGCGTACCCATACGGGCCGCCGCCGGGCGCATATCCGGGGGCCTACCCTCCGGCCCCGCCGCCGTACGGCGGGTACCCGATGCAACCCATCCAACGCGGCCCCGCCAACGGGCTGGGCATCGCGGCGCTCGTGGTCGCGATCTTCGCCCTGCTGTTGACGTGGTCGGTGATCGGCGGGCTGGTATTCGGCGTCACCGCCGTCATCCTCGGATTCCTCGCCCAAGGACGCAGCCGGCGCGGCGAGGCCACCAACGGCGGCGTTGCTGTTTCGGGGATCGTGCTCGGCGCCATCGCCTGTGTGTTGTCGCTGGTGTTCATCGGCATCTGGGTGCACTTCGGTGAACGATGGTTCAACGACGTCGGCGGCCACGACTACGTGGAGTGCCTGCAGCGCGCCGGCGACGACACCGCGGCCCAGCAGCAGTGCGAGCAAGAATTCGAGCGACGGGTCGAGGATTCGTTCGGCGTTACGCCGACGCCTACCCGCTGAGCGGTCTCACGACTTGGCGGCATCGGGGAAGTACTTGACGATGCCTTCCTGCACCACCGTCGCCAACAAGTGGCCCGAGGTGTCGAAGAAGTGTCCGGTGCCCAGCCCGCGGGATTCCGCAGCGACCGGCGAAGTGGTGGAGTACAGCACCCACTCGTCGAATTTGATCGGCCGGTGGAACCACACCGAGTGGTTCATCGTCACCGCGAAGATCCGGTCGAACCCCCAGGACAACCCGTGGGTGGTGATGATCGAATCGAGCACCGTGGTGTCCGAGGAGTACACCAGGGCCGCGCCGTGCAGCACGGGATCGCTGGGCATCACGCCTTCGGTCTTGAGCCACACCCGGTTGTGATCGAGCCTGCCGCCTTTGTCACGCATCACCCAGGACGGATCGTTGGTGTACCGCCATTCGATGGGGCGCAGAGCTTCGACGAACAACGGCACCGTCTTCTCATAGCCGCGTAGCAGCTCATCGATCTTGGGCAGCGTGTCCGGATGCGGAACCTCCGGCGCGGGCACGCTGTGCTCCAGCCCCCGGCCGGCGTTCATGTAGGACAGCATCACCGTGGTCAGCAAGTTGCCGTCCTGCATGACATCCACGCGGCGGTTGGCGAACCGGCGCTCGTCGCGCAGCCGCACGACGTGGAACTCCAGATCCTTCTCCGGATCGCCACCGGCGATGAAGTGCGCATTCAACGCACTCGGGGCGAGTTTGTGCTCCAGCGTGCGGCCGCCGGCGACGAAAGCCTGCGCGATCATCTGCCCACCGAAGGTGCGCACCGGGTTCTTGCTCGGATGCGAACCGATGAACAGATTGTCGTCAACGCGATTCAAATCGAGAACAGCCAGCAGCTCCTCGAAATCCGGGTGTGTCAAGGAATGCCTTTCGAGATCTTTTCTAGGCGCTCTCCGGCTGAGGACCGCTAGACGTCGTCCTCCCCGATGCGGTGCACGTGGATCAGATTCGTGGAGCCTACTGTGCCCGGCGGGGCGCCTGCGACGATGACCACCAGCTCACCGCGCTTGTAGCGGCCAAGATCCAGCAGCGACTTGTCGACCTGCCGGATCATGTCGTCGGTGCTGGCCATCTGCGCCACGATGAACGTCTCGGTGCCCCAGGTGAGCGCCAGCTGGCTGCGAACCTCGGGAAGCGCCGTGAACGCCAGGACCGGAAGCGGGGTGTGCAGCCGGGCAAGGCGGCGGACGGTGTCCCCGGACTGGGTGAACGCCACCAGCGCCTTGGCATCGAGCCGCTCACCGATATCGCGGGCCGCGTAGGAGATGACGCCGCGCTTGGTGCGGGGGGTGTGGGTCAGCGGCGGCACCGTCACCGAGTTGTCCTCGACCGCCTTGATGATGCGGGCCATCGTCTTGACGGCCTCCAGCGGATACTTGCCGACCGAGGTCTCCCCGGAGAGCATCACCGCGTCGGCACCGTCGAGGACGGCGTTGGCGACGTCGGAGGCCTCGGCCCGGGTGGGCCGGGAGCTTTCGATCATCGACTCCAGCATCTGGGTGGCGACGATGACGGGTTTGGCGTTCTCCCTTGCCATCTGGATGGCGCGCTTCTGGACCAGCGGCACTTCCTCCAGCGGCAGTTCGACGCCGAGGTCACCGCGGGCGACCATGATCGCGTCGAACGCCAGCACGATCGCCTCGAGGTTTTCGACGGCCTCCGGCTTCTCCAGCTTGGCGATCACCGGAACGCGCCGGCCGACCCGGTCCATCACCTCATGGACGAGTTCGATGTCGGCGGGCGAACGGACGAACGACAATGCGATGAGATCAACGCCCAAGCGCAGCGCGAACTCGAGATCCTCGATGTCCTTCTCGGACAGCGCCGGCGCCGTCACGTTCATCCCGGGCAGTGACATGCCCTTGTTGTTGCTGACCGGGCCGCCTTCGGTGACCGTGCAGACCACGTCGGTGCCGTCGATCTCGTCGACCTTCAGACCGACGTTGCCGTCGTCGACGAGGACCCGATCCCCCGGCCGGGCATCCTCGGCCAACCGCTTGTAGGTGGTCGACACCCGGTCGTGAGTGCCCACACAGTCGTCGACGGTGATCCGCACCGATTCGCCGGCCGCCCAGTAGGTGGGACCATCGGCGAAGCGGCCCAGCCGGATCTTGGGTCCTTGCAGGTCAGCCAGCACGCCTACGGCGTGGCCGGTGGCATCCGATGCCGCCCGCACCCGCTTGTAGGCGGCCTCGTGGTCGGTGTAGTCACCATGGCTGAAGTTCAGCCGGGCGACATCCATGCCAGCTTCCACCAGGGCCCGCACCGTCTCATCCGTGCTGGTAGCGGGGCCAAGCGTACAAACGATCTTTCCGCGTCTGCTCACGTCACGTCAGCATAGTCGTTAATCGATTCAGATGACGGCCAGAGGGAGGGTGCCGGGCCGCACCGGGGCCGGCAGATCCGACTCGCCCATCAGGTACGCGTCGACCGCATGCGCCGCGCTGCGGCCCTCGGCGATGGCCCACACCACCAGCGAGGCGCCCCGGTGCGCGTCGCCGCACACGAACACCCCGGGAGCATCGGTCTGCCAGTCCGAACCACAGGACACGGTGCCGCGCCGGGTCAGTTTCAGGTCCAACCCGTCGAGCAACGCCATGTGCTCGACGCCCTCGAACCCGATCGCCAGCAGTGCCAGGTCGCAGGGAATCTGCAACGACTCGCCCACCGGGGTGATCTCGCGGCGTCCCTGGGCGTCCCTGGTCACCCGGACCTCGGCGATCTCGATGGCCCGAACATGGCCGTTGTCGTCGCCGATGAATCGCTGCACAGCCACCTCGAAGCGGCGGGCGCCGCCTTCGGCGTGTGCCGGGGAGGTTCGCAGCACCAATGGCCACGTGGGCCACGGCGAGAGGTCGTCGTCTCTGGTCTCGGGCGGCTCGGCGTTGTAGTCGAGCTGAGTCACCGTGGCCGCGCCCTGCCGGTGCGCGGTGCCCAGGCAGTCGGCGCCGGTGTCACCGCCACCGATGATCACCACGTGTTTGCCCGCCGCCGAGATCGGTGTTGACGAGTCGCCCTCGCACTCCCGGTTGGCAGGAACCAGGTGCTCCATGGCCAGGTGCACACCATCGAGTTCCCGGCCGGGCACCTCGTTGTCGCGTCCCCGTAGCGCACCGACCGCAAGCACTACCGCCTGATGACGCTGGCGCAGCTGCTCGACGGTGAGATCGACGCCGACCTCGCATTCGGTGACGAATCGCGTGCCCTCGGCACGCATCTGGGCCAGGCGCTGATTGAGCACCGACTTCTCGAGCTTGTACTCGGGGATGCCGTAGCGCAGCAGCCCACCCACCCGGTCATCGCGCTCGTAGACCGTGACCTCGTGGCCCGCGCGGGTGAGTTGTTGTGCGGCAGCCAAACCCGCCGGGCCCGACCCGACGACGGCGACGCTCTTGCCGGTCGAGATCGCGGCCGGCTGAGGTTCGACCGTGCCGTTCATCCAGGCGTGATCGGCGATCGTCTGCTCGATCCTCTTGATCGTCACACTGCCGCCGGTCTGCTCTTCGGCGATCGACAGCACGCAGGCCGACTCACATGGCGCCGGGCACAGCCGCCCGGTGAACTCCGGGAAGTTGTTGGTGGCGTGCAGACGATCGCTGGCCGCGTCCCAGCGGCCGCGCCGCACCAAGTCATTCCATTCCGGGATCAGGTTGCCCAACGGGCAGCCGGCCTTGCCGGAGTGGCAGAACGGGATACCGCAATCCATACAGCGACGTGCCTGCTGCGCCACCTCACCGGCGCGCTCGTTGGGATCTTCACGCTCGTAGACCTCGCGCCAGTCCCCCACACGTTCCTCGACGGGCCGCTTGGCGGCCTCGATCTTGGGTACCCGAAGAAATCCGGTCGGATCAGCCACGGCTGGCCTCCATGATCGCGCTGTCCACATCACGTCCCTCGGCCTTGGCCATCCGGGTCGCCTGCAGCACACGCTGGTAGTCGGTGGGCATTACTTTGGTGAATTGCGCACTGCGCCTCGGCCAGTCGGCCAGGATCGAGGCCGCCAGCGTGCTGCCGGTGTGGCGCGCATGGGCCGCGACCACGTCGTGCAGCCAGGTCAGGTCCTCGGCCTCCAACTGCTGCAGTTGCACCATCTCGGTGTTGACCCGGGCCGGGTCCAGGCCGAGCACGAAGGCGATGCCGCCGGACATGCCGGCCGCCAGGTTGCGTCCCGTCTTACCCAGGATCACCACCCGGCCACCCGTCATGTACTCACACGCGTGGTCACCCACGCCCTCGACAACGGACAAGGCCCCGGAATTGCGGGCACAGAACCGTTCACCGACCCGGCCCCGCAGGAACACCTCACCCGAGGTGGCGCCGTAGAGCAGGGTGTTGCCGGCGATCACATTGTCCTCGGGTAGGAACAGCACGTCATCGGGCGGCCGCACGATCACTCGTCCGCCCGAAAGCCCCTTGCCCACATAGTCGTTGGCGTCACCGATCAGTTCCAGCGTGACTCCCGGCGGCAGGAAGGCTCCGATCGACTGGCCGGCCGAGCCGGTCAACGTGATGTGAATGGTGTTGTCGGGCAATCCTGCCGCGCCATAGCGACGGGTGACTTCCGACCCCAGCAGCGTGCCCACCGTGCGGTTGACGTTGCGCACGGGCAGCTCAAGCCGAACCGGGTGGGCATCCTCCAACGCACCCTCGGCGAGTTGGATCAGGGTCTGATCGAGTGCCTGGTCGAGTCCGTGGTCCTGATCGCGGACCCGCCGCCGCTGGGTGAGCACGGCGCCGTCGGCATCGGTCGGTAGCGCGAAGATCGGGCTCAGATCGAGGCCGCGACTCTTCCAGTGCGCCACACCGGGATCGGTGTCGAGCACCTCGGCGTGGCCGACCGCCTCGTCGATGCTGCGGAATCCCAGCTCGGCCAGATACCTGCGGATGTCCTCGGCGATGAACGTGAAGAAGTTCTCCACGAACTCGGGCTTGCCGTTGAACCGGGCCCGCAATTCGGGGTTCTGCGTGGCCACCCCGACCGGGCAGGTATCCAGGTGACAGACTCGCATCATGATGCAGCCCGCCACCACCAGCGGTGCGGTGGCGAAGCCGAACTCCTCGGCACCGAGCAGGGCGGCCACGATCACATCGCGTGCGCTGCGCATGCCGCCGTCGCACTGAACGGTGATCCGATCCCGCAAACCGTTGAGCACCAACGTCTGCTGGGTATCGGCCAGCCCGATCTCCCACGGCGCCCCGGCGTGTTTGAGCGAGGTCAACGGCGCCGCTCCGGTGCCGCCGTCGTACCCGGAGATCAACACCACGTCGGCGTGCGCCTTGGACACCCCGGCCGCCACCGTGCCGACCCCGACACTGCTGACCAGCTTCACGTGGATCCGCGCGTCGGCATTGGCGTTCTTCAGATCGTGGATCAGCTGGGCGAGATCCTCGATCGAATAGATGTCGTGGTGTGGAGGTGGCGAGATCAGCCCCACACCGGGCGTGGAGTGCCGGGTCTTGGCGATGTTGGGGTACACCTTGTAGCCCGGAAGCTGGCCGCCCTCACCAGGTTTGGCGCCCTGCGCCATCTTGATCTGGATGTCTGTGGCGTTCACCAGATAGTCACTGGTGACGCCGAAGCGACCGGAGGCGACCTGCTTGACGGCACTCCGCCGGCGCGGATCGTAGAGCCGGTCCACATCCTCACCGCCTTCACCACTGTTGGACCGCCCACCGAGGTTGTTCATGGCGATCGCCATGGTCTCGTGAGCCTCGGCCGAGATGGACCCGTAGCTCATGGCCCCGGTGTTGAACCGGGTCACGATGGCTTCGACCGGTTCGACCTCCTCCAACGGGACCGGGGGTCGCAGCCCCTTCTTGAAATCGAACAGGCCGCGCAGCGTCCCGCCCTCCCGGGACAGCCGGTCGACCTCCTCGGAGTACTTGGCGAAGATGTCGCGGCGCCCGGTCCGGGTCGAATGCTGCAGCAGGAACACCACTTCCGGGGTGAACAGGTGCAGCTCGCCCTCCCGGCGGAATGCGTACTCACCGCCGACCTCGAGGCGACGGTGCACCCGCTCGGTCGGGTTCTCCGGGTAGGCACGCCGGTGACGCAGCTTGACCTCCTCGGCCAGCACGTCCAGCCCGACGCCGCCGAGCTGGCTGGTGGTGCCGGTGAAGTACTGGTCGACGACGTCGCGGCTCAGCCCGATCGCCTCGAAAACCTGTGCCGCGGTGTAGGAGGCGACCGTGGAGATGCCCATCTTGCTCATCACCTTGACCACGCCCTTGCCCAGCGCCTTGACGTAATTGCGCACGGCGGTGGCGGTTTCGATGCCGGTCAGCTCACCCTCGCGGATCAGATCCTCGATCGACTCGAAGGCGAGATAGGGGTTGACCGCGGCGGCGCCGTACCCGATGAGCATCGCGATGTGATGGACTTCGCGGGCATCGCCGCTTTCCAGCACGAGTGCCACCTTGGTCCGTTCCTTGGTGCGCACCAGGTGGTGGTGCACCGCCGAGACCGCCAGCAGCGACGGGATCGGGGCCCTGGTGTGGTCGGAATCCCGATCGGAGATCACGAGTGTGCGAGCACCTTTGGCAATGGCCTCGGTGGCCCTCATCTGGAGGTCATCGAGCGCTTCGGCCAGCCCTTCGGCACCGCGTTCGACGTCGTAGAGGGCACGCAGCACCGTGGTGCGCAGACCCGGATGCTCGCCGTCGTCGTTGATGTGGACGATCTTGCTCAGCTCGTCGTTGTCGAGCACCGGCCACCGCAGCACGATCTGGCGACACGAGGCTGCCGAGGGTTCCAACAGATTTTCCTCGGGCCCCATGACACGGGCCATCGAGGTGACCACCTCTTCGCGGATGGCATCCAGCGGTGGGTTGGTCACCTGGGCGAACAGTTCGACGAAGTAGTCGTACAGCAGCCGTGAGCGTTTGGAGAGCACCGCGACGGGCGTATCGGTGCCCATCGAACCGAGCGGCTCACCGCCTGAGGCGGCCATCGGCGTCAGCAGGATCCGCAGTTCCTCTTCGGTGTAGCCGAAGGCGATCTGCCGGCGCACCACCGAATCGTGATTCGGCTGGATACGGGACCGTTCGGGCAAGGTGCTGAGATCCAGCAGACCGGCGTGCAGCCACTCACCGTAGGGTTCGGCCGCGGCCAGCTGTTCCTTGATCTCATCGTCGGGAACGATGCGCCCGGCGGCGGTGTCGACCAGGAACATCTTGCCGGGCTGCAGGCGGCCCTTCGCGACGACCTCGCCCGACGGCACATCCAGCACACCGCTTTCACTGGCCAGGATCACCCGGTCGTCGACGGTGCGCCACCAGCGGCCCGGCCGCAAGCCGTTGCGGTCCAACACCGCCCCGACCACGGTGCCGTCGGTGAAGGTGACGCACGCCGGCCCGTCCCACGGCTCCATCAGCGAGGCGTGGAACTTCCAGAACGCACGCTCCGCCGCGTCCATGGTGGTGGCGTTCTGCCACGCCTCCGGGATCATCATCAGCACTGCGTGCGGCAGATCGCGCCCGCCCAGGTGCAGAAGCTCGAGTACCTCGTCGAAGGACGCCGAGTCGGAGGCATCCGGGGTACAGATCGGCGACAAGCGGCTCAGGTCACCGGGAATCCGGGCGCTGGCGAGCAGCGCCTCGCGGGCGTGCATGCGGTTGCGGTTTCCCCGCACCGTGTTGATCTCACCGTTGTGCGCGACGAATCGAAACGGATGGGCCAGCGGCCAGGACGGGAACGTGTTCGTGGAGAACCGGCTGTGCACGATCGCGATCGCGCTCACGCAGCGCTCGTCGCGCAGATCCGGAAAGTATTGCGGCAGCTGCATTGTCGTCAGCATGCCCTTGTAGACGATGGTCCGGCTGGACAGCGACGCGAAGTAGACCGCGTCCACGCCCGTGCCCTGCTCGGCCCGCTTGCGCAGCGGATAAACCTTGCGGTCGAGCTCGATTCCGCCCGACCGGCCCCCGTCGGCGTCCGGTGTCGTGACGAACAGCTGCGCCATGTGGGGCATACAACCCAGCGCAGTGGAGCCGATTCCGGCGCCGTCCGGATCCACCGGCACGGTGCGCCAGCCCAGAACCTCAAGGCCTTCCTCCGCGGCCAACGCCTCGACGCGGGCGCGAGCGGCACTGCGCGCGTCCTCGTCCTGCGGCAGGAAACAGATGCCGGCGGCGAAGGTGTTGCTGCCGTCCCCAGCCGGGCCAGGAAGGGCGAAGTTGACCACCTCGCGCAGCAGTTCGACCGGCAGTTGCAACAGGATGCCGGCACCGTCACCGCTGTTGGGTTCGGCCCCGGCAGCACCGCGGTGTTCGAGGTGTTCGAGCGCGGTGAGACCGTCGCTGACGATGCCGTGGGAACGGCGGCCCTGGATATCGGTGATCATGGCCACGCCGCAGGAATCGGCCTCATTGGCGGGGTCATAGAGCCCCTGCGCATCTGGCAATGCCGAGAACAGCACTTGATCGCACCTCCGCAAGTCCGGAACATCCTGGTCCCGGGACTGCACCGGCCCGAATTTTCAGTGTATCAGCGCAGGTGGGCTACTACTGAGCGGTTAATGTCGGGACCAGCGGGAAGCCCGGCAGGTTCCGCACCACCGTCCAGGCCACCAGTGTCACCACGATCGTCACCACCGCAGGCAGCGGGAACAGCGCCTTGCCCAGCCACCAACGCACCAGCAGCCACACCGCCAGGACGGGCAGGCCGACCAGGACGAATACGTTGTCAACGACCGCTGCGCCCACGTCACCGTGCAGCAGATCGTGAGTCATCCGCAGACCGCCGCAGGCCGGGCAGTCCCACCCGGTCAGGGCCTTGAACGGGCATCCCGGGAACAAGAAGCCCGGACGGTGCGGATCGGCCACACCGATGTAAGTGAGGGCACCGGCCGCGAGGGCGCCCCCGGCCAGCAGCGAATACCGCCCAGACGAGGTGGTGGTACGGCCGCTATGTTCCATCGCGCAGCGGACGCCCGTACGGGTCACGCACCTTGTCGGTGAGGATCTGGACGGCGTCGATGATCCCCCAGATGATGGCGCCGATGGTGCAGGTGGCCAAACCCACGATCAACTGGATGACGCCCAATTTGGTATCGCCGATGTAGATACGTCCAATACCGACGAGGCCGAACAGCCCCAGCAACTGCAACAGACCGGCGATCACCTTGGACTTGTCGGAGAACGGCTCACCGGTGATCGGATGGCGGCCATACGGGGCGCTCGGGTCCCCGTACGGCGACGGATACGGCGGGTAGACCGGTGGTGGCGGGTATCCCGCAGGCGGCGGAAAGCCGGCCGGCTGCGGTCCATCCAACGGGTCTGGGGACTGAGACGGATCCGTCATGCAACCAGGATGCCAGAGCCCGGCCTGTTACCGGTTGCGCCGGAACCAGCGCCGCACCCGGCCGCCTTGCGGCTCCGACTCGGGCTGCTCGACCGCGGCCGGTGATTCAGTCTCGGCCTCGCCTGCGGCATCGTCTTCGTCGTCGTCGGCGTCATCGTCGGCCTCGTCCGGCTCGTCACTGTCAGACTCTGCGTCATCCGCGGATTCAGCGGCGTCGCCCTCGCCGGTTGCGGCCTTGGTCTCGACCTCGGACACAGACTCGACGTCAGCCTCGTCGTCCTCGGGTTCGTCAGCCACATCGCCGGTTTCGGACTCGACGGCGGACTGCTCAGCAGGCTCGGCATCCTCGTCGGCATCCGCAGCCTCAGCAGCCACGTCGCCGTCCTCGTCCGCGACCTCGTCGCTCTCTTCGGCTTCGGCTTCGGCTTCGGCTTCGGCTTCGGCTTCGGCTTCGGAGGGATTCTCTTCTACCCCAGCCGCATCCGGCTCGGCCTCATCCGCGGACGACGACTCGACGGCAACCTCGTCGGCCGACTCCTCCTGGACGGCGGGCTCACCTTCGTCGGTGTCCTCCGACTCGATGGGCTCGGCGGCCTCGTCACCTGCATCGCCCTCATCCTCGGCAACAGCTGCCTCGGTGTCGTCCTCGGCAGGGGCCTCAACTTCTTCTGCTTCTTCCGCGGCCTCTTCCGTGACGTCGGCCTCGGCTACAACGCCTTCGGGCTCGTCCGCGGGTTCGTCAGCGGTGACCTTGTCGGCAGCTTCTTCGGAATCTGCCTCGGCCTCGCCTTCGGCGTCGGTGGACTTGTCGTCGGTAGCCGCCTCTGACTCCTCGACTGCGGCGTCCTCGTCGACCTCGATCTCGGAATCCTCGGCTGCCAGTGCTTCAGCCTCTTCCTCGTCTGCTTCATCAGCCTCGACCGATTCGACAGATTCAGCAACCTCGACTTCAGCAACCTCGACGTCGCTCTCGGCCTCAGACTCAACCTCGTCGACGGCCTCTTCCGTGACGTCGGCCTCGGCTTCAGCCGCCTCGGGCTCCTCGACCACTACTGCTTCGGCGTCCTCGTCGGCATCCACCGACTCGACCGGCTCGGCCTCCTCGCCGTCTGCCGCCTCATCCTCAGTCTCGGCCGCGATATCTTCGGCCTCGGTTTCGGCTTCATCGTCGTCAGATTCAGCGGCGTCCTCGTCGGCAGCCTCGTCCTCGAGGGCTTCCTCGGATTCGGCTTCCGCCTCGTCTTCGGCCTCTTCCGCTTCGACCTCCGCTTCTTCAGAGTCGCCAGGCTCTGTGGAGATCGCCTTCAGTTCGATTGCCGCGGCAGCTTCGGCTCCGTCGTCTTCGCTGGCGCCGACCTCGTCCGGATGCATGTGGTCGGCATCGTCGTCATCGTCTTGTCCGGCCACCGTTGCGGCCGCAACGACACCGGTGGTCGCCGCTGCGGTGACGAGTTCCTTGCCGAACTCGTCGACCGCCGATTCGTCTTCTTCCGGCTTGCCCGCCAAGGTCGCCGGGTCTTCCCGTCCCTTGGTCGCGAGCATGATGTAGATGACGGCGCCGATGAACACGAACGTCGAGGTGAAGGTGTTGACGCGGATACCCGCGAACTCGGTCGCCGGGTCGCTGCGCATCAGTTCGACTATGAAACGGCCCGCGCAATAGCCGGCCACATAGAGCGCGAACAGCCGGCCGTGGCCGAGTTTGAACTTGCGGTCGGCCCAGATCAGCAGCGCGAAAATCAGGAGGTTCCACACCAATTCGTACAGGAACGTCGGATGGACGACCCGCAGGACCTCGCCGGTGGACACCCCGTTGAGATCGTCGGGCACGCCGGCGGCATTCAGCCGCTTGTAGATCTCCAGGCCCCACGGCAGTGTGGTGTCACCGCCGTACAGCTCCTGATTGAAGTAGTTTCCGAGCCGGCCGATGGCCTGGGCCAGGATGATTCCGGGCGCGATCGCGTCGCCGAAAGCCGGCAGCGGTATTCCGCGCGAGCGGCAACCGATCCAGGCTCCGACACCACCCAATGCGACAGCTCCCCAGATGCCCAGGCCGCCTTGCCATACCTGGAAGGCGGCGCCAAGGCCCTTGCCGGTGGGCCCGAAATAGGTGGGCCAGTCCGTCATGACGTGGTACAGCCGACCACCGACGAGGCCGAAAGGCACTGCCCACAAGGCGATGTCATAGATGACGCCAGGCTGCCCGCCCCGCGCCTGCCAACGCCGGTCGCCGATCACCAGCGCGGCGATGATGCCCACGATGATGCAGAGCGCGTAAGCGCGGATCGGCACCGGGCCCAGATGCCAGACGCCCTGTGACGGGCTGGGCAAATACGCGAGCACGGTAGTGGTCAAGCTGAAATCCTCTGCCTAACGCCGTTGGCCAGTTCTTCGGTGAGGCGACGCACTGAGTCCAACCCCTCCTGCAGGGCCGACACCAGTGCCGACCCGACGATGACGCCGTCGGCGTAGGCACCGATCTCGGCGGCCTGCGCTCCAGAGCGCACGCCGAGCCCCACCCCGACGGGAATGTCGGACACTTCCTTGACGCGGCGCACCAACTCCGGTGCTGCATTCGAGACCACATCGCGCGCTCCGGTCACACCCATGGTCGATGCGGCGTAGACGAAACCTCGCGACGCGTTCACGGTGGCCGCGAGCCGCTCCGGCGTCGAGGACGGGGCGACCAGGAAGATCCGGTCCAGGTTGTGTTCCTCGGACGCGGCGATCCAGTCGACGGCTTCCTCGGGGATCAGATCCGGGGTGATCAGACCGTATCCACCGGCGGAGGCCAGGTCGCGGGCGAACGTGTCAACGCCCTTGCGCAGCACCGGGTTCCAGTACGTCATCACCACGGCGCGGCCACCGGCGTTGCTGATCGCCTCGACCGCGGCCAGGGTGTCGCGCACCCGCACGCCGCCGGCCAGTGCGGCCTCGGTGGCGGCGGCGATCGTCGGTCCGTCCATTCCCGGATCCGAGTAGGGCACACCGACTTCGACCAAGTCGCAACCGGATTCGACCATCGCCGTCATCGCCGCGATGGATGTCTGCACATCGGGGAACCCGGTGGGCAGATAGCCGATCAGCGCGGCACGACCCTCGGCACGGCAGCCGTCGAACAACTCCGCCAGCCGGCTCATCCCACGCTCCCCTCGTCGAGCAGTCCGAACCATTTGGCGGCAGTCTCGACGTCCTTGTCACCGCGCCCGGACAAGTTCACCACGATGATCGATCCGCTGCCCAGTTCGGGACCGAGCTTGAGCGCACCGGCCACCGCGTGCGCCGACTCGATCGCGGGAATGATCCCCTCGCGGCGGCACAACAGCGCGAACGCGTCCATCGCCTCGGTATCGGTGACCGGGCGGTACTCGGCACGGCCGATGTCTTTGAGGAAGGCATGCTCGGGCCCGACGCCCGGGTAGTCCAAACCGGCCGAGATCGAATGGGATTCGATCGTCTGGCCGTCCTCGTCCTGCAACAGGTAGGAGAACGATCCCTGGAACGCGCCGGGCGAGCCACCCGTGAATGTCGCGGCGTGACGCCCCGTTTCGACTCCGTCGCCGGCGGCCTCGAAACCGACCAACCGCACCGCGGGGTCGTCGATGAAGGCGTGGAACACGCCGATGGCGTTCGATCCGCCGCCGACACATGCGGTGACCGCGTCGGGCAGCCGGCCGGCCTGATCGAGGATCTGTGCCCTGGCCTCCATGCCGATGATCCGCTGGAAATCGCGGACCATCAGCGGGAACGGGTGCGGGCCGGCCGCCGTCCCGAAGCAGTAATAGGTGTCGTCGGCGTTGGTCACCCAGTCCCGGAACGCCTCGTTGATCGCGTCCTTGAGGGTTTTGGAGCCGGCCTCGACCGAGACCACGGTGGCGCCGAGCAACCGCATCCGGGCGACGTTGAGAGCCTGGCGGGCGGTATCCACCGCACCCATGTAGACGATGCATTCCAGGCCGAGCAGCGCACACGCCGTGGCGGTGGCGACCCCGTGCTGGCCGGCGCCGGTCTCGGCGATGACTCGGGTCTTGCCCATCTGCCGTGCCAGCAGTGCCTGGCCCAGAACGTTGTTGATCTTGTGAGAACCGGTGTGGTTCAGGTCTTCTCGCTTGAGGAAGATCCGTGCGCCACCGGCGTATTCGGACAGCCGGGTCGCTTCGTACAGCGGCGACGGCCGGCCGCTGTAGTGCCGCTGCAACCGGTCGAGCTCATCGAGGAATGCCTGGTCACCGCGGGCCTTCTCATAGGCCGCGGTGACCTCTTCGATCACCGCCATCAGCGCCTCGGGAACCAACCGGCCCCCGTAGGAACCGAAATGGCCCAGTGCGTCGGGATCGTGAACGGTGGGTTCGGCAACGCCTGCGCTGGTACGGGGCAATTCAGGCCCCGCGAGATCCGCCATCAAAGTGCCTTTTCGTGCAAGCGGCTCATTGCCTGGTTCAGCGAGCCGGTTTCGGGCAGGAGGGGTGCGTGCCGGCGGTGACCAGATCGGCGACCGCGCTGCGGGGATCCCCGCTGGTCACCAGACCCTCACCGACCAGCACGGCATCGGCACCCGCGCCGGCGTAGGCCAGCAGGTCAGCGGTTCCGCGGACTCCGGACTCCGCGACACGGATGACATTGCTGGGCAACCCTGGAGCGATGCGCGCGAAGCAGTCGCGGTCGACTTCCAGCGTCTTGAGGTCGCGAGCGTTGACACCGATCACCTTGGCCCCGGCCTGCAACGCCCGGTCGGCCTCCTCTTCGGTGTGCACCTCCACGAGTGCCGTCATCCCAAGGGATTCCGTGCGCTCCAACAGTGATTCCAGGACTGACTGCTCGAGCGCCGCCACGATCAGCAGCAACAGGTCGGCACCATGCGCCCGAGCCTCATGGATCTGGTACGGCTTGACGATAAAGTCCTTGCGCAGCACCGGAATCGACACCGCAGCCCGCACCGCGTCCAGGTCGTCGAGTGAGCCGTTGAACCTGCGCTGCTCGGTGAGCACGCTGATGATCCGCGCGCCGCCGGACTCGTAAGCCCGCGCCAGCTGAGCCGGGTCGGCGATATTGGCCAGCTCACCCCGAGACGGGCTCGCCCGCTTCACCTCGGCGATCACGGCAATTCCCGGTTCCTTCAACGCAGCCATCACGTTGAGCGGCGGAGGTGCGTCCTGGGCCCGCGCCTTGATATCAGCCAAGCTGATAACGGCCTCGCGGGCGGCAACGTCGGCGCGGACTCCTTCGATAATGGAGTCGAGCACTGTGGCCGAACTCATCGCCCGTCGGTTCCTTTCTGGTGCCTCCGGGCCGGTCCCGGTTGCCCTCCCTGGAAGGGTAGCCGCCGCCACACCTTCACCATTCACCGGCCCTTATTGTCCGGATCGCCGCCGTCACCGGTCGGATCCTGTCCCTCGTCCAGCGCGTCCCAGAGCATTCGCTCCGACATCGGCTCCCCGCTGTCGTCACCCTTGACGGCCTCCCGTCGGGCGGCGGGTGCCGCGTAGCGCCCCGCAATGCCGCGCTTGGCACTGTTGGCCGACCGCATCAACATCACCGCACCAGCGAGCGCACACACCGCAGCGATCAGGGTCAGCACGGCGCCGCCGTAGGAACGACTGGTCCCGGTCAACTGTGCGAGGGGAATGACTGCCAGGTCAGCGGCCCGGACCGCGACATCCTTGACCACCCACAGGCTGATCGCGAGATACCCCATGCCCGCACTGGCCACGGCGATCAGCAGGGCCAGCAACCGCAGCGGCCAGCCGTGCACAGCCAGTGCCGCCACCGCTGCCGCCAGCACCAGCAACGCCAGCGGAATCAACGCCGTGGACCAGGACGCACCCGTCAGCGTGGTGGTCTTGGGCTGGCCGAGCCCGTCGAACGAGCTCACCTGGACCCAGGTCATCCGCGACGCGACCCACAGCACCACGGCCGAGACGACGAACAGCGCCTGCGCTGCCCGCGTCACGGCTCGGCCAATGTGTCGGCGGCGGCGATGGCGTTGAGCACGGCTTTGGCCTTGTTTGCCGATTCGTTGTACTCGTAGGGACCGTTGGAATCGGCCACGACTCCCCCGCCGGCCTGCACATAGGCCGTGCCGTCGCGCATCAGCGCGGTACGGATGGCGATCGCGAAGTCGGCGTTGCCAGCGAAGTCGAGGTACCCCAGCACCCCGCCGTAAAGGCCCCGCCTGGTCTTTTCGACCTCCTCGATCAACTCCATGGCCCGAACCTTGGGTGCCCCCGACAGGGTTCCCGCCGGGAAGCATGCCGTCACCGCGTCCAGCGCGGTCTTCCCCTCGGCCAGCTCGCCGGTCACGGTGGACACCAGGTGCATGACGTGGCTGTAGCGCTCGATGTGGCTGTAGTCCTCGACCCGCACGGTGCCCGGGCGGCACACCCGCCCCAGGTCGTTGCGGCCGAGATCGACCAGCATCAGGTGCTCGGCGCGTTCCTTCTCGTCGGCCAGCAGTTCCTTTTCCAGCAGCACGTCTTCTTCCTCGGTACTGCCACGCCACCGGGTTCCCGCGATCGGGTGGGTGGTGGCGCGGCCGTCTTTCACCGTGACCAGCGCCTCTGGGCTGGAGCCGACCACCGAGAAGTCCAGCCCGCCATCGGCGTCGGGGACGTTGAGCAGGTACATGTACGGGCTGGGGTTGGTCACCCGCAGCATCCGGTAGACGTCGATCGGGTCGGCGGCGGTGTCCATCTCGAACCGCTGCGACGGCACCACCTGGAAGGCCTCGCCGGCCTCGATGTCACCGACCAGCTTCTCCACGATCGCCGTGTACTCCTCCACCGTGCGCTGCGCGCGGTGGTTGGGGGCAGGCCGGCTGAACGTGGCGACCGTCGACGGCAGCGGCTGGCCGAGGGCCGCGGTCATCACATCCAGCCGAGCGACCGCGTCGTCGTAGGCGTCGTCGACGCGCTCGTCGGTGCCGTTCCAGTTCACCGCGTTGGCGATCAGGGTGATGGTGCCTTCGTGGTGGTCGACGGCGGCGATGTCGGTGGCCAGCAGCAGCACCATGTCGGGCAGGCCGAGATCATCGACCGCCAGCTCCGGGAGCCGTTCCAGGCGGCGCACCATGTCGTAGGCGAAGTACCCCACCAACCCCGACGACAGGGGTGGCAGGTCCGGCACCGCCTCGGTCTGCAGCACTTCAAGGGTGGCCCGCAATGCGGCCAACGGCTCACCGCCGCTGGGCGCATCCTTGGGAGCCGTCCCCAGCCACACCGCTTCGTCGTCGCGAACCGTCAGCGCCGACGGGGCGCCGGCACCGATGAACGACCAACGCGACCACGAGCGACCGTTCTCGGCCGATTCCAGCAGGAACGTGCCCGGACGGTTGGCGGCGAGCTTGCGGTACGCCGACAACGGCGTCTCGCTGTCGGCCAGCACCTTGCGGGTCACCGGGACGACTCGGTGCTCGGCGGCCAGCGCCCGGAAATCCTCCCGCGACGTGGTGACCGCAAGCGATGAGCCGGCGCCCGAGGATCCCGGAGCGTGGGTGGCTGTGGTTTGCACGGAAACAATTCTCCCAGATCGGCGCCACGGTCCTGCCATGCAGACGGCGTAGCGTAGCCAGCCATGACACAGATCAGCACGGGCGACACCGTTCCCGAGTTCGAACTGCCGGATCAGACCGGCACGATTCGCAGTCTGACGAGCTTGCTCGCCGACGGCCCGGTGGTGCTGTTCTTCTATCCGGCGGCGATGACCCCGGGATGCACCAAGGAGGCCTGTCACTTCCGGGATCTGGCAGCGGAGTTCGCCGCCGCCGGGGCGAGCCGGGTCGGTATCAGTACCGACCCGGTCGCCAAGCAGGCCAAGTTCGCCGACATCCAGAACTTCGACTACCCGCTGCTATCGGACGCCGACGGCAAGGTGGCCACCCAGTTCGGGGTCAAACGTGGCCTGCTCGGCAAGCTCATGCCGGTCAAGCGGACCACGTTCGTCATCGACACCGATCGCACCGTGCTCGGGGTGATCTCAAGCGAGATCAGCATGGACACCCATGCCGACAAGGCGCTGGAGCTGCTCAGGGCGCGTTGACCGCCCGCAGCACCGCCGCCATCGACGCGGCGAGCACCGAATCGCTGCGGCCGCACGCCCAACCGGTGCGACCGTCCGACCTGTATTCCAGGTAGCTGACGGCGATGCTGCCGATCGATTGCTGGGTCAGGCTCAGCACCTCGACCGGACGGCCGATCTCCTCGAGCGCGGCCCGCAGCGCGTCCACCGGTCCGATGCCGCGATGGCTGCTGGATGCGGTGCGCCCGTCGAACATCAAGGTGAGGTCGGTGACCGCGGCCGCACCGTCGCCGCCGGTGCGCCAGTCCTTGAGTTGCACCGGACCTGACGTGTCGAGGTAGGTCGCCTCGAACAGATCGAAGAGTTCGCCGGCGGTGACCTCGGCACCGCTTTCGTCGGTGTGCGCCTGGACGTGGCGGGCGAAGTCGATCTGCAACCGGCGCGGCAGTTCCAACCCGTAGTCGGTGGCCAGCAGGTAGGCGATGCCACCCTTGCCGGATTGGGAATTCACCCGGATCACCGCGTCGTAGGTGCGGCCGATATCGGCCGGGTCGATCGGCAGATACGGTACCCGCCAATCGATTTCGTTTTCGGGCCGACCGGTGGCCGTGGCGCGGAGACGATGTTCGGCGAAGCCCTTCTTGATCGCATCCTGGTGTGTTCCGGAGAACGCCGTGTGCACCATGTCCCCCACATAGGGATGGCGTTCGTGAATGGGCATGCGGGTGCAATGGCTGACCGTCCGCGCGATCTCGTCGATGTCGGAGAAGTCGATCATCGGATCCACGCCCTGGGCATGCAGATTCAGCGCCAGGGTGGCGATGTCGACATTGCCGGTGCGTTCACCGTTGCCGAATACGCAACCCTCCACCCGCTGCGCACCGGCCAGCACCGCCAACTCTGCGCAGGCGATACCGGTACCCCGGTCGTTGTGCGGATGCACCGACAAGATGACACTGTCGCGACGAGACACGTTGCGGTGCATGTACTCGATCTGGTCGGCATACACGTTCGGGGTGGCGATCTCGACGGTGGCCGGCAGGTTGAGGATGACCGGCCGATCCGGGGTGGCCTGCCACAGCCCGGTCACCGCGTCGCACAACTCGAGCACGTAGTCCGGCTCGGTGAGGTTGAACACCTCCGGGGAGAATTCGAATCTCACATTCGGCATGCCTTCGGTGAATTCGAGAACGTCACGCGCACCCGCCAGGATCAGGTCCCGCAGTTCGGTGCGACCCTTGCCCAGCACGGTGTCGCGCCAGGTGGGCGCGGTGGCGGTGTACATGTGGATGACGACGTCGTTGCCGATGCCGCGGACCGAGTCCACGGTTCGCTGGATCAGGTCGCGGCGCGCCGGCACGAACACCACGATGGTGACGTCCGGCGGGGCGATGTCGGATTCCGCCAGCAGCCGGACGAAGTCGAAGTCGGTCTGCGACGCCGACGGATAACCGACCTCGATCTCCTTGTAGCCCATGGCCACCAGCAGTTCGAAGAAGCGGCGTTTGCGGGCCGGATCCATCGGCTCGGCCAGTGCCTGGTTGCCGTCGCGCAGATCCACCGGCACCCACAGCGGCGCGGCGTTGATCCGGGCTGTCGGCCAATCTCGTTGCACCAGAGGAACTTCGACGCGGTCATAGACAGACGCGTAGCGATGTGACGGCATCTGGGAGTGACGCTGCCGGTTCCAGGCCGCCGCGTTCGCCGGGATGGCTCCGGCAGGGGTGTCGATGGTGGGAAAAACAGAACTGGTCATGATGGCGCTTTCGGTCAGAAGGGAGGTTCGACCGGCGCGACACAGCCCCACGGCAGGGGGCCGGTCGATTCAGGCCCCGCCGCGGCGGCTAAGGAGCAGGACGCGCGTCATGATGGGTAGACTATACACAACTCCTCAGACAAGTAGACAGGTTGTGATGACGTCCCAAGTTCAGCGTCACCCGCTGGCGGCCCAGACCGCCCAGCTTCTCCTGACGCGCATCCGTCAGGGTGAATGGCCGCTGGGCCATCGACTTCCCGGCGAGACCACACTGGCCGCGCAGCTCGGTGTCGGCCGCTCCACCCTGCGCGAAGCGATCCGCGAACTGTCCGGCAAGGGCGTGCTGGAGAGCCGCCAGGGCGCCGGGGTTTTCGTGACCGCACTCGACGCCGCCGAAGACTGGGACACCGTGCTGCGCCGCGCCACCATCGTGTCGGTGATCGAGGCACGTATCGCCATCGAAGCCGAGGCCGCCGCGCTGGCCGCCGCCCGGCGCACCCCCGCCGACCTGCGGGCGATCCGTCGGACCCTGGCCGCCCGTGGTGTGGTGGGACAGTCGGTACCCGATCACGTCGACGCGGACATGGCGTTCCACCGCACGGTGATCGCCGCGGCCCACAACGAGGTGCTGATCCAGTTGTTCGACGCGTTCCTCCCCCGGCTGCGGCTGGCGATGATCGACATGCTCAAGATCCGCCCGATCGCGTCCGAACCCTGCGATCACGACCTGCACCAGCAGTTGGCCGACGCGATCGTCGCCCGCGATCCCGAGGCCGCCGCAGCCGCCAGCAGAACCCATTTGAGCTCGTTGAAGGAGAATTTTGCATGACCCCGGTCCTCGACATCGCTGATGTGACCTTTCGCCGTGACGGCAAGCAGATCATCGATGGCATCTCACTGACCGTGCAGTCCGGTGAGCACTGGGCACTCTTGGGACCCAATGGCGCCGGCAAGAGCACACTGCTCGGTTTCTGTGCGGCCGTGACGTTTCCGACGTCGGGGACCGTGCACGTGCTCGGCGGCCAGATGGGCCGCACCGACCTGGCGGTGCTGCGCCGCTCCATCGGTCACGTCAATCCCCGGCATCGCCTGCAGTACCCGCTGACCGTGCGTGAGGTGGTGCTCACCGGCATCACCGCCACCATAGACATCGCAGCACACTGGAGCCCCACCGCCGAGCAGGTGCGCCGGGCCGAGGAGCTCATCGACACCGTGGGGCTGTCGGCCCGCGCCGACGCGATCTGGCCGACGTTGTCCCAGGGCGAGCGCGGTCGCACTTTGATCGCGCGAGCGCTGATCGCTGACCCGCGGCTGTTGCTGCTGGACGAACCGACCACCGGCCTGGACGTGGCAGCCCGCGAGCAGCTGTTGGAAACCCTTGACACCCTGGATGACTCACATCCCGACATGGCCTCGATCCTGGTCACCCACCACCTCGAGGAACTGCCCACCAGCACCACGCACGCCCTGCTGATCTCGCAGGGCCGCACTGTGGCCAGCGGCCCGGCCCACGACGTCGTCAACACCGATCACGTCAGCGAGGCCTTCGCCCATCCCGTGGTGGTCGGGTTCCAGGACGGCAGATGGACCGCGCGAGCCAAGGCCAGCTCGAGGGTGCTCTAGCGGGCTTCAGCCGTTGGCGGCGGCATTGCGCCGCCGGCGCGCCTCACGGTGCCGGGTCACCGGTGTGGTGTCGATGACGCGGTTGACCATGGTCGCCAGAAACCGCGAGGGCTGCAGCTCGGGCGGCACCGTGTCGTGCCGGATCGCGATGTCGGGCAGGGCCGCCAGTGCCTCGTCGACCGCTGCCGTGGCGACATCGACGATCTCGAACAGCGCGTCCGGCTCGGCCTTTTCGATGCTGTCAACTTCCTCGTCCGCGGACTCGGCGACCTCGGAGTCGTAGTCGATCATCACCAGTGCCACAGCGTGATAGGCGTCATCCTCGGTACCGAGCTTGCCCAGCAGGTCGATGAGCCACTCGGCCTTGTCCGGTTCGGTGCTCAGGATCGTCGAGCGCAAGCCGTAGACGAATCCGAGCGCCGACAACGGGTGGCGCAGCCGCAGATTCTTGGCGTCGCCGTAGCTCTCCTCGACGCGGTTGGCGGCGTTCTTGCCGAAGCTGGAATCCATCCGTTTGGTGCTGATCAGCAATTCCGGACCGGTGTCCCAGTCCGACATCACCACGTCGACCTGTTTCATGTAGTGCTTGCCCAGCACGCTGGCGCTCGACGCGGCGACGCCTTTCATCGACCGCTTCAGCCGTTGCTCGATGAGGTGCCGTTCTTTTTGCGGCAGCGCCTCAAGCAGGCTGGCGATGGCACTGGGCATGATCCGTGGATCTGTCGCCCTGGGCCACACCGCATCCGGATCGAAACCGGCGCGCCGCAGCTCGTAGGCCAACCACACGTCGAGAGCCAGCGCCGGAACCCCGGTGGTCGACGGCGCATCGAGGAACAACGGCACCCCGAGGAGTTTGCGCAGCACTCGGAAATCAGGAACGAAGCTCAGCTCGCCGGCCACCCGCACCCAGGGGTTGGTGTGCACGCCTTCCGGTGCCGCGTCGGCCACGATTCGGTCGAAGATGGCCCACGCGGTGGCCTTGGTCGACGGTTCAGCGGGCACGCCGAGACCTTACCGTCCGGCGCGTCGCCAATGAATCGCGCGCGGTCCGAACGGGTTCCAGGGCGATTCTGGTCTCCAGCCCCAACGCATCATCGACGATGCGGGTCGCCTCGAGCAGCCGGCCCCGATCCAGCAGCGATCCGATCCGCCGGCGGACCGCCCGCAGCTCGTCGGCGCGGGCCGCCACCAGATCCGGTGAAGGGACCAGCCACCGGTCTGCCTCGCGGGGTTCGATCTTCAGGATGCCGCCGCCGTAGGAGCGACCGACGATCTCGGCGTGCAGCACCGTCACCGAGTTCAGCGCGGCCAGCCCGAGCAGGTCGCGGCCCAGCGTCCGCACCGCGTCGCGCAGGTACACCCCGTGCACCGAGTTGAGGTGATGCGCCTTGGCCCGGTTGGTGACCAACCGGGGTGTGTCGGCGTTCATACAGGTCAGCAGCAGGTCAGCCGGATTCACCAGGGGCACCAGGTACCAGGGCCGGCGCACCCGGCACTTGTAGGCCAGATGCACCCCGGCGGCGTGACCGGCGTCGATGTAGCGCTGGGCGGTGGCCGATGGCGTCCCGGTCGGACGGAACAAGTGGATCGACCGCCCGTCCTCCCCCAGCTTGGCCAACTGCTCGGCGGACAGGGTCAGACCGCGCAGGTGGGCGCTCCCGGGCGGCGACAACGGCAACAGGTCGGTGCGCCGTAGCCCGAGTTCACGCACACGGTCCGGGGACAGCGCGAAAAAGCTGTTGTTGCCGGTCACCATGCCCAGCGTGGTGTCACCCCAGGTCTCCAGCATGGAGAAGTGCCCGGCGTCATGCAGACCGTGGATCGCATCCACCGGCGCGTTACCGATCAGGCCGCTGACCCATTTGTCCGCAGGATCGCGCGGCGACCAACGCCGTTGCGCGAGTTCAGATGTCAGTGAGGACGCATTGCGGGCGCGGTGGATGACAGCGTGACTGGTTGGGCCGCCCCCATAGCCGTCGGCCAGCAGAAGCACCACGTCCGCTTCCGCCTCGGGGAACACCTGCTCGTCGAACATCACCAGCTCGACGCTGGCGAACCGGTCGAACAAGAACTTCCTCACCGCAGCCGCGTAGTTCACGCTCAGCAGCTCGGCGGGCAGTACCAACGCCAGGCGGCCCCCCGGCCGCAGGAACAACGCAGCGTGCACGGTGAACGCCGCCCAACTCGATGCCAGCCCCGACAGCGTGACCCCGGCCTTGAGCGCGGCCCGGCGCGACTGTGCCCGGGTGGCACCCCGGAACTCCTGGTAGCGGATGTAGGGCGGGTTACCGATCACCGCGGTGTACTCGGCTCGCGGCTCAATAGTGAAGAAGTCGGCGGTCCGGATGCGGGCCGCGCCGCCGGCGGCGGCGACGCGCTTGCGGGCAGTGGCCGCACTCGCCGCGTGAAGTTCCACCCCGTCGACCCTCGGCCGGTCAGTACCCAATTCGACCAGCCGGGTAACCGCCTCGACCACGAAAGCCGCCTCCCCGGCCGCGGGCTCGAAGACCGCATCGTCAGCGGATCGGATCGCCCAGCGGGTCAGGTAACGCGTGATCTCCGGTGGGGTGAAGAACGCACCGCGCGCTTTGCGGGTCGCGGCGGTGTCGGTCACCCCGTCATTGTTGCCGATGACACCGACAAGTTCGGACACCGCAACGCGCGCAGACGTGGCCCCGCTCAGAACGGGGGTTCGTCAGGGCCTGGGTCTGTCGGCGGCGGGGGTTGCCAGTCGCGCGGAAGATCTTCGGGTTCATACGGATCGTTGATCCAGGCGCAAAACGGGCTGGTGCTGGGGCGAGTCCCTTTGAAGAGGGTTAGGGTGGCGCGCATCCGGTTGCGTTCGGTGCGCCGTCGGATTTCTTTGGCGCGAGCCGCCCTGACGCGCCGGGCCTCAGCATTGATGGGCCGTAGCCGCTTGTTCTTGGCACGGCGCTGCGCGACCCGCGCCGCCCGGGAGGTTGGCATGGCCCGATGTGGGCAACGCCGCGACCGGACCTCCGGTGCAAACACTTCGGTCGCGCCGGGGCAGGTCCGGTAGGTCCGTCCGGTCGGCGCCGTCCAGATCACCGTCCCGTCGGCAAGCTGTTGATCTCGCCATCCGTCATGGAAAGTTTTCAAGCGATGATGTTGACGGCAAAGACATTTCAAATTCCACGGCACTGTCAAACCCCCGTTCTCGGGGCGGCGATGATCGAACGGGACGGTGTGATCGATGTCGCATTGCTCGGCGGGCCGGTCGCATCCAGGAAACCGGCACGTGATGTCACGGCAGCGGATCCAGCGCGCCAACGCAGCTGACGGGTGGTATCGCAATGCGTCATCGGTGGGCACATCGGGGGCCTGCAGGATCCGCAGCGTGGCCTGCTGCGCCAGCTCGCGCAATTTCTCCGCGTCGATTACACCGTGTCCCGCTATGTAGGCCGGCCCCCGCCCGCCGAGCAGTGCCGATTGCGGGGCGATCACATTGAGCACGACCCGCACCGGGCTCGGTTCAGTCGCCTGGGCCTGCGGGCACTCATCCCGACCACAAAGGCACCGCAATGGCAGACCTTCGGCCAGCGCCTCGACCGCATCCGACCGGCGCTGGGCAAGCGTGCGGGGATCCTGTGCACACACCCCGTTCGCAACTTCGGTGACCCGCTGATCGAAAATCGCGCCAGCCCGCGCGGTCAGCACTCCCGCCAACCGCACCGTACCGTCGCCCGCCGGCGTCACCCGTACATACCGGCCACGCTCGGCTCGCTCCCGCTCAGCGATCGCGTCAGGATCAAGTTCGCGCACCAGAGCGTCGACGGCGTTGGACACCCGCTTGCGTGACCACGACGTCCACCCGGCGATCCGCTCGGCCAACGTCGCATCCAACCGAGCCAGGATCGACTGGGTGACGACCAACTCGGTGTGAGCGATGATCACCGCCACCGACTCCCAATCGATCTCGCCGCGTCGCAACACGTGCGCCACCCGTGGCAATCGGTTCGTCAGTGATTCCGCCTGCGACACGACCTGCGATGCCGCCGACGGCGACAGGTGCATCGCCGCACCGACTTCGGCGACGGTGCGGGCAAACCCGGTCAGCAACATGTGCCCGGGATCGTCATCCTCAATCTCGACTTCAGCTATGCGCCGGTTGAGCAGCTCACCGACGATCGCCATCCGCGATGCCATCAACATGGCTTCTTCCGACACTGAGTCGCTGATGCAGAGCACCAGCTCCCACGATGCGTCGGACTCGAACATGTGTTCGATTATCTACCTAAAAAGCCGCCTCGGCAAGGGTCCTGATCAACCGAAATCGGGATTGGACACCAGTCAGCCGTCGGACAGCAGCACGTCCGCGTCGAAGCAGGTGTGAGCCCCGGTATGGCAGGCGGCGCCGATCTGGTCGACCTCCAGCAACACGGTGTCCCCGTCGCAGTCCAGGCGGACCGAGTGCACGTATTGCGTGTGCCCCGACGTCAGGCCCTTGACCCACTGCTCTCCGCGCGAGCGCGAAAAGTACGTGGCTTCACGGGTTTCCAGAGTGCGGGCCAGCGCGTCGTCGTCCATCCAGGCGACCATCAGCACCTGACCGGTTCCCCGCTCCTGTGCCACGGCGCTGAACAGCCCGTCGGCGTTGCGCTTGAGGCGCTTGGCGATATCGGGATCGAGAGCCATTACCGCACCACGATTCCTTCGGCCGCCATCGCGGCCTTCACCTGGCCGATGGTCATCTCCCCGAAGTGGAAGACGCTGGCGGCCAGCACCGCATCCGCGCCCGCCTGCACGGCAGGAGCGAAATCGGCCACCGCACCGGCGCCACCGCTGGCGATCACCGGGACATGCACCGCGGCGCGGACCGCGCGCAGCATCGGCAGGTCGAAACCGGCCTTGGTGCCGTCACGGTCCATCGAGTTGAGCAGGATCTCGCCCACCCCGAGTTCGGCGCCCCGGGCGGCCCACTCGATCGCGTCGATTCCGGTGCCGCGGCGTCCACCGTGGGTGGTCACTTCCCACCCCGAAGCGGTGGGCTGCTCGCCGGCCGGCACGGTGCGGGCATCCACGCTGAGCACGATGCACTGCGAACCGAACTGGCGGGCCATCTCGGCCAGCAGTTCGGGCCGCGCGATCGCGGCGGTGTTGACCGAAACCTTGTCGGCGCCGGCACGAAGCAGCACGTCGACATCCTCGACCGCGCGCACGCCGCCACCGACGGTCAGCGGGATGAACACCTGCTCGGCGGTGCGCTTGACCACCTCGAGCATGGTGGCCCGGCCCGACGAGGAGGCGGTCACGTCGAGGAAGGTCAACTCGTCGGCGCCCTCGGCGTCGTAGGCGGCGGCGAGTTCGACAGGATCGCCCGCGTCCCGCAGGTTCTCGAAGTTGACGCCCTTGACCACCCGGCCGGCATCGACATCGAGGCACGGGATGACCCTCGTTGCCACATCACTGATGGTGCTCACAGGTAGTCCTCCGGATTGCCAGCGGATTTCACGATTTCCAGCATGCGCTCGTGCACGCCGGGCGCGGCGGCCAGCGCCGACTTCGACTCGGCCGTCCACGGATCGCCGGCCAAATCCGTCACGATGCCCCCGGCAGCCCGGACCAGCGCGACGCCGGCGGCATGGTCCCAGATGTGGTGCCCGAAACTGATGGCCCCGCCCAGGATCCCGGCGGCCACGTAGGCCAGGTCCACCCCTGTGGCGCCGTGCATCCGCACGCGCGAGCACACGCGGCTCAGGTTGGACAGCACCTCGACCCGGTAGCGGCCGGGGAACCGGCCGCGGGAATCGATGTTGAAGGTCTGGATGCCGACGATCGAGTCGGTCAGGGTCGGTGACCCCAGTGGTGGCAGCGCGGTGCCGTTGTCCCGCACCGGACCTCCGGCCAGCGCCGAATACCGCTGTCCGGTGAACGGCAGCCAGGTCAGGCCGGCGACCGGCTCACCATCGGCCAGCAGCCCGAGCAGAATGGCCGCCATCGGCGAGCCCGCCGCGTAGTTGAACGTGCCGTCGATCGGGTCGAGCACCCACACCAGCGGAGAGTCGATCGGCTCACCGCCGAATTCCTCGCCGTGGACCCCGATCCCGGTCGCCTCTGTCAGCGCCCGCACCACCTGCCGTTCGATCGCGAGATCGACCTCGGTGGCAAAGTCGTTGCCCTGCTTGGTGACCGCGGAATCCGCGCGGTGCCCGGCGATGAACGGCACCGACGCCGCGTCGAGGATCTCGGTCGCCGCAGCTACCAGTGCGGCCAACTTCGACGGATCCAGGTCACCCACCTCGCTTATCCGCTGACCGCGGCCAGTGCCTGCGGCAGAGTGAATCGTTCGGCGTAGAGCGCCTTCCCGACGATCGCGCCTTCGACACCGTGGCCGGTCAGGGTGGCGATCGCCCGGAGGTCATCGAGGCTGGACACCCCGCCCGAGGCGATCACCGGGGCGTCGGTGCGGTCGGCGACCGCGGCGAGCAGTTCCAGGTTCGGACCGGTCAAGGTGCCGTCCTTGGTGACGTCGGTGACGACGTAGCGCGAACACCCTTCGCGGTCAAGGCGATCCAGGACCTCCCAGAGGTCGCCGCCGTCGGTTTCCCAGCCGCGGCCGCGGAGCCGCCAGCTGTCGTTCTCGAACTGCACGTCCAGCCCGACTGCCACCCGGTCGCCGTATTCGGCGATGGCGCGGCGGCACCACTCGGGGCTCTCCAGCGCCGCGGTGCCGATGTTCACCCGCGCACAACCGGTGTCCATGGCGGCCTTCAGCGAATCGTCATCCCGGATCCCGCCGGACAATTCGACTTTTACGTCGAGCTTGCCGACCAGATCGGCCAGCAGCTCGCGGTTGCTGCCGCGCCCGAAGGCGGCGTCCAGGTCCACCAGGTGGATCCACTCGGCACCGTCACGCTGCCATGCCTGCGCGGCTTCCAGCGCCGAACCGTAATCGGTCTCACTGCCTGCCTTGCCCTGGACAAGCCGCACCGCCTTGCCGTCCACCACATCGACAGCCGGCAACAGAATCAAACTCACAGTCCCTCAACCCAATTCGCGAGAAGCGTCGCACCGGCGTCGCCACTCTTCTCCGGATGAAATTGCGTGGCCGACAACGCGCCGTCTTCGACGGCGGCAATGAAGGGCACATGATGCGTCGCCCAGGTGACCAGTGCGTCCGGATTACCGGACCACTCCTGGGCTGCGTACGAATGCACGAAATAGAAACGCGTGGCGGCGTCGAGCCCCTTGAACAGGGTGCTACCGGCGGCCGCGTCGACGACGTTCCACCCCATGTGCGGAATCACCGGGGCGTCCAGTCGGGTCACCGAGCCGGGCCACTGCCCACAACCGGTGGACTCCGTCCCGAATTCCACCCCGCGGGCGAACAGGATCTGCATGCCGACGCAGACCCCGAGCACCGGACGACCGTGCTGCAGGCGGTCGGCGATGATCTTCTCGCCGCCGATCGCCCGGAGTCCGGTCATGCACGCCTCGAACGCACCGACACCGGGCACCACCAGTCCGTCGGCTGCCGCGGCGGCGCCCGGATCGGCCGTGACCTCGACGTCGGCACCGACCCGCTCCAGCGCACGCTGAGCCGACCGCAGATTGCCCGATCCGTAGTCGAGAACGATGACTTTCTTGGTCACAGAGTGCCTTTGGTCGACGGAACGCCGGTCACCCGGGCGTCGTACTCGACGGCCTGGCGCAACGCGCGGGCCACGGCCTTGTACTGCGCCTCGGTGATGTGGTGCGGGTCGCGACCGTAGAGCGTGCGTACGTGCAATGCGATGCGGGCGTTGAACGCCAGTGATTCGAACACGTGCCGGTTGATCACGGTGTGGTACGGCGCCTGCGATCCGGCGATGGTGAATTCCACCATGAACTCCGGTTCGCCGGTGTGCACGAAGTACGGCCGGCCGGACACGTCGACCGCGGCGTGCGCGAGAGTCTCGTCCATCGGGATGAACGCGTCGCCGAACCGGCGGATGCCCTTCTTGTCGCCGAGAGCCTGGCCGAGTGCCTGGCCTAGCACGATCGCGGTGTCCTCGATCGTGTGGTGCCCCTCGATCTCGATGTCGCCCTTGGCGTGCACCGTGAGATCGAAGCTGGCGTGGGTGCCCAGCGAGGTCAGCATGTGGTCGAAGAACGGCACACCGGTGTCGATGTCGACGACGCCGGTGCCGTCGAGGTCGATCTCGACGACGATGTCGGATTCCCTGGTCTTGCGTTCGACCTTCGCGCGACGGGTCACGATGCTCCTACCGGGCTGTTGGCTGGCTGAAGTTCGGTGGCGGACAGTTCGGCGCTGGCGGCCAGGAACGCGTCGTTCTCCTCAGCCAGACCGATTGTGGTGCGCAGGAATCCGGGGATGCCGACATCGCGGATGAGGATCCCCTTGTCCAGGTAGCGTTGCCACGTCGCGGGGGCATCGGCGAACTCGCCGAAGAGCACGAAGTTGGCATCACTGGGGATCACGCGGTAGCCGAGGCGATGCAGTTCCGCACTCACCCGGTCACGCTCGGCGGCCAGGATCGCGACACTGCCCAGGGTGTCGTCGGCGTGACGCAACGCCGCGCACGCGGCGGCCTGGGTGAGCACGGACAGGTGATACGGCAGACGGACCAGCAGCAGCGCGTCGATCACCGCGGGCGCCGCGGCCAGATAGCCGAGCCGTCCACCGGCGAACGCGAACGCCTTGCTCATCGTGCGGGTGACGATCAGCTTGGCCGGGAACTCGTCGATCAAGGTGACCGCGCTGGGCTGCGACGAGAACTCGCCGTAGGCCTCGTCGACGATCAGGATCCCACCCGGCATCGCTTGCAGCAGACGGCGCAGGTCCTCGATCGAGACACTCTGGCCCGACGGGTTGTTGGGGCTCGCCACGAACACCACGTCGGGTGTGCGCTCCTCGACCGCGGCGACGGCGGCGTCGACGTCCAGCCCGAAGTCTGCCGCGCGGGCCGCCTGCAGCCACTCGGTCTGGGTGCCGTCAGAGATGATCGGGTGCATCGAGTACGACGGCACGAACCCGATCGCGGTGCGTCCCGGCCCGCCGAAGGCCTGCAGCAGCTGTTGCAGGATCTCATTGGAACCGTTTGCCGCCCAGAGGTTGTCGACGGTGAGCTGCACACCGGTGGCCGCGGTGAGATACGCCGCCAGATCAGTGCGTAACGCCACCGCGTCACGATCGGGATAGCGGTGCAGCTCGGCGGCTGCCTCTCGGACCGATGCGGCGACGTCGTCGATCAGGGCCTGCGTCGGCGGATGCGGGTTCTCGTTCGTGTTGAGCCGTACCGGAACCACCAATTGCGGTGCCCCGTAAGGCGATTTCCCGCGCAGGTTCTCGCGCAGCGGCAGATCGGCCAGCGTCACATCCCGTGCGCTCACCGCTCGAACCTCCGTCGTACCGCCTCGCCGTGCGAGGGCAGGTTCTCCGCCTTGGACAACGTGATCACATGTCCGGAAACGTCTTTGAGTGCGGCCTCGTCGTACTCGACGACGTGGATGCCGCGCAGGAAGGTCTGCACGGACAGGCCGCTGGAATGCCGAGCACAGCCCGCGGTCGGCAGCACGTGGTTGGAGCCTGCGCAGTAGTCACCCAGGCTGACCGGAGACCAGGCACCCACGAAAATGGCGCCCGCGGAACGAATCCGGCCGGCCACGCCGGGCGCGTCCTTGGTCTGGATCTCCAAGTGCTCGGCGGCGTAGGCGTTCACCACCCGCACCCCGGCCTCGATATCGTCGACGAGCACGATCGCGGACTGCTTGCCCGAGAGCGCCACCCGCACACGGTCGACGTGCACCGTGGTCGCCAGCTGGCGGGTGAGCTCGCGATCGGTGGCCGCGGCCAATGCCTCACTGTCGGTGACCAGCACGCTGGCCGCCATCTCGTCGTGCTCGGCCTGGCTGATCAGATCCGCAGCGACGTGCACCGGGTCGGCGGTGCCGTCGGCCAGGATCGCGATCTCCGTCGGGCCCGCCTCGGCGTCGATGCCGACCTGCGAGCGGCAGATCCGCTTGGCGGCGGTCACGTAGATGTTCCCGGGACCGGTGATCATGTCGACGGGGGCCAGCTCGGCACCGTCGGTATCGGTGCCGCCATAGGCCAGCAGCGCCACCGCCTGCGCACCACCGACGGCCCATACCTCGTCGACGCCGAGCAGCGCGGCGGCGGCCAGGATGGTCGGGTGCGGCAGGCCGTCGAATTCCGCCTGCGGCGGGCTGGCGATCACCAGCGAATCGACACCGGCGGTCTGCGCGGGGACCACGTTCATCACGACGCTCGACGGGTACACCGCGTTACCGCCGGGCACGTACAGCCCGACGCGTTCCACCGGCACCCAACGTTCGGTGACGGTGGCACCGGGGGCCAGCGTGGTGGTGGTGTCGGTGCGGCGCTGATCGGCGTGCACCGCGCGCGCCCGGTCGATCGCGACCTGCAGTGCGGCGCGTACGTCAGGGTCGAGCTCGGCAAGCGCGGCAGCCAGCCGGGCCGCGGGCACCCGCACGGTGTCGGGGCGGATGCCGTCGAAGGTATGGCCATAGTCCAGCGCGGCCGTCGCGCCGTGCTCGGCGACCGCCTCCACGATCGGGCGGACCTTGGGCACCACTGCGTCCACATCGACTCCGCCGCGGGGCAGCGCGGATCGCAACTGCGCGGCGTTCAGCACACGGTTACGCAGGTCGATACGGGACATCTCAAACTCGGCCATCGGTTCGATTGTCCCTGATCAGTCCAGTTGATAAAAATCCGTCGCCCACTGCCGCCGGCCCGACGCGCCGTAGGGTGGTTTCAGACTGCCGAACGGAGCCCCAGATGTCCGCGAAAGACCACCCGAACAACGCCCCCGGCGTACCGATGCTCATGCCGCCCGCCCTGGAGCGGTTCCAGATCAAATACATCAACCCGCTGGTGAAACCATTTTCCAAGCGCCTGCCGGGGTTCACCGTGATCAAGCACCGGGGCCGCACCTCCGGTACGCCGTACGAGACGATCGTCACCAGCTACCGCAAGGGCAATGTCTTCGCTGTGACACTCATGCACGGCAAGACCAACTGGGTGAAGAACGTGATCGCCGCGGGCGGGGCCGACGTGCACGTGTTCCGTGGCGACATCAAGATCACCAATCCGCGCGTCCTGCCGGCGGGCACTGACGATCCGACGCTCCCCCGAATCCCCCGGAATGCGGCCCGCCGGATGGGCGTCTTCGTCGCAGATATCGTTTGACAGGGTCGCCAGACTGCATACATGACCTGGCAGATCTGGCTCGCGTTTCTCGGCGCTTCGATCGCTATCAGCCTGTCCCCGGGAGCCGGGGCGATCCAGTCGATGGCGACCGGCCTGACTCATGGCGTACGCCGTGGGTCATGGAGCGTGCTCGGACTCCAGCTCGGGCTGCTTGCACAACTGGTGTTGGTCGCCGCCGGCCTGGGCGCCGTCGTCGCCAAGTCGATGCTGGCCTTCCACATCGTCAAGTGGATCGGTGTGGCCTATCTGATCTACCTGGCGATCCAGCAGTGGCGTAGCGCCTCGCAGGATCTGCGCGCCCGGATGGGCGGCGAGGGCGAGCGGGGCCGGTTGGCCTTGGTGATGCGCGGATTCCTGGTGAACACCACCAATCCGAAAGGGTTGGTGTTCCTGGTCGCGGTGCTGCCGCAGTTCGTAGTGCCGACCGCGCCGTTGCTGCCGCAATATCTGGCGATCGGGGCGACGATGGTCGCCGTCGACGTGGTCGTGATGAGCCTCTACACCGGGCTGGCGGCGCGGTTGCTCAACTGGCTGCAGACGCCGCGGCAGCAGACCATCCTCGGCCGGGTGTTCTCCGGGCTGTTCGCGACCGCCGCCGTGGTGCTCTCGCTGGTGCGTCGCGGCGCGACGGCCTAGCCGCCTGTCCGGCCCTCCAGCGCGCCCTTGATGATCGGCGCTGCCCGCTCCATCGCCGCCCGCAAGGCGCCGGCGGCATCGTGCGGCAGCACATCGCGAGACCACAGGAAGCGGCAGCGGTTCGGTCCCTCCGCCACCACCTGCATCACCGCATTGTCGTGCTCGGGCCGGGCTGTGTCGCCGATCAGCGAGTAGGCGATCCGGCGGGCCTGGTCGTCGCGGCTGACCAGACGCTCGCGGGCGACGAATCCGTCTGCGAACGTCACGACGCGAACGTCGCCGTCCGCATCGCAGGACGCCACGAAGCCCGGCGCCATCCGCACCGGGCCATCTGCCCAATCGCCGATCACCTGCCACACCGGGGAACTGTCGGCTTCCACGTCGAACTCGATCTGGATCGATGCCATGGCACCAGTCTGGCCGGGCGTTGACCTGGTGTCTTGAACATTCTTGCGGGCTGTCGGCGCCGGCCCGGACTGTCGGTCCCGGCCGCTAACGTGCAGAAGGTGTTGACCGCACAGACGCTGGCTTCCCGGCCGGATTTCAGCATCGCCACCTGGAGCTGCACCGGGGAGCACGCCGACTGGTCCGAGCCCGAACGTCCGGTCGACGGGCGGTTCGTCCTGGTGCGCTCGGGGAGCTTTCACCGTCGCGGATCCGGCGGCGCGGTGGAGCACGATGCGACGCTCGGCTACCTCGGTGCGCCCGGGGAGCCCGAACATTTCGCCCATCCGCACGGCGGAGATGCCTGTACGTCGTTGCAACTCACCGCCGAGAACTGGTGGCACCTCGCCGGCGAGCCGAAACGGCTCGGGCCTGCCGCCGTGTACGTGGACGCCCGTCTCGAACTGGCGCACAGGCGGCTACTCGCCGCCGGCCACGCTGATCCCGATTACCAGCTGGCCGAGGGTCTGGTGCGGCTGGTCGGTACGGCGCTGCGTTCCGCGGCGCAACGACCGATACCGGCCGGATCACCCGCCCGGCATTCCGAGCGGCGTTTGGTGGCCCAGGCGCGCGATGCGATCAGGCAGGCCGATGACGCTGCCGGGGGCCTGTTCCCCCTCGCTGCCGCTCTCGGTGTTTCCCCCTACCGGCTGAGCCGCTCGTTCAGCAATGAACTCGGGGTGTCGGTGACGCGGTACCGCAACCGGGTCCGGGTCGGTTGGGCGCTCGAGCATCTGCAACGCGGTGAATCCACGATGGCCGATGTCGCGGCCACGCTGGGCTTCGCCGACCAGGCTCACTTCTGCCGCACAGTGCGTGCGCACACCGGGTGGACGCCGACCGCGACCCGGCGCGAATTACGCCGCACCGCTGCGGGTTAGGTGTCCAGACCGATGTCGAGCGCCCGCACCGAGTGGGTGAGGGCGCCGATCGCGAGGTAGTCGACCCCGGTGCCGGCGTAATCGGCGGCGCTGTCCAGCGTCAGGCCGCCCGAGGATTCCAGCAGCGTCTTGGGCGAGCGCGTGTCCCGGCGCTGAACCGCGATCTGGGTCTGCCAGACCGGGAAGTTGTCCAGCAGCACCAGTTCCACGTCGGCCGAGAGCACATCGTCGAGTTGTTCGAGCGAATCGACCTCGACCTCACACGGCAGATCCGGCGCCTCGGCCCGGACCGCCTTCAGAGCGGCCAGCACCGACCCGGCCGCGGCTACGTGGTTGTCCTTGATCAGGGCCGCGTCGCCCAGTCCCATCCGGTGGTTGACGCCGCCACCGACGCGCACCGCGTACTTCTGCAGCGCACGCATGCCCGGCAGCGTCTTGCGGGTGTCCCGGATCTTGGCGTTGGTGCCGGCTACCGCATCGACCCAGGCAGCGGTCGCGGTGGCGATCCCCGACAGGTGGCACATCAGGTTGAGCAGCGTGCGTTCGGCGGTGAGCAGCCCGCGGGTCGACGCCTCGACCGTCAGGATCGTCGAACGGGCGTCCAGCCGGGCACCGTCCTCGACACGGTTGATCACGCGGTAGCCATCGGCGCCGAGCACCTCGTCGAGCACCATCAGCGCGATGTCGACACCCGCGGCCACACCCGGCTCCCGGTTGACCACCGAGGCGGTGGTCATGGCGTCGGCGCCCACGGTGGCGAGCGTCGTGATATCCGGGCCGTAGCGCAGGTCCTCTTCGAGCGCCCGCGCGATCGTGGCACGCGCCTCGGCCAGCTCCAGATCCGAAAGTGCCATCAGCACACCGCCGTTGCGGTGTCGAGGGCGGGACGGCCGGCTACGGCGCGAATCGTCACGGAATGCTCCTGAGCGGGGTCGGTTTCGGGGTAATCGCCGCGATGGTGGCAGCCACGGCTTTCGGTACGGGCCAGGGCTGCGACGGCAATCGCCTGTGCCGTCGCGGTGAGGGCCGCGTCCTCGAAGCTCTGACGGTTGGCGGGCTGCACTGATCGCGCGCCGGCCAGAATGGCATCGAGCCGGTGGAGGCCATCGGCATCGCGGACCACTGAGGCATGCTCAGACATGGCGTGCTGCAGGACATCTCGGTCGACCGAGTCTTGACGGCGGTCCTGCGGCGCCTGTGCGCGCACCGGGCCTGCCGCGCCGGCGTGTTCGGCGGCCAGCCGACCGGCCCGGCCGCCGACGACCAGCCCTTCCAGAAGGCTGTTGGAGGCCAACCGGTTGGCCCCGTGCATCCCCGTCCGGGCCACTTCGCCCGCGGCGAACAGCCCGGGCAGTTCGGTGCGGCCATGCACGTCGGTGACCACGCCGCCACAGCTGTAGTGGGCGCCCGGAACCACCGGGATGGGCTGGCGCGTCGGGTCGACACCGGCCGCCGCACACGCCGCCGCCACCGTGGGAAACCGGTCGGCGAACCGGGTGATGCCCCGGGCGTCGAGGTACACGCACGGGTCGCCGGTGGCGCTCAGCCGGGCGTTGATGGCTGCGGCGACCACGTCCCGCGGGGCCAGGTCCCCCATCGGGTGCACCCCGCCGGTTACCGAGTTACCTTGCGAGTCAACGAGTACAGCGCCTTCACCGCGCAGCGCTTCGGTGATGAGTGGGCGTCGCCCGCCGCTGTTCTCGGCATACAGCATCGTCGGGTGGAACTGGACGAACTCGATGTCACGGACCGGAACGCCGGCCCACAGCGCGAGCGCGATGCCGTCACCGGTCGAGCCGCTCGGGTTGGTGGTGGCCTCGTACACGTGGCCGAGGCCCCCGGTGGCCAGAATGACCGACGGCGCGTGGATGATGCCCACGCCGTCCTCATTGCGGACCAGTACCCCGGTCACCGTGGCCTCGTCGCGCAGGACCTCCAGCGCCACATGGTCACGGCGGATGTCGAGAGTGGCGGCCGCAGAATCGAGAGCCCGCTGCACCTCGGCCCCGGTGGCATCGCCGCCGGCGTGAATGATCCGGCGCCGGGTGTGACCGCCCTCGCGGGTCAGCGCCCAACGCCCGGGAGCGGTCTCGTCGAACTGTGCGCCGTCGGCCACCAGATCGGCGACCGCGTCATAGCCTGCCGCGACGATGGAGCGCACCGCGTCCGGGTCGCACAGGCCCCCGCCGGCGGTCACCGTGTCGGCGACGTGCGCCTCGACGGAATCGTCGGTGTCGGGCAGCACGACGGCAATCCCGCCCTGGGCGTAGAAGGTCGCGGTCTCGCGGGCCTTGCTCAGCACCACCACCCGTCGGCCGCGGCGGTGCGCGGCCAGGGCTGCCACCAGGCCCGCGACCCCGGTGCCGACCACGACGACGTCAGCGCGCTGCTGCCACAGCGTTGAACTGCCGCAGGCGAAGCGGTTTGATCCCCGGGCACTGCCCGTCGGAGTCATTCGCCGCCGCCGGGCTGGCCAATCGCAATCATGCGCCGCACGCTGGCACGACCCAGGCGAGCGGTATCGGGATCGACGTGCACCTCATCGGCACCCTCGATCAGGCAGCGCAGCAGCGCGGCCGGAGTGATCATCTTCATGTAGGTGCACGACGCGCGGTCGTTGACGGCCAGGAAGTCGACTTCGGGTGCAGCCCTGCGCAACTGGTGCAGCATGCCGACCTCGGTCGCGACCAGTACCTGCCGCGCCCGGGTCTCGCGCGCCGCGTCGAGCATGCCGCCCGTGGACAGGATCTTCACCCGATCCTCGGGAACCGCACCTTCGCCGGCCAGGTAGAGCGCCGAGGTGGCACACCCGCATTCGGGGTGCACGAAGAGTTCGGCGTCGGGGTGCGACCGGGCCTGCGCCGCCAATTCGTCGCCGTTGATCCCGGCGTGCACGTGGCATTCGCCGGCCCAGACGTGCAGGTTCTTGCGGCCGGTGACGCGCCGGACATGCGCACCCAGGAACTGATCCGGGCAGAACAGCACCTCACGGTCCTCGGGTATCGAGGCCACCACCTCGACGGCATTCGACGAGGTGCAGCAGATGTCGGTCAGCGCCTTCACCGCAGCGGTGGTGTTGACGTAGGACACGACGACCGCGCCGGGGTGCTCGTCCTTCCAGGCCTGCAGTTCGTCGGCGGTGATCGAATCGGCCAGCGAGCAGCCGGCCCGCTGATCCGGGATCAGCACCGTCTTGTCCGGGCTGAGGATCTTGGCCGTCTCGGCCATGAAGTGCACGCCGCAGAACACGATGGTGTCCTCGGGGGCCTCTGCGGCGATCCGCGAGAGCGCCAGAGAATCGCCGACGTGGTCGGCGACGTCCTGGATGGCCGGCAGCTGGTAGTTGTGCGCCAGCAGCGTCGCACCGCGCAGGTCCACCAGACGACGGATCTCGGCAGCCCATTTCTCGTCGCCGTCGACGCCGGAATAGCCACCGGGGCCATCGACGATCTGATCTGCCAAGCCCCCCGAGAGGGTGCCATTGAGAGCGGTCACGCCGACCTCCTCCACTACGTCAGGTTTTCGACTTATAATCGAAAACATGCCACATGGTAACACCGCGCACGAAGTACTCGCCGTTGTGTTCCAGGTTCGCGGGCTCGACACCAAGCAACCCACGCTCAACGTGCTGCTGTGGCAGCGTGCGCTGGATCCGGAGCGGGGCAAATGGTCCCTGCCGGGCGGACGACTGGAGGACGACGAGGATCTGACCAGCTCGGTGCGGCGCCAGCTGGCCGAGAAGGTTGACCTGCGCGAGATCGCCCACCTGGAGCAGCTGGCGGTGTTCTCCGACCCGGTCCGGGTGCCCGGCATGCGGACGATCGCATCCACATTCCTGGGCCTGGTGCCCTCCCCGTCCACCCCGGCCCTGCCGCCGGACACCCGGTGGCATCCGGTCAGCGACCTGCCCCCGATGGCCTTCGACCACGCGCCGATGGTCGAGCACGCACGCACCCGGCTGGTGGCCAAGATGTCTTACACCAATATCGGATTCGCCTTGGCACCAAAAGAATTCGCGCTCTCGACGCTACGGGACATCTACAGCGCCGCACTCGACCACCAAGTCGACGCGACCAACCTGCAGCGGGTTCTGGAACGTCGCAAGGTCATCACCCGCACCGGAACCACCGCCCGATCGGGCCGCAGCGGGGGGCGCCCCGCCGCCCTCTACCGATTCACCGACTCGCGGTACCGCGTCACCGACGAATTCGCTGCTCTACGCCCACCCGGGTGAGTCGACTGGATTCTTAGACCCTTCTTAAGCAAGAATGCCCTGATGGACTTGGGCAGTGCGGCCAGCGTCTCGGGAGCCGAGTGGATCGGTCGGGCACCTCACGAGGACCTCGACCCGGCCGCTCGACCCGTACTCCCCCACAAAGACCCATTCTACGTACCGCCCGCGGGGTTCCAGCACGCCGAACCGGGCACCGTCCTGCGCAGCCGTGATGTCGAACTGGCGTTTCTGGGCCTGATCCCGCAACGGCTGCAGGCCACGCAGCTGCTCTACCGCTCCACCGACCGCAACGGCATCCCTGAGGCCGCCGCCACCACCGTCATCGTCCCGGCCGACGCCGCACCGGACTGTCCGATCGTGTCGTACCAGTGCGCGATCGACGCGATCTCGGCCCGATGCTTCCCGTCCTACGCCCTACGCCACCACGCCAAGGCCACCGGTTCCCTGGCCCAGCTGGAATTCCTGCTGATCTCGGCCGCCCTGGCCGAGGGCTGGGCGGTCTCGGTTCCCGACCATGAGGGCGTCAACGGCATGTGGGGCGCGCCCTACGAGCCGGGCTACCGAGTACTCGACGGCTTGCGCGCGGCCATCAACACCGAACACCTGGCGCTGTCGCCGACAACACGCATCGGCCTGTGGGGATACTCCGGCGGCGGTCTGGCCAGTACCTGGGCTGCCGAAATGGCCGGCAGCTACGCACCCGAGCTCAACATCGTCGGCGCCGTCCTCGGCTCGCCGGTCGGCAATCTCGGAAACACCTTCCGCCGGCTCAACGGCACCGTGTTCTCGGGCCTGCCCGCCCTTGTGGTGGCCGCGCTCGCCGACATTTACCCCAATCTCAATCAGGTCATCGCCGAGCACGCCACGACCGAGGGACGCAAAATCCTCGACCGGTTGCACCGCATGACCACCGTGGAAGCCGTCGTGCGGATGTTCCGGACCGACATGGCCGACCTGGTCGACATGCCGCTGGACGAGATCCTCGACGGGCCCGAGGTCAGCGAGGTGTTCGAGGACACCAAACTCGGTGTGGCCGTGCCGGTTCCGCCCGTGCTGATCGTGCAGGCCGTGCACGACGAGATCATCTCGGTCGGAGACATCGACGAACTCGCCGATACCTATCTGGCCGGCGGCGCCGACGTGACCTATCACCGCGACATGTTCAGCGAGCACCTGCTGCTGCACCCGTTCTCGGCGCCGATGGCGCTGCGCTGGCTGACAGACCGGTTCGCCGATCGCCCACTGACCGCCAACCTGGTGCGGTCCAAGTGGCCGACCCTGCTCAACCCGATCACCTACATGGGCATGGCGCGGCTGGCCGGAATCGCCACCAAGGTCGCCTTGGGACGCACTGTCCGGCGACGCCCGCTCTGATCTGCCGGGAGCTGGCACAATGGGGGTAGATGCGTTACATCCGTCAACCCCCGTCGGTGGCCTTGCGCAACAGCGTCGACCACTTGTGGTGTATTGCGGACGGACCCACGTATTCCGCCGAGCGAATCCTGCCCACCGGCACCACCGAACTCGTCATCAATCTCAGCGCTGACGCCGTCACCATAACGAACCATCAAGGTTCACAACGATTTTCGGGAACCGTGGTCTCGGGCCCCTACGCCCGGCCGTTCGACATCGACGCCAGCGAGCACACCGCCATGGTCGGCGTGCATTTCAAGCCGGGCGGCGTACGCGCAGTCCTCGGAGTATCACCGGACGAGCTACTCGGCGCTCACATCAATCTCGACGCGGTGTGGAACGGCGCGGTTGCCGACCTCCGTTCCGAGGTCTGCGCGGCAAAGTCGATCACACAACGCCTGGCGATCGTCGAACGCGCATTGCTCGCCCGGCTACACGACGACCGCGAACTGACACGTGAAGTGGCCTTTGCCGTGAACACCCTCAGCCTCGGCCGCCAACCGCCGATCGAAAAACTGGCCCGCGAAGTCGGCTTCAGCCACCGCAGGCTGATCCAGCTGTTCACGACCCAGGTCGGAATGCCACCCAAACGGTTTGCCCGCCTGCAGCGGTTCCGGCACGCACACGACGCCGTCTCCGGGGCACTGTCAGCGCCGCATTGGTCCATCTTCGCCACCGAGCACGGATACGCCGACCAGTCACACATGATCCGGGAGTTCCAGGAATTCTCCGGGATGACACCCGCCGAGCAACTACGCCGAAGCGGGTACGTCGCGAAGGACGACCACATCGCGCTTGAGCCATAGGTCAATTTTGTTCAATACATCCGCCGCGGAGGTCGGCAGACTGCGGTCATGTCTGGATCCATCACCTACCGAACCGGCGCAGTCCGCTACCAGGTCACCGACGTCGAACGCGCGGTCGCTTTCTACACCGAGCATCTCGGGTTTGATATCGCCCTCCGTGGCGGACCGGCGTTCGCGTCGGTGGCCAACGGCCATCTCACCCTGTTCTTGAGCGGGCCGGGAAGCTCGGGCGCACGTCAACTGCCTGACGGCACCCCGCAGACACCCGGAGGCAACAACCGATTCGTGCTCGAGGTCGATGACCTCGACGCGGCCATCACAGAGTTGCGCGGTGCCGGCATCGTGTTCCGCAACACGGTGGAGACAGGGCCCGGCGGCAGGCAGATCCAGCTCAGCGATCCCGACGGCAACCCCGTCGAGCTGTTCGAGGCGGCTGCTGTCAAGCCCCAGGTGAACTGATCACCGGCGGAATCACCGGATACGTCGGCGTCTGCACAGGGGGCCAGGCGCCCAGATCATCGCGAACCGTCGAGACCGCGATCAACGCGTAGACCATCGCGGCCATCGCCGCCGGGAACAGGATCGTGCCGGCGATCTGCAGCGGCGTGTGCCCGAAGAAGACCGACGCCGCTTCCACCACATAGTGGACACGGTTGTCCGGTGTGACCGGTGCACCCGCGATATCGAGCGAACCGAACCGCCAATGCGCAAGTGCCGCACCGACACCCGCGGCCACCGCCGTGGCCACCGCACAACCGGCGGACAACGCGGCGACCAGAACCGGCCCGCGGTGCGGGGTCCACTGCCACAGTGCCACCGCCGCCACGACGCCCAGGACGACGAGCAAGCCGACGAATATGAACGCCGAGGTGAAGAAGTGGTCGGATTCGCCGCCCAGGTAGGCGTGCACCCGGTCACCGCTGCGGGTCAACGCCACCACGCCATGCACTCCGGGGGCCAGGAACGCCCACAGCGCACCGACGACGGCACCCGCCACGGCAAGAGCGGCGATGACGATCAGTACCGCCCGCTGACGCGAAACGCGCGGTGCGCCCGGGATATCAGCGGGGGCCGGGTCGACCGACAGCATCTGCTCTTCGCCCGAGAGGCTCATCGGTGCCTTCTGCTCTTCGCCCGAGAGGCTCATCGGTGCCTTCTGCTCTTCGCCCGAGAGGCTCATCGGTGCCTTCTGCTCTTCGCCCGAGAGGCTCATCGCCGCGTATCCAGGTCCGTCGAATCCACCTGCCCATGCCGCGAGCACTTGGCCCACCACCCGGTCGGCCGCACCTGGACGATCATCCGGCGGCCGCACTCGGCACAGAACCGCGGCGGTTCTAGGCCGAGCTGAGCCGCGGTGGGAAGCGCAGCTCCGTTCGCCGCGTCAGCCTGGACCCCGGTGTAGACGTTGTAGAGGCCGGCGCCGACGGGCGCGGGCAGAGCCGGCGTTTCCTCGATCATCACCACCCTGTTCTACAGGCTGGCGTTGAGGGCCTTGATCGGCATCTGCAGATCGTCGAGCAATTCCAGGTCCGACTCGGCCGGGCGACCCAGCGTGGTCAGGTAGTTGCCGACGATGACGGCGTTGATGCCGCCCAGGATGCCCTGCTTGGCGCCGAGGTCACCGAGGGTGATCTCACGGCCACCGGCGAAGCGCAGCATGGTGCGCGGCAGCGCCAGCCGGAACGCGGCCACCGCCTTGAGCGCCTCCGACGCCGGCAGCACCTCGAGATCGCCGAACGGTGTGCCCGGGCGAGGGTTGAGGAAGTTCAGCGGCACCTCGTGCGGGTTCAGCTCGGCCAGGTTGGCGGCGAACTCGGCACGCTGCTCCAGCGTCTCCCCCATGCCCAGGATGCCGCCGCAGCAGACCTCCATACCGGCCTCACGCACCATCTCCAGCGTGCCCCAGCGCTCTTCCCAGGAGTGGGTCGTGACGACATTGGGGAAGAACGACTGCGCCGTCTCCAGATTGTGGTTGTAGCGGTGCACGCCCATTTCCTTGAGGCGGTCCACCTGCTCCTGGGTCAGCATGCCCAGCGAGCACGCGATCTGGATGTCGACCTCGTTGCGGATCGCCTCGATACCAGCGGCCACCTGGGCCAGCAGCCGCTCGTCGGGGCCACGCACCGCAGCCACGATGCAGAACTCGGTGGCACCGGTCTTGGCGGTCTGCTTGGCGGCCTCGACAAGGCTCGGGATGTCGAGCCAGGCGCTGCGCACCGGGGAGGCGAACAGGCCCGACTGTGAACAGAAGTGGCAGTCCTCCGGGCAGCCGCCGGTCTTGAGGCTGATGATGCCCTCGACCTCGACCTCGGGACCGCACCACTTCATCCGGACCTCGTGGGCCAGGGCCAGCAGCTCCTCGAGCTGGTCGTCGGGAAGCTGCAGCACCTGCAGCGTCTGATCCCGGTCGAGGCCGACGCCACGCTCCAGAACCTGCTCGCGAGCCATGCCCAGTACGTCTACGGCTGCCTGCGTCACCGAAAGTCCTCCTGTGGATCGTCTGCCTGTCGGGCCGACGGTTGAACACATCGATCGAGCCCGACAACTGAACACGTCGGCGGTGCCGACGATTGAACACGTCGGCGGTGCCGACAATTGAACACCGTTCAGGCTAGGGTAACGGTGTGCAACTCCACAAACCCGACGTGGTGGATGCGGCGACGGCCATCCTGGACAACTACGGCATCGCCGACCTGACGATGCGGCGCCTGGCCCGTGAGCTCAATGTCAGCCCGGGCGCGCTGTACTGGCACTTCGCCAACAAACAGGAACTGCTCGGCGCCGTCGCCGACCGCATCCTGCAGCCCGCCCGCACCGAGGGCACCGCGACAGCCTGGCCGGGCCGAATCCACCAGACCTGTGTGGCGTTGCGTGATGCACTGCTGTCGCACACCGACGGTGCCGAGCTGGTCTCGTCCAGTTTTGCCGCCGGGCAATCCCAGATCGTCGGCGAAATCGTGGCGCAGCTCGCCGATGCCGCGAAGCAGGCCGGCGTGACGTCGCCGGATGACGAGTTGGCCGCCCGCACGGTGCTCTATTACGTGCTGGGCTTCACCGCCGACGAACAGTCCCGGCTGCAGTGGGATGCGGCTGGAGCACTGGCGGATGAGCAGTCGGTGCTCAACCGCGACACCTCGCGGCAATTCGCCTTCGGCCTGCAATTGCTCGTCGACGGCTTGGCCGTGCGGGGCGCCAGCACGCTCAGCTCCGGACGCGGCATCTCGCAACACAGCCAGGGCTGATCGCCGGCCGATCAGCCGATCGGGTGTTCGAGGCGCTTGTCGCCGTCCCAATGCCGTAGCCCCGTCACCTGGCCGACGATCTCTGAGGGGCGTCCGGCGATCCGCACGGCAGTGGCCAACCTGGCCGGAGCCACCCGTCGGGCCAGCGTCACGTGCGGGGTCCAGTTCGCCGGTTCCGCGTGCGGCATCGGGGCCGGGTCCGTGAACGGCAGGCACAGTCGGTACGTATCGGCCTGGACGGCCAGCAGCTCGTCGGTCGGCACCAGCAGCCGCGCCAGCACTCCGGCCGAACGCCCGAAGATCAGGGTCGCACCGAGCCGGCACGGCAGCGGGAATCGGTCCACGAGCTCGGTCAGCACGGCGTCGGCCTCGGGGTCGATGCGCTGGGCGACAGTCAGCGTCGCGTGCGGCCGGCTGGCAGGGGCCTGGCTGGGAATGTCTTTGTCACGCAGCGCGTCCCATATGCCACGGATCGCGACCTCGGTGTCCGGGTCGAAGACCAGCTCGACGGAGTGCACCATCTCAGATCAGGCCGATCAGCCAGTCCCGGTCGAAGGCATCGGCGCAGATCTTCTCGAACTCCGTGGCACTCGCACCGCCCGCCCCCGCGGGCAGCACGGCCCGAAGCGGCGCCAGTTGCGCCAGCGCCTCCCGGTTGCCCGACTCCGTGACACCGGGGTTCTCCGGCCATGCACCGATCACCAGACCGGCACATGGAATCCCCTGCCCGGCAAGAGATTCCAAAGTCAACGCGGTGTGATTCAGAGTCCCCAGCCCCGGAGCCACCACCACCAGGACAGCGGCGGCCAGATCAGCTGCCAGATCACGCACCGTGACACCGTCGTCGCCCAATTCGACGAGGAGTCCACCGGCACCCTCGACCAGGGTCAGCCCGCCGGGAATCTCGGCGCCTCGCACCGCGTCCACCAACTCCGCGCGGGTCGGCAGCCCACACCCGGCCCGGTGCGCGGCCGCGACCGGGGCCAGCGGCTCCGGATAACGCCATCCCCCATGCAGGTTGCCCACCCCGGACAACCGGTTCACCTCAGCGAGGTCGTTGTCGCCGTCGACGGTTCCGGTCTGCACCGGCTTGCACACCGCGACATCGAGGCCGGCCATGCGGGCCGCACACGCCAGCGCGGCGGTCGTCACTGTCTTCCCGACGCCGGTGTCGGTACCCGTGACGACCAGCGTGCTCACAACCGGGCCTTCGACAGCACCTCGGTCAACACCTGGCGGGCCAGGTCCATCTCGTCGGCGGTCAGCGAGGCCCGTGCGGTCAAGCGCAGCCGCGAGGTGCCCTCGGGCACCGTCGGAGGACGGAAGCACCCCACCCGCACCCCACGGTCCAGGCACGCGGCGGCCGCGGCCACGGCCACCTCGGGCTCACCGAGGATCACCGAGACGACCGCGGAGTCCGGCACCGCGGTGTCCCCGGAAATCCGGGCGAGTGCGGCGGCATGGTCCAACACGGCTTGAGCTCGCTGAGGTTCGGCGGTCAGCACCCGCAGTGCGGCCCACGCGGCGCCGACGGCCGCCGGCGCCAGGCCGGTGTCGAAGATGAACGGACGGGCCGCGTCGATGAGATGGGCACGGATCGCCTCCGGGCCGAGCACCACGCCGCCCTGGCTGCCCAGCGCCTTCGACAGGGTCGTCGTCATGACCACGTCCGGCGCCCCGGCCAGGCCGGTCTCGTACAGCAGACCCTGTCCACCCGGGCCACGCACACCCAGCCCATGCGCCTCGTCGACGAGCAGGAGCGCGCCGTGGCGGCGACAGACCGCATGCAGCTCACGCAACGGCGCCAGCGCTCCGTCGGTGCTGAACACGGACTCGGTCAGGACCACCGCGCGTTCCTCGGTGCGCGCCGACAGCGCCGCATCGACCGCGTCGACGTCGCGATGTGGGGTGACGCTCACCCGGGCGCGCGACAACCGGCAGGCGTCGACGAGCGACGCGTGCGTGAGAGCGTCGGAGACCAGCAGCGAGCCGGGACCGGACAATGCGACGACGGCACCAAGGTTGGCGGTGTAACCCGAGGAGAAGACCAGCGCCGACTCGGCGCCGACGAACGTCGCCAGGGCGGTCTCGAACCCTTCGTGCAACTCGGTGTTGCCCGTGACCAAGCGTGATCCACCGGCACCCGCGCCCCAGGTCCGCAGCGCCTCGACGCCACCGTCGAGCACCTCCGGGTGCTGCGACAGCCCCAGGTAGTCGTTGGAGGCCAGGTCCAGCTCGGTGGCCACAGCAGGGCGAGTGCGCAGTTCACGGCGCAGTCCGGCCTGCCTGCGCTGCTGCTCGACGTCTGCGAGCCAGGCCAGCGGTGAAAGATCCGTGCGGGTCACGTGGGTGCTCCTTTGTGCCGACCGAGCATTGAACACCGTTCAGGTTAGTGCACGAGCCACGCCGACCATGCCTGCGGTGATCTGTTCCACCTCCGCACACGTGCAGATGAAGGGCGGCATGGCATAGATCAATTTGCCGAACGGGCGCAGCCAGAGCCCGTGGCGCAGGGCCGCCAACGTGGCCACCCGCATGTCCACCGGCTCGCGCATCTCGATTACACCGATGGCGCCGAGCACGCGGACATCGGCGACGCCCGGCAACGTGCGGGCCGGCTCGAGTCCTTCCCGCAGCCCGGCCTCGATCTCGGTCACCTGCGCCCGCCAGTCACCGCCGATCAGCAGTTCCACCGCAGCGACGCCGACGGCGCAGGCCAGCGCGTTGGCCATGAACGTCGGTCCGTGCATGAGGGCGCCCGGTGCCCCCGCGCTGATCGTCCGTGCGATCTCCCCGGTGCACAGCGTGGCGGCCAGGGTGATGTAGCCGCCGGTCAGCGCCTTGCCCACGCACATGATGTCCGGGCTGACCCCGGCATGTTCGGCGGCGAACAGCTTTCCGGTGCGGCCGAATCCCGTGGCGATCTCGTCGAAGATCAGCAGTACATCGTGGCGATCGCAGATCACGCGCAGGTCGGCCAAGTACCGGGGATCGTGAAAACGCATACCCCCGGCGCCCTGCACGACGGGTTCGACGATCACCGCGGCGAGCTCGTGGGCGTGTTCGGCCAGCTGCCGCTCGAATGCCTCGCTGTAGGCCGGTTGATAGTCGGCGGGCACGGGCGGGGCGAAAATCTGGGGCACCAGGACTGAGTTTTCCCCGGACCACAGCTCGTGCATGCCGCCGTCCGGATCACACACGCTCATCGGGGTGAACGTGTCGCCGTGGTAGCCGCCGCGCCAGGTCATCAGGCGGTGTTTGGACCCTCTGCCCAGGCTGCGCCAGTACTGCAGCGCCATTTTGACGGCCACCTCGACGGACACCGACCCGGAATCGCTGAAGAACACGGTCTCCAGGCCCTCGGGGGTGAGCTCGACCAGCAGCTGCGCCAGCCGTGCGGCCGGTTCGTGGGTCAGGCCGCCGAACATGACGTGGTTCATGGTGGCGAGCTGGTCACTGATCGCACGGTCCAGTACCGGGTGCCCGTGTCCGTGCACGGCGGTCCACCAGGACGCCATCGCATCGATCACCTCGATCGGTGCGCCGTCAGTAGGGTCAATCACAGTCAGCCACGCGCCTTTGGCACCGACCGCCACCACCGGCGGAAGCGCCGCCGAGCCCATGGCACTGTAGGGATGCCAGATGTGGGCGGCGTCGATGGCATTGATCTGCGCTGGTGTCAGCTCAGCCACAGTCGGGCAGCCTAGCCCTTTGCTCACAGACTGTGACGCACCCATCCGAAATGTGAGCGGCAGGCCGATGTTAGGTAAATTGGCCTCGACCATGAAAACCCTTGACGCCCCCCGGACGGAGCCCGGCACCGAATCCGGTTCCGTTCCACGCGCAGTCATGGGTACCCGTGCATCGGGTTTCTACCGCCACGATCTGGACGGACTGCGCGGCATCGCCATCGCCCTCGTGGCGATGTTCCACATTTGGTTCGGCCGGGTTTCCGGTGGTGTCGACGTTTTCCTGGCGCTGTCCGGATTCTTCTTCGGCGGCAAGATCCTGCGGATCGCACTCAATCCGGATGCGCCGCTGTGGCCGCTTCCCGAAGTGGTCCGGTTGATTCGGCGCCTGCTTCCCGCGCTGGTGGTGGTGCTTGCCGCAGCCGCCGTGCTGACGATCCTGGTGCAGCCCGAGACCCGCTGGGAAACGTTTGCTGACCAAAGCCTGGCAAGCCTGGGCTACTACCAGAACTGGGAGTTGGCCAACACTGCCGCGGACTACCTTCGCGCCGGTGAGGCGGTCAGCCCGCTCCAACACATCTGGTCGATGTCCGTCCAGGGGCAGTTCTACCTGGCCTTCCTGTTACTGGTCTTCGGGTTCGCTTTCATGGGCCGCCGGCTGTTCGGCCGCCATCTGCGCACCGCGTTCATCGTTTTACTGAGCGCGCTGACCATCGCGTCTTTCGTGTACGCGATCATCGCCCACAACAACGATCAGGCCACCGCCTACTACAACAGCTTTGCCCGCGGCTGGGAGCTGCTCGTCGGCGCGCTCGCCGGGGCGTTGGTGCCGGCGGTGCGGTGGCCGATGTGGTTGCGCACCGTCCTGGCGACCGTCTCGCTGGCCGCGATCCTGACGTGTGGCTGGTGGATCGACGGCGTCAAGGAGTTTCCCGGGCCGTGGACCCTGGTTCCGGTCGGCGCCACCGTCATCTTCATCCTGACCGCTGCCAACCGGACCGACGATCCGAGAGCGGGCCAGCGGTTGCCCGCACCCAACCGGATGCTGGCGACAAAGCCGTTCGTGTCGCTGGGCTCGATGGCCTACTCGCTCTACCTCTGGCACTGGCCGTTGCTGATCTTCTGGCTGTCCTACTCGGGCCATGCCCACGCCAACTTCCTCGAGGGCACGATCGTGCTGCTCGTGTCGGGCGTTCTGGCCTGGCTCACCACGCGCTATATCGAGGAGCCACTGCGCTCGCAGAAGGCCAAGGCCGCCACCGCGGCACCTGCCCTTCCGCTACGGGTCCGTCTGCGCCGGCCCACCATCGTTGTCGGCTCGATCGTCGGCCTTCTCGGTGTCGCCTTGACCGCCACTTCCTTCACCTGGCGTGAGCATGTCACCGTGCAGCGCGCCAACGGCAAGGAACTGTCGGGGCTGTCGGCCCGCGACTATCCCGGAGCACGCGCCCTGATCGACCACGCGCGGGTACCCAAACTGCCCATGCGCCCCACGGTGCTCGAGGCGAAGGACGATCTGCCGGCGTCCACGACGGACGGCTGTATCAGCGATTTCGGCAACACCGACATCATCAACTGCACCTACGGCGACAAAGACTCCCCGCGCACCGTCGCGGTGGCAGGCGGGTCGCATGCCGAGCACTGGATCACCGCCCTGGACCTGCTGGGCCGCCTGCACAACTTCAAGGTCGTCACCTACCTCAAGATGGGTTGTCCTCTCACCACGGAGGAAACGCCGCTGGTGATGGGCGATAACCGCCCGTATCCGAAATGCCATGAGTGGAACGAAAAGGTGATGGCCCGGCTCATCGCCGATCGGCCCGACTATGTGTTCACCACGTCCACCCGGCCGTGGAACATCAAGCCAGGTGACGTGATGCCGGGCACCTATATCGGAATCTGGGAAACTCTCTCGCAGAACAACATTCCGGTTTTGGCGATGCGCGATACCCCGTGGCTGACCCGAAACGGCCAGCCGTACTTCCCCTACGACTGCCTGGCCAACGGCGGCGACTCCATCTCCTGCGGCATAGAGCGGTCCAAGGTACTCTCCGACCACAACCCCACGCTGGATTTCGTCGGAAGGTTTCCTCTGCTCAAGCCACTCGACATGAGCGATGCGGTGTGCCGTAAGGACTATTGCCGCGTGGTGGAGGGAAATGTGTTGATGTACCACGATTCCCACCACATCTCCACGACGTACATGCGCACGATGACGGGTGAACTGGGCCGCCAGATGGCGGCGGCCACCGGTTGGTGGTGAACCCATGCCACCGTCTTCTCCAGTGCCGTCATCTCCAGTACCCACGCCGATGTCGACCGTCTGGCCCGGCGAGGCCTACCCGCTCGGCGCGACCTACGACGGTGCGGGCACCAACTTCTCGCTGTTCTCGGAAGTCGCCGAACGCGTCGAGCTGTGTCTGATCGCCAAGGACGGGACCGAGCACCGGATCAATCTCGAAGAGGTCGACGGTTACGTCTGGCACGCCTACCTGCCGACTGTCACGCCTGGGCAGCGGTACGGGTACCGGGTGTACGGCCCGTGGGATCCCGGCGCCGGACATCGGTGCGACCCCAGCAAGCTGCTGCTGGACCCGTACGGCAAGTCGTTCCACGGCGACTTCGATTTCAGCCAGGCCCTGTTCTCCTACGACCTGACGGCCGAACCTCCCGGCACCGGAAACCCGCCGCAGGTCGACTCCCTGGGCCACACCATGACCAGCGTGGTGATCAACCCGTTCTTCCAATGGGGCTCGGACCGCTCACCCAAGACCCCGTATCACGACACGGTCATCTACGAGGCACATGTCAAGGGAATGACCCAGACTCACCCGGGCATCCCGGAGGAACTCCGGGGCACCTATGCGGGGCTGAGCCACCCGGTGGTCATCGAGTACCTCCAGTCGCTGAACATCACCGCGATCGAGCTGATGCCGGTGCACCAGTTCATGCACGACCATCGGCTGCTGGACCTCGGGTTGCGGAACTACTGGGGCTACAACACAGTCGGTTTCTTCGCCCCGCACTTCCAATATGCGGCCACCAGGCACGCCGGCGGCGCCGTGGCCGAGTTCAAGACCATGGTCAAGGCGTTTCACGATGCCGGTATCGAGGTCATCCTCGATGTGGTCTACAACCACACCGCCGAAGGAAACCACCTCGGTCCCACCATCAACTTCCGCGGGATCGACAACGCCGCGTACTACCGGCTCCTCGACGGGCAGCTCGAGTACTACAAGGATTTCACCGGGACCGGCAACAGCCTCAATGCCCGGCACCCGCACACGCTGCAACTGATCATGGACTCTCTGCGGTACTGGGTACTGGAGATGCACGTCGACGGCTTCCGATTCGACCTGGCATCAACGCTGGCCCGCGAGTTCTATGACGTGGACCGGCTTTCGGCGTTCTTCGACCTGGTCCAGCAGGACCCGGTGGTCAGCCAGGTGAAACTGATCGCCGAACCGTGGGACGTCGGCGAGGGCGGCTACCAGGTCGGCAACTTCCCCGGCTTGTGGACCGAGTGGAACGGCAAGTACCGCGACACGGTGCGTGATTACTGGCGCGGCGAACCCTCGACGCTCGGCGAGTTCGCGTCCCGGCTCACCGGCTCCTCAGACCTCTACGAGGCCACCGGCCGCCGGCCCGGCGCCAGCATCAACTTCGTCACCTGCCACGACGGATTCACCCTCAACGATCTGGTGTCCTACAACGAGAAGCACAACGAGGCCAACGGTGAGGACAACCGCGACGGCGAGAGCCACAACCGCTCGTGGAACTGCGGCGTCGAGGGCCCGACCGACGACCCGGAGGTCCTGGCCCTGCGCGCCAAGCAGATGCGCAACATCATGGGGACACTGATGCTGTCCCAGGGCACCCCGATGATCGCCCACGGCGATGAGATCGGTCGGACCCAGTCGGGCAACAACAACGTGTACTGCCAGGACTCCGAGCTGTCCTGGATGGACTGGTCACGGCTCGAGAGCAACGCCGACCACCTGGAGTTCACCCGCAAGGTGCTGGCATTCCGCAAGCGCCATCCCGCGTTTCGGCGTCGCCGGTTCTTCGAGGGCAAGCCCATCCGCAGCGGTGACCAGGTTCGGGACATCGCGTGGCTCACCCCGGCGGGAACCGAGATGACCCCCGAGGACTGGGGCACCGGGTTGGGCACCTGTGTCGCGGTGTTCCTCAACGGCGATTCCATCCCGGCCCCCAACGCGCGAGGTGAACGCGTCGTCGACGACACGTTCCTGTTGTGCTTCAACGCCAACGACCACGAGCAGGACTTCGTCACCCCGAACGGCGATTACGCCGCCGAATGGACCGGCGACCTCGACACCTCCAGTCCGACAGGCGATTCCGGTCTCGTGGTGGCCGCGGGTGAGAAGATCTCACTACAGGCCCGCTCGCTGCTCGTGCTGCGCAAGACGGCCTGATATGCCCAGCCCCATCCTGTCCACGTATCGGCTCCAGATGCGCGGCGACTGCTGCACATTCGATGACGCGGTGAATCTCCTGGACTATCTCGACCGGCTGGGAGTCTCACATCTCTACCTGTCGCCGATCCTGACCGCCGCGCACGGATCCACACACGGCTACGACGTGACCGATCCCACCACGGTATCGGCCTCCCTCGGCGGCAGGGAGGGACTGCGCAGATTGTCAGAGGCTGCCCGATCCCGCGGCATGGGCCTGATCGTGGACATCGTGCCCAACCACGTCGGCGTCGCCCACCCCGAGCAGAACCCGTGGTGGTGGGATCTGCTGCGGCATGGCCGCGCCTCGGCCTACGCGGACTACTTCGACATCGATTGGGATCTCGACAGCGGGCGGATCGTGTTGCCGGTCCTGGGTTCCGACGACGACGTCGCCGACCTGGTGCTCGACGGCGACGTGCTGAGACTGGGCGACCTGGTGTTCCCGGTGGCGCCCGGAACCGGCTCGGGCACCGGCAGCGAGGTCCATGACCGCCAGCACTACCGGCTGAGGGGTTGGCGCACCGGGATCTGCGGCTACCGTCGCTTCTTCTCGATCACGTCCCTGGCGGCGCTGCGCCAGGAGGACCGCACCGTCTTCGACGCGAGCCACGTGGAGGTCAAGCGCTGGTTCGAGGAGGGCCTGGTGGACGGCCTGCGGATCGACCATCCGGACGGATTGTCCGACCCCGCGGGCTATCTGGGGTGGTTGCGCGAACTCACCGGTCCCGAAGCCTGGATCGTGGTCGAGAAGATCCTGGCGGCCGACGAGAGCCTCGATGCGTCACTGCCCGTCGACGGCACCACCGGCTACGACGCGCTGCGCGAGGTCGGTGGACTGTTCATCGCCCCGTCAGGGGAAAGCCCACTCACCGCGGTGAGTGGGCGCCCGGATCCTGACGCCGAACGCACGCTCAAGACCGCGGCGGTCACCGACACCCTGTCCAGCGAACTGAGCCGGCTGTGCCGGGCCATCGCGACGGTGACCGCGAGGCAGGACCCGCAGCTGCCGGCGGCCGTGGCAGCACTCATCAGCAGGATCGGCGTCTACCGCAGTGACTATCCGTCGCTCGGCGCGATCGTTCCGGTGGCCATGCAGGAGACATCCTGGGCCGCAATGGAACTGACCGACACGCTGTCCACCGTCGCGACGGCCCTTTCCACCAGCGACGAGGTGGTGTCCCGGTTCAACCAACTGTGTGGTGCGGCGACGGCCAAGGCTGTCGAGGACTGCCTGTTCTACCGCGACGCCCGCCTGGTGTCGCTCAACGAGGTCGGCGGTGCACCAGAGTTGTTCGGGGTGTCGGCAGCCGAGTTCCACCAGCGGACGACCACGCGGATGCGCGCCCGGCCGACGGCGATGACCACGTTGTCGACCCACGACACCAAGCGCGGAGAGGACGTCCGCGCCCGGATCGGGCTGCTGTCCCAGGTCCCCGAGACGTGGGCCGATTCGGTCGAGCGGTGGTCGGCATCGTCCACTCCCCCGGAGCGGGAGACCGCACTGTTCTTGTGGCAGAACATTTTCGGCGTCTGGCCGGTGGACGGAGCCGTCACCGACGAGCTTCGTGCCCGGTTGCACGCCTACGCCGAGAAGGCGATCCGGGAAGCCGCCACCCGAACCTCCTGGCATGACCCGTGCGTGGACTTCGAGAACGAGGTGCACGGTTGGCTGGACCGGGTCCTCGACGGTCCGGTCGCAGCCGAACTGACGGCGCTGGTGGGTCGGCTCGAGGCGCACGCCCGGAACGACAGCCTGGGCCAGAAACTCATCCAGCTGACCGCGCCCGGCATACCCGACGTCTACCAGGGCACCGAAACGACCGAGGACAGTCTGGTCGATCCGGACAACCGTCGCCCCGTCGACTATGCGGCGCTGCGTGACGCGTTGGAGCGCGGGGACGATGACAAGCTGCGGGTGACCACGGCTGCGCTGACACTGCGCCGCGCGCGGCCGGCGACCTTCCGGGCCGGCGGCTACACGCCGCTGCCCGCCACCGGTACCGCCGCGGCACACCTGGTGTCGTTTCTGCGCGGTCAGGATGTCGTGGTGGCGGCATGCCGGTGGACCGTGGCACTGGCCGAAACCGGCTGGGCCGACACGGTATTGCCCTTACCCGCCGGCCGGTGGCTGGATCGGCTCAGTGGCCGGCAGTGGGCCGGGCGGGTGCCGCTGACCGACCTGCTCGCCGATTCGCCGGTGGCCTTGCTGGAGCGCACGGATGACTGAATTCACCGTGTGGGCGCCGAAGCCCGACCGCGTGCGGGTCGACGTGGACGGAGCGCTGCACGAGATGACGCGCACCGCCGACGGCTGGTGGCGGGCCGAGGTCAGCTGCCGCGCCGACGCCCGGTATGGGTTCGTTCTCGACGAGGACGCCACGGTACTGCCGGATCCTCGCTCAGCGCGTCAGCCCGACGGCGTGCATGAACGCTCACAGCTGTGGCAGCCCGCACCGGACGCCTGGACCGACGCCGGGTGGGCGGGCCGGTCCATCTGCGGCGGGGTGATCTACGAACTTCACACCGGAACCTTCACTCCCGATGGCACATTCGACGCCGCCATCGAGAAGCTCGACCACCTGGTGGATCTCGGCGTCGATTTCGTCGAGTTGATGCCGGTCAACGCGTTCAACGGCACCTACGGCTGGGGCTATGACGGGGTGCTCTGGTACGCGGTGCACGAATCCTACGGCGGACCGGACGGCCTCATCCGGCTGATCGACGCCTGCCACGCGCGTGGACTCGGCGTGCTGATCGACGCGGTGTTCAACCATCTCGGCCCGTCGGGCAACTATCTGCCGCGGTTCGGTCCATACCTGTCCGCCGGCAGCAATCCGTGGGGCAGTTCGATCAACCTGTCCGATGCCGACGCCGACGAAGTTCGCACCTACATCATCGACTGTGCGCTGCGCTGGATGCGCGACTTCCACGCCGACGGTCTGCGTCTGGATGCGGTGCATGCGCTGGTGGACACCACCGCGATCCATCTGCTCGAGGAACTGGCGGCCGAGACCGACGCCCTTGCCGAAGAACTCGGCCGTCCTCTCTCGTTGATCGCCGAAAGCGACCTGAACGACCCCCGGCTGATCACGCCGCGCGACCGTGGCGGCTTCGGCCTGACTGCACAGTGGGACGACGACGTCCACCACGCCATCCATACCGCGGTGTCGGGTGAACGGCAGGGCTACTACGCCGATTTCGGATCGCTGGCCACCCTGGCACAGACGCTCAAGCACGGATATTTCCACGCGGGCACATACTCGTCGTTCCGTCATCGCAGACACGGCCGTCCATTGGACACCGCCACCATTCCGGGCACGCGGCTGCTGGCCTACACCGTTACCCACGACCAGGTCGGCAACCGCGCCGTCGGCGACCGGCCGTCGCAGCTCCTGACATTCGGCCAGCTGGCCGTGAAGGCGGCGCTTGCGCTCGGATCCCCCTATACGGCAATGCTTTTCATGGGCGAGGAGTGGGGTTCCTCCTCACCGTTCCAGTTCTTCAGTTCGCATCCCGAGCCGGAATTGGCCCGCGCTACCGCCGAGGGTCGTAAGGCCGAATTCGCCGAGCACGGCTGGGATGCCGACGAGATCCCAGATCCGCAGGACCCGGAGACATTCCTGCGGTCCAAACTGAACTGGAGCGAGGTCTCCGACGGCGATCACGATCGGCTGCACAGGACCTATCGGGAGCTGATCGCGTTGCGGCGCACCGAGCCCGACCTCGCCGATCCGTGGCTGGATCACATGTCGATCGACTTCGACGAGCAGCAGCGGTGGATCGTTCTGCACCGTGGCGCCCTGTCGATCGCCTGCAACCTCGGTTCCGACGCCGTGTCCGTGCCGGTGACGGGCGAACTGGTCGCGGCGTGGGAAGACCCCGACATCGCTTCCGGCGCCACGGTATTGGCCGGTCACTCGTTCGCAATCCTGCGCACCGAGCGCGTTCAGTAGTCCTTCCGCACGGACGTGCTGTCCGGATCCGCCGGGGCACCGCGGGAATCCGTGGGGCGCAATTCCGCGAGCGCCAGACCCCGTTCGTCGACGAGCACCGAGCGAGCCTCGTCAGCCTCGAACGCGTGCCGCTCACCCCACTGGCGCAGCGCCACCACGACGGTGAAGAGGTCACGACCGGCCTGCGTGAGCGTGTACACCTGCCGCCGTCCTGATGCGGCCACCTCCCGATCGAGGATGCCGCGCTCGACGAGACGGCGCAGCCGATCGGTGAGGATATTGCGCGCGATGCCGGTGCGCTGCTGAAAGTCGGTGAACGCCCGCGCGCCGTCCATGGCGTCGCGGACGATGAGCAGACTCCAACGGTCCCCGACGAGGTCGAGAGTGCGCGCCACCGGGCAGGTGGGATCGGTCCAGGTCACGTCATCGCTGTGCGGCACCGGCTCGGCCATCACACCCCCTGAAGAGTTGCTGAAATGAGCCCTGTCCACGCCCGAGGACCGCGGCCGGACCCTCGGCATGGTGACCTCCGGAGTCGTCGTCGGGATCCTCGGTTCACGCGTCGCGGCAGGCACCCTCGCCGCCGTGTGGGGGTGGCGAAGCGTCTATGCCGGGCTGGCGGTGTTGCTGGTTGCGCTGGCAGGCCTGGTGCCGAGACTCCTGCCGCCCGACCCTCGGCGCGAACAAACGGATTACCTCGACGTGCTGACGTCGTTGGCCCGACTGTTCCGCGAGCGCCTTTTCGTCTCACGCGGGCTGATCGCGTTCTTCCTGTTCGCGTCCTTCGGGACACTGTGGAGCGGCCTGGCGCTGCCGCTCACCGCCGCTCCGTGGCATCTGAGCACGGCGCAGATCGGCCTCTTCGGAATCGCAGGTCTTGCCGGTGCGCTCGGCGCGGCCCGCGCAGGACGCTGGGCCGACTCCGGACTCGCGAGCGCCGTCACCGGCGGGGCGCTCGCGCTCCTCACCGTGTCATGGCTGGCCATCGGACACGCATCATGGTCGCTGGTACTGATCGTCGTCGGCGTGATCGTGCTCGACTTCGCCGTACAAGCGGTGCACGTGAGCAACCAGCACCTACTCACCACAGCCCACCCGCATCGCACCAGCAGCGTCATCGGCGGCTACATGTTCTTCTACTCACTCGGCTCGGCGCTCGGGGCGACGGCCACCACCGCGGTCTACTCGCTCGCGGGGTGGACCGGCTCCAGCATCCTCGGCGCCACGTTCGCGGCTTGCGCGCTGGTCGTCTGGTCGGTCAACCGAGCGGCGCACCACATGCCACGATGACGGCGACCACCGCGAGCACCGCAGCGAAGAGGCGAAGATGGTCCACGCCTTTCGTCACCCACTTCTCCCCCACGACGACCCCGAACAGGACCACCATCAGCCACAGCGCGTGCGGGGCCAGCGCCATCGGCAGCATCATCGGGCCACATGCACCGGTGCACCGCAATCCGTTTCGCAGCCCCTCCCCGACGCAGGCCCGGTCCGCGCGCCATCCGCCGGCCGGCAGCGCCCGGACCCGGTGACACGCGCGGAGGAAGAACCGCTTCCTGCGGGTCAGTTCCCAGGCCGCCGCCGTCGCCAGGAGCGCCGAGACGGCAAGAGCACCTCCGGTTTTCGGTCCGACCAACCAGGCGCCCGTCAGCGCGAGGGCTCCGAACCCCGACCACACCGCGAGGTAGCCGACCGCGAACAACGCCTGGCCGCGGTGGCGCCGATTCCATCTGCCGTTCAGCGCTATCGACCGGGCGGCGGGCAGCGTCGTCGGCAGCATCATCGCGGCCGCCATCACCGCCCACAGCGCCATCGACTCGGGGAATTCCATTGCACCGGAGGGCACCCCGACACAACCCTCGGCGAGGACGTCGACCCTCAGCACGCCGTGGTGGTGGCCCGCGCCGTGCGGCACCATCGAACAATGCTGAGCTCCGGTGTGGGACAGCATCGTCAGATGCAGGATCACGACCGCGAGCCAGGCGGCCACCGCGACCGTCAGCAGGTACAGCTCCGGATGTCTCCACCGCAACCGCCGCCAGGCCGATGGCCGCGCCGCCCGGCTCGGCACCGCGGTGAGTGTCATTGCAGGAAGACGCTCACTCGACCAACTCGCGCATTGCCGGACTGCTGCGGCGCCGAGGCCTGGGCACCCGGCAGCTGGATCGGATGGGCCGCCGGCTCCACATACTGCGGTACGAAGGTGACGCTGACCTGATCGCTCCAGCGGCCCTCGGCACTGAATCGTCGGTACAGGCCCGTGATGTCGAAGGCGAGCCGCATCCCACCGTGCTCATTGTCGGGGTTACTGGTTTCCTCGATCCCGAAAAAAGCTGCGACACCAACGAAATGGTCGTCATCGACTGTGGGTTCGCCGCCGCCCACATTGAGATACACCTTGTAGGTGACGCCCACCGGTGCCGGTGACGTCACGTCCTCGATGCGGAGGAAAGCACGCGACGCCGGTGTCGCTTCCTCGGCCAGCGGGCCGATCGGAGGAGCGATACCGAACGTGACATTGGTGGTCTCACCGGCCAGGGCGATCGCGCTGTCCGATGCTCCGACCAGTTCCGGCGGGTTCTCGGGTGCAGGTGCGGTTGGCATGAGAGCCTCCAGTGCGACAGGGGCCGTGATGTCCTCATAGCGGTAGCTGAGCTGGGTCGTGGTGTCGAGCACTTCTTGCACCGTCTCGGTGAGCGTCGCCCGGTTCTCGTCGTGGAAGTGGAACGTCACACCGGTCAGCCAGGCGGCCTCTGTGGTGTTCGTCCGGTCGGGCATCGTCCGCCAGATCTCCCAGATCCGATCGATGTTGGCGTGGTGCAGCCAGAAGATCGGGTCCAGCGCGGCGGTGTTGAACGAACCCATCAGACCGCCCACACCCACGTGAACCGCACCGTGAGGCGTTCCTTCGAGCGGTCCCATCGCCGAGCCCGGATCTTCTCCGCCATGGCTGAATCCGGTGCGCCCACCGGCAAACCCGCCGATCCCGGCGAAATCGACCGGCGCCAGCGCACTGGTCAGGTCGACGTCGGAGACTGGCAGCGACGAACCGTCATTGAGGTTTCGCCCAGGCACCCACAGCGGGTTCGGCGTCACGCCGTCCGGCAGGGTGGTATCGAGAAAAGCCTGCGGCAACCGCCTGCGGGCAGAATCGTCGCTGCTGTAATTCCAGTAGGGCAATGCCCAGGTCGCCTTGGTCTGCTCGTCGACGTCGTCCAGGTCTGCGATGGCAGATCTGATGATCCGTTCGAACCACTGCAGATACATCCGGTGCCAGGGCAGGAAGAACCAGCAGAAGTGCTGGCATTGGTTGCGGTAATTGTCGGGATTCTCTGTGGTGCCATGGATGTCGGACTGATACTGCCAACTGATCGGGTCGAACTGGTCCGCGTCCGTCCGGTCGATCAGCACCTGCACCGCGCGGGCGTAGGCGTAGATGGTCGGGTGCCAGTGATCGATCTCATCGAGTGTCCAGATGTCGTGGCGGACCCGTGTAGCCGCTTCCGTGACCGTGATGATCTGCCCCGTGAAGATCCGGTTCACGTTGGCGATCTGGGGATTGGCGCTTTCGAGGTCGGCCAGGCTCACCCCGAACCTGGCAGCGATGTGGGTCAGCGTGTCGCCGGACTGCACGACGTATTCGGGTCCGGGCACCGGTGAACTGCCCGGCACGATGATGATCTGGCCCGGGAAGATCCGGTGTGGATCGGTGATGTGCGGGTTCGCCGATTCAAGGCCGGCCAGACCCACCCCGAGCCGAGTTGCGATGGCACCGAGGGTGTCACCGGATTTGATGAGGTATTTCGCCATGGCTGGCTCCCTTGACGGCGGGTCTCGTGTGAGGCTGAAACCCCACGTCATGGACGGTAGGCATCCTCGGCCCGGAGCGCGCGCGTAGATCACTACCTGCATTCGGTGCCGACGCGGTCGTCACTTCGCACGACAGCGGCACCGCTGCAGACCTCACGGGTCCGTTCGGCGCAATTTTCGAGTAGGCGACTACGCACGAAATTGCGGCGCCGTCGACGCATGATCAGGCCATGCCATGGCGCCGACACCCGGTCGGCCCCATCCGGGGCAGCCACCATCGGACCAGGAGATATGAGAACTGATGAACGACAACGGGTTAGAGAGCTTTGCGCTGCACAGCGCGGACAAATACCAGGGCCCGGCAGTGCGGGCCATCAATGACGAAACGGTCAGGCCCGGCACGGCCCGGGCGATCGACGTGGCGACACTCGATCCGGAATCGGCTGCGCGTCGCTATCTGAACCAGATGATCGCCAACCCCGAGGTGCCCACCATCACCGACAGCAGCGCGGGTCCGGGAACCGAGTACCGGGCCCTGGGCACCGAATCTGTACCACTCACGGATTCCACCGTCGTCAAGTTCGCTCAGTACCGTCAGCACATCCCGATCTACGGCTCCCTCGTCACGATCGAGTTGGATGACGCCAACAACATGCTGGCCGTGAATTCGGCGATCGGCAATCCCGACGGTGTCGACGCCGTGGCGGCGATATCGCCGGCCCAGGCTCAGGACGTGATCGTCAAGGACGCGGGCAAGGACGCGCTGCCCTTACCGGAGCCTCCCCGGCTGTACTTCTACTTCGACAACAGCTCCCAGCCCGGGGTGTGGCGCCTGGTCTACATCGCCAAGAACGTCCAGCGACACCGCAAGCGCACCTCGGACGGCCATCCGGAGACGCTGCCGGAACTCTTCGACTACGTCGTCGACGCCCATTCCGGCGATCTGGTGACCAAACTTCCCCGTACGCAGACGATTTCATGGACCCTGGAAGAGCTGGACTCAACCGATGCACTCGGCCAAACCCGGCGTATCCGGGCCGAGCGCGATGAGAACGACAACACGCGGCTCGTGGACCCGACCCGGCGCATCGAGACCTACGATTTCGGGTTCCGCAGGATCGAATCGCAATTCCGCTCGCTACCGGGCGCCGCGCCGATCACCAACCCCCCGGCCCCGTGGAGCCCGGCGGCGATCAGCGCACATGCCAATGCCCAAGAGGTGGCCGATTACCTGCTGAACACGTTGCAGCGCAACGGTCTGGACAACCAGGGAGGACCCTTCATCTCCTCCATCAACTGCACATCGATCCAGGACCCGACGCCCAATGAATGGCGCAACGCCGCCTGGATCGGCACGCAGATGGTGTACGGCCAGCGCAGCGTCAACGGAGAGCTGCGGTCCTATGCGGTGGCCGTGGATGTCGTCGCCCACGAGATGACGCACGGATTGACCGACAACACGGCACGCCTGGAGTACAAGAACGAATCCGGCGCGCTCAACGAGTCCTATTCGGACATCATGGGCACGATCATTGCCAACTCCCAGAAGCCGGACATCGACAGCTGGAACTGGGAGATGGGCGAGGAACTCGACGGAACCGGCGTCCCGCTGCGCGATCTGAGTGATCCGACGCGGCGCGGTCAGCCCGCCCACGTGCGCGACTACGTCAACACCACCCGCGACAACGGCGGCGTGCACACCAACAGCGGCATCCACAACAAGGCGGCGTACAACGTCATCAGTGCCAAGAACGGCCAGGGCTATCTCTTCACGCCGCAGGACGTCGCAACGCTGTTCTATCTGGCACTGACCCTGCACCTGTCGCGGACATCCGGGTTCAGCGACAGCCGGCGCGCGGTCGAACTCGTGGCCAAGTCCCTGTTCCGCAAGGATCCCCAAGACGTTCTGGACGAAAAAGTCCGGGCAGTCAGTGCCGGGTTCGAGGCCACCGGCATCGGAGCCTGAGGCCCCGCCGGTTCAGGGGGTCGCTCAGGTCAGGTACCGGTAGGTCGGCGACCCCGGTTCGAGTAACTCGACGTGGATGTCGGAATCCTGCATCCGGGCCAGCAAGCCCTCCAGGTCCGTGGCCGCGCTCAGCTCGACACCGCACAACGCCTCACCGGTCTCCCGGTTGTTCCGCTTGACGTACTCGAACAGGGTGATGTCGTCGCCCGGCCCGAGTACCTCGTCGAGGAAGCGGCGCAGCGCCCCGGGTTCCTGCGGGAAGTCCACGAGGAAGTAGTGCTTGAGTCCCAGGTGCACCAGTGACCGCTCGACCACCTCGTTGTAGCGGGACACGTCGTTGTTGCCACCCGAGATCAGGCACACGACGGAGGACCCGGGCTCGATGTCTGCCTCCAGCAGCGCGGTCACCGACAGCGCCCCGGCGGGCTCGGCGATGATTCCGTCGTTCTGGTAGAGGTCGAGCATCGCACTACAGACCGCGCCCTCGTCGACCGTGGTGAGGGCGACCATGTCACCGGCGGCGGCCAGGACGGCGTAGGGCAGCGCACCGGCCCGCGCCACTGCCGCACCGTCGACGAACTGATCGACGTGGTCGAGCGTCACGGGTTCACCCGCGGCCAGCGCCGCGATCATCGACGCCGCGCCCGCCGGCTCCACCCCGAGCACCGATGTGTCCGAGGCACGCTCGGCGAGATATGTGGTGATGCCTGCGATACAGCCGCCACCACCCACGGGGACGATCACCAGATCCGGCTCGTCGTCGAGCTGGTCGAGCACCTCGGCAGCGATGGTGCCCTGGCCTGCCATCGTGCGCAGGTCGTCGTACGGGGGCACCAGGGTGGCCCCGGTGCGTGCGACATCGTCGAGCGCCGCGGCAGCGGCCAGATCGTAAGTCGACCCGCCGGCGATGAGCTCGATGAACTCGCGGCCGTGGTACCGGATCCGGTCCCGCTTCTGCTTGGGGGTCTTGGCCGGTACGTAGACGCGGCCATGGGTGCGCATCGACCGGCAGGCCATCGCGAAGCCCTGGGCGTGGTTGCCCGCCGAGGAGCACACGACGCCGGCCGCCAGTTCGTCGGGCGAGAGCTGGGCCATCAGGTTGAACGCGCCGCGGACCTTGTAGGAACGCACCGCCTGCAGATCCTCGCGTTTGAGGTAGACGTTGGCCCCGGTCGCTTCCGACAGGCGCTCGTTGAACTGCAGCGGGCTGCGGGTGACCACCCCGGAAATTCGCTCGGCGGCCTCGTCGATGTCGGCGGCAGTCAGCGGCGCGGCCAGCGGGGACACTCGGGAGCCTTTGCTCAGATCGGCAGTCACCGTTCAATGGTGCCACTGGCCAGCGGTTTCACTACACCTGGGTGGGCGCACACGCCGAGATTCCGCCGTCCGCGTCGCCCGACCACCGAAATTCGCGGCATGTGGTTGAACAAACCCCGAACTGGGAAAACAACCATCGTGCGGCACACTCAGCAACGGGTGCGGTGGGCGGCAGCGCGCACCGCGATGGTGGTCGCGCTCGCCGCGTCCGCGTCTGCGTGCGCGGCGCCCGCAGGCAGCCCCGCCGATGCCAACACCGCACGGGTCTTCATTGACGACCAGGAAATGGCGACGGCCTACAAGGTGCAGTGCACGCAAATCTCCTGGTTGTGGACCATCGAAACCGAGCCGCAAACACCCGGGTTCACCGCGATCATCCAGACCGGAGCCTCTGTCGAGCCCAAGGTCATGCGGATTCGGGACCTGACCGGCTTCACCGGGGGCGCGCTGGCCGAAGCGTCGGACACCCAGGCCGGCATCGACGACACCAAATTCCACCTCAGCGGCACAGCGCACGGCTCCTTCGCCGACCGCCCGACCAAACCGTCTGAAGTCCGGTACCGGGTGGAAGCCCGCTGTTGACCCAGACCAACCGGAAAACGACACGCCTGATCCGAGGTTTCGGCTAGCCGAAATCAATGTTGCGAGCTATCGTCAACATATGACCACCGCCGGGAACTTCCGCAGCGCCACCTCCCGGGCCGATCACCAGGTTGACATCGCCGGGGTCCCCTGGCCGACCTACAAGCTGATCGCCCTGGCGATCGGCGCCCTGGTGCTGGTGGTCGTCGGTGTGGCCACCATGAGTGCTGCACCAGCTGTGCTCTCGGCTACCGCGGTCACCATTGCGGTATGGCTGGGCCTGGGCCGCATCTCGCCCTCTGATCAGTGACCTTCCATCAGTCCCCGCAACGTCTCTAGATCGGCGGCTACGGCGGCGACATCTGCCTCGAACTGCTCATCGGTCATCCCGGGCCGCTGCCGGACGGTGAACACGACTTCGCACGACTCTTCGTCGACCCCCACCGGGACAACCCGCATCGGGTTGTAGACGGCCTCACCCGAGGGCAGACGCACCACGTGATCGAGCACGCCGAGCGCGTTCGTCGGCGTGAATTCGACGCTGACCTCACCCATCGGGGAATCCGCCACCCATCCTCGCGAAGTGAGGCGCAACCCACCCTCGGCCAGTCCCGCCGCCCACGTGGCCAACTGCCTCGGATCAGACGCGTAGGCGTACACCGCGTCGGGCGCGACCTCGATCCAGACGCTCACATGCCTGCTACGCATGGTTCCACCGTAGGCTGCCGGACGCTCGCCGCCCACCCACGCACTGGCGTTTCCCGCGTCAGCCCGTGATCGCAAGGGCGGTAAACGTTTTCGCCCAACTGTTCAGCCGTGCACCGGGTGTACGGTCGGGTTTGTGGGTATTGCGACGACGGGCCTCACACCGGTGGAGGAAACCGCTTTTCTGACGCTGTACGCCCGGGCGCTCGACAGCCGGTGGGCCCGCCCGATCCTCGGCGACGCCATGGCCGATGAGGCAGTCGGACAACTCGATTACGACTTCGCCGGCCTGGGGGTGCAGACCAGCGTGGTGTGCCAGTCGGCGCTGCGGGCCAAGATGCTCGACGACCGGGTCCGCGCGTTCGTGGCCGGCCATCCCGACGCCGTCGTCGTCGATCTCGGCGGGGGCCTCGACAGCGGTGTTCACCGTGTCTCGCCGCCGGTCACAGTCGACTGGTACAGCGTGGACCTGCCGGGGATCAGCCATCTACGGGACCGCGTGCTGCCGCCACTTCCCCAGGCGCATACGGTTGCCGCGTCGTTGGCCGACCCGGACTGGACCGACCCGATTCCCTCCGATAGACCCACCATGCTGGTGGCTGACGGGCTGTTCGCGTTCCTCAGCGAACCGGTCATCACCGGCATCTTCCGGAGGATCACCGACCACTTCGATTCCGGGGAGCTCGCGTTCAACGACTACGGCCGAATCGGCTGGATGAGTAAGGCGGCCCTGAAGTTCTTTCCGGCCAAGATGTTCAAAGACGTCGGAAGCCAGTGGGGCTACCAGGGATTCAAGGACGCCCACCATCCCGAAACCTGGAACCCGCGACTGCGACTCGTCGAGGAGTCCAGCCTGGCCCACCAACCGGAGGTCGATCGCTTTCCCGGTGTACTGCGGATCGCGACCCGAGCCTCCGGCCTCAGCAAGGCGACAGCCCGCAAGGCGCGCATACTGCGGTACCGGTTCTGACCGGCCGTCGCCATTACCCGTCAGGTAGTCGACCGAACCGGCATGTGGCGTCATCGTTGACACATGTCGCTGTCCATCGGCATCATGCTGCCCAGCCGGGAAACCGCGATGACGGGGCGCCACGACGCGCGCGGGCTGATCGAATTCGCCAGAATCGCAGAGGAATCGGGATTCGACTCGGTATGGACCGGGGATTCCGTGCTGGCCCGCACCCGGGTTGATCCGCTGACGCTGCTCGCCGCGGTGAGTGCCCGCACCTCCCGTGTCACCCTCGGTACCGCAGCCCTGATCGGTCCGCTGCGCCCGCCATTGTTGACCTCGGCGCAGGCCGCCACGGTCGACCAACTGTCGGGCGGCCGGCTGATCCTCGGCCTGGGTTCCGGATCTCCCCTACCGGAAAGCCGGCGTGAATTCGACGCGCTGGCAATGCCGTTCACCGATCGGGCACGCCGCCTCGACGAGGCCGCCGAACTGTGGCGGCAGGCATGGGCCGGTGAGAGCCGATTCAGCGGCCGGTACTGGCAGATCGATGGCCTCGACAGTGCGCTACCGCCCGCGCGCCTGGGCGGCCCGCCTCTGTGGTTGGCCGGCGGCGACTCCGACCGGGTCATCGCCCGGGTCGCCGAAGGCTACGACGGCTGGTTGCCTTACCTGCCCGATGCCGGCGCCTACGCGCGGGGCTTGGCGCGAATCGGCGAGCTGACGCCGCGCCCCATCACGCCCGCGCTGTACGCCACGGTGTGCATCGACGACGACCGTAGGCGCGCCCACGACACGCTCGACACCTACACCCGGACCTACTATCGCCAGCCACTGGATGTGCTGAGCTCGTTTCAGGCGATCTGCGGTGGATCCGCCCAGGAATGCGCGGCGTGGCTCGCCGGGTATGTCGACGCCGGGGCACGACACCTGGTCCTGCGGATCGGCTCGCTCGATCCGCACCCGCACATGCTCGCCGGCCGGCTGCTGCCGCTCCTGCGTCAGGCCGGAAGCTCGTGATGAATCCCGCACGTACACAACTCAATTGACGGACACGTGCACCGCATGCCCCACTCGATGATCGCCCGGGCCCGGGCAAGCGCCTCCAGTTGCGCATCGATTTCGGCGAGTTTGGTCTGCGCCAGCTCACGAGCCACCGGACGGCCCGGAGTGTCGTCCTTGAGCAGCAGCCGGATCTCGGTCAACGAGAACCCGGCGGCCTTGCACAACCTGATCACTTCCAGCCGCAGCAGGACCGACTCCGGATAGCGGCGCTGCCCGCCCACGCGCTCCGGCGCGGGCAACAGCCCGACCTGCTCGTAGTAGCGCAGCGCGGTCTGAGCCACCCCCGTCCGCTGCGTGACGTCTCCGATGGTCAGCGTCGTTCTCATCCGGCCTCCTCACCGAGCTTGACTTAGAGTCAACTCTAAGTCGTTGACTGGTCACATGCCGCATACCGACACCACACTCCAAACCCTCAGCCGCTCCCACTACGCGCTGCTGCGCAGCTTCCGCCGCGACGGCACGGCTGTCGACACCCCGATCTGGTTCGTGCTCGACGGCCCAACGGCGCTGTTCCGCACCAAGATCGGCCCGAAGACCCGAAGACTCACCGCCCGGCCCGACGTCGAATTGGTGGTCTGCGACTACAAGGGACGAATCACCGGGAGCACCTGGCTGAGCGGCCGGGCCAGCGTCCTGGGCGGTGAGAACGCCCAACAGGCCAACCGCGCCCTGCACCGGCGATACGGATGGCAGTGGAACATCGTGCCGCTGCTCAGGATCCCGGGCGTCACCAACGTGCACCGGGACCTTCCGTTGCGAGAGAAGCTACGGCGGGCGCGGGATCGCGGGCTGTGGCCCGACAGTGCGATCGTGAAGATCGACCTGGCCGCTACCCCAGACAACCTGGGCCGAGCAACGCCTTGAGATCACCCATCAACGCCGAAGAGGGGGTCACCCGCAGCGACTGATCCAGTTCCAGCGTGGTGATCCGCTCACCGCTGATCAGCCGCAGATGCACCTGGGAGGTACCGGGATGGTTGGCCAGCACCTGCTTGAGCGCACTCACCTTGTCGATGGTGCACTGGCGGGTGGGCAGACTCACCGCCAGCGGCCGGTCAGCCTGGGCGCTGCTGAAGTCGGGCACGACCAGTTCGTGGGCGATCAGTGAGATCCGGTCATCGCGCGCAGCCACTTTCGCCTTGACCAGTACCACCACGTCGTCCGCGATCTCGTGACCGAACAGCGAGTAGGTCTGAGGGAAGAACAGCACCTCGATACCACCGGTGAGGTCTTCCAATTGGGCTGAGGCCCAAGGCAGCCCGTTCTTGTTCACACGACGGTTGACCGAGGCCAGGATACCGCCGACGACCACCTGCGCATCGTTGGCGATGTCGCCGTCGAGAATTGCCGGGATCTGCGTGTCGACCTGGTTGGCCAGCAGATGGGCGACCCCGTTGAGGGGATGACCGGACACGTACAGCCCCAGCATCTCGCGTTCGAGTGCGAGCTTGTGCTTGTCCTCCCACTCCTCCTCGGGCACCTTGATGGTGAACACCGCGTCCGTGCCGCCACCGTCGTCGGCACCGCCGAACAGATCGAACTGCCCCATCGCCTCGGCCTTCTTGGTGCCGAGCACCGAATCGACGGCGTCGGTGTGCACCAGGAACAGCCCCTTGCGGGGGTGGCCAAGAGAATCGAACGCGCCCGCCTTCACCAACGATTCGGTGACCTTCTTGTTGCAGGCCGCGATGTCGATCTTGTTGAGGTAATCGGAGAAGTCGGCGTACTTGCCCTTCTCGGTTCGGGTACTGATCAGCGACGAAACGACATTGGCGCCGACGTTGCGGATCGCGCCCAGACCGAACCGGATGTCATCGCCCACCGAGGCGAAGTTCTGCACCGACTCGTTGACGTCGGGCGGCAGGACGGTGATACCGAGCCGACGGCAGTCGGCGAGGTAGACCGCGGCCTTGTCCTTGTCGTCGCCGACCGAGGTGAGCAGACCGGCCATGTATTCGGCGGGATAGTTCGCCTTGAGGTAGGCCGTCCAATAGGACACCAGGCCGTAGCCGGCCGCATGGGACTTGTTGAACGCGTACCCGGCGAACGGAAGGATGGTGTCCCACAGGGCTTTCACCGCCGCCTCGGAGAACCCGTTGGCCGTCATGCCTTCCTTGAAGCCCTTGTACTCGGCCTCGAGCACCTCAAGCTTCTTCTTACCCATGGCCTTACGGAGCGCATCGGCCTTGCCCATGGTGTAGGAGGCGACCTTCTGCGCGATGAACATGATCTGCTCTTGGTAGACGATCAGGCCGTAGGTCTCGGCGAGGATGTCTTTGAGCGGTTCCTCGAGCTCGGGGTGGATTGGCTTGATCGCCTGCCGGCCGTTCTTGCGATCGGCGTAATCGTTGTGGGCGTTCATGCCCATCGGACCGGGACGGTACAGCGCGAGCACCGCCACGATGTCGTTGAATCCGGTGGGCTGCATGCGGCGCAGCAGGTCACGCATCGCGCTGCCGTCGAGCTGGAACACGCCCAGCGTGTCACCACGGCCGAGGAGCTCGTAAGCCGCCGGATCGTCGAACGGCAGCGTGTCCAGATCCAGGTCGATCCCCCGGTTGGCCTGGATGTTCTCCAGGCAGTCACCGATGATCGTCAGGTTCCGCAGGCCCAGGAAGTCCATCTTCAGCAGGCCGATGGCCTCACACGACGGATAGTCCCAGCCGGTGATGACCGCGCCGTCCTGGGGCCGTTTCCAGAGCGGAATGGCGTCGATGAGCGGCTCGGAGCTCATGATCACCGCACAGGCATGCACACCCGCGTTGCGCACCAGACCTTCCAGGCCACGCGCGGTCTCGAAGATGGTCCGCACATCCGGATCGGTGTCGATCAGGGCGCGGACCTCGGCGGCTTCCTTGTACCGCTCGTGGTTGGGATCGGTGATCCCCGACACCGGGATGTCCTTGGCCATGATGGGCGGCGGCAGCGCCTTGGTGATCCGGTCGGCGATCGCGAAACCCGGCTGGCCGTAGTGCACGCGGGCCGAATCCTTCAGCGCCGCTTTAGTTTTGATGGTACCGAAGGTGATGACCTGGGCCACCCGGTCGCTGCCCCACTTGTTGGCCGCGTACCGCAGCATCTCGCCGCGGCGGCGGTCGTCGAAGTCGATGTCGATATCGGGGGCGGACGGTCGCTCCGGGTTGAGGAAGCGCTCGAACAGCAGACCGTGCGGGATGGGGTCGATGTTGGTGATACCCAGCGCGTAGGCCACCAGTGACCCGGCGGCCGATCCACGACCCGGCCCCACCCGGATCCCGACCGAGCGGGCGTAGTTGATCAGGTCGGCCACGATCAGGAAGTAGGAAGGAAAGCCCTTGTCGCAGATGACCTTGATCTCGTAGGCCGCGCGGTCGGTGTACTCGGGCGGGACAGGCGCGCCGCGAAACCTGCGCTCCTCCAGGCCGGCCCGCACTTCATGGGTCAGCCAGGAGCCCTGGTCGTGGCCGTCGGGAACCGGGAACACCGGCATGCGGTCGGTGGGTGTCCAGACGTCGGCGTAGGACTGCACCCGCTCGCCGATGAGGACCGTGGAATCGCACGCACCCGGCACCTGCGAGTCCCACAGTGCGCGCATCTCCTCGGCCGACTTGAGGAAGTAGCCGTCGCCGTCGAACTTGAACCGGTTCGGGTCCGACAGGGTCTTGCCGGTCTGGATGCACAGCAGGGCCTCGTGGTTCTGCGAGGCCTCCCGCGTCACGTAGTGGCAGTCGTTGGTGGCCAGCGGCGGGATGTTGAGCTTCTGCCCGATCTCCAGCAGGCCCTCGCGGACCCGGCGCTCGATGTCGAGGCCGTGGTCCATGAGCTCGAGGAAAAAGTTGTCGGGGCCGAAGATCTCGCGCCATTTGGCGGCCGCCTCCAGCGCCTCCTGGCGGTGGCCGAGCCGCAGCCTGGTCTGCACCTCACCCGACGGGCAACCGGTGGTCGCGATGATGCCCTCGGCGTGTTCGGCGATGATCTCGGCGTCCATGCGCGCCCACTTGCCGAGCTGACCTTCGAAGGAAGCCAACGACGACAGCTTGAACAGGTTGCGCAGACCGGTCGCGGTCTCTGCGACCATCGTCATGTGCGTGTAGGCGCCGCTACCGGAGACGTCGTCGCTCTTCTGGCTCGGGTCACCCCACTGGACACGCTTGGTCTCGAACCGCGAGGCGGGTGCGATGTACGCCTCGATACCGATGATCGGCTTGATGCCGGCCTTGGTCGCCGAGTTGTAGAACTCGCTGGCGCCGAACATGTTGCCGTGGTCGGTCATGCCGATCGCCGGCATGCCCAGACGCTGCGCCTCGGCCAGCATCGGGGTGATCTTCGCGGCGCCGTCCAGCATCGAGTACTCGGTGTGGTTGTGCAGGTGCACGAAGGACCCAGAAGATGAACCGCTCATAGGGGTGCCAGTCTATGGCGCCCCACCGACACCGCCGCGCGTGTCGCCTCGCGTGTCTCCGCCGGCGAGTCAGAGATCACGATCGGCGATAGGCAGCAACCCATTGACAATCACCGATTGCAGTTGCCTGGCTATCGCTGGAACATCGACGGGCCGGCCCTGCCAGCCGGTGTAGACGCCCACTCCCCACAACATCGCATACAGCAGTTCGACCAAACTCACCTGCTCGGTGTGCGCAGGCAACTCGCGCCGGACGACCGCCTCGGTGACCAGTTCGCCGAGGAATCCCCGGGTGGCCGCGACCGTGGCCGCGGGCAGATCGGGATGGCGGTACGACTCGAGCCTGGCATTGACCAGAAACCCCACCACCGCACCGTCCCGATGCCACACCTCCACCACGGCATCGATGTACGCATGCAACCGATCCAGCGTTCTGTCATGCTGTTTCGCGACGTGGATGCACGACATGACGACCTCGTGCGCCTGCTGCAGCAGTGCACGGTAGAGGTCCTCGCGACTGGCGAAATAGTAGTTCAGCGTCGGGCGGCTCAAGCCGCTGCGCTTGGCGATCTCCTGGAATGTCGCCGCCGCGTAACCGCGCTCGTTGATGACTTCGTAGGCCGCTTGCATGATGCTCTCACGGGTTTGCGCAGCATCGGCACCGACCGGTCGGCCCGGTCCTCGACGGCTCGCCTTGGGCCTACCCCGGGGAGTCATCTAGCAAACACTAAGTCATTGCTGAATCAAGGTCAAAAAGGGGTGTCGCTAATGCCGTCAATCGGGCCGGCCGACGTCAGACTCCGCACCCGCTCGTTCAGGTAGGCCCGCACCGAATCATCGGCGGTCAGTTGGATGGCCCGGCGATATGCCGCCGCGGCCTCATCGACGCGTCCTGCCTCGCCGAGGAGATGGCCGCGCGTGACCCACGCGGGCTGAAACCTCTCGGCGGCCCGGTCCGTGATCGTGTCGAGGGCGCGCAATCCCGCGTCGGCCCCGTCGATTTCGCCGTCCAACGCAGCCAGGGCCACAGCGGCGCCCAATGACGGACCCACCCGCATCAGTGCCCGATACAACTTTCGCAGCGCATGACGCTCAACGCCGTCGGCACAGTGCACCGATTGAATCGCGGCCTCGTACTGGAACCGGCCCGGCCGCCCGAAGCCGTGGGCCCGGGCGAGCAGCCGTTCCCCTCGTGCGTACAGCCCGGCGTCCCACCGGCTACGGTCCTGGTCGTCCAACGCGACGAAGGTGCCGTCCCGATCGAGGCGGGCCGGGCGCCGCGCCTCACACAGGCACATCAACGCCGCCAGGCCGAGCACCTCCGGCTCCTCGGGCAGCAACTCGACGAGCACCATGGCCAGGTGCAGGGCCTCCGACGACAGTGATTCGATGGCCGGCCGTTGCGGTACCGACAACCAGTCGATCGAATATGCGCCGTAGACCGCTTCGAGCACCTCGGGGAGTCGTGCGGCGAGGTCGGTGCGCTCGGGCAGGGTGAACGGGATTCCCGTGTCCCGGATGCGCTTCTTGGCCCGCACCAGCCGCTGGGCCATGGTGACGGGTGCGACGGCGAATGCCGCGGCGATCGCGGCCGCGTCCACGCCCAGCACCGTCTGCAACATCAACGGGGTACGGATGTCGGCGGAGATCGCCGGGTGTGCGCACACGAGCATGAGCTCAAGCCGACGGTCAGGAATCGCGGCGGGTTCAGTCACCTCCTCGGCGACGTCGCGGTCTTCGGTCCAGGGCCCGCTCAACCGATGAGCCGGCGATTTCCACGTGTCCCGCAGCCGATTTCGCGCCACGGTCAGCAACCACGCCTCGGGATTGCCCGGGACGCCGTCGCGCGGCCAGCGCTGCAGGGCGCGTTCCATCGCGTCGGCCAACGCGTCCTCGGCGGCGGTGATGTCGCGGCACTGCGCGGCCAGCAGCGCAAGCAGCCGGCCATAGGACCGGCCGACCACCTGCGTGAGCCGCTCCCCGGCGGGCGTGTTCAGGGCGTGTACCAGCCCCGGCCCCGGCCGTAGGTCACTGCGACGGGCCTGATCTCGATCGAACCCCAGGCCGCGGCGGGGCACTTCTCGGCCCAGGCCAACGCCGCGTCGAGGTCGGGAACGTCGATGACGAACACTCCACCTAACCGTTCCCTGGTTTCAGCGAAGGGCCCGTCCTGGATCTCGGCGGTGCCGGTGCGTGCGGTGTAGGTCGTGGTGGCCGACGCCGATTGGAGTACCTGTGTGCCGATGAGCACGCCGGCCGCATCCAGGTCGTCGGCATAGCGGGCGAAAGCGGCCTGGGCCGGCTTCATGTCCTCCTCGCTCAGACCCGCCTCCGGTCCCTCCTGGTAGTGCATGAGTAGGCAGTACTGCACGGTGTCCTCCTGGTTGTCGATTCCAGCCTGTCACCGTGATGACGATTCCGGTTCTACCTGATCGACAATCTCGGCCGACGAATCCGCCGGCTTTCTGCGCAGTGCACTGACCGTCATGATCACCAGCGCCACCCAGATCAGGGCGAAGCCGACCCATCGGCCCGGCGGCATCGGCTCATGACCGATGAACACACCCCAGGCCATCTGCAGGCCCGGGTTGAGATAGAACAGCAGGCCCAATGTCACCATGGGAAGCCGCTGTGCGGCCGCGGCGAACAGCAGCAACGGCACGGCGGTGACGGGTCCGGCGAGCAGCAGCAGCGCCGCGTGCCAGGGGCCGTGGTTGAGGAAGTTGCCCCGGCCCAGCACCTCCAGGGTGATCACGTAGCCCGCGGCAAACGGAAGGGCCAGCAGCGTTTCTACAGCCACGCTCACCCGCGGGTCGGCCTGCACGACTTTCTTGACCAGGCCGTACACCCCGAAGGACAGCGCGAGGATGACCGCGATGTAGGGCGGTGCGCCCAGTTCGGCGGTCAGGATCGCCACCGCGATGAGCGCGAGCACCAACGCCGTCGCCTGCCATCGGTTGATCCGTTCGCGGAACACCAGCACGCCCAGCAGCACGCTCACCAACGGGTTGATGAAATAGCCCAGCGCTGCGTCCACGACGTGACCGGTGGTGACGGCGTAGATGTATGTCCCCCAGTTGATCGCGATGAGGACGGAGGCCGCCAGCAGTTGAAGCCAGGTCCGCAGGGTCAACCGGCGTAAATCACCGAGCCGCCGCGCCACCGCCAGCACCAGCAGCAGGAACAGCGCGCTCCACACGATGCGGTGGGCCAGCACCTCCGGCGCCCCCGCGGGCAGCAACAACAGGAAGAAACCGGGGCACAGTCCCCACCAGATGTAGGCACCTGCCCCGTACAGCACCCCTGAGCGGCCTGCGGCGGCTCGTTGCGACGGGGCCTGACCACCCACGGCTAGTGGCGGCGCAGGACGTCGAGGGCGGCTTGCAGGTCGGCCGGATAAGGGCTGGTGATCTCGATGCGCCGGCCGTCAGCCGGATGGGCGAAGGCCAGGGACCGGGCATGCAACCACTGACGTTCCAGCCCAAGCTTTTTCGCCAACGTGGGATCCGCACCGTAGGTCATGTCGCCGCAACACGGGTGATGCAGCGCAGCGAAGTGCACGCGGATCTGATGGGTCCGGCCGGTCTCCAGCTCGATGTCGAGCAGACTGGCGGCCTGGAACGCCTCGACGGTGTCGTAATGGGTGACGCTGTGCCGGCCACCCTCGACGACCGCGAACTTCCAGTCGTGACCCCGGTGCCGCCCGATCGGGGCATCGATGGTCCCACTCGAAGGATCCGGGTGCCCCTGCACCAGCGCGTGATAGCGCTTTTCCACGGTGCGCTGCTTGAACGCCCGCTTGAGCACCGTGTATGCCCGCTCGGACAGCGCCACCACCATGACGCCGGAAGTGCCGACATCGAGTCGGTGCACGATGCCCTGGCGTTCGTGAATGCCCGAGGTGCTGATCCGGAATCCGGCGGCGGCAAGGCCCCCCAACACAGTTGGGCCGTGCCAGCCGACCGTGGCGTGTGCGGCCACCCCGGGCGGCTTGTCCACCGCCACGATGTCGTCATCGGCGTAGAGGATGTCCATGCCCTCGATGTCGACCGGGGTGTTCTCGACGGGGGCAGGCGCTTCGGGCAGCCGGACCTCCAGCCAGGACCCGGCAACGAGTTTGTCGGACTTCGCGGCCGGGGCGCCGTCGATGTCGACGCCGCCGTCCTCGGCCATGGCCGCCACAGCCGTCCGCGACAGCCCGAGCAGCCGGGCCAGCCCGGCGTCGACTCGCATTCCCGCCAGGCCCTCGGGCACCGGCATCGACCGGGTCGTCACTATGACGTCTCGGCCTGGCGACCGACCGTGCTCGACTCGTCGGACGGGGTCACCGGGGCGGCGTCACCGGCCTCCTCGGCCTCGGCGTCGGTGACCTGAGCGTCTGCGGCGACAGCTGGTTCCCGCTTCACCTTCTCCGGCTCGGGATCACCCGGCTGGCGCCGGCCGACCCCGGCAGTCTCGTCGCCCGGCTGGCGCCGGCCGACCCCGGCAGTCTCGTCGCCCGGCTGGCGCCGGCCGACGGTGTCAAAGTCGAAGCCGAACAGCGACAACGCCACCAACAGGATGGCGCCGCCCACGACCGCAGGATCGGCCACGTTGAACACCGGCCACCAGCCGACCGAGAAGAAGTCCACCACATGGCCGCGCAGCGGTCCGGGGGCACGGAAGAAACGGTCGATCAGGTTTCCGGTCGCACCGCCCAGGATCATGCCCAGGCCAATGGCCCACCACGGAGAGACCAGCCGGCGGCCCATCCAGACGATGCCGATCACCACGCCGGTGGCGATGAGGGTCAGCACCCAGGTGTAGCCGGTTGCCATCGAGAACGCCGCGCCGGAGTTGCGCACCAGCGTCCAGGTGACGGTGTCACCGATGATCGACACCGGTTGGCCGGGTGTCAGCAGGCGGACCGCAAGCACCTTGGTCACCACGTCGACGAACAGCACCACAGCAGCAACGGTGAGCAGCAGACGCAGCCGCCGCCGAGGCGGAGCAGCGGTTACGGAGGACGATTTCGTGTCCCCGGTTGCGTCGGTCACCGGCTCCGCCGGGCCTGACGTTTCATCAGTCACTCTCCCATCATCCCAAACAGTCGATGCGGGACAATCTGCACCGTGATGGAGCCCGCAAAGCTGCCCGCGCGCCCGCCCCGGCGCATCGTCGTCATCACCACCGGCGGCACCATCTCGACCAGCACCGACGAGGCCGGAATCAGACGCCCGACGCACACCGGTGCTGAGCTGACGGCCGGGATGGCCGTTGCGGCGCAGGTCGACATCGTCGACGCGATGGCGACCGACAGCGCACTGCTGACACCCGCCGACTGGGACCGGATCGCAGGCGCGGTCGGCGCCGCGGCGGACCACGCCGACGGAGTCGTCATCACCCATGGAACCGACACCATGGAGGAGACCGCGCTGTGGCTCGACCTCACCTACGGCGGAAAAGTGCCCGTGGTGCTCACGGGGTCGCAACGCAGCGCGGACGATCCCGACAGTGACGGACCGCGAAACCTGCGGGACGCCATCACCGTCGCGGCCGGCCCGCAGGCCAGGGACCTGGGCGTGGCGGTCAGCTTCGCCGGCACGGTGTGGCAACCGCTGGGCCTGCGCAAGCGTCATACCCACGATCTGGACGCCTTCACCGGCACCGCACTCGGAACCGTCACCGACGCCGGTTGTGTGCTCACCACCGCGAAAGCGCGTGCCTTTCTCGGTGCGTTCGCGGCGGCCTCAGCGCCCCGGGTCGACATCGTCGCCGCCTACCCGGGAGCTGACGCCGCAGCTCTGGACGCCTGTGTCGCGGCGGGAGCGCGGGGCATCGTGGTCGAGGCGGTCGGCTCGGGCAATGCTGGGGCCGCATTGATCGACGGGGTCCGCAGGCACTGCCGCGACGGCCTGGTGGTCGCGATATCGACCCGGGTTCCCGACGGCCCGGTCGCCGCGCAGTACGGCCCGGGACAGCAACTCGTCGATGCCGGCGCGGTGGTGTTACCCCGGCTGCGCCCACCGCAGGCCCGAGTCCTGCTGATGGCCGCATTGGCCGGCATTCGGCCGGTTGTCGAGGTCATCGAAGCCTGGGGTTGACGCGCTGTGTTCAATAGAGAACGTGCGTTTCCACATTTCGGCGGCGGCTGCCGTCGGCCTACTGGTGCTCAGCCCGCTTCCGACGGCGCTGGCTCTGCCCTCACCACCCGGCGTCGAGGAGATCGACGGCTACCCCATCGCGGAGGGCAACTACAGCTCGCCCACCGACTTCTACGGGATGTTCTTCCGAACGCCGGACGGCCGCTTCTGTGCGATCCGGCCCAACCGGGGCCCGGTCGGCTGCGACGCGGTACCCGGGGACGCGCCGGCAGGAACCAACCAGACCTTCGTCGAGAGCGGCGCACCCGCCTCGTACCGATATTCCGGAACCGCGTCCTTCACCCGCGATGATGTCGACGTGCTGCCCGTGGGACACCGGCTGGAGAACTGGGGAGCCAGCTGCGGTATCGGCGAGCAGGGCACGGTGATCTGCAAAACGTCGGGCCGGCATGGCTTTTCGCTGGACACCGCGTCCGGCATGCTCTGGTAACCGGTTGTCGCCCAGGTGGTCGGCCGGGGGGTTGACGACATCGGTTGAATGGACCCTATGCGCCTCATCATGGCAATTGCCGCGGTCGGCCTGTCGGCACTGGGCCCCTTACCCACTGCCGCGGCCGAGCCACCGCCGGGCGCCGACCAGATCGACAGCTACCCCATCGCCGAGGGGCACTACAGCTCGCCCACCGATTTCTACGGCGTATTCTTCCGGACCCCGGACGGTCGTCATTGCGGAATCGGCCCCAATGGCGGTCCGGTGGGATGTGACGCCGTGCCGATCGATGCCCCGGCGGGCAGCAACCAGATCTTCGTCAACAGCGGCGGGCCCGCCTCCTACCGACACTCCGACACCGCCTCGTTCACCCGCGACGTCGACGTGCTGCCCGAGGGCCACCGACTGGAGAACTGGGGCGCCAGTTGCGGAGTCGGCTATCAGGGCACAGTGACGTGCAAGACATACGGCGAGCACGGCTTCATTCTCAGCAGTACCTACGGCGTGCTCTGGTAGTCGGCCAATCCGCTGAGATAGTCACCCCAGTCCAGGCTGGCGACCGGGTCGGCCCGACGGAATCCGGGCGTGTCGTCGGGGAAGGTCCTGGCCAGTCCCGGTCCACTGGCCCGGGTCTCGAACCGTACGGTCATCACCCCGTGTCCGGCGCCCTGGATCCAGCCGTGGCCGTGCTCGGGGTGCGCCACGTCATCGCCGATGCGCCAACCGGTCTGGGTTACCTGAGCTGTCTCGGCGCTGTGGTGGTGGGAGTCGGAGATGTCGTCGAGCTGTTCCAGGTCCGGGAACAACGATTCCTGCCTGCTGTCGGACAGTCCTGAAAAGCCCACGCCCACAAGCCGGATCGGACCGATCTCAACCGGGTCGAGCAAGAGCCGGCGGGCGGTACCGATCAGGGTGGCGGCCTCGGTGGTGGCGTAAGCCAGTGTGGCAGAACGGGTCAGCGTGCTCATGTCGGATTTCTTCAGCTTGACCGTCACGGTACGGGCGCCGCGGCCGTCCTTCTCCAGGCGCCGGTGCGCGTGTTCGCCGATCGGGCCGATCGCATCCTGAAGCTGACGCAGTGTGGTGAGGTCCTCGGGAAATGTCGACTCGGCGCTGATCTGCTTGGCCTCGGCCCGCTCGGCCACCGGGCGATCGTCGATTCCGCGGGCCAGCCGATGCAGCGCAGCGCCGACCGCCGTGCCGAGCACACTGGCGGCCTCGGCATCCGACAGCGCGGCCAACGCACCTACCGTCTCGATACCGAGCCGGTGCAGCTTCTCCTCGGCCACCGGCCCGATCCCCCACAACTTGCGCACCGGTAGGCCGTCGAGCAGCCGCGCCTCCTCGTCGCGGCGGACGACCCGGACCCCATCGGGTTTGGCCAGCCCGGAGGCGATCTTGGCGATCTGCTTTCCGGATCCGGCCCCCACGGAGGCCACCAGCCCGGTCTGCTCACGCACCTTGGCCCGCAACTGCTGGCAGAACTCCTCGACATCGGCCGCGGTAGCACCGGCCAGTTCAACAGGCTCACCGAACGCCTCGTCGAAGGACAGCTGCTCGAGCACCGGTACGACGCTGCGCACGGTGTCCAGCGCCCGCCTGCTGGCCACGCCGTACACGGCACCGCGGGGCGGCAGCACGACCGCGGGTGCACCGACGAGCCGGCGGGCCTGATGCATGGGCATCGCCGAGCGCGCGCCGTAGCGGCGCGCCTCGTAGCTGGCCCCGGCCACCACACCGCGACCGCCCAGACCGCCGACGAGCACGGGCCTGCCGCGCAAGGTGGGACGGGTCAGCTGTTCGACGGAGGCGAAGAACGCATCCATGTCGAGGTGCAGGACCCAGCGTCCGCCCGCGCCCGTGGCCTCGGCGCCGTTCATGGTTGTGATGCTATGGCGCTAGCCTGACCTGCATGACGCCGGATGACGTACCAATCAGGGACGAGTCGATTCGCCTCGGGCAGTTCCTCAAGCTGGCATCCCTCATCGACAGCGGCGCCGACGCCAAGTCCGTCATCGCCGACGGCCTGGTCAGCGTCAACGGCGAGGTCGAACTCCGGCGCGGCCGGCAGCTACGCCCAGGCGACACCGTTTCGCTCGGGGACCGCACGGCCCGGGTGACCGGCGCCTGATCGGGCCGCCTCACGCTTTGGCGATCGCGACCCGCACCCCGTCCCCGATCACCGTGCCCTCCGGCAGCGCGGCCCCGTCGACGAACTCGAAACCGGTGGCCAGGATTTCACCGGCGATGAGATCTCGATGGGTACGTGCCCACGGCTCGTACTGAGCCGGAACCGAGATCTGCACCGCGATCCGGTCGGACACCTCAAGGCCGGTCGACTTGCGCAGTTCCTGCAGTTCACGGATGCGGTCCTTGGCCCAGCCCTCGGCTTCCAATTCCTCGGTGACCGTGCCGTCGAGCACCACGAGGCCCCCGCCGTCGGGCAGGGCCGCGGTCCACTCCGGATCGGCGGCAACCAGTTTGGCGGTGTACTCCTCCGGTTGCAGCACCACCGGCCCGGCGGTCAGCGTGCCGTCGGGATTGACCACACCCTCCCCCGCCTTGACGGCCTTGATCGCGGCCTGAACGTCCTTGCCGATCCGGGGACCGGCGACGCGGGCGTTGACCGCGAGGTCGAACTTGCCATAGGCGTCGATGTCGTCGGTCAACTCGACATCCTTGACATTGAGTTCGTCGGCGATCAGGTCCGCGAACGGGGTGATCGAGGACGGATTCACCGTGTTGTCCAATGCCACAGTCAGTTTCGGCAACGGCAGGCGCACCCGCAGCTTCTTGGCCTTGCGCAGCGAGGAACCCACCGAACACACCTCGCGCACCTGGTCCATCGCGGCAACCAGATCGGGGTCCTTGGGCAGCACATCGGCTTCGGGCCAGTCGGTCAGGTGCACCGAGCGCTCACCGGTCAGGCCCCGCCACATCACCTCGGTCGCCAGCGGCAACAGGGGTGCGGCCAGCCTGCACGCCACCTCGAGGACGGTGTGCAGGGTGTCGATGGCGTCGGCATCCTCCTCCCAGAAGCGCGAACGTGACCGGCGCACATACCAGTTCGTCAACGCCTCGGTGAACTGCCGCAGTTCGTCGCATGCCCCGGAGATGTCGCACGTATCCAGCGAGATGGTCAGATCGTCACGCAGCTGAGCCAACTTGGCCAGGATGTAGCGGTCCAGCACGTTGTCCGAGTCGGTCCGCCAAGTGCCCTTCTTCGGCGCGTACAACGCCAGGAAGCTGTAGGCGTTCCAGAACGGCAGCAGCACCTGCCGGACGCCTTCGCGGATACCCTGCTCGGTGACGATCAGGTTGCCACCACGCAGGATCGGCGAGGCCATCAGGAACCAGCGCATGGCGTCGGACCCGTCACGGTCGAACACCTCGCTGACATCCGGGTAGTTGCGCAACGACTTGCTCATCTTCTGGCCGTCGTTGCCCAGCACGATCCCGTGCGCCACACAGGTTTTGAAGGCGGGCTTGTCGAACAGTGCGGTGGCCAGCACGTGCATGGTGTAGAACCAGCCGCGGGTCTGGCCGATGTACTCGACGATGAAGTCGCCGGGGAAATGCGCGTCGGTGCCGTCGGCCTGATTGCCGGCGTCGATTCCGTCGAACCACTCCTGGTTCTCGAACGGGTAATGCACCTGCGCGTACGGCATCGACCCGGAGTCGAACCACACGTCGAACACGTCCTCGATACGGCGCATCGTGGACTTGCCGGTCGGGTCGTCCGGGTTCGGCCGCGTCAGCTCGTCGATGAACGGCCGGTGCAGATCCGTCGGGCGCACACCGAAATCGCGCTCGAGCTCGTCGAGGCTGCCGTAGACGTCGATCCGCGGGTATGCCGGGTCATCGGACTTCCATACCGGAATCGGGCTGCCCCAGTACCGATTTCGCGACACCGACCAGTCGCGCGCATTGGATAGCCACTTACCGAACTGTCCGTCCTTGACGTGCTCGGGATACCAGGTGATCTGCTGGTTGAGCTCCACCATCCGGTCCCGGAAGTCGGTGACCTTGATGAACCACGACGACACGGCGCGGTAGATCAGCGGATTCCGGCACCGCCAGCAGTGCGGGTAGGAGTGCTCATAGGTCTCGTGGCGCAACAGCACCGCGCCGTTGGCCGCCGCAGGCCCGTCGCCGTTCTTGAGGTCGCGGATGATCTGCGAATTGGCGTCGAAAACGTGCTGGCCCGCGTAATCGGGTACCGACGCGTCGAATCGGCCCTTCGAGTCCACCGGGGTGACCGCGACGATGTCGGCGGTGTCCGCGGTGGCCTTGTCGTCCTCGCCGTAGGCGGGGGCCATGTGCACGATGCCGGTGCCGTCCTCCGTGCTGACGAAATCAGCGGCCAGCACCTGGAACGAGTTGGGCGCGTCCATGAAGTAGGTGAACGGCGGCAGGTACCGCGTGCCGAGCAGATCCCGCCCGGTGTAGCTGCCGAGAACCTCGGGTTCCTCCCCGAGCTCGCGGGCGTACGCGGCAAGCCGAGCCTGGGCCAGGACGTAGCGCCGCCCGTCGGAACCCTGCACCAGCACGTAGTCGATGTCGGGATTGACGGCGACGGCCTGATTGGACGGCAACGTCCACGGGGTCGTCGTCCAGATCAACAGGTGCGCACCCTTGAGAGGGCCGTCGGTCACGGTGAAGCCCACTGTGACCGCTGGATCCTGGCGGCTCTGGTAGACGTCGTCGTCCATCCGCAGCTCGTGGTTGGACAGCGGGGTCTCGTCGTTCCAGCAGTACGGGAGCACCCGGTTGCCCTCGTAGGCCAGGCCTTTGTCCCACAGCTGTTTGAACGCCCAGATCACCGACTCCATGAAGGTCGGGTCCAGGGTCTTGTAGTCGTTGTCGAAGTCCACCCACCGGGCCTGGCGGGTCACGTAGGCACGCCACTCGTCGGTGTACTTCAGCACCGAGGCGCGGCATGCCTCGTTGAACTTCGCGATGCCCATCTCTTCGATCTGGGCCTTGTCGGCGATGCCGAGCTGGCGCTGCACCTCAAGTTCGGCGGGCAGCCCGTGGGTGTCCCAGCCGAACCGGCGCTCCACCTTGTAACCGCGCATGGTGCGGTAGCGCGGCACGATGTCCTTGACATACCCGGTCAGCAGGTGACCGTAGTGCGGCAGACCGTTGGCGAACGGCGGCCCGTCGTAGAAGACGTATTCCTCGGCATCGGCACGGCGCGCGATGCTGGCCCGGAAGGTGTCGTCGGCAGCCCAGTAGTCGAGCACCTCAAGTTCCCGCTCCGGGAAGTTGGGTGCGGCCGGCTTGGGGTAGCCGGTCGACGTTGAAGACTCCGATTGGGCAGTCACTGACGCGTCTCCTGTGCCTATGACGCGGCCGGGCCGCGTCGGGGGCTCCCCACCCGGGGAGCCTGTGTGTCCAGGCACGGGGACGACGTCGCACGGGTGCGCAAGCGCCGCGGTACCACCCCGCTTGCGCGCTGCAGGCAGCGCGCCGCTCAACTTCGGGCGATCACGGGCCCACCCGTCCGGTTCTACTGAGCGACGCCGAATCCGAATACTCGAATCCCGCGGCTGTTCTTCCGAAGGCTCCCCGGTGATGGCCGGATCAGCGCCGATGGACCCAGTCTAATGAGCGCCGCAAATCATCCGGAAATCAGACCTAACCGGAGGTGACCTCGATCAGGGCCAGCGGAAACTGCTCGGCCAGCTCGTCGACCGTGCAATGGTCGAATCTGCGGCTGTCGAACCGCCAGTGCAGGTGCATGGTGGTCTCGGTATCGCGATGGATGTGCAGCGCCAGCGGATGGTCGGACTGCCCTGCCCGCGGCCCCTCTCCGTACGCGAAGCTCATGTCCGCCGACGGGTGGTCACCGGTGCCGACCCCCGGCCGTGCCACGGCCAGCAATTCGGGCCCCGACAGGCCACGATGTGACACACAGGGCACTCCGACGCGGCGATATCCGGCCCTCTCGGGACCGCTCACGACATCGACGGTCAAAACACCGTCACCGATCGCGCGGGCGACTGCCCGGCCGAGGGCGGCCAGCAGCAGATCCTCGGCCGTGCAGCCCATCGCGGTCTGGGCTCCGTCCAGCTCCGCTGACAACACGTCGTCCAGTGCACCGGACACAGTTGCCATATCCGAGACGGCCGGCGGTCCGACGGTGGCGTAGTCGGCGATCCACGAACCGGTGCCATATGCGTCGGGCAGGACGGAAACAGACATATATGTCACGTTAGACAGAGTTTCCCAAAAATGGGAGAGCTGTGCCAAAAGTCTGACAGCGTTGTCAATAACGCCACTGCTGGCTTTGCTGCGGTTCGCTGCGACCAACTCCGGGCTCGGGGTCTATTGTGTTCTGATGCCGCGAACCGACGAGAACGGCAGGCAGCTCAAGGCCCTGCTGGACTATCTGCTGGACGGCGAGGTCGACGCCAAGGCCGTGTACAGCGCACTGGGAGTATCCAGCAGCACGTACTACCGGCGCGTCAAAGAAGCCGACTATCCCAACGCCGAGGAATTGCGGCAGGTCGCCGACCGCTTCCACCTCAGCTATCCGGATCTGCAGATCCGGTTCGGCCTGATGAGTCGCCAGGAAGTCTGGCACTACATGGAATCGTCGCCGGTGACGGTGGCTCCCGTGGACACCGCCACCCGAGTCCGGCCTGCCGTGCACCGGCCCAAGAAACTGTCCCAACTGACCCCACGACACGACGCGCCCCCGCTGTAACCGGCGCTCCGGCTCCATCCGCACCACCGTCCGAGGCAAATTGTCATGTCCATCGCCACACTCATCGCCATCACACTGAGTTGCATCATGTGGAGCCTGTGGATCAGGAGAGTCACCTGGTCCTGCCGGTGGGAAGTGGCCGCCACTCTGAACATCGCCCTGCAGGGCGTGGCGGTGCTGCTGATGTCACCGTGGGCCTCGGAAACCATCGGCCAGGTTCTCTACACGCTGACCGGCAAGTGGAACGTCGAGGACTACATCGGACACGACTGTTACATCGTGGCGGCGTCGGCAATCGTCTACAACTCCCTGGGCCGCCTCCAGGACGACAACGCCATGCAGCGCTCCTTCAAGCAGTACGTGGAGCGCCCGGCCACCATCTGCATCCCCGTCTTGCTGGCCACCTTCTCGATGGGCAACGGTGCCGCGGTGTACCGGCCCGACTTCTTCCAGGTCCCGACGGACTTCTGGCTCAGCGCCTACTGGATCTTGCTCTGCGGCACCCTGCTCTACCTGCTGGGCTACGGGGCCCGCGCCATGCTGGTGCTCCGCCGCGATCCGAAGTCCCGCCGGATCGCCAACATCTACCTGTTCGCGTCGGTGAGCGGGATGCTCGCCTGCACGACCCGGATCGTCACGTCTCTGGTACCGGCGTTGCAGCCCATCGAGAACGGTCGCCTGGTGTGGGTTTTCGCGTGTGCCTGCGGCGCCATCTTCGCGCTCGCTTCGGCACACTCCTGGCGAATCAAGACCCGGTGGCTGGCGCCGAGCAATCGGTGACCACAGCGGGCACACAGGCAGAGCGAGCCCACCCGGCCGGTCCGGGACACCACATACACTGGGCGCACTGAAAGCGTCGCCCGTCACATCGAGCGCCGGGACGACCCGTCTGACGCGCTCGATGGCGAAGTAGGTAAGGACATGCAGGATCAGTAGGGCAGCACAGTTGTTGCGACGCCTGCGCGGCAGCGCGGACAACCCCGAGAGCGGCACGTTCCACTTGCTGGGCGGTGTCGTCGTTCGGTGGCCCTGGCTGGTGATCGCGTTCTGGGTGGTGCTCGCCGCCGCGCTCCCCCCGATGTTCCCCTCGCTGACCGAACTCTCCCAGAAGACCCCTCCGGCCATGCTTCCGGCCGACGCACCTGGGTCCGTTGCCGCCCAACAGATGTCGCAGGCATTTCACGAGTCCGGGTCGGACAACATCCTGCTGGTCGTTTTGAGTGACGAGAACGGCCTGGACGGCGCCGACGAGACCGTCTACCGCAGCCTCGTCGACAAATTGCGCGCCGACACCGCGAGCGTCGTGACAATGCAGGATTTCATCACCACACCGCCGCTGCGCCAGGTGATGAGCAGTCAGGACGGCAAGGCGTGGCTACTGCCGGTCAGCCTGACCGGCGAACTGGGCTCACCGCAGTCCTACACCGCGACGTCGAACGTCGTCCGGATCGTCAAAGACACCGTGGGCGGCGGCGGATCCGGAATCACCGCGCATGTGACGGGCCCGGCGGCCACGCTTGCCGACCTCGCCGAGGTGGGCGAACGCGACCGTGTGCACATCGAAATCGCCACGGTGGGCATGCTCCTGGCGATCTTGATCATCATCTACCGCAATCCGCTGACGATGATCCTGCCGCTGCTGACCATCGGGGTATCGCTGGCGACCGCGCAGGGCGTCGTGGCCGCATTGGGCAGTCTCGGCCTTGCCATCTCCGGCCAGACCATCGTCTTTCTCACCGCGATGCTGGCCGGCACCGGAACCGATTACGCGGTCTTCCTGATCAGCCGGTACCACGACTTTCTACGGCTCGGTGAGGATTCCGACAAGGCCGTCAAGAGCGCCTTGCACTCGATCGGCCCGGTGATCGTCGCGTCGGCAGCCACTGTGGCCGTCACCTTCATCGGGATGATCTTCACCAAACTGACGATCTTCTCATCGGTCGGAGTGGCGCTCGCCGTCGCCATCGCCATCGGCTGCCTGGCCGCCATGACCTTCCTGCCGGCGGTGCTCACCCTGGCGGGCCGCCGCGGTTGGGTCTCGCCGCGTAAGAGCCTCACGAACACGCTGTGGCGACGGTCGGGTGTGCGGATCGTGCGAAATCCGCGGCGCAACCTGATCGCCAGCCTGATGCTGTTGGTGGTGCTCGCCAGTTGCGCGGGCCTGGCGAGGTACAACTACGACGACCGCAAGGCGCTCCCCGGCACCGTCGAGAGCCTCCAGGGATATGACGCGATCGCCGCACACTTCCCGGTGAATTCCAGCCTGCCCCAGTATCTCCTGATCGAATCACCACACGATCTGCGCGGCCCCAAGGAGCTCGCCGACCTCGAACAGATGGCCCACCGCATCAGTCAGCTGCCCAACATCGAAGCGGTTCGCGGGATCACCCGCCCCACGGGAGAGTCGTTGGAGCAGGCCAGGCTGTCGTTCCAGGCCGGCGAGGTCGGTTCCAAACTCAACGACGCCTCCTCGGTGGTCTCCGAGCGGGGCGGCGACATGGACAAGCTGGCCAGCGGCGCCAGCCAGATCGCCGATGTACTCGGCGGGGTGAAGGGGCAGCTGGGCCAGGCAGCGGTCACAGTCAGCGGTCTGATCGACGCGTTGAGCTCCATGCAGAAACAGTTCGGTGGCGACAAGGCGCTCAACCAGTTCGACAGTGCGGCCAAGCTGGTCCTCGCGATGCGATCGCTCGGCGACTCCATCGGCGTGACCCTCGACGATGCCGCCGACTCCGTCCAGCAGGCCCGGCCGGTCCTGACCGCGCTGAACGCCAGCCCGATCTGCGATGTGGATCCGTCCTGCCGCAACTCCCGTGGGCAGCTGCAACGCATGGTCGACGCCGGCGACAACGGCACCCTGGCCGGCATCGCCCAGTTGGCCAGGCAGTTGAAGGCGACCGAGGGCAACCAGACCCTCGGTGCGACGACCGACAATCTCCGGGGTGCGTTCGACACCGCCACCAAAGCACTGAATTCGGCCGGCCTGGACAATCCGTCGAGCATGCGGCAGCAGATGGCCACGCTGCAGCAGCACGCGGACACGCTCGCCGAGGCCAGCCGGCAGGTGGCCGACGGTGTCGGCCTGCTGGTCAACGAGACCAAGAAGATGGGCGGCGGACTCGGCGACGCGTCGGCATTCCTGCTCGCGATGAAGAACGAGGCCAGGACACCGTCCATGTCAGGGTTCTACGTGCCGCCACAGTTCCTGGCCACCGATGACTTCAAAAAGGCTGCGGCGCTGTTCTTCTCCCCCGACGGTCACACCGTGCGGTACATGATCCAGACCAAGCTCAACCCGTTCAGCACCGATGCCATGGATCAGATCAACGCGATTCTCGACGTCGCTCGCGATGCTCAACCGAACACGACGCTCGCCGACGCCAAGGTGTCGATGACCGGATACTCGGTGTCGCTCCGCGATACGCGTGAGTACTACAACGAGGACATCCGATTCATCATCCTGGTGACGGTCGCCGTGGTGTTCCTCATCCTGGTGGTCCTGCTGCGCGCCCTGGTGGCGCCGCTCTATCTGATTGCCTCCGTGGTGATTTCATACCTATCGGCGCTCGGCATCGGGGTACTGCTGTTCCAAGAGCTGCTGGGTCAGGAATTGCACTGGAGCGTGCCCGGACTGACATTCATCATCCTGGTCGCGGTCGGTGCCGACTACAACCTGCTGCTGATCTCTCGGATCCGGGAAGAATCGCCACACGGCTTGCGAACCGCGGTGATCCGAACGGTGGGCGCAACCGGAGGTGTGATCACCGCGGCGGGCCTGATCTTCACCGCGTCCATGTTCGGAATGCTGTTCGCCAGCATCAGCACACTGGTGCAGGCCGGTTTCATCATCGGTGTGGGAATCCTGCTCGATACGTTCCTGGTGCGTACCACGACCGTGCCGGCAATCGCCGTTCTGGTGGGTCGATTCAATTGGTGGCCGTCGCGCTGGCGGCCGGAAGTGAAGGCGCCCCCGAAGAAATCCGAGAACACCGAGCCCGAGCAGGAACTGGCGGCCGTCGCGGACTGACCCGGATCTCAGTCCATGGTGGCGGGCAGTTCAAATTCGGCAAGCGTGCGCCGCACCGCCTCGGAAAGCTCTGCGCGCGTGTTGATCCCGCCGATTGTCCAGGCGGACACAGTGAGGAATACCCGTCCGTGGGCGCGGCCCGACGCAAGGTAGAGCAGTCCTCCGAGACTTTCCAGCACCCCGGGCGTGATCCCGGGCTCGACCAGGCGGAACGACACGTAGTCGGCATCGGTGCCATCCGGGCGGTTCGCCGCCGCGGGCAATTCGCCCAGGTTTGAGCAGCCGATCGGACTGCCCACCTTCAGCACCATGCGTTCCAGCCTGCGCACCACGACCTTCGGCACGTAGGGGGTCAGCGGCAGCGGCGCCAGGTTGGCGTCGGGCGAGGTACCCAACTCGGTGAGCACCCTCTTGAGTTCGCCGCGGATCTCAGTCAGGTCGATACTGGCCTTGGCCGGGTCCACGATCGCGGTGACGGTGTTGAGGGCATTGGCACGGGTATCGCCCTCGGTGCGATCACTGACCGGGTATGACAGCATGGCCTGCCCTTCGGCATCGACCCGGCCGAGCAGTTGCCCGAGCCGGGCCGCGAAGCCGGCGAAGAGTGAATTGCTTGTTCCACCAAGGCTTTCAGCTCGTTCATCCCAGGCTCCCAAATCGACGTAGGCCGTGACCGTCGGCGCAATGACCGGGTCGGAGGACCCCGGCCCGCTCACCGGCGCAGCAGACTTGGCCGACGCCGCCAGATCCTCACTCTGCTCCCGGGCGACCCGGGCCGTGGCGAGAAGCGCTCGTCCCACCTCGGGCAGATCCCGGGCCGCACGCCGGACGTCCCGCAACAGAGCCTGCCTGCGGGAGGCCGATCCCGGCACCGGATAACCCAATTCACGCCGGATTCCCTCGGAAGCGTCGGCGATCGCGAGTGTCAGACCCAACGCGTCGGCGACTGAGTGCGACACCACCAGGGTGACAGCGTCGCCGCCATCGGCCAGCGGCAGGACCCCCAGGTGCCATGCTGGTCCACGTTCGGGATCGATGGGAACAACAATGCGTTCGTCGGCCCACGCGGTGATCTCGGCCCGAGGGCGCTCCGCCGCGGCGACGGCGATATCGGCGGGACCTGCCGACCGGACCCAGCGATGCCTGCCGAACGGCAGCGGCGACCGCTCGATGCGGCGCCCCAGTAGCCCGTGCCCGAGGTTGACGTGGAATCGCCGCAAGCCGGCGATGTCGACACCGTCGCGATAGATCCAGGTGAACTGCATGATCGGCGCGCGCCCCAGTGCCCGCAGTCCCAGGAATGACCCCTGATCCATGTACGTGAGGGTGTTGTCCACGTCGGCATGGTAGATCGTGGCCGGCCTTCGGGGCCGGGCCACCGTGCCATCGATTCGAGTAAGGTCCGTTGATGTGTGGATCACCGTCCTTGGCCTTGCCATCGCGGTGAACTTCGAGCCGATCCGGCTCGGTCTGATCACTCTGGCGCTCGGCAGGCCGAGGCCTGCGCTGCAGCTGATGGCATTCCTGTCCGGCAGCTTTCTCATGAGCGTCACGGCGGGGCTGATCGTGTTGTTCGTGGTGCGTCCCGCGATGCTGGGGGCTCCGCAGTTCAGCACCGCGAAGGTTCAGATCGCGTTCGGTGTGGTCGCGGTGCTCGCGGCGGCCGTGTTGGCGAGCAAGGTGCCGCTCGGCCAGTTCTCCCGCACTCCCGATGCCGCGGGCGAGCCTCGACTTCCGGGCCAGACTCGGACTGTCGCGTTTGTGACCTCCAAGGTCAAGAACCTGGTAGGTGGCAGCTCACCCTGGTTCTCGGGAGCGATGGGTTTGGCAATCGCCCTGCCCTCCATCGACTATCTGGCCCTGCTGGTCCTGATCGCCACGTCCGGAGCCACACCGTCGCTCCAGCTGGGCCTGCTCATCACCTTCGTCGCGGTCGCCAATACTGTCGTGGCCATTCCCATCGCCAGTTTCCTGGTGGCGCCCGCCGCGACCCGTGCCCGGTTGGAGGCCATGCGAGCCTGGGTCCACACCCGCACCCGGCGGGACGTCGCGTTGATCCTGACGCTGGCCGGAACGGCGCTTGTCGCACTTGGTGCGGCGGGGCTGTGAACATTCGAAACCACTATGATCGAAAGACATTCCAATCGAGGGAGCACTCGGTGAATTTCCCGCACAGGCTGCTGAGAGCGGCCGGGGTCGCCACGGTCGGCGCTGCCATGTACGCACTCGCGTGCGGCGTCGCACACGCGGATCCCGTCGATCCGCAGGCGATCGAGAACGCCGCGAACCGCGACGCCCAGAACGACGCACCGATGCTGCAGTGCCCGACGTGTACACCGGAAGTGCAACAGGTACTGGCACAGGTCGGCCCGATTCCGGAACCGGGACCGTGGCCGTCCGACCTGCCGGCTCCGGTCCAGGTGAGCGTGCCGGTGTCGGTCGGTCCGCCGGGGCTTCCCCTGCCTGCGCTGCCCGGGTTGGGCCTGCCGGGGCCTCAACTGCCGTCTCCGCAGGACCTGCCGCCACCTCCGCCGCCGCCGGGATTGCCGCCACCCCCGCCGCCGCCGGGATTGCCACCCCCGCCATGGCCGTTCGGGTAGCCGGCACGAACGACTACCTCGTAACGGCTACCTCGTGGAGCCACCACCGGGAGCCAGGCCCAGCGGGATCAGCATGAATCCGAGTGCCACGAGGGGAAACAGACGCACTGCGCGTTTCGGCGGCGTCTCGTCGATCTCGGGTCGCCCGTTCGCGTACAGGACGTAGACCACCACCACGTCGAACGCGACGACGAGAAGCCAGCGGGTCCAGTCGACACCGGTGATGAACAGCGGCACCATCAGCAACGCACCCGCGGCAGGCAGGGCGTACCGACCGTTCAGCTCGCCGACGAAGCTGCGCAGGGATACCCCGGAGAAGTAACTCACCGCGCGGAGCGTCAGGGCAACCCCCACGGCACCCAACACGAACGATCCGACCAGCGCGGGCAGTCCGACCGCGGCCACCTCTCTCATCCCGTCGGTGACGGTGTGATCGAAGGTGGACAGATACCAGCCGCAAACCCAGTCGTGGTAATCCGCGTCGCTGTGCACGGCACCGGTGAAGTAGGCGATCAGGTCAGGGAAGGACTTGATCGACGCGAACGGCGTCTCGATCATGCGGTGCGGGACCGTGCCGCACACCTTGCCGCTGACATCGTGATTGGCGAACGCCGCCACGATCAGCGCGACGATCAGACCTGGTCCGATGGCCAGGGCGGCGCTGAGGCGTTGCGCTGACGCGGCCAGCCCGCGGCCGAGGACCAGGATCGCCAGGATCGCGCCCAACCCGAACTCCAGCGCCATGCCCTCGTGCATCAGGGCGAGCACGGCGATGACCGCCCCGAACAGCCCACAGCGCAACACCATTGACCGTGCCCTGGAGACCGTCGTGAGCGCCAGGCACAGGACGATGAGGGCGACCGCCCCGAAGAGATCGGGGCGGGCCGAGTACACGGCGTACGGGATTCCGAACGGCAGCACGGCGAGTAGCAGCGCCACCATGATGCGGCGTTCAGACCGACGCTTCCTGAGCAGCTTGTACGCCAGGGCGGCGAGGCCGAGCACGTACACCGCCGTCGAGATCCACCGCATGAGGTAGGCGTTGGTGAAAAACCCTGCGTCAGAAACATTTCCGACGATCTCCCCGGCGAGACCGCGCCGGGTGAAGCCGAAGCGGTAGTCGACCACGTAGTACGAGATCAGGTAGTGGTCGATGGGAACGACCGACGCCGCGATGTAGACGATGGCCAGCGTCCAGGCAGTGATCAGCAGCGCGACGCCTGCGTAGACGGCCACCCGGCCACCGCCCGGGCCCGACGACGAGAGTAGTCGGGCCCGTCGCTCAGATACCGACCCGACCACTAGCTGACGGGAACCTTCGCATCGACGCGGCTGAAGCTGCCCTCGCGGTACTTCTGCACACATGCCGAACGCCTGGTCTTGCCGCTCGTGGTGATGGGAATCGAGCCCGGGGAAACCAGCACCACATCGGCGACTGCCACCCCGTGCGCCGTTGACACCACCGAGGCGACTTCGCCTTTCACGGTCCGATGATGCTCGGCGACGGCATCGGCATCGTCGCCCTTGTTCTTGACCTCTGCGACCACCACCAACGTTTCCGTCGCATCGTCCGGGACGGCGACCGCGGCCACCCGACCACGAGTGATCACCTGCACCGAAGCCTCGATGTCGTCGGGGTAGAGGTTGCGTCCGCGGATGATCAGCAGATCCTTCATGCGGCCGATGATGAACAGCTCACCGTCGGACACGAAGCCCAGATCCCCTGTGCGCAACCACTTGTCGGTCGGTACATCGGCCGGTGCGTCGACGATGCTGCCGCCGAAGGTCTGCTCGGTCTCGTTGGGCTTGTTCCAGTATCCGGCGGAGACGTTCTCGCCGTGCACCCAGATCTCGCCGATCGTGCCCGCCTGGCACTCGGTCCGAAGCTCGGGTTCGACGATGCGCACCAACGGTGAATCCGGTGTGCCGTAACTGATCAAAGCCGTTCCGTTGCCGCACCGTTCGGCGTGGCCGGCTGACAGTTTCTCCGGCTCGAACTGCGCGACCAGCGGAGGCTGCCCCGGCGATCTGGTCGCCACGTACAGCGTCGCCTCGGCGAGACCGTAGGAGGGGCGGATCACCGCCGGGCGAAGGTTGAAGCGCGCGAAACGATCCGCAAAACGGCGCACCGTCACCTCGTGCACCCGCTCGGCGCCGCTCATGATGCTCAGGACGTTGCCGAAATCGCACCCGGCCAGGTCCTCGTCGCTGGTGCGGGCGGCTGCCAGGTCGAAGGCGAAATTGGGGGCCGCGGTCAGCGCGTGCGGGTGGGTACCCACCTGCTGCAGCCACCGTGCGGGCCGCGCCAGGAACGACAGCGGGCTCATCACGACGGTCCGCCAGCCACCGAGGATCGGTGCGCACACCCCCAGCAGCAACCCCATGTCGTGATAGAAGGGCAACCACGACACCACGGTGCTGTCGGCGGGCGGTACGCGGTCGTAGTCCGAGTAGAAGCCGCCCATCATCTGTTCGAAATTGGCCGTCAGATTGCGGTTCGACACCATGACGCCGGCAGGGGTGCGGGTGGAACCCGACGTGTACTGGAGATAGGCGGTTTCGGGCAGGGTCTCCCGCTTGAGGCGTCCGCCGCTGCGCGCATCCAGGTCGAGGGCGTCCACCTCGATCACGACGGGAGCGACGCCGCCTGCGTCGGCCTGCGCGTACGGTGCGACATCGCCGGCCACCGCGGATGTGGTGAGAAGCACGGTCGGCGCCGCATCCCGCAGCACCGCGCCCACCCGCTCGTCGTGCGCCCCGGCCATCGGCGTCGACAGCGGGACCGCGATCAGACCCGCCTCCATCGCCCCCAGGAACGCGACGATGTACTCCAGGCTCTGCGGAGCCAGGATCAAGGCGCGGTCCCCCACCGACGCATGCTCGCGCAGCACCACGGCGAGGTTCTTCACCCGGCGATACATCTGCGCCCAGGTCAGCGTCTCCTCGACGCCGTCCCAGCTGTGGTCGTAGTCGACGTAGGTAAACGCAGGTTCGTTCGGCTGCACACTTGCGCGCTCCCGCAGCACGGCAGTCAGAGAAGATGCGATCACGTGAAATACCTTTCGTGCTCGACGGACTGCATTCGCAGACCTGTCGATGTGGTGATATCCAGACCGCGACGGCACGTCGCGGGCATTGGTCCGGCGGCCATCACACGACCGTCCCGGTGAGGTCGAATTCCCCCAGAACCTGAGTGGCAACGTCGCGCAGCCAGGCCTTCGTATTCTCGGCACCGGGCTGGTAGCCGACTATCGAGATCGAGATCTTCGCACCGAGCCGGCCGGACACCAGGACCAGATGCCCTCCGGCGCGGATGATGTCGCGTTCGATGACATTCTGGTCGACCCCGCGCATCACCACGTACTCCGCGTCGGTGCCGTCGACCCTGCTGAAGGCCGGGTCCAACTCCCCCATGTTCGAGCAGGACACCGGCAGGCCGGCCGCGCCGACGAAGGCGTCCGACAACCGGGTCATCGCCCGTTTCGGGACGAACGGAATCAACGGCAGGAACATCGCGGTCTCGTCCGGCGTATCGCGCCGCTCGGCGATCGCGGCCCTGATCGATGTCCGCGCTGATGACAGATCGGAGGTCACCACCGTGGGATCCACACCGACGTTGCCTATCGTCATCGCGTTGGCACGGGTGTCGTCGAGGCCACGGTCGCTCAGCGCGAGCAGCAGATTGACCGCGCCGTCCTCACCGCCCCGCCGCTCCATGTGCGCACCGAGTCGTGCGGCGAAACCGGCCAGCATCGAGTACGAGTTTCCGCCAAGTGATTTCGCGCGTGCGTCCCACCGCTCGACATCGATGAACAGCGATATCGCCGGTACGGTCACCACCCGTTCGCTTCCGGCGTCACCGATGCTCTCGGCGGTAGAAGCCGGCGGCGCCAGCTCATCCCGGCGCCGGATGATCAACCTCGCAGCGGCCCCGACGGTGCGGAACACTTCTGGCAGGTCGCGCACGGTCGCCGCGGCATCCATGCGTGCGGCGCGCAGCCAGGCTCGAGCCGTCTTCGAACGGGCCGGCGGATAGCCGAAGTTCAGGGATTCCCCCTTGGCCGCAAATATGACCGAGACGATGCCCGCGACACCGTCTGCCATGCAGTGCGACGCCACCAGGCTGACCGCCGTCGAACCGTCCGTCATCGGCAGTACAGCGAGCCGCCAGCCCGGCCCTCGCTCGGGGTCGATCGGTCGTGCGGCCTGCTCATCGGTCCAATCGCTGAGGCCAGCACGGGGTCTCGGCTCGGACTCGATATCCATGGCGAGCTCGGTACCGGGTGCCGAGATCCACCGATGGCGGCCGAAGGGCAGCGGTGACCGCTCGACCAGACGACCGGCGAAGGTCCCGCCCAGATGGTGGTGGAAGCGCCGCAGGGCATCGAGATCCACCGGGTGTTCGTAGATCCACAGACACTGCATGAGTTGCGCACGGTTGCCCGCCCGCATCGCGTCGAACATCGCCTGGTCCAGATAGGCCAGCCGATTGTCTTTTCCCGTAACGGTGTTCGCGTTGTGCATCGGTCAGCCTTCGACCTGCCGAATGCCGGTCAAGCCGAACTCACCCAATACGTGCAGGACATGCTCACGCAGGCTCTGTTTGGTGTTCACCGCACCGGGCTCGTAACCCACCACCGTGATCGAGATCTGGCCACCGATGCGGCCCGACGCAACTGTCAGCAGCCCACGCCGCTGTTCCAGCAATTTTCGTGGGATCCGTCCGTTGATGCCCCGAAGCAACACGTACGCGCAGTCGCTGCCGTCAGCACGGCCCAGAGTCGGGTCCAGATCGCCGAGATTCGTGCAGGACACCGGTAGGTCGGCGAAGCCGAACAACACGTCGGCGCCTCGTTTCACGGCGACCTTGGGCACGAACGGGATCAGCGGGAGCAGTTCCAGCGACTCGTCGGGTTCGTCCCGGCGTTTCTTGAAGCCCGCCCGGATCGCTGCCCGCGCATCGGACAGATTCGTCGTCACGGGCGCCGGATTCACCGCGATGCTGTCCAGGGATACCGCGTTGGCCCGCGTGTCGCCCTCTGCCCGGTCGGCGATGGGAATCAGCAGGCTGACCGCACCGTCGTCGACTCGCTGTCGGCCCAGACGCGCGCCGAGCCTCGCCGCGAACCCGGCCAGCAGTGAATGCGAATTCCCCTGCAATTCCTCCGCGCGGCGATCCCATTCGTCGAGATCGATGAATACCGATATGGCCGGCACCTGCACTTCGGCGTCGGGGTCACCGGCGTAGGCCAACTGTGGCGGCGGAGCCGAGCGGCTGATGTCGTTGCGGCGGCGGTACGCCAGCCGAATCGTCTTCGCCACCGTTCGCGCGACCTCGGGCAGGCTCCGAAGCGTGTCGCGGGCATCCGATTTCAGCGCACGCGACCTGGTGCGGGATTGCGGCATCGGATAGCCGAGCTCTCGCCTGATGCCCTTGATGGCATCGATGATCGTGAGCACGGCACCCATGCCGTCGGTGAGGCAGTGGGAGATCTCGAGACTGATCGCGGTGGACCCGTCGGTCATCGGCAGCACCCCGAGGCGCCAGCCGGGGCCGGTCTCCGGGTCGATCGGCAGACCTGCACGCTCGTCCGCCCAGTCCGTGAGTTCCGTTCGCGGACGGGCGGACTGTTCAATGTCCAACGGTGCCGCGGGGCCCGTGGCGGCGACCCAACGATGCCGGCCGAACGGTAGCGGCGAGGTTTCGATTCGCCGGCCGAACAGCCCGAACCCGAGGTTCTCGTGCAGCTTTCGCACCGCATCGAGGTCTACGGGGCGCTCGTACACCCACACCATCTGCGCCATCGATTCTTCGCCCGTGGCGCGCAGCGCCAAGAACATGGCCTGGTCGGTGTAGTCGAGTCGGTTGTCCGGGTGCACCGCTGGATCAGGCGATGCGGAGCCAACGTTCGCGTCCGGTGCACCGTGCAGCACTGCCACTGGTCGAACCTCCTGCCCCACCGATCAACTCACCGTCGAGCTCAGCGCTGCCAGCGCAGGCAGCGAGCTGCTCGAGACGGTGCCCACACGTCCGGCCACGACTTCCAGGTACTCGGCCTTCATCGCCTCGACGTACCGCAGCGCCGATTCCCGGGCGACGGCGTTGTTGGGGTAGGCGACCGTCACGGTGGTTCCCCTGCCCAGCCGGTTCACCCACATTCCGACCTGGTGCGCATCACCGGCATCGGCGAAGACGCGACCGTTGAGCTGATTCCACTCCGCGATGATCGCGGGCGACAGCGGCGGGAGCCCCGCATCAAGGTACGACAGCATGGGAACACCGGAGGACGGCTTTCGCACACCGGCCGCGGCACCGAGTTCCAAAACGAGGTCGAACGGCACATTCGCCAGATCGATACGGGAGTCGAATGATTCCTGCGCCGCCCGGGCGATCGCGCCGAACGACGATCCCGCCACCGGCACACTGATCGGGACCAGTCCGGTGAACCATCCGGTGGTCATGTACTCGGCCGGCGTTCTGCGGGTGGTCGTGGGTGTGATCACGTGGTACATCCCCGCACCGGTGATCTTGTGATCGGCCATTGCCGCGCAGGCGAAAACGCCACCGCTGAACCGGGTGCCCTCCGCGGCGCATACGGCTTCGAATCGCTCGGTCTGATCGTCGTCGAGCAATTGCACCGTCAGCAGCGCTCCGCCACAGGCCTCCGCGTTGTCGCCGAGTGGCAACGGGAACGTCGGCAGGCTACCGGAATTGTGCTCGGCGAACTCGATCCACGTCCGCACCTCGGGCGAATCCACCGTGAGTCCGGTGGTGTACTCCCGCTGACGGATGCAGTAGTCGTGATAGCTGCCCGCTTCCGGTAGCTGCAACGGCGCGCCACCGCCGACCAGAGCCGCGTACATCATGTGGATCTCGACGAACAGGGCCCCCATGAACATCGCGTCCGCGTGGACGTGGTCGACGCTCAGGTAGAACGTGAAGTGGTCCGATCGCTGGATGATCCCGAAACGAAAGCAGTCCCACTGCAGCGGATCCGGCGTTGCGAGCAGATGCGAGCGCCAATCCTCCGCGGCCATCTCGGCGAGGTTCTTCGGGGTGAACCTGATATCGCGGGCGTTGGCCAACGTGCGGCGGACGAACCCGCCCGCGCCGTCATCCTCGAACCGGCTGTGGAACGTGTCGTGCCGCCGCAGGTAGGCGTTGATGACGTGGGTCATCGCGCGGATGTCGCACTGCCCCGCAATGTTCCACGACGGGATGTTCAACCGCGCCATGTTGCGCCCATTCGCGGCGTGATCGCGGTATGCGTGCAGATGCTGCGCCTGCTGATAGCTGACCGGCACCGTGCTGATCGGGGCCTCGGCGACTTTGGCGAGCGTCGCAGCCGAGGGCTCCCACGAGACAACCGTGCCCGGCGCATCGACCCAGTCGTGGATTGCTTCGAAGGCGACCATGTGTCTCCTAGCTCTACTTCCGGATCATCATGACGGTGTCGAAGCAGTTGCTTCGGCGGCCAACGTTTCGCTCAAGCTCTCGGCAAGGGCCCGAATGGTGGTGATGCCCATCGGGCTGATCCGAATACCGGTCTCGGTTTCGATCCGGGTACGCAGCTCGAGGTTGCCGAGGGAATCCAGCCCGTACTCCGACAACGGGCGGTCGGGATCGACCGATCGCCGCAGAATCAGGCTGATCGAATCCGAGATGAGCCGGCGCAGCCGGGCAGCCCATTCTTCGGTCGGCATCGACCGCAATTCGGCGAGGAACTGGCTGCCACCCGCGCGCCCCTTGTCGAGGTTCCGGAACGCTTCGGCGAACGGCCGGGTCTGCGCGAACGACGCCAACCATGGCGCACCCGCCACCGGCGCATAGCCGGTGTGAGTCCGATCGTGGCGGAGCAGCGAGTCGAACGCGTAGGCACCGTCGTCAGGCTGGATCGCCATGGCCTCGTCCTGCGCCAGGTTCTGCCCCTGCCCGATCTCGGACCAGGCTCCCCATGCGATCGCCGTCGCAGGCAGCCCCTGGGCCTTGCGCCAGTGGGCGAAGGCATCCAGCCAGCTGTTGGCCGACGCGTACGCCCCCTGGCCGGGCGAGCCGACCAAGGCTGCCGCCGAGGAGAACGAGCAGAACCAGTCCAGCGGTTGATCCGTCGTCGATTCGTGAAGATTCCAGGCACCCCGGACCTTCGGCGCCCAGTCACGCTCGATCAGTTCATCGGTGATCGAGTTCAGTGTCGCGTCCTCGACCACGGCGGCCGCGTGCAGAACGCCCCGCAGGGGCAGGCCGGTTGCCGTCGCCGCCGCCACCAGCCGCCGGGCAGTGGCCGGGTCCGCGATATCGCCGCGCTCCACCTCGACCTCGACACCGTGCGACCGAATCCGCCGGAGCACCGACTGCGCGGCGGGCCCGGGTGCCGATCGCCCGTTGAGAACGATGCGGCCGCAACCTGCTTCGGCCATCTTCTCGGCCAGGAACAGCCCGAGGCCGCTCAGACCGCCGGTGACGACGTACGAACCGTCGGCACGGAAGGTCTTGACTTCCGACGGGGGAACCACCGCGGGGTCCTGACCGCTGCGCGGCACGTCCAGTACCAGCTTTCCGGTGTGCTCGGCGGCCCCCATCACGCGGATGGCCGTGGCGCCGTCGGTCAGCGGGTAGTGCGTGGTTTCGGGCGCAGGCAGGACACCGTCGGCGATGTTCTGGTAGATCGTCGTCAACAGGTCACGCACGGTGTTGGGATCGGTGAGCGTCAACAACGCCAGATCCACCGCGTAGAAGGCCAGATTGCGCCGGAACGGGAACAAGCCGAGCCGGGTGTCTCCGTAGATGTCGCGCTTGCCGATCTCGACGAAGCGCCCGCCGAATGACAGCAGTTCCAAGCCGGCCCGTTGCGCGGCGCCCGGCAGTGAGTTGAGCACGATGTCGACGCCATAGCCATCGGTGTCGCGGCGGATCTGGTCCGCGAAATCGATGCTGCGGGAGTCATACACATGAGTGATACCCATGCCGCGCAGCAACTCTCGCCGATGTTGGCTTCCGGCGGTGGCGAAGATCTCGGCGCCTGCCGCACGGGCTATCGCAATGGCGGCCTGCCCGACTCCACCGGTGGCGGAGTGAATCAGCACCTTGTCACGCGACGAGATTCTGGCCAGGTTGTGCAGGCTGTACCACGCGGTGGCGTGCGCACTGGGCACCGCGGCCGCCTGTCCGGCGGTCAAGGACGGCGGCAGGGCGACCGCGAGGTTCGCGTCGCAGGTGATGTAGGTGGCCCACGCGCCATTGGTGGAGATACCGGCCACGAGGTCGCCTACCTCATGCTCGGTCACACCAGGTCCGACCGCCACGACCTCGCCGGCGTAGTCGGCACCGAGCTGCGGCATGCGTCCCTCGAAACTCGGGTACCGGCCCAGTGCCACAAGGACATCGGCGAAGTTGAGGTTCGATGCGCGTACCGCGACCTCGATCTGCCCGGGTCCGGGCTCCACTCGATCGACGGCGGCCAGTTCCAGCGACTGCAGGTCTCCGGGGGTACGGATCTGTAGCCGGACCCCGTCGCGCTGGTGGTCCACCACGGTGGACCGGAAGTCGTCCGAGCCCAACGGGCTGAGATTCAGGCGGGCCGCGTAGAAAGCCCCGTCCCGCCAAGCCGTCTCGTCCTCTTCGGATCCCGCCAGCACCTGGGCGGCCAACTGCCCGGCATCCGCGTGGCCGTCGAGATCGACCATCGTGGGATGCAGATGCGGGTGCTCGACCCCGATCACCCGGATCAGGCCGCGCAGACCAGCCTGGGCGAGGTTGGCCACGTCACCCTCGAGCACGGACTGCGCGTTCCGAGTCAGCAGATAGAGCCGGGGCGCACCAGAGGCTTCGGGCAGCAGGCGGGCGATGCGCACCAGCCGACGAACCTCGTCGGCGCCTTGCGACACCGCGGCCGAGCCAGACTCGACGGTCGGCTCCCCTCCAGCGAATACCACTACGGCCCCGATGTTCTCGTTCTCGAGGTGCGCTTCCAGCGCGGCTTGGGCAGCGGCATCGCCGGCGCCGGTGGGCCAGGCCATCTGACTGGCGGTGACACCCTGCGATGTCAGTGCCGCCACCAGGCCGCCCGACACCGGGTTGCCCGCTTCGGTCGTATCCACCACCAACACCGACCGGTTGCCGAAGTCACCGGCCTTCGGCGGGCTCGGCTGGATCCAGTCCACGGTCAGCAGGCGGTTGTTGAGCGTGTGATCGCGGCGGGAGGCTCCGGCGCGCGATCCGAGGCGCAGACCGTCGATCGTGACGAGAACGGCTCCGTGCTCGTCGAGGATCTCCAGATCCGCTTCCACCAACGCCTCGCCGACCTTCATGACCTGCGCAAGGCAGTAATGCGCCTGGCGGGTGGAGGCGTGCACGCGAATCCTGCGTACTCCCAGCGGCAGCAGCAATGCCCCGTTCGAGTCGTCACTGATCGCGGGATGCACGGCAACCGCCTGGAAGCACGCATCGAGGAGCGCCGGGTGGACGGAATAGGCGGACTGCTGCGAGCGAAGTGCCGGCGGCAGTGCGACTTCGGCGAGCACAGACCCTCCGGCCCCGGTTCCCGCCGAGACCAGGCCGGCGAATGCCGGACCGTACTGGATACCGTGCGCGGCAAACGATTCCCGCAGTTGCGCACCGTCCGTGCGGTCGGCGTGGGTAGCCAGCAGCACAGTGATGTCGCGACTCTGCGGCACCGGCCCCTCGCCGGTCTGCAGTCGCGCAGACGCGCGGCGGACCCGTTCGCCGTCACGGGTGGTTTCGATCCCGAATTCGGCAACGCCATCGGTGAGGACGGCCGCGGTGGTCGACACCACCGTCTGGTCGTCGAGCAGGAGCAGGTCATGGAACGCGAGGTCGGTCACCTCCGCGCCGTCACCGAGAACGCCTGCGGCGGCGGTCAACGCCATCTCGCAGTAGGCCGCGCCGGGCAGGGCTGCCACGTCGTGCACCCGGTGGTCGTCGAGCCATGGCTGCCCCGCGGTGCCGATGTCCGCCTGCCAGACGTGGCGTTCCTGGTCCTCGGGCAGCAGGACGTGTGCGCCGAGCAGCGGATGCACCGCGACGCTGTGGCCACCGTGGCCCAGCTGGTCCTGCCCTTCCCGGGCGAGCATCAGGGTGCGGTGGGTCCACGCCGGCAGCGGTGCCTCGACCAGGCGGCCGTCGGGATACAGCGCCGAGAAGTCCACGACCGCACCCGAATCGTGAAGGTCGCCGACGAGACCGCGCAGGCCCGAAGGCATCCCCTGCTCGCGCCGCATGCTGGCCAGGACCGCGGTCGACATGTCCAGGCTGCGGGCCGTCTGCTCGACGGCAAGGGTCAGCAGCGGATGCGGCGACAGTTCACCGAACACCCGGTAGCCGTCTTCGAGGGCGGCCTGCACCGCCGCGGCGAACCGCACGGTGTATCGCAGGTTGTCGGCCCAGTAGTCCGCGTCCCACATGGGTTCTTCGCGCGGGTCATACAGGGTGGACGAGTAGTACGGAACCGTCGGCGCCATCGGGGACAGATCCGCCAACTCGTCGGCCAGTTCATCGAGGATGGGGTCGACCTGGGGTGAATGCGAGGCCACCTCGACCGCCACCTCGCGGGCCAACAGGCCGCGCTTCTCCCAGCCTGCCACCAGGTTTCGGATCGACTCGGTTGCGCCGCCGACCACCGTCGACTGCGGCGAGGCCACCACCGACAGCACGACGTCGCCGACACCCTGAGCCGCGAGTTCGGAAAGCACCTGCGCCGCAGGCAGTTCCACCGAAGCCATCGCACCGGATCCGGCAATGCGCGCCATCAAACGCGACCGGCGGCAGATCAGCTTCACGCCGTCCTCGACCGACAGCGCACCCGCGACGACGGCTGCGGCGGCCTCCCCCATCGAATGGCCGATCACCGCGCCCGGGCTGACCCCGTACGCCTTCATCGTGGCAGCCAGCGCGACCTGCATCGCGAAGACCGTCGGCTGGACCCGGTCCATCCCGGTCACGACCTCGGAAGCCGACATCGCCTCGGTCACCGAGAACCCGGACTCGCGGGCGATGAGCGGCTCGAGTTCGGCCACGGTCGCCGCGAAGACGGGTTCGGCGGCCAGCAGGGAGGCGCCCATCCCGGCCCATTGCGATCCATGCCCGGAGAACACCCAGACCGGTCCACGGCCACCGGCAGCAACCGCGGGCTGGTACGGGGCGTCGCCGTCGGCCACCTCGCGAAAGGCCTTGATGAGTTCTTCCGGGCTGCCGGCCAGCACAGAGGTCCGGACGTCGCGGTGTCCGCGGCGACGCGCGAGCGTATAGCCGAGATCGGTGAGTTCGCCGGAGTCCGCCTGAGCGGCGACCCAGTCGGCCAGGCGACCCGCGGTCTGCCTGAGCGCCTCGGCCGAGCTCGCGGAGATGGTGAACAGCTTGGGGCCGTCCGCCGGGGCAAGTGTCGCGTCCCCGCCTTCGACGGTGACGGCGGGCGGGTACTCCGGTGCCTGTTCGACGATCGCGTGGACGTTGGTTCCGGAAAGGCCGTAGGACGACACAGCCGCTCGTCGCGGATGCCCGGCAGGCGCCGGCCACGGCACATTCGCCTGTGGCACGAACAGGTTTGTGTCGATCTCGGCCATCTGGTCGGGCAGCCGATTGAAATGCAGGCTCTGCGGAACGACCGCCTCCTGCAGGGCCAGCACGGCCTTGATCAGGCTGACGGTGCCCGATGCCGACTGAGTGTGGCCGAAGTTGGTCTTCGCCGAGCCGAGCGCGCACGGGCCGTCGGTGCCGTAGACGTGGGCCAGTCCGGCGTACTCGATCGGATCACCGACCGGAGTACCGGTCCCGTGTGCTTCGACCATCCCGATCGTGGCGGGATCAGTGGCCCCTGCGGCCAGCGCCGCCTGGTACACGGCCACCTGCGCATCACGGGACGGCGTGGCGATGTTGACGGTGCGCCCGTCCTGGTTGGCTGCCGTACCACGGATCACCGCGAGAACCCGGTCACCGTCCCGCAGCGCATCGGGAAGTCGCTTCAGCAGCACCATGCCGACGGCTTCGCCCGAAACGAAGCCGTCCGCGTCCACATCGAATGCGTGGCAACGACCTGTCGGGGACAGCATCCCCTGCGCGGAACCCGATGCCATCTTGCGTGGCTCCAGAACGACGTTGACTCCACCGGCCAGCGCGAGGTCACTCTCGCCGTCGTGGAGGCTGCGGCAGGCGTTGTGCACGGCGAGCAGTCCTGACGAGCAGGCGGAATCCACGGTGTAGGCCGGCCCGGTCGCGCCGAGCGCGTATGCGATGCGGCCGGACGCCATGCTGAAATTGCTTCCGGTGAAGCCGTACGGCCCGTCCAGAGCCTGGGCGTCCGCGGCCACCAATTGGTAGTCGGCGCCCGTCATGCCGACGAAGACGCCGGTCAACGATCCTGCGAGAGTGGCCGGGTCGATACCGCCGTGCTCAATGGCCTCCCAAGAGGTCTCGAGCAACAGACGCTGTTGGGGATCGAGCGCAATCGCCTCACGCTCGCCGATCCCGAAGAAGTCGGCGTCAAAACCACCGATGTCGTCGAGAAATCCACCCCACTTCGACACCGACCGGCCGGCAACCCCGGCTTCAGGGTCGTAGAACTCTTCGGCGTCCCATCGGTCGAGCGGAACCTCGGTGACCAGGTCGTCGCCCCGTAACAATGCATCCCACAACTTGGCAGGCGAGTCGATCCCGTTGGGTAGCCGGCATGCCATGCCGAGTACGGCAATCGGGGTCACTGGAGTCTCGACCAAGTCGGCTCAACCTCTCTCGGTGCGATCGATGAGCAAAGCTTCGATCAACGTACTTAGGACGTGGAAAAGAACGTGCGCTACGTCGCCATCGACGCACGGTACCGAATCCCCGTATCCGGTTCGAGTCGTTGCCAACGCGGGTCCGTAGCGTAGCGCGTGGCCCAACCTAGATGTTGGAAACATCTGATCGCAAAAATGATCACATGTTCGCTGGACGAACCCATTGTCGAAAACTGACAGCGGCAGTCGCTTTCCCCAGCGAGACCCCAGCAGGTCCGGCGACTTGTCCAGAAATTCGATGAATGCTCGTGCAGCCCAAGCTAATTGGGTCGCTTCTTCGAAGTCATCGCTCCGCGGCAGAAATTATCCCGCTAACTAGTGCCACGCCATTTTCGGGCAATCAAACACCTTTTCATGGGTTGTCCATCCCTTGAAGTCGGCGTTCAATTCGCGGCTCCCAGTTAATTCATAGGATACCTTCAATTAATTAGCTGGCCACTGGCACGCAAACTCCCGAAACCGTAGCTGAACCTCATTCATGTTCCGCTTACGCGCGTCCAGATAATGGTACGAATGTGTACCTATTAACCGCATTGGCTAATGGCGTTGGTTGACACCGCAACGTAACGACCAGCGCCGATCATGAATATCCGCAAAACGCTCGCAACCCCCAACGGCCGCGATGGGCCCATCAGGCAGCGAGGCCGAACGCGCTGAGACTCAGCGCACGCCACACCCGAACGCGTGAGGGAGCCCACTGCATGCATCGAAAAGCAAACCGACCTGGGTTAACGGCGGAGAAGCGCTGCGTAACCAGGAATGGTCTCCCATATCTGGGACACTGTGTGATACATATCACTGCAGCTGGAAACGCGGCGGCCGCCTCCGGCAGCCCACTGAGACCCACCGCTACGAACAAAGCCGACCTGACGGCATCCGTCAGGTCGGCTTGTATCGGGGTCGGCGCACTAGCCCGCCGCGGGCCGGGGTACCCGGTGCGGCGACGCACCGAGATCCGGTACGGCCGCGTATCCCCGCCCGCGGGCGCGGGCGACGTCCTTTCGGATCAGAGCGTTCAGACCGACGAAAGCAGCCATGTCGAGCACCATCGGCGTCAACAGCCGGTTGTGCACGAAGCCGATCGCCAGCCTGCTGGCCGGGTCCGCCCAGCCGACCGACCCACCGAGCCCCACGTGCCCGAATCCGGGCATCACCCCGAACGGGACCGAGTGATATCCGAGGTGGAAGCCGAGTGGCACCCCCAGATTGCGGTCCGGACGTAATCCGGGCGGACCGGTCAGCCCGGCCACGGTGCGCTCGGACAGGTATTCCGCGCCGTTGAAGCGGCCCCGGTTGGCGATCGCGCCGTACATCCTGGCCAGGCCACGGGCAGTTGCCACACCGTTGACCGCAGGCGCCTCGGAGTCCAGGAACGGAGTGTCGCCCTGAACCAGCGACATCACGCCGGGGAAGTACATCGAGCCGAAGGCCCGGGAGAAGTTCAGCGCAGCGACCCTCGGCGCAAGAAAGTCGAAGATATGGTTGGGCCAATGACGTTGTGGCAGAAGGATTTGCGCGGCCCGGGTGGGAGACCCCACCGGTGGGCGTCCCAGGTGAAGACCGTCTGTCCCCAGCGGTTCCGCCAACTCGACACGGAACAGCTCACGCATGCTCTGCCCGGTCACGGCACGGGCCAGACCTGACAACAACCAGCCGTAGGTCAGGGCGTGGTAAGCCGGCTTACCGAACAGAATCGAGTTGACCGGCGCGGCGGCAACCCGACCCTCCATCACCAGGTGATCCAGCAGATCGGCTTTGCTGACGCCATTGAGCTGAGACAGCCCGGCCTCGTGCGCCATCACCTGCCGCACCGTGATCGCGGATTTGCCGCTGGCCGCGAATTCAGGCCAGTACGCGCTCACCGGGCTGTCGTATTCGATCAGACCGCGGTCGACGAGCCGATGGATGACTGTCGAGGCCATTCCCTTTGTCGCGGAGAACACCATCGCGCCGGTGTCGGCCGTCCAATGTTGTGTACCGTCACGATCCGAATAGCCGGTCCAGACGTCGACGACCGGCGCTCCGTCCTGCAGAATCACCAGCGCCCCGCCGCCGTACTTCCGGCCTGGGAACAATTTCGAGAACCCGCGGACCGTACAGGAGAAGTTCCTGTCCGCCGCGCCTTGGACGCCGTGTGGGAGCGCCTCGTCGCGCACCCCGTTGTGATCGGTCACACACTCGAATTTACCTGGACCCCCGGCAAATTCCACAAGCGTTATCTACCTGTTAGCCGGAGCTCGGCCCCCAGATCACTGGCTCGGCTTGTCGTCCACCTTGAAGTCGATGTTGACGTTGTCGGACTCGACGGTCTTGACCGTAGCCGTAACGCCGTACTTGGTGCCGTCCTTGGCTGTCAGCACACAACGCTGGGTCGCCCCCACTTTGCCGACGATGCCGTCTTCGCAGGTCACAGACTTGGCCTTGCGTTTGGCCGCGGCTTCCAGCTTCTCCTTCGCCAGAGCCTGGAGCTTGGTCTTGGCCACGGTGGGTTGCGCATCGGTCGACCCGCCGCCGCCACACCCGGTCAACACCACACCGCCGACCATCGCAGCGCCCACGAGCACACGCAGTTTCGCCTTCACGTCCCTCATCTCCGGCTCAGCCCAGCCTTTCGCTTCCGTGTCGCTTGCAACAGCGTAAGTGCGGCAGACGTCCTGTCAGTCGGCAGCGTCGAGAATCTCCTGGGCCGCCAGCGCCGGGGTCAGTTCGCCCTCGCGCACCCGGCGTTCCACCTCGTCGCGGATCTCGCGCACCCCAGGATGCGACATCACTCGATCCAGCACGGTGTCGCGCACCATCGACCAGGTCCAATCCACCTGCTGCGCCCGGCGCCTGGCTTCGAACTCGCCTGCCTCGGTGAGCACCTCACGGTGCTTGAGCACTGTCTCCCACAGCTCGGCAAGCCCGTGACCTTCGATCGCGCTCATCGTGAGAACCGGTGGCCGCCATAGTGTTTCGCGGGGGTAGATCAGACGGATGGCTCCGGTCAGTTCGCGGGCGGCGGCCTTGGCCTCGATCGCGTGCTCGCCGTCTGCCTTGTTGACGACGATGACGTCGGCCAGCTCGAGGACACCCTTCTTGATGCCCTGCAGTTGGTCGCCGGTGCGGGCCAGGGTGAGAAAGACGAACGTGTCGACCATGTTCGACACCGTGACCTCGGACTGCCCCACCCCGACGGTCTCGACCAGGATGACGTCGTAGCCCGCCGCCTCCAGCAGGACGATGGTCTCCCGGGTGGCCTTTGCCACCCCGCCGAGCGTCCCAGATGTCGGTGACGGCCTGATGTAGGCGTCCGGATGGACCGCCAGGCGGGCCATCCGGGTCTTGTCGCCCAGGATCGAGCCGCCGGTCCGGGTCGACGACGGGTCGACGGCAAGGACCGCGACCCGGTGACCTGCCTCGATCAGGTACATGCCGAGAGCTTCGATCGTCGTCGACTTGCCGACCCCCGGAACGCCGGTGATACCGACATGTTGGGCTTTGCCCGCGTCCGGCATGAGTTCCAGCAGCAACTGCTGGGCCTGGTCACGATGATCGGCCCGGGTGGACTCGACCATCGTGATGGCCCGCGCCAGCGCGGCGCGGTCGCCACTACGGATGGCGGCCGCCAGTTCGTGAACTGAGTTCATATCCCCGGGTCGCTCCGCTCCTGCCCTCCGAACGGAAACCACTACTCGCTCAGCTGGTACCCGAGCCGGTCTGCCAGCTTCTGCAGCAGGCCGATGGCGGCATCGGCGATCACGGTGCCCGGCGGGAAGATCGCCGTCGCCCCGGCCTCATACAGCTCGTCGAAATCCCCGGGCGGGATGACCCCGCCGACGACGATCATGATGTCAGGGCGACCCACCTCGGCCAGCGCGTCACGCAGCGCCGGCACCAAGGTGAGATGCCCCGCCGCCAGCGAGGACACCCCGACCACATGCACGTCGTTGTCGGCGGCCTGACGGGCCACCTCCTCCGGGGTGGAGAACAGCGAGCCCACGTCGACATCGAAGCCGATGTCGGCGAATGCCGTCGCGATCACCTTCTGGCCACGGTCGTGACCGTCCTGGCCCATCTTGGCGACCAGGATGCGGGGCCGACGACCGTCGGCCTCGGCGAACTTGTTCACCAGCTCCGTCGCGGTAGCGATGTTGCTGCCCTTTCCAACCTCGTCGCGGTAGACGCCCGAAATCGTACGGATCTCGGCCTGGTGGCGCCCGTACACCTTCTCCAGCGCGTCGGAGATCTCGCCAAGGGTGGCCTTGGCGCGGGCCGCATTGATGGCCAGGGCCAGCAGGTTGTTGCCCAGCCCGTCCTCGCCGGCGGACCCGGTGGCCTCGGCCGCACGGGTCAGCTCCGCCAGCGCAGCCTGCGTCGCAGACTCGTCGCGATCGGCTCGCAGCTGCTGCAGCTTGGCCAGCTGCTCGGCCCGCACCCGGCTGTTCTCGACTTTGAGGACCTCGATCTCCTGGTCCTCTTCCACTTGGTACTTGTTGACGCCGATCAGCGGCTGGGCACCGGAGTCGATACGCGCCTGGGTCCGGGCGGCCGCCTCCTCGATACGCAGCTTCGGAATCCCGTCGCTGATCGCCTGCGCCATGCCGCCGTGCTCGTTCACCTCGTGGATATGGGCACGTGCCTTCTCCGCCAGCTGATGCGTCAGCCACTCGACGTAGTAGGAACCGCCCCACGGGTCGATCGGCCGGGTGGTCCCCGACTCCTGCTGCAGCAGCAGCTGGGTGTTGCGGGCGATCCGCGCGGAGAAGTCGGTGGGCAGCGCCAGAGCCTCGTCCAGGGCGTTGGTGTGCAGCGACTGGGTGTGCCCCTGCGTGGCCGCCATCGCCTCGATACAGGTTCGGGCGACGTTGTTGAACACGTCCTGTGCTGTCAGCGACCAGCCCGAGGTCTGCGAGTGGGTGCGCAGCGACAACGACTTGTCACTCTTGGGCTCGAACTGGGCCACCAACTCGCTCCACAGCAGGCGGCCGGCCCGAAGCTTGGCCACCTCCATGAAGAAGTTCATGCCGATGCCCCAGAAGAAGCTCAGCCGCGGTGCGAACTTGTCGATGTCCAGTCCGGCATCAAGGCCGGCCTTGATGTACTCGACACCGTCGGCCAGCGTGTAGGCCAACTCCAGATCCGCTGTGGCACCGGCCTCTTGGATGTGGTAGCCCGAGATCGAGATCGAGTTGAACTTCGGCATCTTGGCGCTGGTGTAGGCGAAGATGTCCGAGATGATCCGCATCGACGGCTTGGGCGGATAGATGTAGGTGTTGCGGACCATGAACTCTTTGAGGATGTCGTTCTGGATGGTCCCGGCCAGCTTCTCCGGCGGCACCCCCTGCTCCTCGGCGGCGACGACGTAGAGCGCCAGGATCGGCAGCACCGCGCCGTTCATCGTCATCGAGACCGACACACTCGACAGGTCGATACCGTCGAACAGCTGGCGCATGTCGAGGATGGAATCGATGGCCACACCGGCCATTCCGACGTCACCCTGCACGCGCGGATGGTCCGAGTCGTACCCGCGGTGGGTGGCCAGATCGAAGGCCACCGACAGACCCTTCTGGCCGGCGGCCAGGTTCCGGCGGTAGAACGCGTTGGACTCGGCGGCGGTCGAGAACCCGGCGTACTGGCGGATGGTCCACGGCTGGTTGACGTACATCGTCGGGTACGGCCCGCGCACGAAAGGCGGTGCGCCCGGGAAACTGTCGAGCGGATAGCCCGCCTCGGCCGCCTCGTCCCGGTCGGCAGCGATGTACACCGGCTTGACGTCGATGCCCTCGGGCGTGGCCCAGGTCAACTGCTCGGGGGCGTAGCCGTGCGCGGCGGCGGCCGCCGCGACATGCTCCTGAACCGCATCGGGGGTGACGGACCGACCCGGCTCATCATTGCGCAGCGGTACGTCGGCGAAACTACGGATCTCTGATCCAGTTGTGGCAGTCATCTCAGGCCCCCAGTCCGGTGAGGAGGTTCGACAAGGCTTCGACCGCATCGATCTTCGCGGTCAGATATCCGTCGGGCTTCGAGTCGGCTTCGGCGACAGCCTTTTCCGGGCCGGCGAGCAACACCTGACGGACACCGGCAGCACGTGCGGCCGCCACCACGCCGGACGCCTCAGCGCCGTAACGGGCATCGGTTCCACACAGCACCGCCACCGTCGGGGCCCCGGCTTCTGCCACCGCCCCGGCAACCGCGGCTGCGTCCAGGACTCCCGGGTTGACCGTCTCGATTCCGCCGGACGCCAACAGGTTCGACGCGAACGTGGTGCGGATGTTGTGCTCGGACAGCGGTCCCAGCGGCAGCAGCAGAACCTTGGGACGGGCACCGGTCGCTGCCAGGAACGCGTCCGAGCGGTCGCGCAGCGCCTCGAATCCGGCCGCGTACCGAGCGATCGAGGACACCGAACCACTTTGCGGGAGCGGCTTTTCGTCGAGGTTGGGGAATTCGTTGACACCGGTGATCGAAGTGCGGCGGTGCGCGATGTCGGCACTGCGCCGAGCTGCGACCTCGGCGATCTGGGCGGCGACGTAGTCGCGGGCCGCGACGAATCCGCCGCGCGCCTCGATGTCCTGGAAATGCGCCCAGGCCTGTTCGGCGAGCTGCGCGGTCAGGTCTTCGACAAACCACGAGCCACCGGCCGGGTCGAGCACCTGACCGATGTGCGATTCCTCGAGCAGCAGCAGCTGGGTGTTGCGGGCGATGCGGCGGGCGAAACTCGCCGACGTCCCGTCCAGGCCGTCGGGAATCACCGCGTCGAACGGGTGCACCTGCACGGTGTCGGCTCCCCCGACGCCCGCCGCGAAGGCGGCCAGCGTGGTGCGCAGCATGTTCACCCAGGGATCCCGCTGGGTCATCATCGGCAGCGAGGTCACGGCATGGATCCGGGCGGCGCCGGCATCCGCGGCACCGACCACCTCGGCGACCCGGGCCCAGAGCTGCCGCGCGACACGCAACTTGGCGATCGTCATGAACTGATCGTCATCGGCGGCGTACCGGAAACTGATCTGCCGCAACGCATCCGGTGCCGCTACTCCGCCATCGTTGAGGATCCGCAGGTAGGCGACCGCCGCGGCAATCGAGCCGGCGAGCTCCCACGCCGCACTGGCGCCCAGGTTGTGGAACGCCGGGCCGTCGACCGTGATCGCCCGCACTCCACCGCCGTGGCCGGTGAGCTTGGCGACGGTGGCGAGTAAGTCCGAGTCATCGGTCGTGGCTGAATTTTCGGCTCCGCCGACGGCGGACTGCCCCGAGAGCGGCGCGGTCAGCGGGTCGACACCCAGGTCGATCGACAACCGCGAGCGCTGGTCGTCGTCAAGGTCTTCGAGAAGAGGCAGCACCGCGTCGGCGACGGCGGCCAGATCCGCTGCGGTGTTCGCAACGCCTTCAAAGATCACCGGAACCAGATCCAGGAACACGCCGTCCAGCAGACGCTCCAGCTCAACCAGAGCGACACCGTCCTCGCCGCCGACCCGCACGGCCAGCGCGCTGGCACCCTCGGTCAGCGCCACCAGCACCGCACCGTTGACCGTGCCCACGGCGCTACCCGCGACAGCGGGGAAGCTCTCGACGACCTTCCAGCCGGACTTCACGTCCCGAAGGGCGTCGCCGCCGCGCACGAACGGCCACTGCCCCGGCAGGGTGGTCTCCGGAAGCGCGTCCAGGCTGGTGTAGAGCGGCCGGATGGCGAAACCCTCATAGGTCTGCGAATCCAGTAGGCGCTCCGGCTCGGCAGGCAGATCGGCGACGTCCCGCCGACTGCTCTTGGCCAGCACGCCGGCGACGGCCGTCCGCCACTGCTGACGGTCCGACTCGACCGCACTAGTCCCCTGTAACGACACCCGCATCTCCTGTTATCGCAGCGTGTGACCTACCCACTCGCCCCTCAGGCTAAATGATCGCCATCACGGCGCTGACCGCTGGTCGGTCGACTCACGGCGGCGCCCACCGGTGTTCCGTGCCGGCGGCCCGTACTGTTGTATGACGTGAAACCCGTCGTCAGAACCCTGCGCGTGGTGCGCGCCGCGGTGATCGCGACGGCTTCCCAGCTGCCACCTCGGCGGATCGTGGGCCTACTGGCCGGCATTGTGATTCTCGTCGCAGTTGCCGTGCTGATTCCGTTGCCGACAGCGATGCAGATGCGGGACTGGGCCACCTCGGTCGGGCCCTGGTTCCCGCTGGCCTTCCTCGGCGCCCACATCGTGGTGACGGTCTTCCCGTTCCCCCGCACCGCCTTCACCCTGGCCGCAGGCCTGCTGTTCGGCCCCGTACTGGGCGTGGCGATCGCGGTGGCAGCCAGTGCGGTGAGTGCGGTGCTGGCCCTGTTCCTGATCCGCGCGGCCGGCTGGCAGCTCAACCGGCTGCTGCCCCATCCCCGGATCGACTCACTGGATACCCGGCTGCGGCGGCGTGGCTGGCCGGTGGTGCTGTCCATGCGGCTGATTCCGGCGGTGCCGTTCTCGGTGCTGAACTATGCGGCCGGCGCGTCCGCCGTGCGGGTCGTGCCCTACACCTTGGCGACACTGGTGGGGCTGTTCCCCGGCACGGCAGCGGTCGTCATTCTGGGCGATGCGTTGACCGGGAACATCAGCCCGGCGCTGATCATGGTGTCGCTGAGCACCGCCGCGCTCGGTGTGACCGGACTGGTCTACGAGATGCGCCTCCATCACCGCGAGCGTGCGCACCTGCAGCCCGACACAGCGCAACCAGTCGACATTCCACGCACCTTCACGGAGCCGTGAACGGGGCGAGCGGAGACGACCCATGAGCGCACCGGCTCGGCAGTCACCGGCCGGTGTCCGGCAACGCCCATGTCCTCGACCAGCGCCGCGCCGACCAGGTCCTGACCGATCGTCGAGACAGACACACCGCTGCCGATGGTCGAGATCCGGCTACGGCCGAATCGCTGACGCACCGGTGCTACTGCGCGCGGTGCACGCCACCCTCCAGTTCGTTGGGCAGGGTCGCCGGCGGGGTCTCCAACGACGACTGCGGCGGCCTGGCACTCAGCGGCGGAGTGGTGGCCCGAGCTTCGGCCTCGGCCTTGGCGACGGCCCGGGCGATCTCCGGATCGGTCTCCGTGTTGAACCATTCGGCGACCTCGTCGCTGTCGTCCTCGGGCTTCGGCAGATCCTCGTCCACGGGTGACGGTGTGTACCGGAAGACGCCGTCCTCGCCGGGCGCCCCCAGCATCTTGGTGAAACCCTGTAACGCCGCACCGAAGTCGCTCGGGACCAGCCAGACCTTGTTCGCCTCCCCCTTGGCCATCTGCGGCAGCGTCTGCAGGTACTGATATGCCAGCATTTCCGGGGTGGGCCGGCCCGCCTTGATCGCGGCGAAGGTCTTCTCGATGGCCTTGGCCTGCCCCTGGGCCTGCAGGTACTGAGCGGCCCGCTCGCCCTGGGCCCGCAGCATCCGGGACTGCCGGTCGGCCTCGGCGGCCAGGATCGCGGCCTGCTTGGCGCCCTCGGCCGCCAGGATCTGCGACTGCTTCTGGCCCTCGGCCTGCTTGATCGAGGATTCCCGCACACCCTCGGCGGTGAGGATCATGGCCCGCTTGTCACGATCGGCCTTCATCTGCTTTTCCATCGACTCCTGGATGGACGGCGGCGGGTCGATGCTGCGCAGCTCCACCCGGGCGACGCGAAGCCCCCACCTGCCGGTCGCCTCGTCGAGCACACCGCGCAGCTGAGCGTTGATCGAGTCGCGCGAGGTCAGCGTCTGCTCCAGGGTCATGCCGCCGACGACGTTGCGAAGCGTGGTCGTGGTCAGCTGTTCCACACCGACGATGTAGTTGCTGATCTGGTACACCGCTGCCTGCGGATTTGTGACCTGGAAATAGACCACGGTGTCGATGTTGAGGGTCAGGTTGTCCTCGGTGATCACCGGTTGGGGCGGGAACGACACCACCCGTTCGCGAAGGTCCACGCGCGCCCGGATCCGATCGATGAACGGCACCAACAACGTCAGCTGCCCGCTGACGGTGCGGCTGTAGCGGCCGAGGCGCTCGATCACCGCGGCCTCCGCCTGGGGAATGAGCGCGACCGATTTGGCCACGACGATGATCGCGAACACCACCAGCACAAGCAACAAGACCAGCCCGGCTACGGCACCTTCCATGGTGAATCCCTCCCTGGGGCTACGTCGTTTCGAAATCGTATTGAAGAGGCACTACATCGCCTTGAAGACCACCGCGGTGGCGCCGTCGATCCTGACCACGGTCACATGCTCACCGGGTTCATACACATCGTGGTCGTTGAGGGGCCGCGCCGTCCAGACTTCTCCATCCAGCTTGACCTGCCCTTCGTGCTGGGCCACCCGATCCAACACCAGTGCGGTCTTGCCTTCGAGCGCCTTGACGGGCTCGGGAAGTCCTCGTCCGGCCTCGAAACGGCGCCGCAACGCGGGCCGGACCAAGACCAGCAACAGCACCGACACCACGAGAAACACCGCACCGTCAGCCCAGAGAGGCAGGTCGAACAGCCAACTCGATCCGCTCGCGGCCAGTGCCCCGCCGGCCAGCATGAGCAGGAACATGTCGCCGGTCAGCGCTTCTGCCCCGGCGAGTCCCAGCGCCAGGATGAGCCAGATCAGCGGTAGGGGCATGCGCCCACCCTAGCGAATCAGGCCTGATCGGCGACCGACAATTACACTGCCAGGATCATGTGGTGTCCAAGTGCAACTCTCTCGATGTGGGCCAACGCCTGGCTTGCCGGCGCGGCCGCGCCCGACGACGTCCTCGACGCGTTATCCCAGTGGGCACCAATGCATTCTGTGACCGCCTATGACTCGCAGGCGGCGGTCCGAACCAGCCTGCCCTGGCCGGAGTTGGAGGACTCCGGTTCGGTGTCGTTGCTGCAGACCCTCCGCACCGCCGTCGGCAGATCCGGCACCAGGCCCTCGATCAGGGTGGCCCTGCCGGTTCCCGGCGACGTCCGCGGTCTGCCTGCGGGTTCGCAGTTCCAGCGGGATGCGCTGGCGGTCGGCGAAGCGGTGCTGGTGACCCATGACGAGCTGGACGGCGTCGGGTTGGTGCCGGAGTTCGAGTATTTCGAATTCGATGACGTGGAAACCGAATCCACGTTGGCGCCCGAACCGCGGGCACTGTCGTGGACGGTGTACTCACTGCCGGTTCTGCCACCGCCGCAGCACTACGACCTCGGCGAGGCCGAGTACGAGTTGAAGGCGGCGGTGCGCTCGGCCGCCGACACCCTGGTCGCGCTGCGGGCCGGTGTCGGTATCGACATCGACGACCCGCGCGGCATGGTGGAGGACATCCTCGAGGCCGGCCGGATGCACCCGATCCCGGACCATGCCCCGACCCGGGCCGTGCGGGTGCTGGAGAACGCCGCCCACGTGGAAGCGATCATCACGGTGAGCTCGGGGCTGATGCCGATCGGCCTGCAGAGTTCCTCGGAGGTCCAGATCGCCGGCGATGCCATGAGGCCGTTGGACCGGGTGGTCCGCTCGGCACGACTGGCCGCACTCGAGGCGATCCTGCAATCCGCTTGGCGGGACTGACTTTTCCGGGCCTCAGGTGGTTCGCGTACTAGGACGGCGTGCCACAGCAGCGCGGTGAGCACAGCGCACCGTTGACGCTGAATCCGTAGCCGGGCACCGGATCAGGACCGGCAACCCGCAGCGGCTCCGCACCGGTGCGGAGCTCATCGATCAACCCGGCGGCCAACCGAGCGAAACGCCTGTCGGCGTTCGGGGTGCTGGCCCGCGCGAAGGCGATACCTGCTTGTTCGGCCTGCAGTCGCAGCTCGTAGTCCAGATCCCACACCACCTCGATGTGGTCGGCGACGAACCCGATCGGGCACACGATGACCGCCCGGGTTCCCTTCTGGCCCAATGCGGTCAGGTGATCGGCGACGTCGGGTTCGAGCCACGGGATCCGGGGCGGACCCGACCGCGACTGCCACACCTGGTCGAAGTCCTGGTAGCCCGCGGCCGCGGCCACCAGCCGCGTCGCGTAGCCGACCTGACGACTGTAGAGCCGCGGGCCGTGCCGCTCATCGGCGGCGATGGGCACCGAGTGCGCGGTGAATACCAACCGGGCCTCGCCGCGCAGCTCGGGCGGCAATGTGGCTGCCGCTGCCGCGATCGCGTCGGCGAACATCTCCACCAGCAGTGGATGGTCGAAGTACTGGCGGAGTTTGACGAGCTCGGGGGCTTGGTCGCCCACCGCAGCCCGGGCCCGGGCGATGTCCTCGACGTACTGGGTGCAGCTGGAATATCCACCCCAGGCCGACGTGGTGAACACTGCCGCCCGCCGAACTCCGTCGTCACGCATCGCCGTAACGGTGTCCTCGACATAGGGATCCCAGTTCCGGTTACCGAAATAGACCGGCATCCCGGGCAATTCGGCCCGCAGCTGCTCGATCAGTGCCCGGTTGATCCCGTTGATCGGCGACACCCCACCGAAATGCAGGTAGTGCTCGGCGACGTCGGCCAGGCGCTCGGCGGGGATGCCGCGCCCCCGGGTCACGTTCTCCAGGAACGGCATCACCTGATCCGGCGCCTCCGGTCCCCCGAAGGACAGCAGCAGAACGGCGTCAAAGCTTGATGATCGTCGCGCAAGCGGCTCATCAATCTTCATCTGGGTGCCTCTCCTTTCAACCGCGAAACCGCACTCCGACAGGATTTGTGCGAGTGGCACACCTGCCGGAACGCGGTGTCGGCGAAAAACAAGTCAGAGCCGTCGGCTCCGCGCGCAGGCGCTCATCACAGCAGCTGGGTGCTGGCGCCGCCGTCGGCGTAGACGATGGTGCCGGTGGTGGCGGGCAGCCAGTCCGACAGCAACGCACACACGGTCTTGGCCACCGGCTCCGGGTCCTTCATGTTCCAGCCGACCGGCGCACGCTGATCCCAGCCCTCCTCGAGCAGCCGCATCTGATCCCCGGCTTCGGCACCCAGTGCGCCGCCGACGATGGCGCTCATCGCCAGGGTCCGGATCGGTCCCGCCGCAACAAGGTTGGAGCGGACACCGAACGGGCCGGCCTCACGGGCGACGAACCGGTTGACCGACTCGAGTGCGCTCTTGGCCACCGTCATCCAGTTGTAGGCCGGCATCGCGCGGGTCGGGTCGAAGTCCATGCCGACGATGCTGCCGCCTTCGTTCATGATCGGCAGCGTGGCCTTGGCCAGCGAGGCGTAGGAGTACGCAGAGATGTGGATGCCCTTGGCGACGTCCTCGTAGGGGGCGTCGAAGAAGGGGTTGACGCCCATGCCGGTCTGCGGCATGAAGCCGATCGAGTGCACCACACCGTCGAGCTTGTTGCCCTCACCGATGACCTCACCGATACGTCCGGCCAGGCTTGCCAGGTGCTCCTCGTTCTGCACGTCGAGCTCGAGCAGCGGTGCCGGCTTGGGCAACCGGTCGGCGATGCGCTGGATCAGCTTCATCCGGTCGAATCCGGTGAGCACCAGCTCAGCGCCGGCCTCCTGGGCCACCTTGGCGATGTGGAACGCGATCGACGAGTCCGTGATGATCCCCGTGACGAGGATGCGCTTGCCTTCGAGCAAACCTGCCATTGTCCTGACTCCTACTTCGGTGAAGAGTTATGCGAAAGTTCGTGTTGTCCAGCGCTTTTGGGTCAGTGCCCCATACCCATGCCGCCGTCGACCGGGATCACCGCACCGGCGATGTAGCCGGCATCCTCGGACGCCAGGAAGCTGACCGCACCGGCGACCTCGTCTGCGGTGCCGACCCGCTTGGCCGGGATGAATTCCAGTGCGCCCGCCTGAATCCGCTCGTCGAGGGCACGGGTCATCTCGGTGTCGATGTAGCCGGGGGCCACGACGTTCGCGGTGACACCAGCCTTGGACAGTTCCCGGGAGATCGAGCGGGCCATGCCGATCAGGCCGGCCTTGGCCGCCGCGTAGTTGGCCTGGTTGCCGATGCCCCACATGCCCGAGACCGAGCCGATGAAGATGATCCGGCCGAAACGCTTGCGCTGCATGCTGCGCGAGGCCCGCTGCGCCACCCGGAACGCCCCGGTGAGGTTCGCGTTGATGACGTTCTCGAACCGCTCCTCGGTCATCCGCATCAGGAACGCGTCCTGGGAGATACCGGCGTTGGACACCAAAACCTCGACCGGACCCTGGTGCTCTTCGACCTCTTTGAACGCGCGATCGACGGCCTCGTTGTCGGTGACGTCGCACACGACGCCGAACAGCCCTTCGGGCGCTCCGGATCCGCGGTGGGTGACGGCCACCTTGTGCCCGTCGGCGGCCAGGCGCTGTGCGATCGCAAGGCCGATCCCCCGGTTTCCACCGGTGACCAGCACGGAGCGGGAGACGAATGCCGGTCGGCCGCCGGATTCTGCGGTGGGGCTTTCGGTGGCATTCTCGGTGGCGACGCTGTCACTCATGCCCGCCAACTTATCTCCTCACCAGCACGGTCTGAAAATCGCATCACCCGTGACGACCGGCGACCGCGCGGGCCGGATCGCGTCCTAGCCGGGCAGTCTGCGGTTGATCAACAGGGCCGCCACACCGGCCAGCGCCAGCACCAATGCCCCCAGCCGCAGCCAACCAAGGCTGGCGTCGCCCTTGATCGTCTCGTAGCCGATCTGCTGCTGCAGCGAGGTGAACACCTGCTTCAGCTGCTCCAGGCTGGACGCGGTGAAGGCGTCTCCGCCGGACAGCTTGGCGATCTTGCCGAGCATCTCGTCGTCGACCGGCACCGGCTGGCGCTGATCGTTGATCTCGACGTAGCCGTAGGGCGTACCGAAGGACACCGTGGAGATCGGCACGCCCTGGTCCTTGGCGGTGCGCGCCGCGGTGTAGGCACCCTTGGGGTTGTCCGGGTTGGACGGCACGGTCTCCTTGCCGTCGGACATCAGCACGATGCGCGCGGGCGGCTTCTCGTCACCGCCGCCGATCACCGCACCCACGGTGGCGATCGCCTGCAGCGCCGTGAAGATGCCTTCACCGGTTGCGGTCCGGTCGGCCAACTGCAGCTTGTCCAGGCCGTTCTTGGTGGCCTCGCGGTTGGTGGTCGGCTGTACCAGCACCGTGGCCGTGCCTGCGTAGGCGATCAGGCCCAGGTTGATCCCCGGGGTGAGCTGATCGGCGAACTGCTTGGCGGCTTCCTGGGCGGCGGCCAACCGGCTGGGCGCGACGTCGGTGGCACGCATCGACTGCGACACGTCGATCACCAGCATCACCACAGCACGGTTTCGCGGAATCCGCACATCATGGGTGGGGCCGGCCATCGCCACAGTCAGCAGCACGAGCGAGACCGCCAACAGCGCGGCAGGCAGATGCCGCCACCGGGTCGGCTGCTTGGGCGCCACACTTTCGAGCAGCTCCATGTTGGCGAACCGCAGAATCCGCTGCTTCCGCGCGCGCTGCACGATGACGTAGTACGCCAACAGGCCCAGTACCACGAAGAGGAACAGGAACCACCACGGGTGCGCGAAGCCTGTCAGGCTCATCGGACCGAGAATCGGTAAAGTCATGTGCTAGAAGTCATTTCGGTTGATTGCTGATCAAGCTTTCAGTCATCTGTGCCGTTTCCTCTTCGCGCAAGCGCTCATCGCTGCTGTCTCCTCTTCGCGCAAGCGCTCATCGCTGCTGTCTCCTCTTCGCGCAAGCGCTCATCGCTGCTGTCTCCTCTTCGCGCAAGCGCTCATCGGCCGGCCAGGGCGCCGCGCCGCCGGTTCGCCACGAACCGGACCACATCGGCGATCCAGTCCCGGTCGGTGCGCAGGCTCAGCAGCGGTGCATCACAACGCCGCAATGTGCGGGCCACTTCCTCGCGATGGGCCGCGGCGGCCCGCTCGAAATCGCTGCGCAACTGCTCGTCGATGGTGAACTCGCGGGTGACACCGGTCTCGGTGTCCTGCAGCACCACATCGCCGACAGCAGGCAACTCGACATCGCGCGGGTCGAGGATCTCGATCCCCAGCACCTCGTGGCGCCCGGCGATGGCGCGCAGCGGGCGCATCCAGTTGATCGGACCGAGGAAGTCACTGATGATCACCGCCATGCCGCGGCGGCGCTCGGGACGACGGAGCGCGTCGATGGCGCCGGCCAGGTCGCCCCGCACCCCGGTCGGAGCCTTCGGGGTGGTCGCGATCGCCCGCAGCAACTCCTGCTCGTGCAGCCGCCCGCTCAATGCCGGGACCCGGCGCACGGTGTCCCCGTTGGCGATGATCGCGCCGATCCGGTTGCCGCCACCGCTGTTGAGGAACGCGATCGCAGCCGCGGCCGCCACAGCCAGATCACGCTTCTCGCAACCGGCGGTACCGAAGTCCAGGCTGGCCGACATGTCGACGACCAGCCAGGTCTCCAGTTCGCGGTCGGCGATCATCTGTCGCACGTGGGGCGTCTGCGTCCGCGCCGTCACCGACCAGTCCATCCGGCGCACGTCGTCGCCGGGCTGGTAGATCCGCGAGTCCCCCGGCTCTGATCCCGGACCCGGGATCAGACCGAGGTGGTCGCCGTGCAGAACTCCGTCGAGCTTGCGCCGCACCGTCAGCTCAAGCTTGCGCAACGCCGCCGTCAATGCGGGGTCCCGAATCTCCCCGCGCTTCAGAGACGGCAGGTCGACGGTGCGTCGGGAACTGGTCACCGACCACCCGCCGCGCCGGCCGCGGCAGGTACGGCTGGCGGAACCGAATGCCCTTGCTGCGGAAGCGCATTCACCTGCGGCAGGGCAACCGTCTGCAGGATTCGGTTGACCACGGTCTCAGCCGAGACCTCGTCGGCCAGCGCGTCGTAGGTCAGCACGAGGCGGTGGCGCAGCACATCGGGGATCACCTCGACGACATCCTGGGGGATGACGTAGTCACGGCCGCGTACCAAAGCCAGCGCACGGGCCGCCGAGATGATGCCGAGCGAGGCACGCGGGGAGGCACCGTAGGCGATCCACGCCTTCGCATCGGGCATGCCGAACTTCTCGGGCTCCCGCGTCGCGGTGACGATCCGCACCACGTAGTCCACCAGCGCGTGGTGCACGAAGGTGTTGGCCGCGAGTTCCTGCAGCCGCAGCAGGTCGCCGGTGTTCAGGATCTGCTTGGGCTCCGGGGGCTTGACGCCCATCCGGTAGATGATCTCGCGCTCCTCCTCCGGCGTCGGGTAGTCGACGTTGAGCTTGAAAAGGAAGCGGTCACGCTGGGCTTCCGGCAGCGCGTAGACGCCTTCCTGCTCGATCGGGTTCTGAGTCGCCATCACCAGGAACGGGCTGGGCAGCGGGAAGGTCTTGCCGCCGATGGAGATCTTGCGCTCGGCCATCACCTCGAGGAGCGCGGACTGCACCTTGGCCGGCGCACGGTTGATCTCGTCGGCGAGCAGGAAGTTGACCACCACCGGGCCGAGCTCGATGTCGAAGTCTTCTTTGCCCTGCCGGTAGATGCGGGTACCGATGATGTCGGTGGGCACCAGGTCAGGGGTGAACTGGATGCGCGCGAAGGTGCCGCCGACGACCTTGGCAAACGTCTCGACCGCGAGGGTCTTGGCCACACCGGGCACACCTTCGAGCAGGACGTGACCCTTGGCGAGCAACCCCACGAGCATCCGCTCGACGAGCTGGTCCTGGCCGACGATGATCCGCTTGACCTCGAAGATGGCACGTTCCAGGGTGTGCACCTCGGCCTGCAGGCTGCCGTTGGTCGGGGCCTGCGGGGCAGCCGGCCCGGGCTGGGAGCCGGTCGACCCGGGCGGAAAGCCCGGCGCCGGGCTCGAACCGGGATAACCTCCGGCGCCCTGCGGCGGTCCACTCGGTGACGTCATCAACTTCCTCCCACGGTGTTCGACTACAAAACGCTCGTCTTGCAAACTTGTTCTATCGGGCAATCGGGTGCCCGTCGTCAACTATTCCAGGCACTTCCAGATCCGTCGACGCTGCCCGGAAGACTTCAGGTTCCCCTCAGGATTCGATGATGCGGGCCGCATAGGGCTGGATGCCCGCGGTGCGGACCGGGCTCACGGTGACTTTTTCCGCGCTGCCCGACGCCTCCAGCATCTTCCCGCCGCCGAGGTACATCGCCACGTGCTGGCTACCGCCGGGGCCCCAGAACAGGAGATCACCGCGCTTTGCCTGGGCCACCGGCACCTTGCGGCCGGTGTTGTACTGGTCACCCGAGTACTTCGGAATCTGCACACCCACACCGGCGAAGGCGTAACGAGTCAGGCCGGAACAGTCGAAGCCCATCTTTCCGGCGTCGTAGTCCACACCGGGGCCGGGACCGGTCAGCGTGCCACCGCCCCACGAGTAGGGCACGCCCATCTGGGTACCTCCGCGCCGGATCGCGTACTCGATGGCCTGCGGGCCGCGGACCCGGCCGCCGGGGAATGTCGAGGCCGCCTGCTTCGGGGCCAGTCCGATGGTCTGCAGGAACTGCTGGCCGAGGTTCTGCGTGGTCTGCAGCGCGAGTTGACTGACCTGGAACGACGCATTGGCGATGGCGACCGGGTCGCCGGGCGCCCCGGAACTGACGAGCTTCGGAAGAGTGGGATCCCACTGTCCGTCGTCAGGCGCGGCACCGGCCGGCGCCACCATACTGATCGCCGCGAACGCAGTTGCGGCGATCAGTATCAGGCAACGTAAGACGAAGGAGCGCAAGGTATTCCCATCAGTATTCGATGTAGCGGACGACGTACGGGGTCATCCCGCTGGTCCGGACCGGCGAGATCTTGACGTGCGAACCCGTGTAGGGCGCTTCGAGCATCTGGCCGTTACCGAGGTAGAGCGTCACGTGCTGGCTGCCGCCGGGGCCGTAGAAGATCACGTCACCGCGCCGCATCTGCGAGGACGGGATCTTGCGACCGGCGTTGTACTGCGAGCCCGAGTAGTGCGGCAGCTTGATGCCGACACCGGCGAATGCGTAGAGGATCAGACCCGAACAGTCGAACCCGACCGTGTTGGCACCCGAATCGATGCCTCGGCTGGCACCGGCCGCGTTGCCGCCGCCCCAGGAGTACGGAACCCCCATCTGGGAGCCGGCCCGCTGGATGACGTATTCAGACGCCTGCCTTCCGTACACCCGCGGGATCGCCCCGTTGGTGTAGCCCGTCGGCGTGGGCAGGATGCCCAGCTTCTGCAGGAAGCTGCGGCCCATGTTCTGGGTGACCTGAGCCGAGGTCGACGAGATCCCCAGAACGGTGTTGATGATCGCGATCGGGTCACCGCTGACGAACGCACTGGGAATCGCCGGCAGCGTGGGATCCCACTCGCCGTCCCACTTCTGGCCCGCTTGAGCCGGTGCACCCGGAGCCCGATCCCAGTCCCCCGCCGCGACCTGCGGTGCCGCTCCCTGCGCCGGCGCGGCGGCGATCGGCGCCGACGCCTTGTGCACCTGAGCGAGTTGGGCTGCCGCCGTTGCCCGTTCGGCGGTCAACCGCTGTAACTCACCCTGCTGGGCACTGAACGTCTGCTGCGCCTGCTGCAGTGCTGCGACCGCGGAGTCCTGACTGGTCTGGGCATTGACCGTGGCCTGGTCGGCGTTCTGCTTGGCCAGCCGGGCGGCCGACTCGCGGTTCACCTGCTCGGTGCGGGCGCGCTGCAGATCGGCGATCACCTTGTCCGTGCTGGCCGCAAGGGTCTGACCGGTCGCCGCGGTGCGCGCGATGTCAGCGGGGTCCGACGCGGTCAGATACGAGCTCGACGGGCCGTTGACGTAGGTGGCCGCGGCGAAGGTGTCGAACCTCTTCTGCGCCGCGGCGATGGCGGCATTGGCGTCGGCGATCCCCTGCTGGCTGGCGTCGACCTCCTGCTGTGCCGTCGCTGCCGCGTCGCGGGCGTCCTGCACGTCGACGATGGCCTTGTTGACGGCTTCCTGCTGGGTCTGGATGGCAGCGCCCAACTCCTGCAGCTTCTGATCGGCGTTGGCCACCGCGGCGACGAGCGTTGCCACCTGATCGGGCGCCCCGGGATCAGCCGCGGCCGGGACACCGCCCGACATCGCCGTGGCCAACAGCATCGCGACGGTCACCGGCACAGCCCAGAAACGGCCGACCAGCCAGGGTGCAGATGCCCCAACTGTTCCTCGCGTGCGCGGGACGCCGACGGTGCGTCTCATTCGACTCAAGTCTCCTATGGCTCAACGCCGTTGTACGGCGTTTGCTCGGGGCCTTTGCACAGAAGTCACATGAAGCACAACTGCAACAATGGGTACCGATTGCACCGTACGTCACATCTGAAGCCAAAGAAACTTTAGTCACGAATTACAGGAATGTAATTGCGAATAGTGTGACCTATTAGTGATATTCGGAGATATTCCGAACTAATGTTCGACGGGTTTTTCAGGCCTCCGTCGAAGGGGCGCTCGAGGCCTCTGACCCGGCCAATCGTTTGCTGCGCACCTGCAGAGCACGAGTCAGTGCGGCCGCCGCGGCAACTCCGAGCGTCAGCACGATCGTGAGTGCGGTCCAGGGAAAGTCGGGGGTCGAAATCTCCCCGACGAAATTCTTTGCCGACAACACCGGATTACCGGTCTTGGCCACATCCTGTCCGGCTTCCAAAGTCACCCGGTCGACAGTCGGGCTGTACGTACCGGCGAAGGACGGACTCAGTGCGAGCACGGTCGCACCCGGATTGGCCTCCCCGACCTCCGAGGCGATGTCACGCAGCGGCGTATCGATGCCGGGGTTCTGCGGCAGCACCACGATCTTGAGGTCGACCCCGCCCTGACGCGCGTCGCTGACCACCTGGCGCAGGGCCTCTACATCGGCGTCCGGTGCGCTGACCCCGTCATCGCGAACGTCGGCCTGCACGGCCGCCATGCACTTGGCCACCCCGTCGGGTTGCGCAGGATCCATCCCGACTGTGTCACACACCTCGACCGGGATGTAGGCCGGCAGGAACGGGATGACATGGGGTCCGGTCACAGACGCACGGTATCCCGAGCCCATCCGCCCCTGCGAAGCGACACGGGTAATCGTCACCGCATCGACCACCTATCGTCACGCCGGGGTGACGCTCGAGGCGGGCCCCGAGCGGGTGCCGGGCCGACGGATCACACGGATCGCCCGGACGGGGTGGCAACGAACACGCGACCGGTGAAGACTAGACCCCGGCCCGCCGGCCATTGCAGGACAAGCGTACTGTTAAGATCAGCACGCCGCCGACACAGCCCGTCGCGGCGAGATCTAACCGGGAGTTGATGTGAGCAGCGAGAATACGGAAAATTCGTCCCTTAACTCATTTGGTGCCCGCGACACTCTGACTGTCGGGGACAAGAGCTACGAGATCTATCGCCTCGACGCGGTACCCGGCACCGAAAAGCTCCCGTACAGCCTCAAGGTGCTCGCGGAGAACCTGTTGCGCACCGAGGACGGTGCCAACATCACCAAAGACCACATCCAGGCCATCGCCAACTGGGATCCCTCTGCCGAGCCGAGCGTCGAGATCCAGTTCACCCCGGCGCGGGTGTTGATGCAGGACTTCACCGGCGTGCCGTGCATCGTCGACCTGGCGACGATGCGCGAGGCGGTCGCGGCCCTGGGTGGGGACCCGGACAAGGTGAACCCGCTCTCGCCGGCCGAGATGGTCATCGACCACTCGGTGATCCTCGACGTGTTCGGCAATGCCGGCGCGTTCGAGCGCAACGTCGAACTCGAATACGAACGCAACTCCGAGCGTTACCAGTTCCTGCGCTGGGGGCAGGGCGCCTTCGACGACTTCAAGGTGGTCCCCCCGGGCACCGGCATCGTGCATCAGGTCAACATCGAATATCTGGCCCGGGTGGTGTTCGAGCGCGACGGGGTGGCCTACCCCGACACCTGTGTGGGCACCGACAGCCACACCACCATGGAGAACGGCCTCGGTGTGCTGGGCTGGGGCGTCGGCGGTATCGAGGCCGAGGCCGCCATGCTGGGCCAGCCCGTCTCGATGCTCATCCCCCGCGTCGTCGGCTTCAAGCTGACCGGTGAGATCAAGCCCGGCGTGACCGCCACCGACGTGGTGCTCACCGTCACCGACATGCTGCGCAAGCACGGCGTCGTCGGCAAGTTCGTCGAGTTCTACGGCAAGGGTGTGGCCGAGGTGCCGCTGGCCAACCGCGCCACCCTGGGCAACATGAGCCCCGAATTCGGTTCCACCGCGGCGATCTTCCCGATCGACGAAGAGACCATCAACTACCTGCGGCTGACCGGGCGTACCGAGGAGCAGCTGGCACTGGTCGAGGCCTACGCCAAGACGCAGGGCATGTGGCACGACGCCGACCACGAGCCGGCCTTCTCCGAGTACCTCGAGCTCGACCTGTCGACCGTCGTGCCCTCGATCTCCGGCCCGAAGCGCCCGCAGGACCGCATCGAGCTGTCGGACGCCAAGAACGCGTTCCGCAAGGACATCCACAACTACGTCGAGGAAAACCTCCCGACTCCGGAGACCAAGCTGGACGAGGCCGTCGACGAGTCCTTCCCGGCCAGCGACTCCGTCTCGCTGTCCTTCGCCGACGACGGTGCGGTCGACGTCCGCCCGTCGGCCGCCAACGGTTCCGAGGGTCGGCCGTCCAAGCCGGTCACGGTGCGCTCCGAGGAGCGCGGCGACTTCGTGCTCGACCACGGCGCGGTCGTCGTCGCGGGCATCACCTCGTGCACCAACACCTCCAACCCGTCGGTCATGCTCGGCGCGGCCCTGCTGGCCAAGAAGGCCGTCGAGAAGGGCCTGACCAGCAAGCCGTGGGTCAAGACCAACATGGCACCGGGCAGCCAGGTCGTCACCGACTACTACAACAAGGCCAACCTGTGGCCCTACCTGGAGAAGCTGGGCTACTACCTGGGCGGCTACGGCTGCACCACGTGCATCGGCAACACCGGCCCGCTGCCCGACGAGATCTCCAAGGCCATCAACGACAACGACCTTTCGGTGACCGCGGTGCTCTCGGGTAACCGCAACTTCGAGGGCCGCATCTCCCCCGACGTCAAGATGAACTACCTGGCCTCGCCGCCGCTGGTCATCGCCTACGGCATCGCAGGCACCATGGACTTCGACTTCGAGTCCGACCCGCTCGGGCAGGACCAGGACGGCAATGACGTCTTCTTGAAGGACATCTGGCCGTCGGCGGCCGAGATCGAGGAGACCATCGCGTCCTCGATCAACCGGGAGATGTTCACCGACTCCTACGCCGACGTGTTCAAGGGCGATGACCGCTGGCGTTCGCTCTCGACCCCCGAAGGCAACATCTTCGAGTGGGACGACGCCTCCACCTACGTCCGCAAGGCCCCGTACTTCGACGGCATGCCCGCCGAGCCTGAGCCGGTCGGCGACATCAAGGGCGCCAGAGTCCTTGCCCTGCTGGGCGATTCGGTTACCACCGATCACATCAGCCCGGCCGGTTCGATCAAGCCGGGCACCCCGGCCGCGCAGTACCTGGACGCCAACGGCGTTGAGCGCAAGGACTACAACTCGCTGGGGTCGCGACGCGGCAACCACGAGGTGATGATCCGTGGCACCTTCGCCAACATCCGGCTGAAGAACCAGCTGCTCGACGACGTCTCCGGCGGCTACACGCGTGACTTCACCCAGCCCGGCGGCCCGCAGGCGTTCATCTACGACGCGTCGGTCAACTACAAGGAAGCCGGCATCCCGCTGGTCGTGTTGGGCGGCAAGGAATACGGCTCGGGCTCCTCACGTGACTGGGCTGCCAAGGGCACGGTGCTGCTGGGCGTCAAGGCCGTCATCACCGAGTCCTTCGAGCGCATCCACCGGTCGAACCTGATCGGCATGGGCGTCATCCCGCTGCAATTCCCGGCAGGTGAGTCGGCCGCGAGCCTCAAGCTGGACGGCACCGAGACCTACGACATCACCGGCATCGAGGAGCTCAACAAGGGCAAGACCCCGAAGACGGTGAAGGTGACCGCCACTAAGGAAGACGGCAGCAAGGTGGAGTTCGACGCGGTGGTCCGCATCGACACCCCCGGTGAGGCCGACTACTACCGCAACGGCGGCATCCTGCAGTACGTGCTGCGCAACATGCTGAAGTCGAAGTAATCCTGAATCCGACAACCGAAGCAGCACAGGCGCGGCGCCGAGCCGCGCTTGGGCGAGGAGTTCTCCAGTGCCCAGGGTGACGGACGATCATCTTGCCGCCCGGCGTCGTCAGATTCTCGACGGCGCCCGGCGCTGCTTCGGTCAGTACGGATATGAGAGTGCGACCGTGCGACGGCTCGAAGAAACCATCGGGCTGTCGCGCGGCGCAATCTTTCATCACTTCAAGGACAAGGACACCTTGTTCTTCGAACTGGCCCGGGAGGACGCCGAGCGGATGGCCGAAGTGGCCGCCCGCGAAGGCCTGATCCAGGTGATGCGGAACATGCTTGCCGCACCCGAGCAGTTCGACTGGCTGGCCACGCGGCTGGAAATCGCCCGTAAGTTGCGCAACGATCCGGCGTTTCACCAAGGTTGGGCGGAACGCTCGGCCGAACTGGACGCCGCGATCACCGCGCGCCTGCGCCGCCAGAAGCAGGCCGGGCGGCTGCGTGACGACGTGCCCAGTGCGGTCCTGCACATCTATCTGGATCTGGTTCTCGACGGCCTGGTAGCCCGAATCGCCTCCGGCGAGGACCCGAAGAACCTCACCGCGGTGCTGGACCTGGTCGAGGCCAGCGTGCGGCAGCAGACGCCTGCGGACAACTGAATCCGGGGCTACCGCACAGGCGGTTGCTCAGTACGCCCTGGACCGGGTGCGGTGATTGGGGCCGCCGCGGCTGCGCATCGTCGTTCCCGACTCCCGCAGCAAGCTGTGAATCGAGCCGTAGGAACGTCCCGTATTGGCCACGAGCGTGCGGATACTGGCACCCCCTTCGTATGCCTTGCGAAGCTCTTCCAGCAGTTCGCCGCGATTCTTGTTCGTATCCCTCATCGACATCTCCCCGCTTGTGATGTCCCGACCGCATACCCACAGTAGAAACCACCCACACACCGAGGGGCCGATTTGTCCAACGTCTTATATTGACGTTCTCGAAGATGTGGTGGTTCTTGAGAATTCGCTGTCAGGCGAGCTCGATGAGGTCCCGGTATTCGGTGGACCAGAAGTCCTCGGTGCCATCCGGGAGCAGCACCACACGCTGCGGATCCAGGGCCTCGGCCGCGCCCGGATCGTGGGTCACCAACACGACTGCACCCTGGTAGCTGCGCAGCGCGTCGAGAACCTGCTCGCGTGACGCGGGGTCGAGGTTGTTGGTCGGCTCGTCCAGCAACAACACGTTGGCCGTCGAAGCGACCAGGCCGGCCAGCGCCAACCGCGTCTTCTCACCGCCGGACAGGGTGCCCGCGGGCTGCTCCAGCTGAGGGCCGGTGAACATGAAGGCGCCCAACAGACCTCGAAGATCCTGCTCGCCCGTGTCCGGCGCGGCGTGACGGATGTTCTCCCAGACGGTCGCTTCGTTGTCGAGGGTGTCGTGTTCCTGGGCGAAGTATCCGATCTTGCACCCGTGCCCGGGTTCCAGGACTCCGGCGTCGGCGGTCTCGGCACCGGCGAGCAGACGCAGCAATGTCGTCTTGCCCGCACCGTTGAGTCCGAGCACCACCACCCGGGATCCGCGGTCGATCGCCAGATCGACACCGGTGAAGATCTCCAGCGACCCGTAGGTCTTGGTCAGCCCCTTGGCCACCAGCGGGGTCTTACCGCACGGCGCCGGCGTGGGGAACTTGATCCGGGCCACCTTGTCTGCCACCCGCTCGGCGTCGAGCTCGGCGATCATCCGCTCGGCCCGACGCAACATGTTCTGTGCGGCAACGGCTTTGGTGGCCTTTGCGCCCATCTTGGCGGCCTGGGCCCGCAGGGCGCCCGCCTTCTTCTCGGCGTTGGCACGTTCGCGGCGACGACGCTGTTCGTCGGTCGCGCGTGCGTCGAGGTACTTCTTCCAGCCCATGTTGTAAACATCGGCCTCACCGCGTACGGCGTCGAGGAACCACACCCGGTTGACGACCTCGTCGAGCAGCTCGACATCGTGGCTGATCACCACGAGTCCACCGGTGTGGTTGTGAAGGAAGTCGCGGAGCCAGCCGATCGAGTCGGCGTCGAGGTGGTTGGTGGGCTCGTCGAGCAGCAGCGTGGTGGCAGACCCCGAACCGGTGTCGCTGGCCGCGAACAGAATGCGGGCCAGCTCGACACGCCGGCGCTGGCCACCGGAGAGCGTGCGCAGCGGCTGCGTCAGCACCCGATCGGGCAGGCCCAGGCTGGCGCAGATCCGGCCGGCCTCGCTCTCGGCGGCGTAACCACCCAGCGCCGAGAACCGCTCCTCCAACTGCCCATAGCGGCGCACCGCTTTGTCGCGGGCCGCATCGTCGGCCACCTCGGCCATCAAGACCTGCTGCTTCTCCAGGTCCGCCAGCAGCGTGTCGAGACCGCGAGCCGAGAGCACCCGGTCGCGGGCCAGGACGTCGAGGTCGCCTTCTTTGGGGTCCTGGGGCAGGTAACCGACCTCACCCGTACGCGAGATGCTGCCGGCGTACGGCTCGCCTTCCCCTGCCAGGATGCGCATGGTGGTGGTCTTACCGGCGCCGTTGCGCCCGACCAGTCCGATCCGGTCGCCGGGCTGCACGCGCAGCGCGGAGCCCTCGAAGGACAGCAGCGTGCGCGCGCCGGCGCGGACCTCCAGGTCCGTTGCGGTGATCACGCTGCGTCCTCCTCGGTGTCTGTGTTACTTCTCGTCGGTAAATACGGCGGGGCGCTTCTCCGCGCGCGCGGCAACCGCTTCCTCAAAGTTTGCGGTGAGCAGGCGCACGAAAAGTTGTCCCAGGCCCTCGGCCTGCATGTGCCCCTCCAGGCTAGCGGCGTCCAGTCCACTCCAAAGTGTGCGCTTGGTCAACTCGATACCCGGCCGGGAGAACGCCGCCATGCGGTCCGCCATCGAGTAGCAGGCGTCCAGGAGCGCGTCCTCGGCCACCACGCTGGAGACCAGACCGATGCGCTCCGCCTCCTGCGCGTCGACGTCGCGGCCGGTCAGCATGATCTCGAACGCCCGTGACGACCCGATCGCCCGCGGCAGCAGGTAGGACAAGCCCAGCTCACTGGCGGTAAGCCCGTTGTTGATCCCCGCGGCGCGGAAGTAGGCGCCCTCGGCGGCGACCCGGACGTCACACGCCAGCGCCAGGCAGAGGCCGCCCCCGATGGCCGCGCCGTTGACGGCGGCGATCACCGGCTGGTGCAGCCGGCGTAGGGCGAGAATCACATCGTCGAGGATCTCCATCGACCGCAGGGCGTACGTCGGCCTGGTCAGACCGGCAACGTGCGGAACGGAGCCGGCCGACTTGTGATCGGCCCCGGACGAGAAGCCCCGGCCGGCCCCGGTAAGCACCACTACGCGCACGCTGTTGTCGTAGCGGAGCTCTTCGAGGACGTCCTTGAGCGGCACCATGACGTCGAACGCCATCGAGTTCATCCGCTCAGGCCGGTTGAGGGTCACCAGGGCCACGTCCGGTCGCGGACGGTCAACCAGTACGAATTCGTTCTGCGCAGTCACGGACAGCACGCTATCGCGTGCCGCTCATCACACCTGTTCGGCGTCGCCCTCAGCAGCCTGCTCTTTCATGGCCGCGTCGATGTCGAATTCCTTGATCTTCTGAACCAGATCCTCCAGCGCCGCCGGTGGCAGCGCTCCGGCCTGGTTGAAGACCAGCTTGCCCTTCTTGAACGCCATCAGGGTCGGGATCGACCGGATGTCGGCAGCCGCGGCGAGCCCCTGCTCGGCCTCGGTGTCCACCTTGGCGAACACGACGTCAGGGTGCTGCTCCGAAGCGGCCTTGAACGTCGGCGCGAAGGCACGACACGGTCCGCACCACGACGCCCAGAAGTCCACCAGCACGATGTCGTTGCCGTTGACGATGTCATTGAACTGATCTGCGGTGATGTCCTGCGTACTCACACTTTTCCTAACGTCGGGGCGTAGCGGCCTGTTCCCACCATATGGGCAACATGAACTGGCAGCAGGCTTTCGGCGGGCGCGCGCCGCCGAAGCCACCCCCGCGTCCGCCTGCCGTCAGGACGTCAGGCCGGCACTTCTCGTTGGTACGGGCGTCCCGACTCGAATCGCCAGATCGCGTGGTGAAGGGCAGCGATCTCCCAGCCCGCGGATTCCGACACGGCGCGCAGCAACGCGGCGGCGGGCGCGGCCGTACCCGCCTCGCGAGCGACGTAGCCCGCCACCGCCCGGTCCACCGTGACGCCGGGGACCTGCGCGAGCGTCACCAGATAGCCCCACGTGAAACCTGACTGCTGCCCCGGCACCGCGCACCACGCGGCCTTGGCCGCGGCGCGGCGATCGTCGTCCTGGGCGGCCGTACGGAGGTCCTCGGCCGTCCGGATGCCCAGTTCGACGAGGGCGTGGGCGGCCGCGAGGAGTGCGGCCGACCGCAACGGCGCACCCTTGGCGGTGGAGGTCGGGCGACGGTTGCCGATCTGCGACGCCCACTGCCGCGGTCCGCCGAGGCCGTGGATGCTCGCCAGCAATTCCCCGGCGCCGTCGGAGTCGGCGTCGCCCCCTTGCCCGGCCCGGTGACCGCGATACCGCTCAACGATCCGCTCGACGGTCAGATGACGTGCTCCCGTGACATAGATCGCATCAATGATGCACAGCGCCAACGCGTTTGGATAAGCGGTGGGATCCGGCCAGCCCGCCGGGTCGCCGAGATCGCGTTCGCAGGCCGCGTGCAGTCGTTCAACTTCGGTGCTCATCGTGGTGCCTCCCGGTTACGTGGGAACGCCATCCGTCCCCATGCGCCGAAAGCTAAAGACGCCGGCCGACAAACCCACCCAGGAATCGGCTCAGAATCGGGAATTATCCACAGGGCTGGTCCTTGCTCTACCGGCACGCTCGGTCGACGTTGGCCAGCAGTTGAGCCTGCCGCCTCGGCCACCAGGAGAGTTCGACCGCCAGCGCCGCCAGGTAGATGACCGACACCACGCCATTACCGACCGATCCGAATACGGCGTCCCACAACGCACTTGCCAAGGCGACGACGAGCACCAACGGCAGCAGCCAGCGAAACGGGCGAGCCGTCTCCGCCGCCGCGTGCACTCCGCGGCCGTAGTCACGGGCGGCGTCAACCAATCGCGGATCCTCGATGCGCTCACCGGCCCGGGCAGCGCGCACGACGGCCACGCGGTCGGCGCCGGTCAACTGCTTCGACATGGGCCAGTACCGGGCCATCCGGCGCGCCATCCAGATGCCGTAGAACGTGCCGACGATCACGAGGACCAGCACGCCGGAGACCCAGAACCCGGAGTCCAGCCAAGAGAGCACACCCAGCACCATGCCCACACCGGCGCCGACGATCAGCGCCCGACCCGTGAAGCCGCTACGCCAGACGAACGCCGGGACCGTGATCACACGGTCATTGTGCGGTGTCCGTCGCGATCTAGACCGTGAAACCGAGGGCGCGCAACTGCTCGCGCCCGTCGTCGGTGATCTTGTCCGGGCCCCACGGCGGGTTCCAGACCCAGTTGATCTTGATCTCGTTGACCAGCCCCGCGCCCACCAGCGCGGTACGCGACTGGTCTTCGATCACGTCGGTCAACGGACAGGCCGCCGAGGTCAGCGTCATGTCGATAAGGGCGACCTTGCCGGCATCACCCTCCTCGACATTGAGGCCGTACACCAGGCCCAGGTCGACGACGTTGATGCCCAGCTCGGGATCCACCACGTCGCGCATGGCCTCCTCGACGTCGGCCAGCAGTTCGTCAGAAGCGGTCTCGCTCATCGCTGTTCCTTCACGTCATCGCTGGCCTGCACCAGCGCGTCCTTAAAAGCCATCCAACCCAGTAGCGCACACTTCACCCGCGCCGGATATTTGGCGACACCGGCGAACGCGATGCCGTCACCGAGTACATCTTCGTCCCCCTCAACGTTGCCGCGTGAGGAAATCATCTCGGTGAACGCCTCGACCGTCTTGAGTGCATCGCCGACGCTCAGGCCGATGACCTGATCGGTGAGCACAGAGGTGGCGGCCTGACTGATCGAGCAACCCTGCCCGTCGTACGAGATGTCGGCGACCGTTTCCGCATCGTCGGAGAGTGCGACCCGCAACGTCACCTCGTCCCCGCAGGTCGGGTTGACGTGATGCACCTCGGCAGCGAAGGGCTCCCGCAGTCCGCGGTGATGCGGATGCTTGTAGTGGTCCAGGATCACTTCCTGGTACATCTGTTCCATTTTCACGAGAAGAACTCCACGGCACGCTTGATGCCGGCCACCAGGCGATCCACCTCGTCGAGCGTGTTGTACACCGCGAACGACGCACGAGCCGTCGCGGCGATCCCGAAGTGACGATGCAGCGGCCAGGCACAGTGGTGCCCGACGCGTACCGCGACGCCCTCGTCGTCGAGCACCTGCCCGACATCGTGGGCGTGGATCCCGTCGACCACGAAACTGACCGGCGATCCGCGGTGTTCCGTCGTCGTCGGTCCGATGACGCGGACTTGTGGCAGGCCTGCCAGTCCGGTCAGGGCGGCCGCCACCAAATCCGCTTCGTGCGCCTCGACCGCGTCCATCCCGACGTCGCTCAAATATCGCGCGGCAGCGGCCAATCCGACCACCTGCGAGGTCATCGGGGTGCCTGCCTCGAAGCGCTGCGGGGCAGGCGCATACGTGGTCTGTTCCATCGTGACGGTCTCGATCATCGAACCGCCCGTGATGAACGGCGGCATCGAGTTCAGCAGCTGCTGCCGGCCGTAGAGCACGCCGATACCCGTGGGCCCGAGCATCTTGTGACCCGAGAAAGCCGCGAAATCGACATCAAGGGCATGGAAGTCGACCGGCTGGTGCGGTACCGACTGGCACGCGTCCAGCACGGTCAGTGCACCGACCGCCTTGGCCCGCGACACCAACTCGCCCACCGGGGCAACCGCGCCCGTGACGTTCGAATGATGGCTGAATGCCACCACTTTCACCCGCTCGTCGAGTTCCAGCGAATCCAGATCGATGCGGCCGTCATCGGTGACGCCGTACCAGCGAAGCGTCGCACCGGTGCGCTGGGCCAGTTCTTGCCACGGGATCAGGTTCGCGTGGTGTTCCAGCTCGGTGGTGACGATGACATCACCGGGGCCGACCGCGTGCTCGAACCGCTTGTCCCCCAGCACATACGACACCAGGTTGATCGACTCGGTGGCGTTCTTGGTGAACACCAGTTCATCGGTCTCGGCACCGACGAACGCCGCGATGTCCGCACGGCCCTGCTCGTAGGCGTCGGTGGCCTCCTCCATCAGCTGGTGTGCACCGCGGTGCACCGCACCGTTGGAGGTGGTGAGGAATTCGCGTTCGGCGTCGAGGACCTGTAGCGGCTTCTGTGACGTCGCACCGGAATCCAGGTAGGCAAGCTGTTTTCCGCCGCGCATCACCCGGCTCAGAATCGGGAAATCAGCTCTCATCCTGGTCAACCCGGCTTGGTCCAATGTCGTCGCCGAGGTGGTCATGTCAGGCTCCGACAGCTTGGGTGAAGCGCACGTATCCGTTCTCTTCGAGCTCGTCGGCAAGTTCCGGCCCACCCGATTCCACGATGCGACCGCCGACGAACACGTGCACGAACTGCGGCTGGATGTAGCGCAGGATCCGGGTGTAGTGGGTGATCAGCAGGACGCCCCCGTGCTCGGCCTCGGCATAGCGGTTGACGCCCTCGCTGACGATGCGCAGCGCGTCGACGTCCAGACCCGAGTCGGTCTCGTCGAGGATCGCGATCTTCGGCTTGAGCAGGCCCAGCTGCAGGATCTCGTGACGCTTCTTCTCGCCGCCGGAGAAGCCCTCGTTGACACTGCGCTCACCGAACGCCGGATCGATGTCCAGCTCGTCCATCGCGGCCTTGACTTCCTTGACCCAGTGGCGCAGTTTCGGCGCCTCGCCCCGAACGGCGGTCGCCGCCGTGCGCAGGAAGTTCGACATCGACACCCCTGGCACCTCGACGGGGTACTGCATGGCCAGGAAGAGACCCGCCCGGGCCCGCTCGTCGATGCTCATCTCGAGCACGTCCTGGCCGTCGAGGGTGATCGAACCGGATGTCACGGTGTACTTCGGATGCCCGGCGATGGCATAAGACAGCGTCGACTTGCCGGAACCGTTGGGGCCCATCACCGCGTGGGTCTCCCCCGACTTCACGGTGAGGTCGACACCCTTGAGGATCGGGATCTCGGTGTTCTCAGCGCCTTCGGTGGCGTTGACCGAGACGTGCAGGTCCTTGATTTCCAGAGTGGTCATTAGTGCGTAGCTTTCGATTCGTTAAGTTCGGTCTTTTGCAGTTCTTGCTCAATGGCTGCGGTCAGGCGCTCACGCACCTCGGGCACAGCGATCTTGGCGATGATCTCGTTGAAGAATCCGCGCACGACCAGGCGCCGGGCCTGATCCTCGGGGATGCCGCGGGCGCGCAGGTAGAACAACTGCTCGTCGTCGAATCGCCCGGTGGCACTGGCATGCCCGGCGCCCACGATTTCGCCGGTCTCGATTTCGAGGTTGGGCACCGAATCGGCGCGGGCGCCGTCGGTGAGCACCAGGTTGCGGTTCACCTCGAACGTGTCGGTGCCGGTGGCCTCGGCCCGGATCAACACGTCGCCGATCCACACCGTGTGGGCATCGGGCTTTTTGGAGTCCGGATCCCCTTGCAGGGCGCCCTTGTAGAGGACGTCGGACTTACAGTGCGGCTGGGAATGGTCGACCAGCAACCGCGACTCGAAGAACTGACCGTCGTCGGCGAAGTAGGTGCCGAGCATCTTGGCGTCACCGCCGGGGCCGGTGAACCGCACGGTGGCCGCGGTACGCACCACCTCGCCACCGAGGGTGACGTTGACGTGTCCGAGCACCGCGTCCTTGCCGAGCTTGGCGTGGTGAGCGCTGACATGCACCATGTCGTCGGCCCAGTCGGCGATCCAGATCAATCCGAGACCGGCCGAATCACCGACGATGATCTCGACATTGTCAGCGTAGGTTCCACTGCCACGCAGGTCGACAACCACAATGGCACGCGAGAGCTCTTCCACCCGGATCTGCAGATGTCCGTAACCCACGGTGTCCACGCCGGGTCCGTTCACGACGATCTCGATGGGCTCGGCCACCTCGGTGTCGCGCTCGACCGTCACCACGGTCGCCGCCTCGAACGACGAGAATGCCTGGGCGGCAACACGATCGGTGGGCACACCGCCCTCGCCGAGACGCTTGTCGTCGCGGCCGACGGTCTCCACGGTCACGCCGGGCCGCTCGGTCACGGTGATGCCGGCAATGCCGTTCGCGACGGCCGAGCCGTCGTGCAGGCCGCGCAGCCGCTTGAGCGGGGTGAACCGCCACAGCTCGTCGCGACCGCCGGGCACCTCGAAGGCGTTGACGTCAAAGGACGCGAACAGCTCGCCCTTATTTGTCACGACCCCCTCTACCGCTTGGGTGAGATTCTGTGTCACTTAACCGACCGCGCCTTCCATCTGCAGCTCGATCAGCCGGTTGAGCTCGAGCGCGTATTCCATGGGCAGTTCCTTGGCGATGGGCTCGACGAAGCCGCGCACCACCATCGCCATCGCCTCGTCCTCGGTCAACCCGCGGCTCATCAGGTAGAACAGCTGATCCTCGCTGACCTTGGACACCGTGGCCTCGTGACCCATCGTGACGTCGTCCTCGCGGATGTCCACGTACGGGTAAGTGTCCGAGCGGCTGATCGTATCGACCAGCAGCGCATCGCATTTCACGCTCGACTTGCTGCCGTGCGCACCCTTGTTGACCTGGACCAGGCCACGGTACGACGCGCGGCCACCGCCGCGGGCCACCGACTTGGACACGATGTTGGACGACGTGTGAGGAGCCAGATGCAGCATCTTGGCACCGGTGTCCTGGTGCTGACCCTCACCGGCGAACGCCACCGAGAGCACCTCGCCCTTGGCGTGCTCGCCGGTCATCCACACGGCCGGGTACTTCATCGTGACCTTGGAACCGATGTTGCCGTCGATCCACTCCATGGTGGCGCCGGCCTCGGCCCGGGCCCGCTTGGTGACCAGGTTGTAGACGTTGTTCGACCAGTTCTGGATCGTGGTGTAACGCACCCGGGCACCGGGCTTGACGACGATCTCGACGACCGCGGAGTGCAGCGAATCGGACTTGTAGATCGGAGCGGTACAACCCTCGACGTAGTGCACGTAGGAGCCCTCGTCGGCGATGATCAGCGTCCGCTCGAACTGGCCCATGTTCTCGGTGTTGATCCGGAAGTACGCCTGCAGCGGGATGTCGACGTGCACACCCGGCGGCACGTAGATGAACGAGCCACCCGACCACACCGCGGTGTTCAGGGCCGAGAACTTGTTGTCGCCGGCCGGGATGACCGTGCCGAAGTACTTCTTGAAGAGCTCCGGGTGCTCGCGCAGGCCCGAGTCGGTGTCGAGGAAGATGACGCCGAGCGCCTCCAGGTCCTCGCGGATCTGGTGGTACACCACCTCAGACTCGTACTGGGCTGCCACGCCGGCCACCAGGCGCTGCTTCTCGGCTTCCGGAATGCCAAGGCGGTCATAGGTATTGCGAATGTCCTCGGGCAGTTCCTCCCAGGAAGCCGCCTGCTTCTCGGTGGAGCGAACGAAGTACTTGATGTTGTCGAAGTCGATGCCTTCGAGGTTGGAACCCCAGTTCGGCATGGGCTTCTTGTCGAAGGTCCGCAGGGCCTTGAGCCGGGATTCCAGCATCCACTCCGGCTCGCTCTTCTTGGCCGAGATGTCACGCACGACGGCTTCGGACAGGCCGCGCTGCGCACTGGCGCCCGCGACGTCCGAGTCCGACCAGCCGTAGCCGTAGGTGCCCAGTGACGCGATGGTCTCTTCCTGGGTCAATGGCGTTTCGGGCGTGATGGTCATGTCGCCGCTCCTTGTTTGCTCGCTGTTTTGCTTGTCACTGCGGTCGTCCGGGCGCGGGCTGTGCCCCGAACCTTGGTCGCACTGTCCGTACTTGCTTCGGTCTCGACGTTGTCCGCATCGAGTGGAACGTGAGTGGTGCAGGCGCAGTCACCGTTGACGATGGTGGCCAGGCGTTGCACGTGGGTGCCCAGGATCTCGGCGAACGCCTCGCTCTCCGTCTCGCACAACTCCGGGAATTCCTCGGCGACATGCGATACCGGACAGTGATGCTGACAGATCTGCACCCCGTGAATCGGGCCCTCCACCGGCGTCGTGGTGGTGGCGTACCCGGCCCGGGTGAGCGCGTCAGCGACGCGCTGGGCGGTGTCGGCGACTCCGCCGGACCCCTCGGTGACCCCGGCCAGGATGGTGTCGACCCGGCGCCGCGCGAAAGTCCGCACGGCATCCTTGCCACCGATCTCACGCAGTTGCCGAATCGCGGCGACCGCGAGGTCGTCGTAGGTGTGGCCGAGTTTGGCGCGCCCCGCAGCGGTCAGCCGGTAGCGTTTGGCCGGGCGACCCCGGCCGTTGTGCTGCCACGCGGCGGCGGCACTGGCCTGCGCATCGCCGGCCTCGATCAGAGCATCGAGGTGACGACGCACGCCGGCAGCCGATATCCCGAGCCGCTCACCGATCTGCCCGGCCGTGATGGGGCCTTCGAGCAACAGGTGGATGATCGCCCGCCGGGTATGCCCGTCGGAGGCCGGCACCACGTCGTTGACCGGCTTCGGCACACTGACCGAAGCTGGGCTCGAAGCAGAGCCCGCAGCCGTACGACGCATTTTCACAACACCATTGTGACGGAATTCCACGCAGGGTTCTAGCAAGGGCACCCTTACGTGACCTGGGCCACCGTTGCCTGGCGAAGACCGCCTCCGTCGACGGTTACGCTGCCCTGATGGCAAGCCGCCTGTCGACCTTCAGCTCATCGATCGCCCGGTGGCACGGCGACGAACGGACCGTCGGGTCTCCACTCAACGCCTCCGAGGTCATCGCGCAGCGCCGTACCCGGCTGTTCGGGGCCACCGGAACGGTCCTGATGGCGATCGGCGCCCTCGGTGCGGGAGCCCGCCCCGTCGTGCAGGACCCGACCTTCGGGGTGCGGCTGCTCAACCTGCCCTCCCGCATCCAGACCGTGTCGCTGACGATGACCACCACCGGTGCGGTGATGATGGCGCTGGCCTGGCTCATGCTCGGACGCTTCGCCCTCGGCCCCCGGCGGATGTCGCGCAGCCAGCTCGACCGCACACTCTTGCTGTGGGCCATCCCCCTGCTGATCGCGCCGCCGATGTACAGCAAGGACGTCTACTCGTACCTGGCGCAGAGCGAGATCGGGTACATCGGTCTCAACCCCTACAAAGTCGGCCCGGCGACCGGTCTCGGCCTCGATCACGTGTTCACGTTGTCGGTGCCCAGTCTGTGGCGCGAGACCCCGGCCCCGTACGGGCCGCTCTTCCTGTGGATCGGCGAAAGCATCTCGGCGCTGACCGGCGAGAACATCGTCGCCGCCGTGCTGTGCCACCGCGTCGTGGTGCTGCTCGGTGTCGGGCTCATCGTGTGGGCGACGCCGCGGCTGGCCCGACGCTGCGGCGTCGCCGAGGTCAGCGCACTGTGGCTGGGCGCCTGTAATCCCCTGCTGTTCATGCACCTGGTGGCGGGGATCCACAACGAGGCGCTGATGCTCGGGCTGATGCTGGCCGGCACGGAGTTCGCGCTGCGCGGCATCGACGCGGCCGCGCCCCTGGTCCCGCGACCGCTGACCTGGCCACATTCACGCGAGGACTGGGAGCACTGGTATCCCGCGGCGATGCTGCTGCTCGGGACTGTGCTGATCACCCTGTCCTCCCAGGTCAAGCTGCCGTCGCTGCTGGCACTCGGATTCGTCGCAATGGCCCTGGCCTGGCGTCTGGGTGGCACGATCAAGGCGTTCTTCGTGGCGAGTGTCCCGCTCGGCATGGTGTCCCTGGCGGTGATGGCCCTGATCGGCTGGGCCAGCGGGCTGGGCTTCGGCTGGCTGGGCACCCTGGGCACGGCCAACGTCGTGCGCAGCTGGATGTCACCGCCGACGTTGCTGGCCCTGGGCACCGGCCAGGTCGGCATCCTGTTGGGTCTCGGTGACCACACCACCGCGGTCCTCGCGCTGACGCGCGCCATCGGCGTCTTCTTGATCGCGATCCTGGTCAGCTGGCTGCTGCTGGCGGTGATGCGCGGCCGCCTGCATGCCGTGGGTGGTCTGGGCGTCGCCCTCGGCGGCACGATTCTGCTGTTCCCCGTGGTGCAACCGTGGTATCTGCTGTGGGCGGTGATCCCGTTGGCGGCGTGGGCAACCCGGCCGGGGTTCCGCGGATCCACGATCGCCATCACCTTGGTCGTCGGCATCTTCGGCCCGACGGCCAACGGCGACCGGTTCACGTTGTTCCAGATCGTGATGGCGACGCTGGCCAGCGCGCTGATCGTGCTGATCCTGATCGGGCTGACGTGGCGCCGGCTACCGTGGCGCGCGTCACGTCAGACGGACACAAGCCCACCGCCGGCACGCACGCAGACCCCCGACGCCTACGCTGAATCCCCGTGACCTCGCGTTCTGAACATCCGGTGCTGCTCCGCGGCGTCAGCAAGCGCTACGGATCGACAACAGCGGTCGCCAACCTCGACCTCGACGTGCAACGCGCCGAGGTGCTCGCCCTGCTCGGCCCCAACGGCGCGGGCAAGACCACCACCGTCGAGATGTGCGAGGGATTCATCCGCCCCGACGGCGGCCGTGTCGAGATCCTCGGCCTGGATCCCGTTGCCGACAACTCCCAGTTGCGTGAGCGGATCGGTGTGATGCTGCAGGGCGGCGGCGGGTACCCCGCGGCGAAGGCCGGCGAGATGCTCAATCTGGTCGCCTCCTACGCGGCCGATCCCCTCGACCCGGCCTGGTTGATGGACACCCTCGGTCTGACCGAATCGGCCCGCACCACCTACCGGCGCTTGTCGGGTGGCCAGCAACAACGCCTGGCACTGGCCTGCGCCGTGGTGGGTCGCCCCGAGCTGGTGTTCCTCGACGAGCCCACCGCCGGGATGGACGCCCACGCCCGAATCGTGGTGTGGGAGTTGATCGATGCGCTGCGCCGTGACGGTGTCACCGTGGTGCTGACCACCCACCATCTCACCGAGGCCGAAGAACTCGCCGACCGGATCGTCATCATCGATCACGGCGTTGCGGTCGCCACCGGCACACCCGCCGAGCTGACCCGCAGCGGCGCCGAGAACCAGCTGCGATTCAGCGCGCCGCGCAAGCTCGACCTGTCCCTGCTGACCGCCGCCCTGCCGGAGAACTACAAGGCCACCGAGACCGCTCCCGGCGAGTACCTGGTCGAGGGGCACATCGATCCGCAGGTGCTGGCCACCGTGACGGCGTGGTGCGCCCGGCTCGACGTGCTCGCCACGGATATGCGGGTGGAGCAGCGCAGCCTCGAAGATGTATTCCTCGACCTGACAGGACGGGAGCTGCGGTCATGACGAGTGCTCCGAACAGATTCGCCCCGGGCACCTTCTCCCCGGACCCCCGCCCGGCCAAGGTGCCGGCCATGCTGGCCGCCCAGTTCGGGCTGGAACTGAAGTTGCTGCTGCGCAACGGCGAACAGCTGCTGCTTACGATGTTCATCCCGATCACGCTGCTGGTCGGGATGACGCTGCTGCCGCTGGGCGCGTTCGGTGACAATCGGGCGGCGACCTTCACCCCGGCCATCATGGCGTTGGCCCTGATCTCCACGGCGTTCACCGGGCAGGCCATCGCGGTGGCCTTCGACCGCCGGTACGGCGCCCTGAAACGGCTCGGCGCCACCGCACTCCCGGTGTGGGGAATCATCGCAGGCAAGTCGCTGGCCGTGGTGACAGTTGTGTTCTTGCAGGCAATCCTGCTGGGCGCCATCGGTTTTGCACTGGGCTGGCGCCCTTCGCCGGCAGGTCTGGCGCTGGGCGCGGTGATCATCGCGCTGGGTACAGCCACGTTCGCGGCGTTGGGGCTGCTGCTCGGCGGCACCCTGAAGGCCGAGATCGTCTTGGCGCTGGCGAACCTGCTGTGGTTCGTGTTCGCCGGCCTCGGCGCACTGACCCTGGAAGGCGGCCCGGTTCCGTCCGCGCTGCGCTGGGCTGCCCGGCTGACGCCATCGGGAGCCCTCACCGAATCCCTCACCCAGGCGATGACGGTGTCGATGGACTGGTTCGGCGTGGCCGTACTGGTGGTGTGGGGTGCCGTCGCGGCGATCTGTGCGCTGCGCTGGTTCCGGTTCACCTGACCCAAACCAGCCCTACTACGGGCTGTAGTTCCTGATCAACTACGATCAGGCCGTGCCCGGCGGAACAGCTTTCCAGCGACTGGTCGATCTGCTGCCCATGCCGAGTCTGCGGGTTCAGCGTCTGATCGCGTTCCTGGTGATCCTCACCCAGGGCGGTATCTCGGTCACCGGGGCGATCGTCCGGGTCACCGCATCCGGCCTGGGCTGCCCCACCTGGCCCCAGTGCTTCCCGGGCAGCTTCACGCCCGTACCGCACGCCGAAGTCGCCGTCGTGCACCAGGTGGTCGAGTTCGGCAACCGGATGATCACCTTCCTGGTGGTGTTGACCGCCATCGCCGCGGTCCTGGCCGTGACCCGGGCCCGTCGCCGCCGCGAGGTGTTGATCTACGCCTGGCTGATGCCGGCCTCCACCGTGGTCCAGGCCATCATCGGCGGCATCACGGTGCGGACGGGCCTGCTGTGGTGGACCGTGGCCATTCACCTGCTGGCCTCCATGGCGATGGTGTGGCTCGCCGTTCTGCTGTTCGTCAAGATCGGGCAGCCCGACACCGGTGCGCCAACGGAAACCGTGCCGAAACCCTTGCGGCAGCTGACGGTCCTGAGCGCTGTCCTCCTGGCCGCAGTCCTGGTGACGGGAACGCTGGTGACCGGCGCCGGCCCTCATGCCGGCGACAAGAGCCTCGATCGCGTGGTGCCACGCCTGCAGGTCGAGATCACCACGCTGGTGCACATGCATTCGTCGCTGTTGGTCGCCTACCTGTCGCTGATCGTCGCGCTGGGATTCGGTCTCGCCGCGGTGCGCGCCCCACGCCCGGTCATGGTCCGGCTCGCGGTTCTTGTGGTGCTGGTGTGCGCCCAGGGACTCGTCGGCATCGTGCAGTTCTACACCGGTGTTCCCGCGGTCCTGGTCGCCGTGCACGTCGCCGGTGCGGCTACCTGCACCGCGGCCACGGCGGCGTTGTGGGCCTCGATGCGTGAGCGGGTCAAGGCCGGCGACTAGCCCGGCCCCATCCTCATCAGTGGTTCCACCCGGCGGCGGTCTGCGCGTCGAAGGTCGCGTCGATGCGATCGAATCTGCGGCGGATCGAAGTTCGTGACGCCTCGTGCGACAGCACGTACAGCCGGTCGGCAAGCACCGCCTCGGCGGTGAGCCGGGCCACGTCGTCGACGTCGAGAACGCCGTCGCCTGCGATGAGTTGATCCTCGACCGCGTCTCCGCGGGCTCGCGCCGACGTGGCAAGAAGGTTGGTGCCCACCATCATCGGGCACAAGACCGAAACCCCGATGCCATCGCTGTCGACCTCGCGGGCCAGCACCTCGGCCAGCGCGACCACACCGTACTTGGCCACGCAATACGCGCCGAGGCCGACGTTGGGGACCAAGCCGGCGAACGACGCGGTGAACAAGAGATGCCCACCCTGGCCCTGTTCGATCAGCCGGGGCAGAAACGCCTCGACACCGTGAACCGGCCCCCACAGGTCGACGTCGAGGACGAAATGCCAGTCGTCGTGGGTCATCTGCGCGATCGGCCCGTCGACAGCCACGCCGGCGTTGTTGAACACCACGTGCACGGCGCCGAGCAGCCGGAAGGCCTCGTCGGCGAGGTGAGTCACCTGCTCGAGTTCGCGGACATCGCACGGCACGCCGTGGGCGTCGTATCCCTCGGACCGCAGTTGCGCGACGGCTCGACCGAGCGCCGTTTCGTCGTAGTCGGCGAGCACGATCCGGGCGCCCCGCGCGGCGAATTGGCGCGCCGTCGCCAAGCCGATGCCGCTGGCCCCGCCGGTGACCACGGCGCCGCGTCCTTCAAAGGTGTCCACCGGCCGACTCTAAAGCGGCTCGGTCGACCGGTTCGCCGAAATCGCTGACCTGCCATCGGCGTAGGGATTGGTGGGCTTCGGCCGCTTCGGCCGGCCCCTCAGAGTCCCCGGTGTGACAGCGGGCCCAGCCCGAACCGCTCCAGGGCACCCTCCACGCCGACCGCGAACCGGCGCTCGGCATGCTCCCGCGCGGCCGGATCGAGCTGCCGGAATCCCAGTCCCGGCTCGACCAGTTCCAGCTCCAGTAGGCGGGGATCCTCCGGGCCGCCGATCACGTCGACCCGGGCATACACCAGATCCTCGGGCTCGAGGTCGAACAGCCGGATCACCGCGTCGATCGCCAGGCGGCCGACCTCCCAGACCTCGTCATCGGGATCCGCCGGCGACAGCGACTCCTGGGCATAGGTGCCGGTCTCCTCGAATTCGGGTGACTGCCCGGCCGGCGGCAGGATCGGTCCCTTGGTGAACGCGTGGGATTCCTGACCGCCCAGGAACACCAGAGCGGTCTCGCCGTCGGCGATCCGCGGATCGTAGGGCTGCACCAGCACGGCGCGGCCGTTGGCGTGCAGCGCCCCCGCGTGGGCCAGGGCCTCCGAGGCATCGACGAATCGCTGCGCCCCGGTCGAACCGGCGCCCACCGCGGGCTTCACCACGACTTCGCCATCGGGCACGCTGACGTTGTCGCCGACCGCGAAGTATCCGGTCGGCACCACCGGCACCCCCATGCGATGCAGGTCGTCGAGGTAGCGCTTGTCGGTGTTCCACTCGACGATCTGCGCCGAGTTGATCAGGTGGGGCACCGACCGCGTCCAGGTGAGGAACTCGTCGAGACGCTCGGTGTAGTCCCAGGTGGCCCGCAGGACCACCAGATCGGCATCGAGGGTGGCCGGGTCGTCCCAGGGCAGCCAGCGGGCGTGCAGCCCGCGGTTGCGCAGCGCCATGAGCAGGCCGGCGTCGTCGCCGTCGCCCTCAGGCAACGCAGCGCAACCGGCCAGCACGATGCGGGGATGGAACACATCCGGACGGGCGAGCTTCACCCTCGCGATGATAGGTGTGGATGATGGATGGCGTGTATGCCATCGAAGTTGCCGAGACCGGCGGACCCGAAGTCCTGAGCTACGTCGAGCGGCCCGAGCCCTCCCCGGGCCCCGGCGAGGTACTGATCAAGGCCGAGGCGGTCGGCGTCAATTTCATCGACACCTACTTCCGGTCCGGGCTGTATCCGCGGGACGTCCCGTTCGTCGTCGGGTCTGAGGTGTGCGGCACCGTCGCAGCGGTCGGCGACGATGTGGCGGCGTTGGCCGTCGGTGACCGAGTGGTGACCGCGAATGCGACCGGCGCCTACGCCGACTTCTGCGTCGCCCCAGCAGATTTCGTCGCCTATGTGCCCGACGGCGTGGCACCCGACGCCATCGCATCGGCCCTGCTGAAAGGCATGACCGCGCACTACCTGATCAAATCGACCTATGCCGTGCAGCCGAGCGACACCGTGTTGGTGCATGCCGGCGCCGGCGGTGTCGGCCTGATCCTCACCCAGTGGGCCACCAGTATGGGCACCCGGGTGATCACCACGGCCTCGACGCCGGAGAAGGCCGAGCTGTCCCGGCAGGCCGGCGCGATCGAGGTGCTGGAGTATCCCGAGGATCCGGCCGAGTTCGGCGACAAGGTCCGCGATCTCACCGGCGGGGCGGGAGTGGCCGCCGTCTATGACGGGGTCGGTGCATCGACGTTCGACGCCAGCCTGGCCAGCCTCGCGGTGCGCGGCACACTCGCCCTGTTCGGTGCGGCCAGCGGACCGGTACCACCGGTGGATCCGCAGCGACTCAACGCGGCCGGCTCGGTGTTCCTGACCCGTCCGACGCTGGCCCACCACACCCGCACGCCCGATGAATTCTCCTGGCGCGCGGGAGAACTGATCAATGCCATCGCAGACGGATCCATCACCATCACCGTCGGTGGCCGTTACCCGCTGGCCGATGCGGCCCAGGCCCACACCGACCTGCAGGGCCGCAAGACCGTCGGCTCGATCGTGCTGGTGCCCTAGACCACAACTACGCCGAGTGTGACGCAGGCGTTGTTGACCGCGCCACGGAGCGACTCCTGCGTCACACTCGGCGATCAGCTAAACCGGCTGCGCGCCGGGGAACGTCCACGACCCGTCGAGGATCTCGGGCCTCGGCCGGTACAGCCGCACGATGTAGTTCCAGCCCTCGGTGATCGGCAGCACGTTGCCCGCGCCGCTACCACCGAACTGCACGGTGGTTGAGCCGTCGTCGTCCTTGACCGCGGTGATGTTGTTCAGCGAGTAGGCGTTCTGCGGGTTCGCGGTGAAATAGCCGTCCTTGTTGTAGACGGTCACCGACCAGAACCCGTCAACCGGGACGTCCTTCACGGTCAGGCGGTGCACGGTGGAGCCGTCGTTGCGGGCCGGCACCACTGTGAGATAGAGCGCGTCGCGCGCGGGGTTGCCGCCCCAGGCGAATGCCGAGCCGATCAGATGCCGGACCGGCTCCACGTCGTACTTGGGGCCGAACATCCGGTTGGTGTCCGTGAGTGTGGTGGACAACGTGATGAGCGCATCGCGAACCGTCTTCTGGCTCACCGGATCCCATTGCGGGATCTCGAAGAATCCCGGCTCGGCCTGCGAGACGGTGATCGCGTCCTGCAGGGCGTGCACTGCGGCCAGGTCAGCGGTATCGCCCGGATCGACCAGGGTGCGCACCGCCGCGATCGCAAAGCGGGTGTCGACGGAGTCGCGGCTGAACGTCACCTCGGCCGGCGCGTAGGCGACGTTGGTGGTGTAGTGGTCCTCGCTGATGACCTGCAGCGACATGAACCGGTCCCCGCTCTCGGGCAGCGTGATGGTCACGGGACCGCCGTCGAGGTCGAACACCGCCGCCGAGTACAGCGTGTCCCGGTTCTGCCGGATGACGAGCTGGTGGTCGATGGGGGTCAGCTCGCGGTTGTGGAAGAACTTTCCGAAACCGCCGTCCTTGACTGCATTGGCGAAGTACAGGTCGGATTCGGCACGCGCGAAGTTGTCGGGGTTCACCAGTTCGGTCATGCTCACAACGCTGCCACACCCAACGGTGTCGGGGGCGGCTGGACCGGATAAGCGATAGCGCCTAGTGACCGAAGAGTGTCGGCAGCGCGAGCGCCGAGTCGATGGCCAGCGCGCAGAACACCACGGCGAGGTAGTTGTTCGACTGCAGGAACAACCGCAGCGGCTTCACCGGCTCGCCGCGCTTCACCCCGGAGTACAGCTGGTGGGCCATCACCAGGAACCAGGCGCCCGCAAGCAGGGCGACGGCGCCATAGAGCCATCCGGTGGCAAGCGCGAGTACCAGCGTGGTGATGACCGTGAGCCAGGTGTAGATCAGGATCTGGCGGGTGACCTGACGCTCGGTGGCCACGGCGGGCAGCATCGGCACCCCGGCCGCCTTGTAGTCGTCCTTGTAGCGCATCGCCAGCGCCCAGGTGTGCGGCGGAGTCCAGAAGAAGATGATCAGGAACATCACCAATGCCGGCCACTGGATGGTGCCGGTCACCGCGGACCAGCCGATCATCACCGGCATGCAACCGGCCGCCCCGCCCCACACCACGTTCTGCGAGGTGCGGCGTTTGAGCAGCAACGTGTAGACGAAGACGTAGAACGCGATCGTGGCCACTGCCAGCACGCCGGACAGCAGATTCGACGTCCATGTCAGCCAGCAGAACGAGGTGACCGAGAGCACCAGACCGAAGATCAGTGCGTGCCGCGTCGGGACCGAGGCCTGGGCCAGCGGGCGGCGAGCGGTGCGCTTCATCACCTTGTCGATGTCGGCGTCGGCGACACAGTTGAGCGTGTTGGCGCCGGCCGCGGCCAGCATGCCGCCCACCAAGGTGTTGAGGATCAGCAGCGGGTCAACGGTGCCACGGTCTGCCAGCAACATCGCAGGGATGGTGGTGACCAGCAACAACTCGATCACACGTGGCTTGGTCAACGCCAAATACGACAGGATGGTGGATCGAATTCGGCTCGGCGCCCCATTGATGAGCCGGCGCTCGCGAATGCTCACGCAAATAACTCCTCGGGTGGCGTCACGCGGCTTCTACTACACACGATGGTAGACCGCCGCCCGAACAGCTCAGCACCGCAGGGTCTGTTCGGGGCAACAACGGGGTAAACGACCGGGTATCGGTGTGAGAACCAGTCTGCATCTGTTCAGTCCGCCCCACTAGGGTGTTTGTCGTAGCAGCATGGCAACTGCGCGCACGTGCCGGCAGATAGAAGACGAGGAAGTGAGCTTAGTGACCACCGCCGAAGAGATCACCGCTCTCACCCAGCCCAACCACCCAGATGACTGGACCGAACTCGACAGCGTTGCGGTCGACACCGTCCGGGTGCTCGCGGCTGACGCGGTGCAGAAGGTCGGCAACGGCCACCCGGGAACAGCGATGAGCCTGGCTCCCCTCGCCTACACGCTGTTCCAGCGGCAGCTGCGCCACGATCCCAGCGACACCGAGTGGATCGGCCGGGACCGTTTCGTACTGTCCTGCGGGCATTCCAGCCTGACCCTGTACCTGCAGCTCTACCTCGGCGGGTTCGGCCTGGAGCTGGCCGACATCGAGGCGCTGCGCACCTGGGGTTCGCTGACCCCGGGCCACCCCGAGTACCACCACACCAAGGGTGTGGAGATCACCACCGGCCCGCTCGGCCAGGGGCTGGCGTCGGCGGTCGGAATGGCGATGGCCGCTCGTTACGAGCGTGGCCTGTTCGATCCCGACACCGCACCGGGCGAGAGCCCGTTCGACCACTACATCTACGTGGTGGCCTCGGACGGCGACATGGAGGAGGGCGTCACCAGCGAAGCGTCGTCACTCGCGGGCACCCAGCAGCTCGGCAATCTCATCGTGTTCTGGGATGACAACAAGATCTCCATCGAACACAACACCGACATCGCGCTCAGCGAGGATGTGCCCGCGCGCTACCGCGCCTACGGCTGGCACGTCCAGGAGGTCGAGGGCGGCGAGAACGTGGTGGGGATCGAGCAGGCGATCGCCGAGGCCAAGAAGGTCACCGACAAGCCCTCGTTCATCGCACTGCGGACCATCATCGGCTACCCCGCCCCCACCAAGATGAACACCGGTGGCGTGCACGGTTCCGCCCTGGGTGCCGACGAGGTGGCCGCCACCAAGAAGATCCTCGGGTTCGACCCCGACAAGAGCTTCGACGTGCGCGACGACGTCATCGCCCACACCCGTGAGCTGGTGAACCGCGGCAAGAAGGCGCACGCCGACTGGCAGGTGACCTTCGACGCCTGGGCCGAGCGCGAGCCCGAGCGCAAGGAGTTGCTGGACCGGCTGCAGGCGCAGAAGCTCCCCGAGGGCTGGGACGCCGACCTGCCGCATTGGGAGCTCGATTCCAAGCCGGTGGCCACCCGCGCCGCCTCTGGAGCCGTGCTGGCCGCCGTCGGCCAGACGCTGCCCGAACTGTGGGGTGGTTCGGCCGACCTGGCCGGCAGCAACAACACCACCATCAAGGGCGCGAATTCGTTTGGTCCTCCGTCGATCTCGACCGAGGACTGGAATGCGACCTGGTACGGCCGCACCCTGCACTTCGGTATCCGCGAGCATGCGATGGGCGCCATCCTGTCCGGCATCGTGCTGCACGGCCCGACGCGGGCGTACGGCGGAACATTCCTCCAGTTCTCGGATTACATGCGGCCGGCCGTGCGTTTGGCCTCATTGATGAACATCGATCCGATCTACGTCTGGACGCACGATTCGATCGGTCTCGGCGAGGACGGCCCGACGCACCAGCCGATCGAGCACCTGGCGGCGCTGCGCGCGATCCCGAACCTGTCCGTGGTGCGGCCGGGCGACCCGAACGAGACCGCCTACGCGTGGAAGACCGTGCTGGAGCGCACCGCCAGCACCGGCCCGGTCGGGTTGATCCTGACCCGTCAGGGCGTCCCGGTGATCGAGGGCACCAGCGCCGAAGGTGTGGCCCGCGGTGGCTACGTGCTCGGCGGCGCTCCCGACGAGAACCCCGATGTGGTGATCATCGCCACGGGTTCCGAACTCCAGCTCGCCGTCGCAGCGCAGAAGCTGTTGGCGGACAAGGAGATCACCGCCAGCGTGGTGTCGATGCCGTGTGTCGAGTGGTTCGAATCGCAGCCCAAGGAGTACCGCGATTCGGTGCTGCCGCCGGCGGTTTCGGCCCGGGTGGCGGTCGAGGCCGGAGTGGCGCAGAGTTGGTACAAGCTGGTCGGAGACACCGGCGAGATCGTCTCGATCGAGCACTACGGCGCCTCGGCCGACGACAAGACGCTGTTCCGTGAGTTCGGTTTCACCCCCGAGGCCGTGGCGGCCGCGGCGGAACGATCCCTAGACAACTGACAGACGACTGGCAGGAGAAGGCGAATATGACTCAGAACCCGAACCTCGCGGCGCTGAGTGCCGCGGGTGTGTCCGTCTGGCTCGACGATCTGTCGCGCGAGCGATTGCAATCAGGAAATCTGACGGAGCTCATCAATACCCGCAGCGTCGTGGGGGTGACCACCAACCCGTCGATCTTCCAGGCTGCGCTGTCGAAGGGCACCGCCTACGACGCTCAGGTCAAGGAACTCGCCGAGCGGGGCGCCGACGTCGACGCCACCATCCGCACCGTCACCACCGACGATGTTCGCAACGCCTGCGACGTCCTGGCCAAGCAGTACGAGGCCTCCGAGGGTGTCGACGGCCGGGTGTCGATCGAGGTCGACCCGCGGCTGGCCCACGACACCGACAAGACGATCCTGCAGGCGATCGAGCTGTGGAAGATCGTCGACCGGCCCAACCTGTTGATCAAGATTCCCGCGACGCTTGCCGGGTTGCCCGCGATCACCGCGGTGATCGCGGAGGGCATCTCGGTCAACGTCACGCTGATCTTCTCGGTCGAGCGGCACCGTGCGGTGATGGACGCCTACCTGGACGGACTGGAGAAGGCCCGCGAGGCCGGCCACGATCTGTCCAAGATCCACTCGGTCGCCTCGTTCTTCGTGTCCCGCGTGGACACCGAGATCGACAACCGGCTCGAGAAGATCGGTTCCGAGGACGCGTTGGGACTGCGCGGCAAGGCCGGTGTGGCCAACTCGCGCCTGGCCTACGCGGCCTACGAGGAAGTCTTTGGCGGCGAGCGCTTCGCGGCGCTCAAGGGTGACGGCGCCCGCGTGCAGCGCGTGCTGTGGGCGTCCACCGGCGTCAAGAACCCGGACTACTCGGACACGCTCTACGTCACCGAGCTGGTCGCACCGCACACGGTGAACACGTTGCCGGAGAAGACCCTGGAAGCGGTCGCCGACCACGGCAAGATCACCGGTGACACCATCACCGGGACTGCGGCGGCATCGCAGGAAGTCTTCGACAACCTCAGCGCCATCGGCATCGACCTGGTCGATGTGTTCAAGGTGCTCGAGGACGAGGGTGTGGACAAGTTCGAGAAGTCGTGGCAGGAACTGCTCGACGCAACACAGGGCCAACTCGACGCCGCCACGCGATGAGCGCCTGCGCGGAGAGCCGAGGACGACGATGAGCCCGGCCAGCGCCGACACCACCGCCTGGCGTAACCCGTTGCGGGACAAGCGCGACAAGCGCATGCCCCGCATCGCGGGACCCTGTGCGGTGGTGATCTTCGGCGTCACGGGTGACCTGGCCCGCAAGAAGCTGATGCCGGCCATCTACGACCTGGCCAATCGCGGCTTGCTGCCGCCCGGCTTCGCGCTGGTGGGCTTCGCTCGCCGCGATTGGGCGGATGAGGATTTCGGCAGGATCGTCTTCGACGCAGTCAAACAGCACGCCCGCACGCCGTTCCGCCAGGAGGTCTGGGACCGCCTGGCGGAGGGGTTCCGGTTCGTACAGGGCACATTCGACGATGACGCCTCGTTCGAACGCCTCAAGGAGACGCTGCACAAACTCGACGTCGAACGCGGCACCAGCGGCAATCACGCGTTCTACCTGTCGATCCCGCCGAAGGCGTTCCCCCAGGTCTGCGAGCAACTGTCGAAATCCGGGCTCGCCGACAAGCCGGAGGGCAGCTGGAGCCGGGTGGTGATCGAGAAGCCGTTCGGTCACGACCTCAAGAGCGCCGAGGAACTCAACGCTGTGGTCAACAGCGTGTTCCCGGAGTCGTCGGTGTTCCGCATCGACCACTACCTGGGCAAGGAGACCGTCCAGAACCTCCTGGCACTGCGCTTCGCCAACGAGATGTTCGAGCCGGTGTTGAACTCGCACTACGTCGACAGTGTGCAGATCACGATGGCCGAGGACATCGGTCTCGGCGGACGCGGCGGCTACTACGACGGTGTCGGTGCCGCCCGGGACGTCATCCAGAACCACCTGCTGCAGCTGCTGGCTCTGACCGCGATGGAAGAGCCGGTGAGCTTCTCCCCCGCAGAGCTGCAAGCCGAGAAGATCAAGGTGCTGTCGGCGACCCGGCTCGCCGAGCCGCTCGACGAGACCACTTCCCGGGGGCAGTACGCCGCGGGCTGGCAGGGCGGCGAGAAAGTCGTCGGGCTGCTGGACGAGGAAGGCTTCTCGAAGACATCGACCACCGAGACGTTCGCAGCCATCACCCTGGATGTGGACACCCGGCGCTGGGCCGGCGTGCCGTTCTATCTGCGCACCGGAAAACGCTTGGGCCGCAGAGTCACCGAGATCGCGCTGTTGTTCAAGCGCGCGCCACACCTGCCCTTCGACGCCACGATGACCGACGAGCTCGGCCAGAACGCACTGGTGATCCGGGTACAACCGGACGAAGGCATCACTCTGCGGTTCGGGTCCAAGGTTCCGGGCCACATCATGGAAGTCCGCGATGTCAGCATGGACTTCTCCTACGGCTCGGCCTTCGCCGAGGAATCACCCGAGGCCTACGAACGCCTGATCCTCGATGTGCTGCTGGGCGAGCCATCGCTGTTCCCGGTCAACGACGAGGTCGAATTGTGCTGGAAGATCCTCGATCCCGCACTGGAGTACTGGGCGACGCACGGTAAGCCCGATTCGTACGAGTCCGGAACGTGGGGCCCCGATTCGGCGTTCGAGATGCTGCGCCGGTCGGGCCGCGAATGGAGGCGGCCGTGACGAGCGCGAGGAGCCGAACACTATGATCGTCGATCTGCCCGAGACCAATACCGGGGCGATCAACAAGAAGATCGTCGCTCTGCGCGAGGAGGGCGGTGCGATCACTCTCGGTCGGGTACTGACGCTGGTCATCGCCCCCGACACCGAATCGGTGCTCGAGGAGTCGATCGAGGCGGCCAACTGGGCCAGCCGTGAGCATCCGTGCCGCGTGATCGTGGTCATTCCCGGGGACCGACTGACCACCGAAGCCCGGCTGGATGCCCAGCTGCGGGTGGGCCGCGACGCCGGCGCCAACGAGGTGGTGGTGCTGCGTCTGTCAGGTCCGCTGGCCAACCACGCCAGCAGTGTGGTGACGCCGTTCCTGCTGCCCGACACCCCGGTGGTGACCTGGTGGCCCGACCTCGCCCCGGCCGTCCCTGCAAAGGATCCATTGGGCAAGTTGGCGATTCGCCGGATCACCGACGCCACCAACGGCACTGATCCGCTGGCCTGCATCAAGAGCAGGCTCAACGGCTATACCGACGGTGACACCGATCTGGCCTGGAGCCGCGTCACCTACTGGCGGGCACTGCTGGCCGCGGCGATCGACCAGCCGCCGCACGAACCCATCACCTCCGCGCTGGTATCCGGGCTCAAGGACGAACCCGCACTTGACATCCTGGCCGGCTGGTTGGCCAACCGGATCGACGGACCCGTGACCCGGACAACCGGCGAATTGAAGGTCGAGCTGACCAGGCCCAGTGAAACCGTGACCCTGGCACGTCCGCAGACCGGCGTCACCGCCGTACTGAGCCGTACCGGCAAGCCGGATGCGTTGGTGCCGCTGGCCCGCCGCGAGGCCAAGGAGTGCCTGGCCGAGGATCTACGCCGCCTCGACGCCGACGAAATCTACTACGACGCTCTCACGGGCATCGACAAGGTGAGTTATGTCTGAACGCATCATCGAGACCTACGCCGACGCAGGTGAATTGGCGAAAGCGGCAGGTGCGAGGCTGGTCGGTGCGATCACCTCGGCCATCGCCACGCGCGGCGCGGCCGACATCGTGCTGACCGGCGGCACCGTCGGGATCGCGTTGCTGCGCCATGTCGCCGGTGCCGAGATCGAATGGTCGAACGTGCAGCTGTACTGGGGTGACGACCGCTACGTGCCCCAGGGCGACGCCGAGCGTAACGACCAGCAGGCGCACGACGCGCTTTTGGAGAGCATCAACATTCCGCCGGCGAATGTGCACCGGATGGCCACCAGCGACGGCCTGTTCGGCGACGCCATCGACGATGCCGCCGCCGCATACGAACAGGAGCTGCCGGCACAGTTCGATGTGCATCTGCTGGGCATGGGTGGCGAAGGGCACATCAACTCGTTGTTCCCGGACACCCCGGCGGTGCGGGAGACCACCCGGCTGGTGGTCGCGGTGACCGACTCCCCCAAGCCGCCGCCGCGCCGAATCAGCCTGACCCTGCCCGCGATTCAACGGTCCCGCGAGGTCTGGCTGGTGGTGTCCGGCGAGGCGAAGGCCGAAGCGGTCGCCGCCGCGATCGGCGGTGCGGATCCGGTCGACATTCCCGCTGCCGGCGCCATCGGTCAGGAGAAGACCATCTGGCTGCTCGACGAGGCCGCCGCCGCCAAGCTCTGAGTCGCCTGTCTAGTCATCCGCGGCACCTCCGTGCCGCTCGCTCGTCGTGTCCGCCAAAGCCTCGGCGTAGCCGGCCAGGTAGTCGGCCACCTGATGGTTGCGTGTGACCCGGTCGGCCGCCACGGCCGATCCGACTCGATGTTCGCAGAATTGCCGCACAGCCATTCAGACGCAGTTCGTCCACGTTTGGTTCCTTTCCGGCCATACTGTCGGCATGGCAGACAAAGGGGACGGCCGCACCCGCCCGAATTCCGGGAGGCAGAGAATTCGGACATTGACGCAGGCCGCGCTCAACGCCGACATGACCGTGGAGCAGGTCGACACCCTGCTCACCGATCTCAGCACCACTCTGGTCGACCTCAACAAGTCGACCGGCGGCCTGGATGCCACCCTGGACCGGTTCAACGACACCATCACCCGAATCGACGAGCTCGCGCCGCGCCTGATCGGCGTGGTCGAACGCCTCGAGTCGATCGTGGACCGCGTCGAAGTCATCGTCGGGATCGGCGAAGCGGTGATGTCACCGCTGGCAGCCACCGAAACCGCCGTGCGCGGCATCGTCAAGGCAATCCGCGATCGATCCTTTCTCTAGATCCGGTCCACTCGACACCCTCGGTTACAGTGGTCGTCATGGGTGCCGGATTCGATCGCGCAGAAGCACGTCCCGTGCACGCTGCCGCAGCGTTCGCACCTAGTTTGCTGGCGTCGATCTGGAACCGGGCCCGCCTGGCACCGCTGAAGAGGATCGCGGGTTAGCTCTCGCTGCCCATTTGATCCTGCTATCAGCTTCGAGGCGTCATGAAGCCGTCCCTATACGCCGTTGCGGCGTCGCTCTACCTGACCGAATACACCCTCTACTCCAACTCGTCGTCGGCTGTGCTGTTGAACTCAGCGATCGCCGACCACTTCGAGATCCCGTTCTCACAGGCCGCGTACATCGGTGTGGCGTTCCTGGCCGGATTCTGTCTGGCGTTGCTGCCCGCGGGCCTGCTGTCGCACCGCTACCGGCCCACTGCCGTGTTCTTCGCCGGTTCGGCGGCGCTGGCCGTACTCGGGATCGCCGCCGGCCTCAGTCCCGAGTTCTGGGTCCTCATCGCATTGCGGTTCCTGCAGGGCATCGCCTCGGCCGTGCTCGCACCCCAGATCTTCCGGATCATTCGGGCTCAGTTCTATCCGGACCATCATTCGACCGTCCTCGGCGCGTGGGGCCTGGTGGTGTCGGCATCAGCACTGTGCTCGCCGTTGATCACCGCCCTGCTCAACGATCTGTGGGGCTGGCGCTCGTTTCCGTACGAGACCGTGGTGACCACGGTCGTGGCGATGGTGCTGCTGGCCCTGGCACCGGGGACCCCGGCTACCACCGACGAACGCACCGCGACCGACCGGGAGGCGATCCCGGTCGTGGGCCTCGCCGTGGCGCAGATGGCGATCTTCCTGGCGATCGGCTGGTCCGGCGCACTGCCTACCAAGGTCGCCCTGCTCGCGGTCGCGATGCTGCTCGGGATTGCCGTGATCGTCCTGCGCGGCCGGTCACAGACGCGCGTCCTGTCGAGAAGCCTGCTGGTGGTGTTCGTAGCCGGCATCGCGACGAACGTGTTCACGCTGTCGGTCGTGTACGTCCTGCAACAGGTGCGAGGGCTGAATTCCTATGGCTCGGTGCTGTTCCTGTTGCCGATGGCGTTCTTCGCCGGGCTGATCCCGGTGCTGAGGTTCGGCAGGCCCGGGGACAATCCGAAGAGCACCCGTCTCGTGTGTGCCGGCTCGGCATTCCTGATCGTGGCCGGCCTGACCCTGCCCGCGCAGCAGCTACTGATCAGTGCGGCGCTGATGGGCGCTGCGATGGGATTCCTGTGGAGTTCGTTGGCCAGTAACGTGCTGACCAATTCGACGCACATCCCGTTCGATTCGAGCCTGTACCACTACCTTCGGGCGTTGGGCGCCGCGATCGGGGTGGCAACGGGAGCGACGATGATCGACGGCCTGGGCACCGCACTGTTCGGCGGGGCGGCCGTGGTGGTGACGGCGACCGGATTGATTGCGACGCTGGCTGCCGGTTCGGCATGGCGGGCAACACAATCGGTACGGGTGCGATGATGCGCGACCTCACCTTCGGCTGGCCGACTCATCAGCTCACCGACGATCCGCGACTGGCGTACAACAGTATCTCGAAGACGTACTGCCGGCTGATCTATGAGAGCCTGCTCGACATCGACCCGGACACCGGGAACCTGCTGCCGTGGCTGGCCACCGCGTGGCACTACCGCGACCCGCTCACCCTGGACCTGACCATCCGGCCCGACAGGTGTTTCTCCGATGGCACGCCGCTCACGCCCGAGGCGGTTGTGCAGAGCTTCTCCGGCATCATTGCCCTCAAACAGATTTCACCGCTGCCTGCCGCGGTCGCGATGCTCACCGGACTCGGCCGTGTCGAGGCCGGGGCCGACAAGGTGACGTTTCACTTCGTGCGACACAACGCGGCATTTCTCCGGTCGCTTGCCAGTGTGAGCCTCGCGATCAGGAGCTCATCGGGACTGGGCACCGGTCGGTGGGTGCAGGCCGACGACGGCGTCGCCGACGCAACTCGCCGGCTGGCATTCCTCAAGGCCGATACCGGTGACTTGTACGCCGGGCCGATCGACGGTTGCGTCGTCGCCGAACTCCACAACCCTGGCATCAGTTACGGCCTGTGCCCCAACGCATCCCGCAGCCCGCTGACCGATCCCAGAATCCGGCGTGCGCTGTCGCTGCTGATCGACCGTCAAGCGTTGCGGCCGATCCTGGATGTCGACGGGTACAGCGTCGCATCGTCGGTGCTCACGCCGACGACCAACTGCTACCGGGACTGCTCGGCCGACCTCGCCCACGATCCGGCGACCGCTCACCGGCTACTCACTGCCGCAGACGCTCGACGACTTTCGTTCGAGGTGGTGTTCAACAGCACGTTCTCCCCCGTCGACGCCGCAATCCTCACCGCCGTCGCGGCGCAGTGGCGGCAACACGGCATCGAGCTCATCCTCGCCGACGTCGACTTCCCCGAACTCCGAAGCCGCCAGCAGTCCGGCGACTACGACTTCCGGTTCTTCTACTTCACCGGCAGCGACCCCGATCTGTTGCGGTACCAATTCGCCGTCGGCCAGCGGAACATGAACCGCCGCAACGAACCCGATGATCTCGACACTCTGCTCGACGCTCAGCTCACCTGCGCGGACCCCGACGCTCGCGGCGCGCTGGTGCACGACATCCAGCGTCAGATCCTCGACAGCGGCCTGTGGCTGCCGCTATGCAATGTCCGCACCGTCACCAGCTATCGGTCCGGCGCGTTCTCCGGTGTCTACCTCGACGCCGAAGCCCTGGCCCGAATCCCCTGAACCCGAGAGGCACATCATGGAAATCGTCATCATCGGTGCGGGCCTCGGCGGACTGGCCGCCGCTGTCGCCCTGCAACACCACGGCCATCGTCCCGTCGTGTACGACAAGACCCGCGAACTCGGCGAGGTCGGCGGCCCGCTCGGGATCTCACCGCAGACACTGCGACTGCTCGACCAGTGGAACATCGTCGATGCCTTCAACGAAATCTCCTCGGCCACCCAATACTTCGAGAACCTCGACCAGCAGGGGCGACTGGAGAGGATCACCGACTACGCCGCCACCCCGGAAGCCGGATCCGAACACGGCCGGTTCGGCTACGCCGACGCCGAGGTGTCCCCACGCACCGTGCACCGCGCGGATCTGCACAGCCTGTTGGTGTCGACCGTGGGATCCGGGCAGGTGCGACTGCGCCACGAGCTCGCCGGTATCACCGAGCGCGACGATCACGTCGAGCTCATCTTCACCAACGGTGAGGTACACCGGGCCGGTTTGGTGATCGCAGCCGACGGCCTGCGTTCGAGAGTGCGGAAGATGTTCAGCGACGACGACATTCACTACTGCGGCTCGGTGATCTTCCGGGCCGTGAGCCCCGCCGAATGCCTTGAGGCCCCCAACGACCGGCTCCGGTCGTGGCACTCCGCGGACTACGCCAAACACGTCATCTCCATGCCGGTGCGGGCCGGTAGACAGGTGGCCGTCGACGCCACCCTCGGGGTGGACGAGCCGCCGCTGCACCTGTGGTCGGCCGAGGCCGATCTGCAGGCGCTGGCCTGCCAGTTCGACGAGTTCGATCCCGCGGTCGGGCGGATGCTGCGCGCCGCGACGAGCCCCGTCTACATGCATCCGGTGTACGACCGAGATCCGATCGACCGGTGGACCAGTGCGCGGGTTGCGCTACTCGGGGACGCGGCCCACCCGATGACACCGTTCGGCGGCCAGGGCGCCAACCAGGCCATCCAGGACGCCGCGGAGCTGGCAACCCAGATCTCGACCGCCCGCGACGGTGACTTCACCCAGGCGCTGCAGCGTTACCAACGCATCAGAACGGAGCAGACGGCCGAGATCCAGCGTGCCGCACGAGGTTACGCCGACCGCAGGGCCACGGTGTCGCTCCGGCTGGCGGATATTCTGGTGGGCTAGCCACCGTTGCGACAGCGACAATCTGGCCACCGTCGCGACAGCGACAATCTGGCTACCGTCGCGACAGCGACAATTCAGCCACTGTTGCGCAGGGCGGTCGCAAGTCCGCTCATGGTGAGCAGGATTCCGCGCTGCACCAGTTCGTCGGTGTCCCCCGCCCGGTACCGGCGCAGTAGCTCGACCTGAAGGTGATTGAGCGGTTCGAGGTACGGGAACCGGTTGAACACCGAGCGGGCCAACGCCGGGTTGTCCGCCAACAGGTCATCCTGGCCGGTGATCAGTTTGTACATGGCGATGGTGCGATCGTGTTCGGCGACGATCTTGTCGAATACTCGGGCCCGCAGTTCTGCGTCGTCGACCAGCTCGGAATACCGTGCCGCCAGGCCCATATCCGACTTGGACAGCACCTGCGCCATGTTCGACAGCACGGTGCGGAAGAACGGCCAGCGCTCGTAGAGGTCCTGCAGCACGGCCACTCGGGACTCGTCGTCGCCGATCCATTGTTCGAACGCGGTGCCGGTGCCGTACCAGCCGGGCAGCATCACCCGGGATTGGCTCCAGGCCAGGACCCACGGGATGGCCCGCAGGTCGGATATCGACGTGGTCGGCTTGCGTGAGCTGGGGCGACTGCCGATGTTGAGCGCACCGATCTCGCTGACCGGTGTCGACGCCTTGAAGTACTCGACGAATCCCGGTGTCTCGTGGACCAATTCGGCGTAGGACCGCTGCGCCAGGGCAGCCAGTTCATCCAGCACCTGATAGGCCGGCTCGGCTTCGTCGCCCAACCCCTCGACGTCGAGCAGGGTGGATTCCAGCGTCGCGGCCAACAGTGTCTCCAAATTGCGGTGCGCGATCCGCGGCTCCGCGTACTTCGCCGCGATCACCTCACCCTGCTCGGTGATCCGCAAGGACCCCTTCACCGCCCCGGGCGGCTGCGCCAGGATCGCGTCGTAGCTGGGTCCGCCACCGCGGCCCACGGTGCCGCCCCGACCGTGGAACAGGCGCAACCGAATTCCGGTCTTGCGCGCGGCTTCGACGAGGTCCAGTTCGGCGCGGTACAACGCCCAGTTCGCCGCCAGGTATCCGCCGTCCTTGTTGGAGTCCGAATATCCGAGCATCACTTCCTGATGCTGCCCGCGTGCGGAGACGATGCTGCGGTAGACCGGGAGCGCGAGCGCCTCCTGCAGGATCGAGGACCCCCGCTGTAGATCGTCGATGGTTTCGAACAGCGGCACGATCCCGACCGGAGCGTACACCTCCGCTCCGTGACCCGCACCCGAAACATCCAGCAGGCCGGCCTCTTTGAGCAGGATCGCGGCTTCGAGCAGGTCGGACACCGACTGGCACATGGAGATGATGTAGTTGGGCACGGCCTGCGGGCCGAACACGCTGACCGCCCGTGCTGCGGCACCGACGATGTCGAGTTCCTTGCGAGCCAACTCCGACAGCTCGGCACCCTCGCCGATCAACGGACGACGGGTCGAGATCTCGCGGGCGAGCAGTTCCACCCGCTGCGGTTCGGGCAGCGATGCGTAGTCAGGATGCACGCCGGCCCAGGCCAGCAGCTCGGCGACTACCTGCTCGTGCACCTCGGAGTTCTGCCTCATGTCCAGGCCACACAGATGGAAACCGAAGACCCGCACCGCTTCTCGTAGTCGAGCCAGCCGATCGTCGGCCAGCACCGCGCTGCCGTTGACACGTAAGGAGGCGTCCACCGTGTCGAGATCGGCCAGGAACTCCCCCGGCGCGCGATAGGGTTCGAGCCCCAGGTCGAGTTCGTGTTCGGGTTGCTCGTCGAGGATCTCGTGCCCGGTGGCCGTGAGGCGGGCATGGATCACCCGCAGGGCCCGCCGGTAGGGTTCGTCGGCACGCGCCGGCTCGTTGCAGGCACCGGCCAGCGAGGTGAGCCCGTCGCTGACCTTGACCAGCCGCGCAGACATCGACAGCTCTTCTTCCAGCGCGGTCATCTCGGTGAAGTAGTGCGCGAAGGCGACGTTGGCGGCTCGCCCGGTGGCCTGCCGCACCACGCCTGCGTCGACGTTGGGGTTCCCGTCGCGGTCCCCGCCGATCCAGCTACCCGGCCGCAGGATCGGCTGCTCCAACAGGTTCGCCCCGGGCCAGCGGGTCTGCAACGCGGTCCGCACTTCGGCGTTGACCTGTGGAATGACCTCGAAGAACGCGGCCGGGTAGTACCGCAGGCCGGTTTCGATCTCGTCGGAGATCTTCAGCCGGGACAACCGTACGAGGGCGGTCTGCCACAGCGTGAGGATATGGCGGCGCAGCTCGGTCTCGATGTCGCGGCCATCGGCGGTGCGGGTCTGCCCGTGCAGGCGCAACCGCATCAACTCGGTCACCCGATGCTGGGTGTCGAAGACGGTGCGGCGCCGGGTCTCGGTGGGATGAGCGGTGATGACGGGTGACACCAGGGCTCCGGACAGTGCATCGGCGACGCCGGCGCCGTCCAGATCGGCCGCGTCCAACTTGAGATACGTCGCGGCCAGGCTGCTGTCCTGCGGCGGCTCGCCGGCCGCCTCGTGCACCTCCCGGCGCCGCTCGCGGTGAATATCCTCGGCGACATTCGCCAGCAGCGCGAAGTGGGTGAAGGCGCGGATGACAGGAATGGCCTGGTGGACGTCGATGCCGGTGAACAACGCGGCCAACTCGGCCCGGTCGATTTCCGAACGGCGGACCCGGAAGGACTCCACCCGCGCCCGCTCGACCAGGTCGAAGACCTCCTCACCGTTCTGCTCGCGCACGGTATCGCCGAGGATCGCCCCGAGCAGCCGGATATCCTCGCGCATCGGCTCGGTGGCCTCGCGGCCCACCGGAGTGCGCTGGACCGCGCCGATCGGGTCGAGCGCGACATCGCTGGTTTCAGGCATGCGTCCAGTATCGACGCGACCCGCACGGGCCGCAGGGTGGGGAGAGCCTGCACCGAACCGCTGCTCAGGCGAGGACCCACGATCCGGTTTGCTCATATGAGCAAAGTTATGCGCATATGTTGACCCCGCCATACGACTGTTTCTAACGTGATGTGCGTCATGCGCGGCCCAACCACCGGGACGCACACTTAGGAGGAACAGTGAGACTCGGAAAAGCCCTGTCGGGAATCGCAGTCGGAGCCGCATTGGCAGTGGCGTCCTCTGCCTGCTCGGTACCCGGCGACAACGCTGCCCAAGGCGCGAACACCGTGGTCGACGGACCGGTGAAGATCGGGTTCAGCCAGGCAACCCAGCAGAGCCCGTTCTATGTCGCCCTCACCGACGCGGCCAAAGCCGAGGCTCAGGCGCAGGGCAACGAGTTCTTCTACGCCGATGCCAACGGCGATGTGACAAAACAGAACAACGACGTCCAGGACCTGATCACCCGTGGCATCAACGTGCTCGTGATCAACCCGGTCGATCCGATGGGCGTCACGCCGTCCCTGACGGCGGCCGAGGCGGCGGGCATCAAGGTCGTCACCGTCGACCGGCCTGTTGAATCGGGCGCGGCGGCGTTCGTCGGCCGCGACAACAAGGCCATGGGCCAGCTTGTCGGCAAGGCAGCCGTTGAGACGCTCGGCCCGTCCGGGGGCAAGATCATCCAGATCCAGGGCGATGCAGGGGGCGCAGTGGCGCGCGACCGCGGCGAAGGATTCAAGACGGCAGTATCGGCCCAGCCGAACATCGCCGTCGTCGATGGTCCGTACGCCGACTACACCAGGTCCAAAGCCGTCACCGCCATGCAGGACCTCCTGCAGGCCCACCCCGATCTCAAGGCGGTCTACGCCCAGAACGACGATATGGCGCTGGGCGCCTTGCAGGTACTCACCGAGAACCACCGCAGGGACGTCAAGGTTTTCGGAGTGGACGGCCTGATGGAAGCGGTGCGCGCTATCGCCGCCGGAGACCAGTACATCGCCACCGCGCTCAACGACCCCAACGCCGAGGGCCAGTTGGCCGTTCAGACCGCGGTCAAGGCGGCCCGGGGCGAGTCGGTTCCGGAGTTCGTCGACGCCGGAACAAGTTTGGTCAACAAGTCCAACGCGCAAGCGCTGGTCGGCGAATCAACTTTTGCCGCCACCAAATAGCGACTCCCGTTCCCGTCAGCCCTCACCACACACAAGGAGACAACTTCGATGACGACCGAGGCTCCCGCCCGGACAACCGCGTCGGTGCAACCCAACCTGCCCGCGACGATGACCGCGGCGGTGATGTACGCCCCCGGCGACATCCGGGTCGAACAGGCGCCGGTACCCACACCCGGACCCGGTGAGGTCCTGCTCAAGGTCGCCGCCTGCGGAGTGTGCGGATCCGACATTCCCAGGATGCTGCGCAATGGCGGCTACATCATGCCGATCATCTGCGGTCACGAGTTCTCCGGCTGGGTAACTGAACTCGGCGAGGGCGTCGAGGGATTCGACATCGGCGAACTGGTATCGGTCCCCCCGCTGATCCCCTGCCGCAACTGCGACTTCTGCGCCAAAGGCGCGTTCGGTCTCTGCGAGAACTATGACTACTTCGGCAGCAGATGCGACGGCGCCTACGCCCAGTACGTCGTCAGCCCTGTCGGCAATCTGCTCAAGCTGCCCTCGGGTATCGATCCCCGCGCAGCCGCGATGCTTGACCCCGCTGCGATCGCACTGCACGGGTTGTGGAAGACCAACCTGAGGGCCGGGCACCGGGTCCTGGTGATCGGGGCGGGACCGATCGGACTCTTCGCCGTTCAATGGGCAAAGCTGCACGGCGCCGGCCAGATCGTGGCGGTAGACCTGAGTGAGGAGAAGGCCGCTATGGCCCGTGAGGCCGGCGCCACCCACGCAGTGCAGGGCATCGAAGAGGCGCGGGCCCTGGGTGGGCGCGGGTTCGACATCGTGCTCGAGTCCGCCGGAGTGCCAGCGACGGCCGATATGGCCGCGAATCTGACCGGTCCGCAAGGACACGCCGTCTTCGTGGGTATCCCGCACGCACCGGTGACACTCGACAAGGACACCTTCAACAAGTTCATGCGGCTGGAGACCAGCTTGCACGGTTCCTGGAACTCATTCTCGGCGCCGTTCCCGGGCGACGAGTGGCACACCTCGGCTCAGATGCTGACCGAAGGAAAACTCAAGTGGGAGTTCATGATCACTCACGAGCTGCCATTGTCGGCGCTGCCGGACATGATGCAGCAGCTCGGCGACCGCTCGGTCTTCTCGTCAAAAGTTCTGTTCCTGCCCAACGAGGACTGAGCCATGGGAATCCTTCTGACGATCGACCTCGGCACCGAGGGTGCGCGCATCGGCGCATTCACCGAGGACGGCACCCCGCTGGGCACGACGCACCGCCCGTACTCGACCCATCACCCCAGGCCGGGCTGGGCCGAGCAGGACCCGCGGGACTGGTGGGCCGCGATCACCGCCGCGACTCGTCAGCTCATGGACACCGACCCGTGCCGGGCCGCCGGCCAGGTGGTCGCGATCGCCGCGTCGACCACGGCCTCAACCGTGGCGGTCGTCGACGCGGCCGGAACACCGTTGCGGCCGGCGATCCTGTGGATGGACGCCCGCGGCGCCGCCGAGTCGGAGCGCACCGCGCAAGTCAGCCACCAGCATCCGATCCTCCAGTGGTCCGGAGGATCCGACGCCTCCGAATGGCTTCTGCCAAAAGCGATGTGGCTCAAAAAGCATGACCCCGATGCCTACCGGTCTGCCGCACGCATCGTGGAGGCCGTCGATTACCTCACCTTCCGGCTGACCGGCCGATGGGTCGGCTCGCAGATGAACGCGGTCTGCAAGTACAACTACGATTCCCTCGCCGGGCGTTTCCCCGCCGAACTCTATGCCGCCCTCGGCATGGAGGATCTCATCGCCAAGCTGCCTGACGAGATCATTCCCGTCGGCGGGGCCGCCGGCACGCTCACCGCGGGCGCAGCTGCCGATCTCGCAATCTCGGGCACACCGGTCGTCGCCGTCGGCGGCATCGATGCGCACGTATCCCTGCTGGCCTGCGGGGGCAAAACGGACGGGCTGGTCTCCATCGTGTCCGGCACGTCCTCGGCCATCGTCACCGAAGTGGACCAGCCGAGCACATCCAAAGAGGTGTGGGGCCCGTATCCCAATGCCTTGACGCACGACAAGTGGCTGGTCGAGGGCGGTCAGGTGACCAGCGGTTCGGTACTCAAATGGACCGGGGAGTCCATCATGGGTGTGCCTCGCGACGAGCTGCCGGGGTTGATCGACCAGGCCTCCGCCGTCGACCCGGCCGCCCACGGCCTGAGGGCCCTCGACTACTTCATGGGCAACCGCACGCCGCACCGCGAAGCCCGCCTACGCGGTGCGGTGATCGGGCTGACACTCGGCACCACAAAGGCCGAACTGTATCGGGCGATGGTCGAGGCAGTCGCCTGCGGCACCCGCAGTGTTATCGACTCGTTCGAACGATCCGGAGTACCGTGCGCGCGCCTGGTCTTCTCCGGCGGCATCGAGCGAAACTCGTTGTGGCAGCAGGTCACGATCGATGTGCTCGGCAGGCCCGCAGAATTGGTGATCGGTGAGAACCTCACGCTTCGGGCCTGTGCGGTGATCGCGGCGACCGCCGCCGGGATCGTCCCGAGCCTAGGTGCGGGTTCACAACTTTTCGCCCCGAAAGTTCGTCTTCTCGAGCCCGATCCGAAGCGAATAGCCGTGTATGAGCACACCTTTGGCGACTACCAGCGGTTGACCGCCGCACTGCGCCCGATCATGTGTGACACCGCTGACGGTGGCTCGGGGGCCGCCGGTGCCCGTGGCCCGTTCCGGGTGGTGCGGTAATGAGTGCATCCACTGACCGCAGCCATACGGACCTGTTGCTCTATGTTGCGCAGTGCTACTACGAGCAGGGCCGTACCCAGGAAGATATCGGCTCCGAACTTCACCTGACGCGGTGGAAGGTGGGACGACTGCTGGATGAGGCCCGTGGCGTCGGCCTGGTGCAGATCAAGATCGTGCATCCCCAGGCGCGTCGCCCCGATCTCGAAATAGCGATGCGCAATCGGTTCGGTCTGCGCGAGTGCGTGGTCGTGCCGGGCCCCGACACCCCCGACACCATCGGCGAGCACATCGCCACGGCCGCGGCCGCCTATCTGAAATCCAACTCCTCATGGATCACCACCCTGGGTGTTTCCTGGGGCAATACGCTGCAGCAGATCGCCTCGGTGCTACCTGCCGGGTGGACGAGCGGCATCGAGGTCATCCAGGTCAACGGGGGCGTGAGTCGGTCTGTGCATCCCACGAAGGCCGCCAACATCGTGACCAGCATCGCCCACAGCGGCAACGGACGGGCCACGCTGTTACCAGTCCCGGCCATCGTCGAGCGAATCGAGACGCGTGATGCGCTCTATGCCGAGGGGTTCGTGGAAGATGTTCTGTCCCGCGCTCGTACGGCAGAGGCGATCCTGTTCTCGCTGGGAGCACTCGGGCCGACGTCGGTCTTGGTCGAGTCCGGTGCAGTAACCCCTGCCGAACTTGCCCAACTCGAATCAGCCGGAGCCTGCGGCGACATCCTCGCCCACTACATCACCGCGGCCGGAGAAATCGCCTACGACGACATCGACAGGCGGACAGTAGGTCTCAGTCTCGATGACGTCAAGGATGCGAAATGCGCGATCGCGGTGGCAGCCGGACCACGCAAAGTCCCCGTCGTGATCGGTGCACTGACGAAAGGGCTGTGCTCGGTCCTGATCACCGACGAGCCCACGGCGCTGGCCGTGCTGGAGCAACGACATGACACATAGCCACAACGCAGAATCGACGTTGCCGCGCCGGGATGCCGACGCCCTGGGGATGCCCGCACTGCGTATGCGGGACATCGTGAAAACGTTCCCCGGCACCAAGGCGTGCGATGGTGCGACCCTCGAGGTCGCCCGCGGTGAAGTGCACTGTCTGCTCGGTGAGAACGGAGCAGGCAAGAGCACCTTGATGAAGATCCTCTCGGGTTCCTACACCCCAGACGCCGGAACGATCACCCTTGACGGGGAAGAGGTCTCGCTCGGCTCCCCCACCGACGGCGTCCGGGCCGGGATAAACACCATCTATCAGGAATTGGATCTCGTCCCGGACATGACCGTGGCACAGAATCTCTTCCTCGGCCATGAACCAGTGCGCGGCCCGTTCATCGCGCGCCGGGAACGAGATCGTCGGGCGGCAGAGGCGATCGCGCGTGTCGGCGGCAGCTTCGCACCGTCCGACGTCGTCGCGAGTCTGTCGGTGTCGGATCAGCAACTGACCGCTATCGCGAAGGCACTCACCACCGATGCCCGTGTCGTCATCATGGATGAGCCCAGCGCCACGCTCACCGATCACGATCTGTCCGAGGTGTTCCGCGTCATCCGCGAGCTCACCGCTGCGGACAGATCGGTGATCTACATATCGCACCGACTCGACGAAGTGATGGCCATCGGCGACCGGGCCACCGTCATGCGCGACGGCGCCACTGTCGGTGTATTCGACATCGCGACGGTGAGCAAGGACGAACTCGTCGAGGCGATGATCGGCCGAAGCCTGCAATCCAACTCACCCAAGCCATCTCACCCGACCCGGGACAGAGCCGACTTGCTGAACGTTCACCGCGCCGCCATTCCCGGCGTGATCGAGGTATCGGGTTTGACTGTCCGTCGCGGCGAGATCATCGGCCTGGCGGGGTTGGGCGGCGCGGGCCGTTCCACGCTACTGGCCAGCCTGTTCGGCGACCGACGCGCCGCACTCGACCTGACGTTGAGTGGCTCCCGGATCACTCATTTGACACCACGAGCCGCCGTGCGGGCGGGAATCGGCCTGGTGCCCGAGGACCGCAAGAGCCAGGGCCTGTTTCTGGACCAGTCGATTCTGCGCAACGCCGCAATCGCGGCACTGGCGCCGTTCGGCCTCAACCCGTTGAAGGCCGCCAGAGCGTTGTGTACGCCACCGCTGCAGCAGTTGGGCGTCAAGTTCTCCAGCGTCGATCAGCCGGTCGGTCAGCTCTCCGGTGGCAATCAGCAAAAGGTGGTGCTCGCCAAGTGGATGGCCCGCGGGATCGACCTACTGCTGCTCGATGAACCCACCCGCGGGTTGGACATCGGCGCGAAAGCCGATCTCTTCCAACAGGTTCACGAGTTGGCTGAAGGCGGCGTCGGGGTGTTGTTGGCGTCCAGCGAGATGAGCGAGCTCACCGAGAACTGCGATCTGATCTGGGTCATGCACGAAGGCAGGAACATCGCGGCCTACGACCCGAGAACCACTCCACCGGCGGATATCGCTCGCTGTGTGGTCACAGGAAGAAACGACAATGACTGACCAAATCCAAAGGCTCGCTCCACCATCACCAGCCAACCCGGCCGGCGCCGCACGATCACGGCGGCAGAACATCATCGTGCGGTTCAATCTGCTGTTCATCTTTGTCGCGCTGTTCGTGGTCGCTTCCATCACAGCTCCGCAATTTCTCACCTCGCAGAACCTCGCGAACCTGCTCCAACAATCCAGCCTGACCGGCATCGTCGCGATCGGGATGACGGTGGTGATCCTCACCTCCGGTATCGACCTTTCGGTGGGAAGCGTTGCGGCGCTGTCCGGAATGCTGGTGGCGATCCTGATCGGATTGGGAATCGCCTGGCCGGTTGCCATGGTGCTGGCCATCTTGAGCGGGTTGGTGCTCGGCGGGATCATGGGCGGACTGAGCGCCTACCTCGCGCTGCCGGCCTTCATGGTGACGCTGGCCGGGATGCAGAGCATTCGCGGTCTGACCTTCTTGACCACCAATGGCACACCGACTACCGCAGAGATTCCCATCGGCCTTCGCTTCCTGGGTGCAGGATCGGTGGCAGGTATCCCGGTCGTCGGGCTGATCTTTGTGATTACCACGGTGATCGTCGGTCTGGTGTTGCGCCGCACAACTTTTGGCGAACACGTCTACGCAGTCGGCAGCAACGCAAAAGCTGCCCGGTTGTCAGGCCTGCCAGTGCAGCGCATCACCACTGCCGCGTATGTCATCTGCGGCGGGTTGGCTGCGCTGACCGGGGTCCTCCTCACCGCGCGGCTGACCATCGGTCAACCAACGGCGCACACTGGTCTCGAGCTGGATGCCATCGCCGCGGTGGTACTGGGCGGAACCAGTCTGTTCGGCGGAAAAGGCGGTGTGATGGGCACATTCATTGCCGTACTGCTGCTGTCGGTGCTCCGAAACCTGTTCAACCTGATGGGGCTGAGTTCCTTCTTCCAGATGCTCGTGACAGGACTCATCCTGATCGCTGCACTGATCATGAACTACGTCCTGGACCGTCAAACCAAGACCGCCTGAACCCAAGCCACAACAGAAGGGATCCCTTACCGATGACGATCGTCACACCGCCGAACACGGCACAGGTCGCCAAGATGATCGACCACACCCTGCTCAAGCCCGAGGCCACCGCCGCTGACGTCGAAGCGCTGGTCGCCGAGGCGGTCGAGTTGGGCACTTACTCGGTGTGCGTGTCACCGTCGATGCTTCCGGTCGGTCTACCGGCGGGCTCCGAGCTGAAGGTTGCGGCAGTGTGCGGCTTCCCGAGCGGCAAGCACAGTACCGAAATCAAGACCGCCGAGGCGGCCGGGGCGGTGCGCAACGGCGCCGACGAGATCGACATGGTGATCGACATCGGCGCGGCCAAAGAGGGCGCCTTCGACCGAGTGGAAGCCGACATCGCAGCGGTGCGAACCGCTGCTCCGGCGCCGACGGTACTGAAGGTGATCATCGAGTCGGCTGCCCTGACCGACGAGGAAATCGTCGGTGCGTGCCGCGCGGCCGTGGCAGCGGGCGCCGATTTCGTCAAGACCTCGACCGGTTTCCATCCCACCGGTGGCGCGACCGTGCACGCGGTCGAGCTGATGTCCCGGACAGTCCGCGACGCTGGGCTCGCGGTGAAGGCATCCGGTGGTGTGCGCACCCTCAAGCAGGCCCAGTCCATGATCGCGGCCGGCGCCACCCGATTGGGCGTGTCGGGCTCACGCGCACTGCTGAGCGCATCTGGACCCGATGTGGCGTCCGGCTACTGACACAGGGCCCACGAAAGCCGCCCCGGCACTCTGCCCGGGGCGGCTTTCATGTCTTTGGGTGAGGCGAACTAGCTGTACTTGATCAGCAGCGCGACGCCCACGATCGAGACCAGCCAGATACCGGTCACGAACAGCGTCAGCCGGTCGAGGTTCTTCTCGACCACGGTGGAGCCGGACAGGCTGGACTGGACACCGCCACCGAACAGGGTGGACAGACCGCCACCTTTGGCACGATGCAGCAGCACCAAGAGCACAACCAGCACGCTGGTCACGACCAGAGTGATCTGCAGAGCCAATTCCATGGCTGTAAGACTACCGGGTGCGGTGTCCGGCCCAGGCCCCCGGGGTTACGGCAGCGGTCCGCCCGCGGCGATGGCCGACAGCGTGGCGAACTGCTCGCCGTCCAGCGAAGCACCGCCGACCAGTGCGCCGTCCACGTCGCCCTGCGCCACGATCTCGCCGACGTTCTTGGCGTTCACCGACCCGCCGTAGAGCACCCGCACACCGGCCGCGAGCTGCGGCGAGGACAGGTTGCCCAGCTCACCGCGGATGGCCTTACAGACCTCCTGCGCGTCGGCCGCGCTGGCCACCCGCCCGGTGCCGATCGCCCACACGGGCTCGTAGGCGATGACCGCCTGTCCGATCTGCTCCTTGCTCAGACCGGCCAGCGAACCGCGCAACGAGTTCACGTTGTACTCGACGTGGTTGCCGGCCTCCCGCACCTCGAGCTGCTCGCCGATGCAGATGATCGGGGTGATGCCGTGCTTGAACGCCGCGGCGGCCTTGGCGGCCACCAACGCGTCGTCCTCGTGGTGGTACGTACGCCGCTCGGAGTGCCCGACCACCACGAAGCTGCAGCCAAGCTTCGCCAGGAACGCCCCGCTGATGTCACCGGTGTAGGCGCCCGAGTCGTGTTGCGACAGATCCTGCGCCCCGTAGGTCAGGCGCAGCTTGTCTCCGTCGACCAGGGTCTGCACGCTGCGCAGATCGGTGAACGGCGGGATGACGGTGACATCCACCTTGTCGAAGTACTTGTCCGGCAGGGCGAATGCGATCTTCTGCACCAGCGCGATGGCCTCGAAATGATTGAGGTTCATCTTCCAGTTGCCGGCGATGAGCGGCTTACGGGCCATGTGTGTCCTTAGTCCAGTACGGCTATTTCAGGATTTCGATACCGGGCAGGTCTTTGCCCTCAAGGTATTCCAGCGACGCGCCGCCACCGGTGGAGATGTGCGAGAAGCCGTCCTCGGGCAGGCCGAGCTGGCGCACCGCGGCCGCCGAATCGCCACCGCCGACCACGCTGAACGCGCCCTTCTCGGTGGCACCGATGATCGCCTCGGCCACACCCTTGGTGCCCGCCGCGAAGGCCGGGAACTCGAAAACGCCCATCGGGCCGTTCCAGAACACGGTCTTGGCGTTGGACAGCAATGCGGTGAAGCGCTTGACCGACTCCGGACCGATGTCCAGGCCCATCTTGCCGTCGGGGATGCGATCGGAGGCCACGGTCTCCGGCTCGGCGTCGGCGGCGAACTTGTCGGCCACGACGATGTCCACGGGAAGGTGGATCACGTCGGCGTAGGTATCCAGCAGCCGCTTGCAGGTGTCGATCATCTCTTCCTGCAACAGCGAAGTTCCGACCGAAACCCCTTGGGCAGCAAGGAAGGTGAAGCACATACCGCCGCCGATGACGATGCTGTCGGCCTTGGTGGCCAGGTTCTCGATCACCGCGAGCTTGTCCGAGACCTTGGACCCGCCGAGCACCACGGCGTAGGGCCGCTCGGTCGAGTTGGTCAGCTGCTCGAGCACCTTGACCTCGGTGGCCACCAGCGTGCCCGCGTAATGCGGCAGCAGCGTGGCGACGTCGTAGACCGAAGCCTGCTTGCGGTGCACCACCCCGAAACCGTCGGAGACGAAGGCACCCGGCGAGCCGTCGGCCCCCTCGACCAGGGCGGCCAGCGCCTTGGCCAGCGCCAGCCGCTCGGCGTCGTCCTTGCTGGTCTCCCGCGGGTCGAAACGGATGTTCTCCAGCAGCAGGACGTCACCGTCGGTGAGTCCCTCGGCGCGGGCCAGCGCGTCGGTGCCGACCACGTCGCCGGCCAGCTGGACGTGGCGTCCCAGCTTCTCCCCCAGTGCCGCGGCGACCGGGGCGAGCGACAGCTTCGGATCCGGGGTGCCCTTGGGGCGGCCCAGGTGTGCGGTGACGACGACCTTGGCGCCGGCCTCGGCCAGCGCGGACAGCGTCGGGACCGAGGCGATGATGCGGCCCAGGTCGGTGATGTTGCCCTCGTCATCGAGGGGGACGTTGAGGTCGGAGCGCACGAGAACGCCCCGACCTTCCACGCCCTCGGCCAGCAGGTCGGCGAGTGTCTTGACAGTCATCGGTACTAGAGGGACTTTCCGACGAGCGCGACCAGATCGGCGAGGCGGTTGGAGTAGCCCCACTCGTTGTCGTACCAGGAGACGACCTTGGCCTGGTTGTCGATCACCTTGGTCAGGCCCGAGTCGAAGATCGAGCTGTGCGGATCGGTGACGATGTCGCTGGACACGATCGGCGCGTCGTAGTACTTGAGGATGCCCTTCATCGGCCCCTCGGCGGCGGCCTTCATGGCCGCGTTGATCTCGTCGGCACTGGCCGACTTCTTGAGCTCAGCGGTCAGATCCGTGACCGAGCCCGTGGGGATCGGCACCCGCAGGGCGTAGCCGTCCAGCTTGCCTTTCAGTTCAGGTAAGACGAGGCCAATTGCTTTTGCGGCACCGGTCGAGGTCGGCACGATGTTCAACGCGGCGGCGCGGGCACGGCGCAGATCCTTGTGCGGGCCGTCCTGCAGGTTCTGATCCTGGGTGTAGGCGTGGATGGTGGTCATCAGGCCCTTGACGATGCCGAACTCGTCGTTGAGGACCTTGGCCAGCGGGCCGAGGCAGTTCGTGGTGCACGAGGCGTTGGAGATGATGTTCTGGCTGCCGTCGTACTTGTCGTCGTTGACGCCCAGCACGATGGTGATGTCCTCATCGCTGGCCGGCGCGGAGATGATGACCTTCTTGGCGCCGGCGTCGAGGTGCCCCTGTGCCTTGGCGCGGGCGGTGAAGATACCGGTGGACTCGACGACGACGTCGACGCCCAGGTCGCCCCAGGGCAGCGCCGCCGGACCTTCCTTGACCTCCAGCGCCTTGATCTTCTTGTCGCCGATGACGATGGTGTCCTCGCCCTCCAGGCTGACGTCCTGCGGCAGCCGGCCCAGAATCGAGTCGAATTTCAGCAGGTGAGCCAGGGTGGCGTTGTCGGTGAGGTCGTTGACCGCCACGATCTCGATGTCAGTGTTCTGACCCTCGGCCTGCTGCGTCGCCAGGGCCCGGTAGAAGTTGCGCCCGATTCGGCCGAAGCCGTTAACGCCTACCCGGATGGTCACGTGATTCTCCCTCAGTTGCCGGTAACTGCCCGCCGCCAGCCTAGTAGTGATGCGTCCTGTACGTGCGGCCCGGTCAGTGCATCAGATATCGGGGTCGTGTAGGGCGAGTTGGTCGAGTTCGTGCGGGTCCTGACCCACGAGATCGGCGATCAACCCCTCGTCCGACAGGTCCATCGGCTCGGAGCGTTTCCAGTCGTGGTGGGCGACCTCGTTCAGGCGTTTGATGATGTGGTGATCGGTCACCTCGATGGCCAGCTCGCGCCGATGGTCGAAGCTGCCCGGGGAGAAGTTGATCGAGCCGACGATGGCCCGCTCGTGATCGGCCAGAATCATTTTCGCGTGCAGCTTCATGTGCTTGAGCCGGTGGATCTTGATGCCGACGTCGTCCAGGATGCGCATGCCACTGACGCCTTCGAGAAGCTTGCCCGACTTGAGATGGTGGGCCGCGCGGGCCATGACGTGCACCTTCACCCCGCGATGCGCCGCACGGACCAGGCGCTCGATGATCACCGGATCCTGATACCGCTCGTTCTGGACGAACAGGGTGTGCTTGGCACTGTCGATGAATTCGGCAATGCGGTGCCGACCGTTGGTCGGGCACCAGATGAGGTGTGCCCCGCCGCCGGGGTCGAACTCCTCCCGAGCCCAGTCGGCTTCGAAGCAGTCGACGATCTCGGCGACTTCGTAGGCGCTGGGGGTGACGACGGCGTAGTCGCGCGTCACCGTGAAGTTCTCCTCGGTCCAGTTCAACGACTCGACGAACGCGTGGTCGTCGTCGACCACCATGGACTTCTCGTGCGTCAGATCAAAGGCCGGGTTGCTGGCCCGGACCTCGATGCCGAACCGCTGCAACGTCTCCCGCGCGGCGTCGTTGTCGGTTTCCCCGTCGCGACGCTCGGGGTTGAGCATGACCTTGACATCCACGCCGCGCCGGTGGGCGGCAACCACCGCCTCCAGCAGCGGCAGGTGGTTGAAGGCGAACATCTTGATCCGCACCGACCGGGTGGACGCGGCGATCGCGTCGAGCACCGGCTTCGCCGAGTCGTCGGGCAGGATGATCAGCGAACGCGTCACGTTGTCTCGTCCTCGTATTGGATGCGGTGCAACTCGGCATATCTGCCGCCTGCGGCCAGGAGTTCGGTGTGTGATCCCTCTTCGACCACTCGCCCCTCCTCGAGCACGACGATCTTGTCCGCATCGCGAATGGTGCTGAGGCGGTGAGCGATCGTGATCACCGTGCGTCCGTCCATCAGCCGTTGCAGCGCTGACATCACTTGATGCTCGGACTCGGCGTCCAGGGCGGCGGTCGGTTCGTCGAGGATGAGGATCGGGCTGTCCCGGATGAGCGCGCGGGCGATACCGATGCGCTGACGCTGACCGCCGGACAGGGTCAGCCCGCGTTCCCCGACCGGGCTGTCATAGCCCTGCGGCATCTCTGAGATGAACTCGTGGGCGTTGGCCAGTTTGGCCATCTCGACGATCTCGTCGTGGTCGGCCTCGGGCCGGCCGAAGGCGATGTTGTCGCGGATGGTGCCCCGGAACAGGACGGTGTCCTGCAGGACATAGGCGATCTGGCGCCGGAGTTCGTGAAGTTTGTAGTCGCGCAGGTCGACGCCGTCGATGCGGACGGTGCCCATGCTCGGGTCGTAGAACCGGGGAATCAGGCTGACCAGACTGGATTTTCCGCTTCCCGTGTGCCCCACGACACCCACGAGCTGTCCGGGTTTCACCTCGAAGGTGACATCGCGCAGCACGGGAGTTTCGCTGTCGTAACTGAAGGCCACCCGCTCGAAGCTGATCGCACCTTTGATCTTTTCCGGTTCGATGGCCTCGGGCTTCTCCTCGACCGACGTCTCGGCGGTCAGCAGGGCGTTGACGCGGTCCACCCCGACCGAGGCCATCGCGATGGTGTTGGTGAGCTTGGCCAGATCCTGCACCGGCTTGAAGAACGACGCCAGGTAGGAGATGAACACGGTCAGCGTGCCCGCCGTCATCGCGCCGGCCAGGATGAGCGCCGACCCCCGCCACAACACCACCGCGGTGCAGGCGGCCACCACGACGGTGACGATCGGCGACACCACCGACTTCACCCGCCTGGCGTTGAGCGCGGCATCCACGGCCTGCTGACCGGCCATCGCCAGCTGGCGCTCCTGCAACTCCTCGCGGTCGAACGCCTTCACCACCCGGATCGACTGCAGACCTTCCTCTGCGACCGCGACGATGTCCGATTCCCGCTTGCGCACCTCGTGTGTCGCCGCCTTGACGGCCTTACGAATCCGCGAGACGAACAACAGCAGCAGCGGCGCCACCGCCAGCGCGATGAGCGTGAAATCCCATTGCAGCCACAACATCATGGCCAACATGCCGACGATGGTCAGCAGGTCGGTCGCGATACCCAGCGTGGAGGCCGACGCGAACCCTTGGATGGTGTCGACGTCATCGGTGAGCGTGCTCAGGATCGGCCCGACCCGATGGGTGTCGAAGTAGTTCAGCGACAACTGCTGAAGGTGGTGGTAGGCGCGGGTGCGCAGGTCGTTGCCGATGCGCTGACCGACCGTTTCGGTCAGGTAGTTGGCGACGTACGACGCGATCGCGGCGACCACCGCGATGACGACCACCATGATCGCGGCCAGACCGGCGATGTGCATCTTGCCTTCGCCACCGAGCAGCGGCTGCAGCAGACCGTGTAGCCATCCCGGCAACGGGTGGTGGCCGACCACACTGTCCAGCACGACCTTCAACGGCCAGGGCGCGGCAAGGCCCGTCGCGATCTGTACCAGCAGGACCGCGAAGATTCCGGCGACCAGCAACCGGTACGGGCGAATCAGCTCAAGAATCAGTCTCATCGCGAGCGCTGCCTCAATCGGGGGGTTGACGTCGAAGTTTGTCGCCACACACTACAACGCCGCAATGACGTCGGCGTGACTCAAGCACGACAACCCGGCAGGTGTCGGCAACGACGGCGACCGACGTGCCTAGGTCATTGCATTGTGGACCGGCTGCTTCCGCACGTTGGACTCGACAGTCGTTGCGGTGTCGGCCTTTTCACTCCATCCGGGCGGGCCGAACAGATAGCCGAGCCTGCCGCGCCAGGTCCGCGCCCGCCAGACGTCGCCGACCATGGCCGCGAACTCGTGATAGTTCACCTTGACCGGGTTGTGGGTATCGATGTTCTTGGTCAGGCCGTAGCGAACGGGTTCACCCTCGGCGACGAAGCTGCCGAACATCCGGTCCCACAGGATGAAGATGCCTGCGTAGTTCTTGTCGAGGTAGGGATTGTTGGCGCCGTGGTGGACACGATGGTGCGATGGGGTGTTGAACACGTACTCGATCACGCGGGGAAGCCGGTCGACGCGCTCGGTGTGGATCGGAAACTGGTACAGCAGCACGATGGCCTGCGACAAGAAGACCAACCATGCCGGAATGCCGATCAGCGCCAACCCCACATAACCGATGGAGGTCAGGAACGATCCGGGAATCAGCCAGGACAACCGCAGGGCCGTGGACAGGTTGAAGTACTGACTCGAGTGGTGCACGTTGTGCGCGGCCCAGAACATCCGGATGCGGTGCGACATTCGGTGTTGCAGGTAGTAGGCCAGATCGGCCAGCACGATGGCCAGCACCCAGACCCACCAGTACGACGCCGACAGATGCAGCGGCGTCAGCGACGCGGCAATCGCGACCATCGGAACCGCGATGAATTTACCCAACGGGCGCAGGACAATGCCCAGCGCGTAGATCGAGACGTTCGTGGCAGTGTCCCGCCACGAGATCCCGGCCCGGGGCCGGGCTGAACCGTTGTCGTCCTTGGCTTTGTCCTTGTCGAAGTCCTTGTCGAAGCGGTAGCTGACGAACTCGATCGCCATCAGGACGAAGAAGGCGGGCATGGCGTAGAGCCCGATCCGCACTGGATCCATGGCGGTGTCTTCCCCTCTACCTGTTCTTGGCCGACGCCGTTTTCCGGCCCGACCCCTTCGGCATGCCGGCGAGTTGCCAGGCCAATGCCTGGCCGAAAAGTTCGTCGGGCACCCGGTCGGGGTCGATGCGCCGCTGCCGGATCAGCCCCTGGAAGAGGGCGAGAACCACAACGGCGAACCCCTCCACGGAGACGCTGTCGTCGATGTTGTTGCGCTCCAGCGCATCGGCGAGGATCTCGCACAGCGCGGCCAGCGTGCGCGCCGAGCGGTCCCGCAGGATCTGCATGGCATCGGGGTTGCGGACGGCATGCAACCAGAACTCGGCCTGGATCGCCTCGAACTCGATGTCATTGTCCGCGATCTCGACGAGTATGCGGCTCAGGGCCATCAATGGTCTCCGGTCGGCGTTCTCCTCGATGGTCTGCACCACTTGGTCGAGCCGGCCGGAGGCGCGCTCTGCCATCAACTCGGAGAACAACTGCTCCTTGCTGGAGAAGTTGGAATACACCGCGCCGACCGAATACCCCGCTGCGGCGGCGATCTCGTCCACCGATGCAGCGGCGTAGCCCTTCCGGGCACAGGTCTGGGCGGCTGCGTCCAACAGCGCCGCCCGGGTCCGTGCCTGATTCTCAGCCCGCGTCATCCGTACTGGCATCGCGTCATCACCGCTTCGATCGTCGACCATATTTCAGATAGTAATCGCTATCTGAAATTTCGGATAGCGCCCGCTATCCGAAATATCCATGCGCCTGTCGGCATCAGTGGTTCGCCGACTGCCCCGTCCTGCTGGACTTCGAGGGCGAGCAGGTAGCGAGACCGACCTCGCCAACAATTCGGTCGCGATCAGCTTCGGCTTCGCCCACGACCGGATCACAATCACCAACGCCTTCGATGAGAACGCCATCGAATTCGGCCCACCGAGCCCCGGCTACCGAGCCAAAAGACCTTGATAGCAGCGATTTTCGGTAATAGACGACGGGTTTGTCGCCGCCCCTTCCGCGAGGCGCCGAGTGGCCGATTTGGAGTGGCCGCGGTCCGTTGGCGCATATCGCCACGCTCGACTGTCTGGCGCTCCACCGGTTCGTGCCAGAGTCGCTGACGGCTGCCGGATTCCCGCTGGACGGGCTCCTGTCGTTCTTCTACTTCGACGGTCAGGTCGACGACGGCCTAGAGGTCGTCGGCCCAATGTTCGGTACCAACGATGGCGCGAGAGTGATCCACACCCCGGCGGATGTGCCGGTTGTGCTGACCGAACCTCCGTCGCCGATCACCGCGTACCCGGCGATCGAGCTTCGGGCAGAACCTGTCCTCACCTGGCCGACGTGGGAGCACCCCGATCTTCACGACGAAAACTGGCCGGCCGAGGGATGGCGTGGACTGTTTGAAGAGTTGGATGCCGTGCGGCAAGTGACTCCTGGTCCGGTTCATCAGGTCGGAGGGCATCCGGACCCAGTCCAAGGTCCGGTCGAGATCGAAATCGCCTACGGGCAACTGTCGGATGGCGGACGCAACGCCCTTGATTGGAGCGATCCAGCCATCACAGTGGAGTCACGGGAATGGCAACTGCTCGCTCAATTCGACAGCGACGACGCTGCCGGATTCATGTGGGGCGACTGCGGTGTCCTCTACTTCATGATCCGACCACAAGACCTCGCGGCGGGGGCGTTCGACCGGGCGAGCTTCACGTGGCAGTGCGCGTGACGACGCGAAGCGCGACAGGATCAGGCGTCGTCGAGCAGGTCCGGGGTCACCGCCGACTCGGTGTCGGGAACCCCTTCCTGCTTGGCCTTGCGATCTGCCATCGACAGCAGGCGCCGGATACGGCCGGCCACAGCATCTTTCGTCATCGGCGGATCGGCGAGCCTTCCCAACTCCTCCAGAGATGCTTGCCGGTGCTCGACCCGCAGCTTGCCCGCCGCGGCAAGGTGATCGGGCACCCCGTCACCGAGGATGTCCAACGCACGCTCCACCCGGGCGGCCGCGGCCACCGCGGCACGCGCCGACCGGCGCAGGTTCGCATCGTCGAAATTGGCCAGGCGATTGGCGGTGGCGCGGACCTCGCGGCGCATGCGCCGTTCCTCCCACGTGAGCCGCGTGTCCTGGGCCCCCATCCGGGTCAGCAACGCGCCGATCGCCTCACCGTCGCGCACCACCACCCGGTCAGCGCCACGCACCTCGCGAGCCTTGGCACTGACTCCGAGCCGCCTGGCGGCACCGACGAGGGCCAGGGCCGCCTCCGGACCGGGGCAACTGACTTCGAGCGCCGACGAGCGACCGGGCTCGGTCAGCGATCCGTGAGCGAGGAACGCCCCGCGCCACGCTGCCTCCGCGTCACCGACGCTGCCGCCGACCACCTGCGCGGGCAGGCCTCGCACCGGGCGTCCACGAAGGTCGAGCAGCCCGGTCTGCCGGGCCAGGGCTTCCCCATCGGCGGCCACCCGCACGACATAGCGGGTGTTCTTCCGGATTCCACTGGCCGACAGGACGTGCACCACGGCGTTGTACCCGTACAGGTCGTAGATGTCCTTGCGCAGACGGCGCGCGATGATCCCGAGATCCACCTCGGCTTCCACCACCACCCGGCCGGCCACGATGTGCAGGCCGCCGGCAAAGCGCAACAAGGACGCCACCTCCGCGCGGCGAGCACTCACCGAGTTGACTACGAGGCGGCTCAGCTCGTCTTTCACCTCGGCTGTCATCGCCACGGATCGTCCCCTCTCGGTGTATTCGGCGCCGGCTCCTGCTGCGCCACGTCGACCGACCTCGCAGCGGGCGTGGGAACGGTGGACTCCTGCACAGCCCTGGGCGCCATCGCGCGCAATCGGACCCCCTCCAGCACCGCGGCCAACTTCGCCGGGTCATGTAAAGGTGTACCAGGTCGAGACACGTCAGCAAACTCAACGCGGGCATTGAGGATGTTGGCTGTGCGGATGAGTTGCTCCCGTTCACGGTCGCTCGGCACCCGGCTGGCATCGACGATGATGTCATGCACGCTGAAGTCCGGAGCATGCTGGGCCAGAACGTGGATGTGACGCTCGGCCGAGAACCCCGCCGTTTCACCCGGCTCCGCCGCCAGATTCAAGACCAGCGCACGCCGGGCCGTCGTCGACCGCAACGCCGCCGCCAACTGAGGCACCAACACGTGCGGGATCACACTGGTGAACCACGAACCCGGCCCGAGCACCACGAGATCGGCACTCATGATGGCCTCGACGGCCTGCCGGGTGGCCGGTGGATCCCCGGGCAGCAACCGCACCCGGCGCACCTTGCCCACCGTGCTGGCGATCGCCACCTGACCGCGGATCACTCGGCTCATCCGGGGATCGGACTCCAGCCCAGCGACGTCCGCCTCGATCTGCAGGGCGATCGGGCACATCGGCAGCACCCGGCCCTTCACTCCCAGGATTCGCCCGAGTTCGTCGAGTGCCGCGACCGGATCGGCCAGCACCTCGCTGAGGCCCGCCAAGATCAGATTGCCGATCGGGTGACCGGCCAGCGCACCGCTGCCGCCGAACCGATGCTGGATGATGGTTGCCCAGAGCCGGCCGTGCGGACTGTCAGAGGCCAAGGCCGCCAACGCCATTCGCAGGTCACCGGGCGGCACCACATCGAGTTCGCTGCGCAGCCGACCGGACGACCCACCGTCGTCGGCGACCGTCACCACTGCCGTCACGTGCGGGCTGAGCCGCCGAGCCGCCGACAAGGTGGCGTACAACCCATGCCCTCCACCGAGGGCCACGATGCGCGGGGTCATTCGCGACCCAGATCCCGGTGCAGCACGTGCACAGTGAGCCCGTCGCCGCCCTGCAACCGCTCCGCCAGGGCCTCGGCAATCGCCACGCTTCGGTGTTTGCCGCCAGTACAGCCGATGGCGACGGTCATATAACGCTTCCCCTCCCGGCGGTATCCGGCGATCACCACGTCCAACAGACGATGGTAGGTGTCGAGAAATTCTCTGGCCCCCGGTTGTCCCAGCACGTAGTCACGGACATCCGGATGTTGACCGCTGTGCGGCCGCAATTCGTCGACCCAATGCGGGTTGGGCAGGAACCGCACGTCCATCACCGTGTCCGCGTCCATCGGCAGCCCGTACTTGTAGCCGAACGACTCCACGGTGACATTCGTATAGGCGACGGTCTCACCGCCGAACGCACGCTCGATGCTCTCACGCAACGCCGGCACCGGGAGCGCGGACGTGTCGATCACCAGGTCGGCCGCCGCGCGCACCGGGGCCAGCAACGCTCGTTCGGCCGCGATCCCCTCGGCCAGCGTCTGCGTGCCCTGTAGCGGGTGGCTGCGACGGTTCTGCTCATAGCGGCGCACCAGGATGTCATCGGAGGCCTCGAGAAACAAGACCCGCGGCGTGATGCTGCGCGCCGCCAATTCGTTGCGCACCCAATCGAGATCACCGGTGAAACCGCGCGACCGCACATCCATCACCACGGCCAGCTGGGTGATCCGCGAACCGGCGGCCAGCCCCAACTCGACCATGCGGGCGATCAGCTCCGGCGGCAGGTTGTCGGCGACATACCAACCGAGGTCTTCCAACACCTTGGCCGCGGTGCCGCGCCCCGCCCCGGACAGGCCGGTGACCAGCACCACATCGATTCCCGAATCCGCGTCCGCACCACCCACGATGCCGCCCTCGCGCAGATGTTCGTTCATGCGCGATCCGCCTGGCTACTCATGTCCCCGTTACCCGTCATCCCGACACCCTGCGTCGATCATCCTCGATAACCGTTGCGGGCGCCCCTGAATCGCCCAGTCCGGCGCTGTTCTCACTTCGCGGGCCATCGCTCTGGACCGATGGCGGCGCGCTTGTTGACTCCATTGGCGGCTCACCGCCGGGCTCGATTGGCGGCTCACCGCCGAGCGCAGCCAGGACGGCCTTCGCCGTCGCCACACCTATCCCGGGCACCGCGGTGATCTCCTCCACCGTGGCGTCCTTGAGCCGCGCGACCGAGCCGAAATGCGTCACCAACGCCTTGCGGCGCTGTTCGCCCAAACCACGCACCGAGTCGAGTGCCGAGGCGGTCATCCGCTTGGACCGCTTGCTGCGGTGATAGCTGATCGCGAACCGGTGTGCCTCGTCACGCACGCGTTGCAACAGATACAGCCCTTCACTGTTGCGCGGGAAGATCACCGGATCAGGCTCGGCAGGCACCCACACCTCTTCGAGTCGCTTGGCCAGCCCGATCACCGCGACGTCCGTGACGCCCAGCTCATCGAGCACCGCGGCCGCCGCGTTGACCTGAGGGGCACCGCCGTCCACGACGAACAGGTTGGGCGGATAGGCGAACCGGCGCGGACGCTGCTCCGTGCCCGGCTCGGGCTGCGTATCGCTCACATGCCGCAGAAAACGGCGTCGCGTCACCTCGGCGATCGAGGCGACGTCATCCGAACGTCCTTCGCCGGCAGCCTCGCGGATCGCGTAGTGCCGGTAGTCCGACTTCCGCGGCAGACCGTCCTCGAACACCACGAGCGAGGCGACCACGTCGGTGCCCTGGACGTGGCTGATGTCCACGCATTCGATCCGCAACGGCGCATCGGCCAGGCCCAGGGAATCCTGAATACTCTGCAGTGCTTCCGATCTCGCGTTGAAATCGCCGGCTCGCTTGAGCTTGTGCTGGGCCAGAGCCTCGTGCGCATTGCGCGCGACGGTCTCGGCCAGCGTGCGCTTGTCCCCGCGCACCGGCACCCGCAAGCTCACCCGCGACCCACGAAGCCCCGACAACCACGCCGCCAGCTGTTCGGCGTTCGGCGGCAGCACCGGCACCAGAACCTCCCGCGGCACCGGGTTGGTCGCCTCGTCGGCCGCCCCGCCGAGTTCAGCCTGCTCGCCGTAGAACTGGGTGAGGAACTGCTCGACCAGATGCTCCTGCCCGGATTGTTCTGGGTCACCCGACTTCTCGACGATCCAGCCGCGCTGACCCCGCACCCGGCCACCACGGACGTGGAACACCTGCACGGCCGCCTCGAGATCGTCATCGGCGAACGCCACCACGTCAGCGTCGGTGCCGTCGCCGAGCACCACGGCCTGTTTCTCCAGCGCACGTTTGAGCGCCGCGATGTCATCCCGCAACCGGGCGGCCCGTTCGAAATCCAGCTCCTCGGCGGCCGCGATCATCTGCTGCTCCATGTCGCGGGCCAACCGGTCGGTCTTGCCTGACAGGAAGTCGCAGAAGTCGAGCACGATGCGCCGGTGTTCCTCGGCACTGACCCGGCCGATGCACGGCGCCGAGCACTTGTCGATGTAGCCGAGCAGGCACGGACGGTCGATCTGCCTGTGCCGCTTGAACACTCCCGCGGAACAGGTTCTGGCCGGAAACACCCGGGTCAGCAGATCGAGTGTCTCCCGGATCGCCCACGCATGCGAATAGGGGCCGAAGTACCGCACCCCCTTGCGCCGCGGTCCGCGATACACCATCAGCCGCGGGTACTCCTCGTTGAGCGTGACCGCCAACACCGGGTACGTCTTGTCGTCGCGGTAGCGGATGTTGAAGCGTGGATCGAATTCCTTGATCCAGTTGTACTCCAACTGGAGCGCTTCGACCTCGGTGGTGACCACGGTCCACTCGACACTGCCCGCCGTCATCACCATCTGCCGGGTGCGCGGCGCCAGGCTCGCGATATCGGCGAAGTACGACGTCAGCCGGCTGCGCAGACTCTTGGCTTTACCGACATAGATGACCCGGCCGTGCGGGTCCCGGAACCGGTACACGCCCGGCTCCACTGGTATCGATCCGGGCGCCGGCCGGTACGTCGCTGGATCGGGCACGGTTTCCAGGTTACTGCCGCGATCCGACTGAACTCCGCTACCGTCGAACTGTGCGGTTGCTGGCGTCCACCCGTTCGGTCATCGCGCTGCTCAGTGTCCTCGCTGTGATCCTTGCCGGATGCTCCGACGGCAGTCGGCGCCCGGCGAGGACCGAGGCAGGCCCGTGCCAGATCGTTTCCAACGGGACCCCGTCACCCAAACCTCCTCAAGCACCGCCACCGCCGACCCCAGCCCAACCGTCGGCACCGCCGACCCCAGCCCAACCGTCGGCACCGCCGACGACCCGCGACCTCGCGACCAACCCCGAGATCGGCACCGGCTACCGCAGCGACATGACAGCCGTCCGCACCGCCACCTACGCGGTGGCCACCGCCAATCCACTGGCCACCGAAGCCGCCTGCAAGGTGCTGCGCGACGGCGGCACGGCTGCCGACGCACTCGTGACCGCACAGGCCGTGCTCGGTCTCGTCGAACCCCAGTCCTCCGGGATCGGCGGCGGCGGCTTCCTGCTGTACTACGACGCGGCAGGCAACGCGGTGCGCGCCTATGACGGACGTGAGACCGCCCCAGCTGCCGCGACGGAGAACTACCTGCGCTGGGTGTCGGAGACCGACCGCACCATCCCCAAACCCGACGCCCGGGCATCGGGCCGCTCGATCGGGGTGCCGGGGATCGTGCGACTGCTCGACGACGTGCACCACCAGTTCGGCAAGAAGGCCTGGCGCGATCTCTTCGACCCGGCCGTGTCGCTGGCCGACAAGGGGTTCGACGTCAGCCCGCGCCTCGCTGCGGCCATCGACGATGCCGACGCCCAGCTTCGGTTGGATCCCGCCGCCGCCGGCTACTTCCTCAACCCCGACGGCAGTCCCAAGCCGGTGGGCACCCGCATGACCAACCCCGCCTATGCGAAAACCTTGGGCGCCATCGCATCCGAGGGTGCTCAGGCCTTCTACACGGGCGACATCGCCCGCGCTGTCGTTGCGGCCGCGGCCGATACCAGCGGCGGCCGCACGCCGAGCCTCATGACCGAACAGGATCTCGCCGCCTACACCGTCAAACACCGCGACCCCGTGTGCACCACCTACCGTGGTCGCGAGGTCTGCGGTATGCCACCGCCGTCGTCAGGCGGCATCGCGGTGGCCGCCACCCTCGGCATGCTCGAGCACTTCCCGATGAGCGATTACAAGCCGGTCCGCGTCGACCTCAACGGCGGGCACCCGTCGGTGACCGGGGTGCACCTGATCTCGGAGGCCGAACGCCTCGCCTACGCCGACCGTGATCGCTACGTCGCCGACACCGATTTCGTCCCGCTGCCCGGCGGATCACCCGAGACACTGCTGGGCGGCGCCTACCTGACCGGCCGCGCCGCCCTGATCTCGCGCAACCACACGATGGGCACAGCCGCGCCCGGGGACTTCGCCCCACCGATGACCATCCCGCCGCCGCCCGAGCACGGCACCAGCCAGATCAGCGTGATCGACAGCCACGGCAATGCGGCGTCACTGACCACCACGATCGAGTCCGCCTTCGGTTCGTTCCACATGGTCGACGGCTTCCTGCTCAACAACCAGCTCACCGACTTCTCCGCCGAGCCGACCAGTACCGAAGGCCATCCCGTACCCAACCGGGTTGAGCCCGGCAAGCGCCCCCGCAGCACGATGGCGCCGACGCTGGTGTTCGACAAGACGGGGCCGCAACGGGGCCCCCTGTACGCGGTCGTCGGCTCCCCCGGCGGCTCGGTGATCATCCAGTTCGTCGTGAAAACCCTTGTCGGAATCATGGATTGGAACCTGGATCCACAGCAGGCGGTGTCGATGATCGACTTCGGCGCGGCCAATACCCCGGTGACCAATGTCGGAGGTGAGCACCCGTTGGTCGACACGGTCGCCAATGGAGACCGTGATCAACTGGTCGAGGGCCTGCGGGCGCTCGGGCATCAGGTGTCGCTGGCGGATCAGTCCAGTGGGCTCTCAGCCCTGGTGCGAACCCCGTCGGGCTGGATCGGCGGGGCCGATCCGCGGCGGGAGGGCCTGGTGCTGGGCGATGCCGGCTGATCCTGCGGTGTCAGACGAGATTTGAGCGGTAGCGGTCGATCAGGTCCCGGACCTCGTCCATCGCCTTGACCGCGCGGTCCTTGTCGATCGCCTGGATCGCCATCAGCGGGATGTACTCGTCGTCGGGCAGGTTCAACCGAGCCCAGCGGGCTCCGACCGGGAACGACACACTGAGAGCCTCGGACCAGGGAATCACCTTGAAACCGATCAGATTCCGGACGGCCACGCCCGACGGGCCGACCCGCAGCCGCGGCCGCGCGAACAACAGCACCACGCAGCCGATGATGGCTCCCAGCAAGGCGATCGCCACCTGATCGGAGGTCTGGAAGACCACGCCGGTGGACCCGACCTTCAGCAGCACGCCGACCGCAACGTGCGCCAGGAAGATGATCAGCGCCGCGCCGTAGGCGAAATACGGTGTCCGGTAAGGCCGGATATCTATGTCCCAGGTTTCTGCAGTCATCTCTCGGTCACGCCTTGGCGCGCAGTTCCCGCAGGGTCAGCGCGGTGGTCAGGGCCGCTGCCGCCGCTTGGGCGCCCTTGTCCTCGGTGGAACCCGGGAGACCGGCACGATCGAGTGCCTGGGCCTCGTTCTCTGTGGTGAGCACACCGTTGGCGACCGGAGTGGACGCATCGAGCGACACCCGGGTCAAACCCTGCGTCACCGCGTCACACACGTAGTCGAAATGCGGGGTCTGGCCTCGGATCACCACACCCAACGCCACCACTGCGTCATGGGTAGCCGCCAATGCCTGTGCCACCACGGGGATTTCGATGGCCCCGAGCACGCGCACCACCGTCGGCTCGGCTATGCCGGCGTCGTCGGCGACCTTGCGCGCGCCGGCCAGCAGCGCATCACAGATCTGGGTGTGCCAGGTGCTGGCCACGATCGCCAACTTCACATTCGATGCGTCCACCTGGGGAAGATCAGGGACTCCGTGGCCGCTCACAGGGTCGAACCCGAATCGGTGGCGCTGGGCGGCCGGCGGTCACCGAGCAGGTACACCGCCTCGTCGTAGTCGTCCATGCTCACCGCTTCGTCGTAGTCTTCGAGGCCGACGAGGTCGTGGCCCATGCGGTCCCGCTTGGTCATCAGATAGCGGATGTTCTCCGAATTCGCCCGCACCGGCAGCGGTACCCGCTCGATGATGTGCAGCCCGTAGCCGTCCAGGCCCACCCGCTTGGCCGGGTTGTTGGTCAGCAGCCGCATCGATCGGATACCCAGGTCGACCAGAATCTGGGCGCCGATGCCGTAGTCGCGTGCGTCGGCAGGCAGACCGAGTTTCAGATTCGCGTCGACGGTGTCCTCGCCGGCGTCCTGCAACTGATACGCCTGCAGCTTGTGCATCAGACCGATGCCGCGGCCCTCATGCCCGCGCATGTAGAGCACCACGCCGCGTCCTTCACGGGCCACCATGGCCATCGCGGCGTCCAACTGCGGACCGCAGTCACAACGCCGGGAGCCGAACACGTCACCGGTCAGGCATTCCGAGTGGACCCGGACCAGGACGTCGTGACCGTCACTGGCCGGGCCGGAGATATCGCCGCGAACCAGCGCGACATGCTCGACGTCCTCGTAGATGCTCTTGTAACCGACTGCCACGAACTCGCCGTGCCGGGTCGGGATCCGAGCCTCAGCGATGCGCTCGATGTGCTTCTCGTGCTTACGGCGCCACTCGATCAGGTCGGCGATCGAGATCAGCGCCAGGTCGTGATCGTCGGCGAAGACACGCAGCTCATCGGTGCGCGCCATGTCGCCTTCGTCCTTCTGGCTGACGATCTCGCAGATCGCGCCGGCGGGCTGCAGCCCGGCCAGACGGGCCAGGTCCACGGCGGCCTCGGTGTGTCCGGGACGGCGCAGCACGCCACCGTCCTTGGCCCGCAGCGGAACCACGTGGCCGGGCTTGGTGAAGTCGTCGGCGACGGCGGACGGATCGGCAAGCGTACGCATGGTCGTTGCCCGGTCGGAAGCCGAAATACCGGTTCCCACATCTTTTTTCGCGTCCACCGTGACGGTGTAGGCAGTGCCGTGCTTGTCCTGGTTGACCGCATACATCGGCAGCAGGCCCAGCCGGTCGCAGATCTCGCCGTCCAGCGGCACACACAGGTAGCCGGAGGTGTAGCGCACCATGAACGCCACGAGTTCGGGGGTGGCCTTCTCGGCAGCGAAGATGAGATCGCCCTCGTTCTCGCGATCCTCGTCGTCGATCACCACCACGGCTTTGCCCGCCGCGATATCGGCTATCGCCCTCTCGACGGAATCGAGCCTGGTCATCTGCGCCACCTTGCCTGTTCTAATGACAGGTCCCCAATGCGGGACCAATCGCCGACTCCAGTATGAACCACCGAAATCCAGCGGTTATTGCCAGCTCTTACTCACCGGGACCGGCCATGAGCCGTTCCACGTATTTGGCGATGATGTCCACCTCGAGATTGACCGTCGTCCCGACGCCCGCCTGACCCAGCGTGGTGAGCTCACGCGTGGTGGGGATGAGCGACACCTCGAACCAGTCGTCACCCACCGCGGACACCGTCAACGACACCCCGTCAACGGTGATCGAACCCTTCTCTACGACATAGCGCGACAGCGTGGCGGGAAGACCGATGCGGACCACTTCCCAGTGATCGAAAGGCGTGCGGGAGATCACAGTTCCGGTGCCGTCCACGTGGCCCTGCACGATGTGGCCGCCGAGGCGACTATTGACCGCGGCGGCCCGCTCCAGGTTGACCTGGCTGCCCACCCCGACCCCACCCAGGCTCGACCGGTTCAGCGTCTCCCCCATGACGTCGGCGGTGAACGCTCCGTCGGGCAGTACGTCCACCACGGTCAGACAGACCCCGTTCACGGCGATCGAGTCGCCGTGACCGGCGTCGGCGGTGACCACGGGGCCGCGGATGGTGAATCGGGCGGCATCCGTCAGCTCCGCCTTGTCGACCAGGACACCCAGCTCTTCAACGATTCCGGTGAACACGCCGACCAGACTATTCGGCCCGAGTACGAGTTGGAGAAAACGCCCGGCTGCCGCGAGCCTCTACGATGCAGTAATGCAGACGCGCCCACGCTTCGCAGTCCAGTCCTTACTCGCAATTCTCTTCGCAGCGGCCGCCCTCGTGGCCGGCTGCTCGTCGTCTTCGTCCTCGGAGAAGTCGAACGCCCCGCTGCCCGACGCGGCCCAGTTACTGCAGGAGTCCTCGGCCAGCACCAAGGCACAGCAGAGCGTGCATCTGCTGCTTACCGTGCAGGGCACCATCAAGGGACTTCCGGTGGAGAAGCTCGACGGTGACCTGACCAACACCCCCGAGGTGGCTGCCGAGGGCACCGCCGACCTGCTGTTCGCGGGCCAGAAGCTGGCCGACGCGAAGTTCGTGGTGGCCGGCGGCGATCTGTACGCGGCGCTGACCCCGGGCGATCCGCTGTCCAACTACGGGCCCGCCACGAACATCTACGACATCTCGGCGATCCTGAACCCCGACAACGGCCTGGCCAACGTGCTGGCGAACTTCAGTGACCCCAAGGCCGACGGCCGTGAATCCATCGGCGGCACCGAGGCGGTCCGAGTGACCGGCACCGTCAGCGCCGACGCGGTCAACAAGATCGCCCCGCAGCTCAAGGCCGAAGGCCCGGTCCCGGGAACTGCCTGGATCACCGAGGACGGGAACCACACCCTGCTGCAGGCCAAGCTCGAACCCACGCCCGGAAACAGCGTCACCATGACCCTGTCTGACTGGGGCAAGCAGGTCACCGTCACCAAGCCCGCTTCCTGATGTCGACCGCGGAGTCGGTGAGGTCCGGCCGCAACCGCCATATCGCGATCAGCGCGGGCAGTCTTGCCGTGCTGCTCGGTGCCCTCGACACCTATGTCGTGGTCACGATCATGACCGACATCATGTCCGACGTCGGTATCGCGATCAACAAGATCCAGCAGGTCACGCCAATCATCACGGGTTACCTGCTGGGCTACATCGCGGCGATGCCGCTGCTGGGGCGGGCCTCGGACCGGTTCGGGCGCAAGATGCTGATCCAGGTCGGCTTGGCCGGTTTCGCCATCGGCTCGGTGATCACCGCACTGTCGAGCGACCTGACCATGCTGGTCATCGGCCGCGTGGTGCAGGGCACCGCGAGCGGCGCGCTACTGCCCGTGACGCTGGCGCTGGCCGCCGATCTGTGGGCCGCACGTAACCGGGCCGCGGTGCTCGGCGGCGTCGGCGCCGCCCAGGAGTTCGGCAGCGTGCTGGGCCCGTTGTACGGCATCGGCGCCGTGGCGGTGTTCCATCACTGGCAATCTGTGTTCTGGATCAATGTGCCGCTGGCGCTCATCGCCATGGTGATGATCCATTTCAGCCTGCCGGGCAAGGAACCGAGCGACCACCCCGAGAAGGTCGATGTCGTCGGCGGCATCCTGCTGGCGATCGCGTTGGGCCTGGCCGTCGTCGGCCTCTACAACCCGGAACCCGACGGCAAGCAGGTGCTACCCAGCTGGGGCCTCCCGGTCCTGATCGGTGCGCTGGTGGCGGCCGTGGCGTTCTTCGTGTGGGAACGGCTGGCGCGTACCCGGCTGATCGAACCCGCGGGTGTGCGGTTCCTGCCGTTCCTGGCCGCACTCGCCGCCTCGTTGTGCACCGGCGCCGCACTGATGGTCACGCTGGTCAACGTCGAACTGTTCGGTCAGGGCGTGCTCGGCAAGGACAAGTACGAGACCGCCTTCCTGCTGCTGTGGTTCCTGGGTGCGCTGCCGATCGGCGCGCTGATCGGTGGCTGGATCGCCACCCGGGTCGGGGATCGCATCATCACATTCGTCGGCCTGATGATCGCGGCCGGCGGGTTCTGGCTGATCACCCAGTGGTCGATCGATGTGCTCGACGCCGTACACGACCTGGTTCTGTTCAAGCTGCCGGTCCTGGACACCGATCTGGCGATCGTCGGCCTGGGACTCGGACTGGTGATCGCTCCGCTGACCTCGGCCACGCTGCGGGTGGTGCCTGCCGCACAACACGGCATCGCCTCGGCCTTCGTGGTGGTCGCCCGGATGATCGGCATGCTGATCGGTATGGCGGGCCTGTCGGCCTGGGGCCTGTACCGGTTCAACCAGCACCTGTCCACCTTGTCGGCCGCGGCGAACACCGGCCAGATGTCGCTTCAGGAGCGGTTGGCGTCTCAAGCGGTGCGCTATCGCGAGGCGTACGTGTCGATGTACGGCGACATCTTCGGGATCACCGCGATCGTCTGCGTGGTGGGTGCGGTGCTCGGCCTGCTGATTGCCGCGCGTCACGTCCACGTCGACGAACCTGCCGGTCCTCCCGAGGACCTGCGCGCCGGTCAGAGTGATGACACGTCGACAGGGCAGCTGTACCTGCCGACGGAGGTCCTGCCGGTCCAGTCAGCCGACCCGGCGGTCCAGGGCACCGACCAACCGCCGGGACGCCATCGATCGAGCTGATCGGCTCAGCAGCGTTCGACTCCGGGGCTCAGCAAACGTGGCGCCCGGTCGGCCTCATCGGGCCGGCCGGGCAGCACGAGGCGTAGCGGAGCGCGCACCAGTGCCCGGATCGTGCGGGGAGTCCATGGCGTCGTGGGGAGCCAGTCCTGCAGTGCAGTCATTGCTCGCGTCCTTTGCTCGTGTTCACCCGGCGCACATTCGGCAACGAACGCGCTTTGGTACGAGTGTACCGATCATCACCGACGATGCCTGGCATTTCACGAGCGTAACTTAGGTCACCCTAACTAAAGCTGGCTACCTACTGCGGGCCCACTATCAGTTAGGTACCAGACTCAGGCGAACATCCGGCCCGATGGGGGTGATGCCGTCGAACCCCCACCGCTGCGCGTGCGTGATACTCGGCACTCCGATGTCATCGACCGCAGTTATCGGGCCGCCCAGCAGTATCGGCGCCACGTAGGCCAGGATCCGGTTGACCACTCCTGCCCGCAGGAACGCCCCGGCCAGGGTCGGCCCGCCCTCCAGGAGGACGTCGGTCCGGTCGCCCAGCGACCGCATCACCTCGAGCGGATCATGCGTACGGATCAGCATCGTGTGCGAATCATCGTTGAGCACCTTGGCGTCCGGCGACACCTCGCGCATCCCCACCACGACCCGCAGGGGCTGATGACCGGCCAGCGTGCCGTCGGCCCGGCGCGCAGTCAACGTCGGATCGTCGAAGAACACGGTCCCGGTGCCGACCACGATCGCGTCGGCCGCGGCCCGCTTGCGATGGACGTCCGCGCGGGCGGCCTCACTGGTGATCCATTGGCTGGAACCGTCGGCGGCAGCGCTGCGGCCGTCCACACTCGTCGCGAATTTCCATGTGACATGCGGCAATCCGGTGCGCTGCTTGTACAGCCACTCGCGCAGCGGTCCCTTTTCGACCTCGTTCGCCAGCAACCCGGCGCTGACCGTGACGCCGGCCTCCGCGAGCCGCGCCGCCCCGCCTTCCGCTGCCGGGTTGGGATCGGACACCGCAAAGGTGACGGCCGAAATCCCCGATGCCAGAAGCGCATCCACGCACGGCGGGGTGCGGCCGTGGTGATTGCACGGTTCCAGGGTGACCAGGGCGGTGCCGCCCTTGGCCCGGTCCCCGGCCGCCCGCAAGGCCATCACCTCGGCGTGCGGCCCGCCGACGGGTTGCGTCCCGCCGACGCCGGCGATCTGCCCGTCACTGTCCAGGATCACCGCGCCGACCGGCGGATTCGGGTAGGTCGAGCCCTTGACCTGTTCGGCCTGCTCGATGGCCAGCCGCATTGCGGCCTCGGGCGTCATAGCGTCAGATGTCTCGAGGCGCTCGCAGCCTGCTGACGCAGGGACTTCACCGCGGCAGCCGGATCGGCTGCGCTGTACACCGCAGAGCCGGCGACGAAGCAGTCGACGCCGGCCTCAGCCGCCTGCTCGATGGTGTCGGCATTGATGCCACCGTCGATCTCGACGACGATGGTCAGCTCGCCGGAGTCCACCAGGCGGCGCACGGTGCTCACCTTGGTGAGCACCTCCGGGATGAACTTCTGCCCACCGAAGCCGGGTTCCACCGACATCACCAGGAGGGTGTCGAACTCCTTGAGGATGTCCAGGTACGGCTCCAACGGGGTGCCGGGCTTCACCGACAGGCCGGCCTTGGCGCCGGCGGCACGGATATCGCGCGCCACGCCGACCGGATTGTCGGTGGCTTCGGCGTGGAACGTGACGTTGTAGGCGCCCGCCTCGGCGTATGGCGGCGCCCAGCGTTCGGGTTGGTCGATCATCAGATGGCAGTCCATCGGGATGTCGGTCACCTTGAGCAGGGACTCCACCACGGGCAGGCCCAACGTCAGGTTGGGCACGAAATGGTTGTCCATCACGTCGACGTGCAGCCAGTCGGCCCCGGCCACCGCGGCGACCTCATCGGCCAGCCGCGCGAAGTCAGCGGACAGGATGGACGGGGCGATCAGGGGTTCTGCCATGGCGATCACCCTACTTTTAGGGCTGCGGCGAACATCGCATCGGTCCCGTGCCGGTGCGGCCACAGCTGGACGTGCGGTCCGTCGCCGAGGTCGTCGGCCGGGGCAAACAACTCCCGGACGTCCAGCTGGGTCACCGGATGCCGGCGCACCGCGTCGGCCACCACCCCGACCGTTTCGGCCAGGTGCGGCGAACAGGTCGCGTAGAGGACCACGCCGCCGGGACGGGTCAGCGAAATAGCCGAAGCAAGCAGTTCACGCTGCAGTTTCGCCAGCCCGGGGACATCGCCGGGCTGCCGACGCCACCGTGCCTCCGGGCGTCGGCGCAGCGCTCCCAACCCGGTGCAGGGCGCATCGACCAGGACCCGGTCGAAGCCGGGCTCCAGACCGGATTCCCGGCCGTCCACACGACGCACGTCGACGTAGAGACCGCGTGTGTTCTCCTCGACCAGATCGGCACGGCGCGGCGCGGGCTCGACTGCGGTGACCCGGGCACCCGAGGCCGCACCGATGGCGGCCAGCAGTGCGGTCTTACCGCCCGGGCCAGCACACAAGTCCAGCCAGCGACCGTTGTCCGGGCCGTCGAGTTCGGCCAGGGTCAGCGCGCGGGCGACCAGCTGGCTGCCCTCGTCCTGCACCTGGGCAGCACCGTCGCGCACGGCCGCCAACTGTCCGGGGTCACCACCGGGCAGGTACACCGCATAGGGCGAGTAGCGGCCCACGGTGCCGTTGGACTGTGCGGCCAGCTCGGCCGCGGTCAGTGCGGTGGGCCGCGCCGCCAGGTGGACCACCGGACGTTCGTCGTCACTGGTGAGCAGGGCGTCGAGTTCACCGGCCCGAGCCCCGAGCGCATCGGTGAAGGCCTGGGCGATCCACCGCGGGTGGGCGTGCAGGAACGCGGCGTGCCCGACCGGATCGGTGGCCGCCGGCGGTGCCAGCTGTTCCACCCATTCCTGCTCGGTGCTCCGGGAGATCGTCCGCAGCACGCCGTTGACGAAACCGGCTCGGGCCGAGTCGAATTCGATCCCGGCCTGCTCGACGGTGGTGGACACCGCGGCATGCGGTTCGACCCGCGTGCGCAGCAGCTGGTAGGCGCCCAACCGCAACAGGTCGAGCAGTACGGGATCGATCCGGTCGGTCGGGCGCCCGGCCGCCGCGGCGATGACCGCATCGAGCAGCCCCTTCGTCCGGCAGGCGCCGTAGGTCAGCTCGGTGGCGAAGGCCGCGTCGCGTCCCTCGATCCCCCGTTCCCGCAGCAGTGCGGGCAAGGCCAGGTTGGCATAGGAGTCACGCTCCGATACGGCGCGCAACACATCGAACGCCGCCCGGCGGGCGGGATCCAGCGGCGTGCGCCGGTGCTGGCGGTTGCGTTGCGTCCCACGGTTGGGCCGGTTCGGCGTATTGCTCATGATGCGCGCACCGATTCCTCCAACCGCGCGCCGCGGGCCCAGTCGGCAGCGTTCATGAGTTTCTTGCCGGGTGGCTGGATCTGCCCCAGCCGTACCGGCTGCGAACCGGTACCGACCAACACGGCATTGCGTTCGACACGGATTTCGCCGGGCGCCAACGAATCTTCCGACCGCTCGACCGTGACCGGACCCACCTTGACGCGTAGGTCCCCGATCATCGTCCAGGCCCCGGGATTCGGGGTGACCGCACGGATCTGCCGGTCGATGACGTGGGCCGGCAGGTCCCAGCGCACCCGGGCCGACTCCACGGTGATCTTGGGCGCCAGGCTCACCCCGTCGGCCGGCTGGGGCACCGCCGTCAGCGCCCCCTCGGCGATGCCGTCCAGCGTGGACTCCAGCAGCGCCGCACCCGAATCAGCAAGCCGCCCAAGCAGTTCGCCCGCGGTGTCGGTGTCACGAACCCGCTCGGTGACCACGCCGTAGACCGGCCCGGAGTCGAGTGCCGGTTCGATCAGGAAGGTCGTGGCTCCGGTCACCTCGTCACCTGCGGCCAGGGAGGCCTGCACCGGCGCCGCCCCGCGCCAGGCGGGCAGCAACGAGAAGTGCAGGTTGATCCAGCCGTGCTTGGGCACCGCGAGCAGCCGTTCACTCAGCAGTGCGCCGTAGGCGACGACCGCACAGCAGTCCGGCGCCAGCTCGGACAGCTCGGCGACGAACTCGTCGGAATTGGGCCGCGACGGACGCAACACGGGTATGTCGTGCTCGAGCGCCAGCTTCGCGACCGGCGACGGTTCGGGCTTGCCGCGTCGCCCGGCGGCGGCGTCGGGCCGGGTCAGCACCGCGACCACATCGTGACGGGGCGAGTCGATCAGCCGCTGCAACGACGGGAGGGCAGGCTCTGGAGTTCCGGCAAAGACAAGACGCACCGCACCAGTTTAGGGATCCAGCCCGCCGCTTCCCTAATGCGGCGTCTGGTAGTACTCCCGCTCGGATACTCCGGCCAGCGGGGCGAGATACACCCAGGGAATGGTGCCGACGAGCCGGTTGAGGGTGGCCACGGCGTCGTTGTAGTACTGCCGGGCGAAGGCCAGCTTGTTCTCGGTGTCGGCGAGGTTCTCCTGCAGGTTCAGGAAGTTGTTCGACGAATTGAGTTGCGGGTAGGACGATCCCAGCGCAAGGACGCCGGTCAGCGCCGAGTCGAGATCACGTTCGGCGGCGCTGCGCTGTACCACCGAGGCTCCGCCGGTCGCCGAGTTCAGCGCCGCCTGGGCGCTGCTGACCCGGCCGAGGACCGCGGTCTCGTGCGTGGCGAACGTCGCCACGGTCTGCACCAGCGCCGGAATCAGCGCCGCACGGCGGGTCAGCTCGACGTCGATGCCGCTCAGCGCCTCGGCGACGTGCACGTCGGCCGCCCGCAGCTTGTTGTAGCCGATGACGAAGCCCACCAGTACCGCCACCGCGAGTACCAGGATCACCACCAACAGCAGGCTCACCACGATCCGCCGCCCGACGAAGAGGAGGACGACGACTGCGAGGCTGTGTACGCCCCGATCGATGACGATAGTGCCGATTCGAAACTGTCGAAGTCCGCATCGCCGGATCCGCCGATGAAACCATGGCCGCTGTCCGACGAGGACGACGACGAGTTGTACCAATCCGGTTGGGGTGCAGCAGCGCCCATGGTGTCCTGATACTTCTTGGCCCACAGCGCCGCGGTACCTCCGGCCACCGCGAACGGGATGTACGCCAGGTAGAGGTCCTTGCGCGCGGCGAAGTCGAACCTGGTCTCGGCGGAATCGGTGGACAGCAGACGGTGAAATCCCTCTGCCCGCGACCACAGTTCCCGGCCGGCGGGGGTGCGGCGGGTACCCACACCGCCGGCCCAGGAACCTACCGAGAACACGAAGAACGCCGCGAAGGGCATCCCCCACAACGTGATCGGGATTCCGAACCACAGCCAGAAACACGCCAACGCCGCGAAGAACGCCGCCACATTGGCGACGAGGATCCACCATTCCCTACGGCGCTTGACCATGAGGCCGTCGTCGAACGCCCACTTGCGCACCGCGACCGCCATGTCAGCTTTGGCCTTGGCCAGCTTCTTGCCGGCCGCCGCGGTGTTCTTGGCGGTGAACTCGGCACCCACCGACATCACCTTGAGCGCAGCACCCACGTCGATGCCGACCGGATCGACATCGGCCCAATCTGCCGGCTTCGCGAGACCTTTGATCTTCCAGTGCTTGTCACTGACCTGCCGCAGTTCCACGAGTCCGCGCTCGGCGAGGTGAAACAAAGTCGCACTGAGCCCGTTCTTCGGAACGTTCTCGGTGCGGATGTACTCGGTCTGTACGGGCCCGAGCCCCTCCGGCGGGGCGTACTGCACCGGAAATCCCGGTGACGGTTCGACGGTGGTCCGCGACCAGAAGTAGGCGAGCAGCCCCATACCGACAGTCAGCAAGGCGATCCAGAACAGTGCGGTCACCGACCGGCCGAGGATCCGGTCCCAGGTGTATGGCCACGGCAGGCTCGCCTGCGCGGGTGTGGCCACGTCGACGCCGGCGCGCAGCGTGACCGGGGTGTGCGGCTCCAGGTCGGTCGCCACCAGCCGCACGGTGTTGCCTTCGGCGCGCAGATCGGTGCAGGCGCTGCCGACACCGAATCCGACACTGCAACCGGCTCCGGTGATCTCGGCGGGCAGGGTGACGGAGATGTCGGCCCGTTCGATGGTGTTGTTCCAGGCCGGTGCGACGACGTTCCAGAAGAAGGCCGATCGCGCATCGGGGCTACCGGTGTTCGCGGCGAACTGACGGTTGGCACCGACGGTGCCCGGGTCGAGGACGCCGTCGATGGTGTAGCGGATCTCGAAGACGTGGCTGCCCCAGTCCAGCGTGGTGGCGGGGTCGCCGATCTTGGCCACTCGGAACCGTTTACCGCTCTCCCACAGCAGTTGGTACGGAGCCGGGGCGCCATCCATCGTGATCGACACGATCTCGGGTACCTGCCGGAGGCGGGAATTGTTCTGATTCGCCACGTCCCAATATCGGAAGATCCCGTGCCGTCCGCTGGGGAAATTGCCGGTGATGGTCTCGACCGCGGTCATCCGTCCGTCGGTGTCGACGGTGAACTCGGCCCGGTAGTCGGTGATCACCACCGGATCGGCGTGACCCACACCCGGCCCCGACGCTGACCCGCCGGTGAACACCAGCGGCCAAAGCAGACCAAAGGCAATGAGCCCCAACGTAAACAACCACGACCACACCCGGCGCATCGCAGCCTCCTGATTCGGCACTCACCGACAACGGGTGAAGTATCCGCCCTACCCGATGTGTAACGGGTCGATTTGGACACGACACGGTTGCTGGTCTTTGCGCGCGCTGAGCACCGCGGTGGCCTTGCGGAGCGCGGCCGCCAACTCCAGGCCCCCACCCCTGGGCACCCGGACCAGCATCCGGCTCACCTCGGCGTCGGCGTCCAGGCCTGGTGGCCGGCGTGCGCCGACGGGCAGTTCCACCGGGCCGAGAGTTTCCGCGACTTCGGGCAGTTGCGCGGTTTCGAGCAGTGCCTCGACGGCTGTCGTCGTCCCGTCGATGGCCGCCATGTGCACGGCGGGTGGCAGTCCGACGTCGCCGCGCCCGTCGAGTTCGGCGTCGGCATGCCCCACCGGATCCCAGCGGATCAGTGCCTGCACGGTGGAGATCGCCGACTCCGCCACCACGGCCACCACTCCGCCGTCGGTGCGCGGCCGGACCAGGGCCGCCGCAGCCATCCATCGGCGCAGGGTGTCCTCGGCGGCACGCAGATCCTGCCGGCCCAACAGCGCCCACGCGTCGAGCAGCAGTGCCGCACCGTAACCGCCTTCGGCGATCGGCTCCGCACCGGGCGTGCTGACCACCAGAGCCGGTCCAGCCCCCACCGCACCGAGCACCGCGTCGCCGCCCGAGGTGATCACCGAGGTGCCAGGGAACGCCCGGCCCAACTCCTCCGCGGTACGGCGGGCCCCCACCACGACCGCCCGCACCGCATCCGAACCGCAACGCGCGCAACGCAATGCGGGTTCGGCCCGGCCGCACCACCGGCATTCGGCAGCTGCGCTCCCGCGGTCCGGCAGGGCCAGCGGGCCGGTGCAGTGCCTGCAGCGGGTCACCGCACGACACCGCGCGCAGGCCAGCGCAGGCACGTAGCCGCGGCGCGGAACTTGGATGAGCACCGGATGTTCGGCCTGCAGCGCCGAACGGGCCGCCTGCAGCGCCATGGACGGCAGCCGGGCGGTGTGGGCGGCCGGGTCACGCTCCTGGGCGTACCCGCTGTCTTCCAGCGCGATCACCCGTGGTGCGGCGGCGCGGACCACCGGCCGGGCCGCCACCACGTCATGCGCCCAGCGGGTCCGCACCAGGGCCTGTGCCTCGGCGGTCCGCGCGTAGCCGCCGATGATCGCGGCGCAGCGCAGCTGATGTGCCCGCAGCATGGCGACCTCGCGGGCATGGGGGTAAGGCGCGCGCGGCTCGGCGAGGTTGTCGTCGCCGTCGTCCCACACCAGGACCAACCCGAGGTTGGTCACCGGGGCGAACACCGCACTGCGGGTGCCGATCACCACCTGGGCCTGTCCCCGCAGCGCCGCCAGCCAGCGGCGGTACCGGGCCGACGGGCCGAGCCCGGCCGACAACGCGACCACCCGCGACGCGGGCACGTGTTCGGTCACCGCGGCATACAGCGCATCCACATCGCGCTGATCCGGCACCACGGCCACCACTCCCAGTCCCGCGTTCACCGCCACGGCGGCCGCCTCGGCCAGCCGGTGTGTCCAGTTCTCCCCGGGTAGCGCCTGCCACACGGCCCGCGCCGCACGGCCTTCACCGATTGCGGTCAGGAACTGTTCGCCACGGCCGTAACGGGCCCAGGCGCTGGTATCGACCGGGACGGCCGCGACCGGCTCCGGCTCGGCGGGAGTCTGCTTCTCGGCCCTGGCATGGCGCGGCGGCACCGCCAGACGCAGCACATCCGCGCGGGTTCCGGCGTAGCGGGCCGCGACGGCGTCGACGAGCCGCCGGATCTCCGCGGTGAGTACCGGCTCGGGCGAGACCACGCGATCGAGCCAGCCCAGCTTTCCGGTGTGGTCGGTATCGGACCGCCGCTCCAGCAGGTACGCGTCGACCAGCCTGCCGTTGAAGCGCACCCGGACCCGCACGCCGGGCTGGGCATCGTCAGATTGTTCCTCCGACACCAGATAGTCGAACTCCCGGTCCAGGTGCGGAACGGTGAGTAGGGGAAGCACCCGCGCGATGGGCTCATGCTCGGCGGCGCGGCGGGTGATCGTCACTTCACAGCTTTAGCAGACTTGTCTGACGCCCGGCCGAAGAACATGCCCGCCGTGATCAGCAGTAGCGTCGTCGCGTACGCCCACCAGATCGGAACGGCGAGCAATTGATCGCCACGCACGAACTGACTGATGCCGATCATGGAGTCCGACACCGCGAAACACACCGCCCCGGCCGCGGTCCACGGGGTGGGCAGCCGGGCCAGCAGCGCCGTGCACACCATGGCTCCCAGCACCGCGATGTAGGCCACCACCGGAACGGCCATCCCCTGTTCGACGAGCCGGGGCCAGAACCAGGTCAGCAGCGCCAGACAGGCGAGGATCGTGACTGCGACGGCGATCAGGCGCGGCGTCGAGCGCCGCGCCAGGGGCAGCAGTGCGCCAAGGAAGCACAGGTGCGCGACCAGGAATGCGGCCAGTCCGAGCACGAAGGACGGCTGCCACCACGGGATGGCGAGCAGGAAGTCGCCGAGCGCGGAGAACACCAGCGCACCGACCAGCCAGCGGCGTTCCCGCACGATCGGATGAGCCCACGCGGCCGCCGCCAGCAGCAGGGCAGGCAGCGCCTTGACCGCGGGCTGGGCGAAGAACTGGCCGGTGAGATCGGCACCGGCCGGCAAGCGCAGAGCCACCACGAGCAGAAACACCCCGTAAGCCGCGCCGACGACCGCGGCGGCGCCCCACAGCCACACCGTCCGGCGGTGTGCGTACGGTGGCGGGATGTCCGTTGCTGACGAGAAACCAGCTGTCGATGCCATCCTGCAAAAGGTACTGGAGGCAGTGCCGTTCCAACTATCGACCGACATCGGTGTCGACGAGGCCCGGCGCCAATTCAGTGAGATTCCGCGGATGCCGGTCCATCCCGAGGTGCAGGCCGAGGACCGTGAGGTTCCTGGGCCGGCCGGCCCGATCCCGGTCCGGGTGTACCGGCCGCCGACCACCGACGGTGCGACGCTGCCGGTCATCGTGTTCATCCACGGCGGCGGCTGGGCGCTGGGTGACCTGGACAGTTACGACGGCACCGCCCGCCAGCACGCCGTGGGCGCCGACGCGGTGGTGGTGTCGGTGGACTACCGACTGGCCCCCGAGCACCCGTACCCGGCCGCCGTCGATGACGTGTGGGCCGTGACGCAGTGGGTGGCCGCCAATGCCGCAGAACTGGGTGCCGACGCCACCCGGATGGCCGTGGCCGGCGATTCGGCGGGCGGCAACCTCAGCGCGGTCGTGGCGCTGCTGGCGCGTGACGCCGGCACTCCCCTGCGCTTTCAGCTGCTCTGGTACCCCGCCACCACGTGGGACACCAGCCTGCCGTCGTTCACCGAGAACGCCACCGCACCGATCCTCGGGCTCGACGCTGTCCAGGGGTTCTCGCGCTGGTATGCCGGGCACGTGGATCTGTCCGATCCACCGGCCACGCTGGTGCCGGCCCGCGCGACGGATCTGTCCGGCCTCGCACCGGCCTACGTCGCGGTGGCCGGGCACGACCCGTTGCGTGACGACGGCATCCGCTACGCCGAATTGCTATCCGCCGCAGGCGTTCCGGTGCAGCTGGACAACGCCGAGACCCTGGTACACGGCTACCTCGGATATGTCGGTGTGGTGCCCGCCTCCACCGAATCGTTCGACAAGGCCATCGCCGCGCTGCGAGATGCGCTGCACGGCTGACGGTTTCACTCCCCTACTCGGCGGGATGGTTTCTTTTGGGCCACAACGACATTCGATGCAGAATGCCGTCGCGTAGCACCAGAGTGTGAAACAGCACCGCGCAGATGTGTGCGGTGAACGTCGCGAACAACAAGTAGGCGGCCACGGTGTGCGCCGTGCGCAGCGCGGCGTACAGGGTGATGTTGTGCGGGGCGATCGCCGGCAGGTGCACCGCCCCCACCATCACGACCGGTGACTGCGCGGCCGACAGCATGGCCCACCCGATCAGTGGCTGCACCAAAAGCAGTGCGTACAGCAGGTATTCGGAGTAGCTGGCGACCCGCCGTTCCACGGACCCCATCGTGGCCAGGAACGGCGGCAACCGGTGAGTCAGCCGGTTGACGAGCCGCACGATCGCGAACACCAGGATCGCTATGCCCAGCGGCCGGTGGATCGCCAGCAGCAGCGGGTAGTAGCTGAGCGCCGCGATCATCGTGACACCGATGAAGAACTGCGCGATCACCATCACCGCCATCGACCAGTGCAGCAGTCTGGCGGGCAGATTGAAGCGGGTGATCGGCGATTTCGTCTCGGTGGTCATTGCGCACCCCCGGGAACGACGACTGCGCTGGGCGACTTGGGTTCTCGAGCCCGCCGGTTGAACGAGCGGGCATAGACCGCCGATCGCGCAGTCAGCACCGGGTCGTCGGAGGCGTCCAGACCGTCAGGCAGCACCAGCGGGTCGAAGTTGATGTCGCGGGCGTTGCCGGGGGCCTCGGTGTGGACGGCGTCGATGGTGATCGTGCCGGCCTCGATCGTCGGACGGTTCGCCGGCCACGGCAGTGTCGGGTCGTTGGTGGGATCGCTCGGATCGGCCAGGGTGAGGACCAGCTTCCAGCGGACGGGCCCGTGCGCCACCGTCTCGATCAGCGCGTCGAAGAGACCGTTCTTGTCGTTGGCCTGTGGCGGTTCGGCGGGCTCGTCGGGTTGCAGAGGCACGGCCGTCCACCGGATGAACGTCGTCGCGCCTTGGTCGTTGGTGGCGCGGAAGGCGTGTAGTCCGCGGTAGGTGCTGTCGGCGAATCCGGCGCTCGGTGGGTTCTGCTTGATGATCTTCATCGCCGCGGCGGTTTCCGGATGGCCGGCCAGGAAATCTGCCATCGCTTGCGGATCCGGCTTGCCGGTCTGCGGTTGTGGGCGTGACGCGAGCATCCGGTCGTAGAAGCCTTGCGGGGTGTTGTCGGTGAACACCGGGACGTTCACCATCGCGATGCGCCATTGCTCCCCGTCGGGAAGCCGGAACATCAGGCCCAATCCCCGCACGGTGTCCGGCTTGTCGGGTTGATCGGGCAGGCCACCCGACAGCGAGAACCTGCCCACGACGGGCACTGCGCCAGGCTTGAACACCGCCGCGCGACTCACCTCGGCGCCTGCGCCCGTGCTGGTGAACGTTCCGGTCGCGGCCAAGCCTTTGGCGTGGTTGCGCCGGAAACCGTCGTGACGGCCGTTGATCTGTTCGAAGCGGTCGGCGAAATCCGCCGGAGTCAGCGCACTGGGCCGCAGCAAGCCCGCCGCCTCGGCGAGACCGCCGACACCGACCGCCGCGACACCGCCGACCGCGGCCAGACCGAGCAGTGCTCTCCTGCGGTTGAGCGCCGGAACGTCATCGGATTCCATCCTGGTCGCACTCCCCTTCGCCGCTGGACTTCCTCCAGTGTGAAACGGTATGCGGCCGCCCGCCGTTCATTCGGCCGAACGCGGTGCCGAGTCTGTGTGTCGGCTGCCATGCAACCGCAGAAGTCTGTGAATAAAAGGAAGTCCAGGTGTGCCCGAGGTCGGCCAAATGCCTATACCGTCGTGACGTCCATCGACGATCGACTGAACAACAAGCGCATGTTTCTTCATGGCCTGCCGCATCCACTGAATCTGATCAAACAAGCCTGACTTTATAAACGGGTGGACTCAGAAACCGGAACTGGGCACACTCATGATGCGGTTGTACATACGTTGTTCAAAGATCCGCGTACTGGGTCCACACTTACTTGAACGGTATGTGCCGCCCTGGGCAACCGACTGTGTCACGGGGTGTGCATGCTGCGGATCCGCGGTGACATGAGAGGACTGCATGGGCGGTTTTGTTCGTCTCCAGCACGGTAACTGGTCATGGAAGAGTTCGATGACCAGCTTCTTGTTCGATTTTCTTGAGGACACATTGCCGGCGGGGCCAGCGCGCCAGGAAATTCACGAGCTGAATGAAAACAATGTCCTGATGCTTGATTTGCGGGATCAATCGCGTGGCGAGATGGTAGATCTCATTGCCGACCAGCTTCTTTCGTGGGTGGCGACAAACGCCGCAGACCCTGCAGCACTGTCCAAGGGTTACGGTGAGCTGGTTGACCTCGCCAAGATGCAACAGGGTCGCAATCAGGCTGCAGCCGAATTCAGGAAGTGATTGCAATCCTGACTTCTGGTTGACCACTACGGGATGCTCGGGGATCTGCATCCCGAGGCTGATACGTGTCTTTCAGCCGCCACGCGAAGCCCACTGCGGGTCGAGCCCTGATCAGTTACAGCTACCAAGTCGCCCCACGCCGAAATCGCCGGCCAGCAATGGTCCCTTCTGCTAGCGTCGATTCGCCATCATGGAGTAGATCAGCGGTAGATCGCCCGGCTTCGGACCGGGAGGGCGCGGGTTCGATCCCCGCCTCCATGTCGACGCGACCGCCATGTCGCAACCTGGTGTAGCTCAGCGGCAGAGCATCCGGCTCGTAACCGGGAGGGCGTGAGTTCGAACCTCACCACCAGGTCACCCCTTAATTCTGGAGACTGTCGTGCCCGACGAGCACTACCCCACCGCGTCCCTGGCGTACGCGACCCAGCAGCTGCACCGCGCGATGGCCCGGGCAGTTGAGCTGGGCGATGCCGCGGACCGTGAGCGGGTGCGGCAGAAAGTACGACGCTGGGAAGATGTCGTGTTCGGGATCGCCAGCGGCCAGATTTCCGTGGGCAATCGCACACCTGTCGCCGACACTCCGGTTTGGGTGACCTTGGAGGTCGCCCACGGGGGCTTCGCCACCGGACGGTATCTGGCGGAGAGCGCACTCGATGACGACGAAATGGCGCTGCTGACAACGCTGCCCGGCGATACCCCGGGTGCGAATGAGCGTGAACGGCTCAATCTGTGGTTTCTAAGCGATGCCGGGCAGACGCGGCTGCGCGAGGCCTTGCATAGCGGCCACTACCGCGTGGAGATACCTGAAGAGGCCGCTCTCAGCGTCGTAGTGCTGTTGTTGGACAACGACTTCCCAGAACAAGCGTTGGACCTTGTCGCAGAACTGAGGCCGTTCATGAACCGGCTCAGGTTCACCCCACGGTTCGAGTCGGTGGCCCGCTTGTCGGGGGCTGCGGTGCGGCTGGCCTCTGCCACGCAGACGGCACAGTCATTACGAGCGGTGTCAGTGCCGCCCCAGATCGCTACGATGCGGGCAACGCTGGCCGTATGGAACCCACTGTATGACCGACTTGTAGCGCTGTGGTCCACCACAGTTGAGGGTGAATTGCCTCACCGCGACGGAACTCGAGCCGTGCATGGAGGCTGGCCCTGCCAACAATGGCCGCCAAAGTGGGCGCACGATAGGGCACGCTGGCTCGCCGACTTCGCGCAAGCATGCAGCAGTGATGAATTCGTTGGTCGCCACGCCCACCCCAAGAGCAACTTCGCCACGCTGCACCGCGCTCTTGAAAGCTGCCCCAACGGGGGTGAAACACTGCCCGCCCATGAGGTCGGCGGGATCCGTCGCGCTCTGGCGAACACGATCACCCGGCACGGAGCCGCCGGCTCTAAGCACCGAGACACACTCCGAGCGACTCAGCTCAGAATCGCCAACGCGCCAACATACGCCGCGCTGGCCCGCGTGCTCGCCCGACGCTTGGACCGCTACCCCGCGGACGCAGGTGTGCCTTCGCTAGATTCGATCGCCGCCGACGTCACCGAAGCCGATGAGCCAGTCGACAGCATCCCCACGGGGACACCGATCCCGCAACACTTGCTGCAGAAGGCAACTCGCGCGCTAGAAGCGCCCGTGGATGAGTTGGTGAGCCGTGGCGTCATCAGCTCCAGCGAGGTGCTCGCGATCGTGCTGCCGCAGCTGACGTCACGGCTTACTGCAGCAAGCATCGGCGATCCGGTGCTGGCCGGCCTCTACGAGCAGACCTACACCGCGTTCCGCCGCCGTCGTAGCCTGCTGCTCCTCAACCTCGAACACCAGGTGCGCTTTGAGGAATTGCCGTGGATCGCTGCGCTGCAACCATGCCGATCTCGGCACGCGGACAACGCCAAGGCGGCCCGGCAATCTCTGCGACAAGCCAGCATGCTTGCCCTGACTGCGTTTCCCCACACCATCTTGCCCAACTCACTGGTCCGCGAACTCGGCACGCTGGCGACCGAATCCGGGCTGCAACTGCCGCTGGTGGAGGAAGTCGCCGCTGACATCTTCATGGGCACCTTCACCTCAAAATGGCATAGCGCCGCTGCTATCGCTAGCCGCACCATGGCCGGCACCCTCTACGCCGACTACTACGATCTCCCGCCTGCTTGGTTCTGGGCGGCCCGAAGCGACGCCCCGAAACGATGGGGAAAGCCGACAGCAGAGGACTTCGCTCAGGTGTGCGCTAGGCGAGCCGAAGAGGCAGGCGCCACGGAATATCAACCCCGCAACGGCTCCTGGGTCGCTCGCAACGGCGCCATTCTGGAACAAAGCCAGATCCTTACCACCCATAACCTTGCTACGCTCGTGTACGAGCTCGACCTCCTTGACCAGTTGCGCGATAGCTCACCCCAATTGGTCCGCAACACATTCACCTGGGTTATCCGACGACTCGCACAACCCACCCATGACTGGCACGTCGCACTGATCCAAATCAAGAACGCCGCATACGCCTGGCGTCAGGCAATCTTCCTGCTCAGCTTCTGCGATCCTGCGGTGCAACAGTCACAGGTGGGGCTGCTGCACGACGAAGCCCGGGCTGCCGGCATCCACAACCAATTCCGGCCCGCGATTGACGGACTGGACCACGTCATCGGCGGAAAGACATTCGCAGCGACCGGCACCGTGCCGGCGGGTACGGGCCGACGTTTCCTCGGATGGGCAGTGGGCCGACACTGGTACCTGCCCCAGCCATAACGCCGGTGAGTCACAGACTTCCATCTCTCGGATCAGCCAATACGCCTGGCGGACACCAGCTTCACGGTCAATACGCAGAAGCCAGCCAGCAGGGTCACAGCGCCGACCGCCGTAGGGACAGCGATGCTCAGCGGGTTGTTCGCGGCCATGAGCGATAGCCACGCCGCGATCACGAGCACCGTGGCCGGCAGGCCCCAGCGTCGGCGGACGAGTCGCAGGACGCCCGGCGGTAGTCGTTTGGTCTGTTCCTCATAAAGCCAGGTGACGCCCGCCGCTGCGGCGATCACCAGCACCGTACCGAGGATGGACATCACGGCTGAGTGGCTCATGGTGCTGAACAGCGTCAGCATGAGGACGAGCCAGACGGCGAAGGTGACGGCCGTGATCGCCGTGGTCCTGCGCACGATGCCGCGCGCCAGCTCGGTTGCGTCCACCATGTCGGCGTCAATTGCTGCCGACGCGAGTGTGGAATCGACGGCGCGGACGAACCGGAAACGGTATCGGGCGACTTCGGCAGCGACCCGATGCGTGAAGGCGTCCCCTGGGTTGAGGCGCAACGCTTCCATGAGGTGGGCGTCGGCGCGCCGGAGTGGGCCGCGCCGCCGAAAGTACATGTAGAGCCACGCGATGGCCCAGAAAAGCAGGACGGCACCCCGGGTCACCACGACTGCCACCACTGCCCACACCGGGTGAACGCTGAAGAACTTGGCGCGGTCGATCTCGACGAGCGCTTGTGAGAGCGGGCCCAACGGCGAAGCCGGGGCGACTGTGCGGATCGACTCCGCGGTTGCCTGGGCGGCCTTGCGTTGTTTGGCCTCGAGCTGGGTGCGCGTGAGCGTGTAGCGGTAGTAGGCGTGGGTGTGCGCGAGTTTCACTGCCGCACTGGCCGATTCGACTGCCTCTTTGGCCTTTCCGCCACCGTTGAGGATGGCTCGCGCCCGGACGTCATGGACCCAAGCCTGGTTCGGGTCGATGGCAAGGGAGCGTTCGGTCCACTTCCGGGCCTCGCGCGCGTGACCGTCCGCGTGAAGCGCAGAGGCCAGCAGTCCCAACAGCTCGGCGTTGTTCGGGTCGCTCTGCAATCCGGCGCGTGCCGCCTGGGCTGCCTCCTCGTTGCGGTCGAGATCGAGAAGTACCCGGACCTTCTCCGCGGCACGGTCGGCCATCGACGTCATCGCCGCTTCCTCCTCCTCGCGAGGTAGCGTTCGAGTTCGGCGTATTCGTCCCGGTTTTCGGCGAACGCGACATAGTTCTGCGCCAGGCTGAACCACGACGCCGTGCTGGCCTGGGAGTCCTTCAGTGCCGTGTCGAGGTGGCGCTGGTTGACCGGCTGGGTGGAACCGCGTCGCACCGAGTCGTGCAGTGCGAACTCGACAGCGTGGCGGCACAGACCCGCCAGATCCGCCCCCGAATACCCTTCGGTGCGGTCGGCCACAGCCGCCAGGTTCAGCCGCTCTGTCGGGCTGGTCTGCAGATGGTGCGCCAGGATCGCCTCTCTGGCGGGTCGATCGGGCGGCAGCACCAGCACCTTTCGATCGAAGCGACCAGGACGCAGCAGCGCGGGGTCGACATCCCACACCTGGTTGGTCGCCCCGAGCACCAATATCCCCTCGTTGTCGCTGGTCGCCCCGTCGAGTTCGAGCAGCAATTGGTTGACGATGCTGCGGATGAAGCTCGATGTCTGCGCGCGTTTGTGGCCGAGTGCGTCGAGCTCATCGATGAACAACACGGTCGGGCGCATCTGTCGCGCTTCTTCGAAGACACTCTTGATGTTGCGCTCGCTGTTGCCGAGCCACTTGTCGAGGATGTCGGCGATGCCGACATGGATGAAGAACAGCCCGAGTTCGCCGGCCAGCGATTTGGCCAGGAACGTCTTGCCGCAACCGGGCGGTCCCCACAACAGCAGGCTGGATCGCAGTGCATGCCCGAACGACTTGCGCAGCTCTTCATTGCGCATGGGTTCGAGGAAGCTCATCCGAAGCCGTTGTTTGACGTCCTCCATCCCGGCCACATCGTCGAGCGTGAGTTCCGGCCGGACGATCTCCATCAAGTCGCTGACCGGGATGGCGTCGTCATCGTCGTCGGCCGTGGCCCATGATTCGGTCTGCGGCAGCTGCGCCGGTTGTGGCGCGGGGGCAACCTGCTCGGGAACGGTCGGTTGCGGTGTGACAGTGGGCATGCCGAATCCATCGAGCGCCGCGGTCTTACGCGCGAGGACCTCGGCGTCCTCAGGGGACTGCTGCAGGAGAATTTCGCAGTGACCGAGCGCGGCGACGTACTGCCCGTCATCTAGGAGCAGATCTGCCAGGTGCAGCCGTAGAGCGCGATTTGCCGGCTCGGCACGAACCGCGCCGTCGATCGCCGCCAGCAGCTGAGGGTCTATCGCCATTCCGCGCCATCCTCCCGCACACAAACGGTCAACCAATGAGACCGCGCAGCGATAGCGTAATCACCTACCTCTACGACAACTTCCACTCCACCCGAATTGCCCGTATTGCTTGACGCAACGCTGTACCTTGCGCGTTGATCTCAGCCCCAGTGGATCGGACAGCGGAACTCAGCCGGTTCCGTGCACAACCGAATAATCGAGAAGAGGACCAATGACCCGCAGCGAGGACACGTCGTCCGACACGCACCCATCCGAGCCAGTCGGCGCGAACGATCCGCGCGACCTCACGCTGCCGCTGTACGGAGCCACATTCGGCCACGCAGTGTCGCGCTTCTTCCGCAGCTACGCCCGCTTCTCCGGCCGCGCGTCGCGCAGCGAGTACTGGTGGGTCCAGCTGGCAATCGCAATAGTCGCCATCTTTTGCGTGGCAATCGTCGCCGTAGCCGGAGACCCCAGCGCGCTCGGGCGCCTGTCTCTGGCACTCGTGGTGGTGTTCGTACTTGTGTGTGCGGTTCCAAACTGGGCACTCTTGGTCCGCCGACTCCATGACGCCGATTTGTCAGGATGGATGTCCCTGCTATTCCTGTTGCCCTACATCGGATCCGTGTTCCCGATCATCTTCGGCGTGCTGCCCTCCAAGGCGCTTGGTGAACGTTTCGACCGCCGTGATGACTACGACGATGATGACGACGACGACGATTCGGCTCCCGGATGGGATGCCATCGATGCCGCGTTTGCCCGGCTGTACCCAGGACTGGGGGATGCCGCGCCACATTTCGGACGCACCGATGCGCGTCTGCCGGGCCAGGGAATTTGGGGAATCACTGCCTACCCGAACACCGCGGCCCCTCAGCCGCACTGGCACCTGGTCACCTACGGGTTCTCCAACGTGTTCGCTTCCGACCCGTCGCCCGACGAGGACGACACCTGGGCAGACTTTGAGTGGACCTTCCGAGTGGCCGCCGACATCGACCTCACCCAACCGCTGGCACCCCAGGTTCCTACCTGGTCCCTGATTCTCCTCCAACGGCTGGGAGACCTGGTTTTCAGCGGAACCGATGCGCTGGACGTGGGTCACCGCATCAAAGTCGGCGGGCCGATCACACTAGGTGAACCCCAAACCGACCTGACCGCAATCATGTTCGGCGACGATCCTGCACTCGCTGCGATCGACACCGGATTCGGTCGCCTGCGCTTCGTTCAACTTGTCGGCGTTACCGACGACACCGTCACTTCCGCACAAGCGCTCGACAATGGCGTGGCAGGCACACTGCAGATACTCGAGAAGATTGCGGAGACCAATCCCCTGCTGATTACAGACATCAACCACCCCACCTCAAGATGAGCGCATTTCTACCCGTCGCTCGTTCGGGAGTGATTACGCCGTGAACTCGTGGTGGACGGACCTCTTCGATCAGGCGCTGTACCGGACGCGCTGGATTGGTCCACTGCTCTATTTGGGGTGCGGCCTCGGCATGGGTGGCTGGGGCTGTGGTCGATCCCGAATACGCCCATGCCGAACCAACTGGTCGCGTGGGGGATTCTCGCGTTTGGTCTCGGATGCCTACGGCAGGCCTACAAGGAGTTTCTCGAAGCCCGCGATGACGAACCGCCGTATTCACCACCTGACCCGAACCGACCGGCGTCGCCCCGGTGGCGGCACCCACTTGCACCCGAACTTCAGGTACAACTGCTGTCCACGTTCGCCCTGCTGGAAACGGCCGGGATTCTCGAACCCGGCGAAGTATCCGATGACGATGTCGTCGAGTGCGCTGAACACACTGACGTATTCGAAGAGATGGGCATCCACTCCGTGACGATGGTCCTGGAAATGCTGGGCGACGAACGGGACCCACCACTTCGACACCTCGCGTTCTTCACCAACCAGGTGGAGTTCTACGACGACGATGTATTCGAGATCGTGCGTGAATTCGCCCGCCTCAGCGGATACGACGGGCCGTTGCGTCAGATCAGGTTCGAAACGATCGACGACCATCAGCGCCCCAGCTTGGACCCGACACCCAACGCCGTCATCGAATTCGAGATGGGCGCTGCCCGACACTCGCTGCCCTTCACCATGTACGCCAAGTACCTACCCGACGGGCTGATCGAACAGTTGGCACCGATCTTTGCCCCACCCGGACGCGCGGAACGCTTCTACATCTCGCAGGACAGCGAGAATATGGACATCACGTACACAACTCCGGTGCAGATCGCGGAATTCAACTCCGCTCTAGGCCCGGAACCAGCCTGGATGGAAATCAATTGAGTAGTCGGTCAAGGCCTATCACAGAAGAAAGCGGGAAGGCGCCTCGCCGTCGACCTTCATGTGAGTAAACGCACTGTACTGAAACGTAATTCACTTCCGACCATCGCGTACTTCGGAGTCGCGGTTCAAATGGCTAGCGTGTCTGCGAGAACGTGCTGGGCGGCATGCCATGCCAGCGTTTGAAGGCGTGGCAGAACGTCGAGGTCTCGGTGTAGCCGAGGCGGCGCGATACCTCGTCGACCGTCAACCCGACATTGCACAGCAGGTCGCGCGCGAGCGCCGAGCGCGCCTCGTTCACCAACGCGCGGAATGACGTGCCCTCGTCGGCGAGCCGACGCCGCAATGTGCGCGGATGCATGTCGAGCTCTGCTGCCACCTCGGGAAGGGCCGGAAACCGGCCGGTATCGCGAAAAAGCTTGCTGCGCACCACAGCAGTGATACCGCGACGTTGCTCATAACGCTGCATCAGCGCATCGCACTGGGCAATGCACAGATCGAGGGTGTACGGATCAGCTTGTGGCAGTGGCTCGTCGAGCATGGCACGGGGAAAGTGCAACCGAGAGTAGGCACGCCCGAACGCCACATTCGGTAGCGGCATCAAGGTCAGGAGAGGCTGCAGCACTTCCTCGTCGATCGACACCTCGGCGTAGATCCGGTCGGCATACTGAGCCACCACATTGTACGCGAAACTGCTTGTGGTAGCGATCATTCCAGCGATGTCTCGTTCAATGAAGAAGCGTTGGACATCGTTGGGCAGATGGTCGGCATTGAGTTCCAGCACACACTCGTCGGCGCCCTCGAACAACTGCAGATCAATCTGCAGGGTCGTCAGGGCGAAATACCGCATCCCGATGCTGAACAGTTCCCGCAGGGTGGCACAGGACATGACGGCGAACCCGAACAGCCCCATGTGCGTCAGGGCCGACCGGCCACCGACATCGATGCCCAGTCCGGGTTCGCCGGGAAGCCGGGCCTGCAGGTGGCGGACCACCAGGATCTCGTCGTGCGCACTGATCACACCATCGGGGTCATCGAGATCCGCTGGCGCCACTCCGGTTCCGGCCAGGACCTGCGCCGCGCTGACACCGCGTTCCACGGCCACCTCGCACAGCACCCGGGTGGCATGAATCGGATGGCACACGTCGGCCGACCATGTTGATCGCGAGATCGATCCCGACCTGGCCATGGTTCGCCTCCAGCCGCTGTCCCAAAATCCCAACTCTGTGTCCGATAGTCCCATTCCTCGTCGGTCTTGTCACTCATACGCTGGATTCATGGCGGCGCCGGCGGCACGACTGAGCACGTGGACCATGACCCGCGAGGCCATCACCGTCGGATTCAGCACCGACGGAGGCTTCCTGGCCCGGACCCAGGGCCGGGACATCACCCGGTTCCGCTGCGCAGGAAGGCGTTTCGTATCGATCACGCATCCTGACTACGTCGACCACGTTCTGCACCGGGCACGCCTTCGCTACGTCAAATCCAACGAGTACGAACCGATTAGGGCGGCGGCGGGCATCAACCTGCTGACCGACGAGGGCGACTCCTGGGCCGGTCACCGAACGGCACTGAATCCGACCTTCGCGCGCCGTCACCTCAATACGCTCGTCGACCTGATGATCGACCCCATCGAGCGGGCCACGGACGAGCTCATCGAACAGGGCGACGGCGTGCAGTTCGACATGCACTCGGCGATGGTGGAAACTACCCTGCGGGTGGTCTCCAACACGCTGTTCAGCCAGGATTTCGGCCCGATCGTGCACAGCATGCGAGACCTCACGACGCGTGGACTGCGACGCACCGAACTGCTGGCCAGACTCGGACTCTTGGGCCTGCTCCCCCGCCCGGTCTACGACGCCATCGCCACCAGCACGTTCTCCGGGATCCCGCTGCCCCCACCGCTTCGCGAAGGTCAGCGGATCGCCCTGGCGCTGGACACCGCGGTGAACACCGTGCTCGACGAGCGTCTTGCCCATCCCACGGAATCGGCCGACCTGCTCAACGTGTTGTTCGGCGCCGACGACGGAACCTGGCCCCGCCGGCGCGTCCGGGACGAGGCGCTGACGTTCATGCTCGCGGGGCACGAGACGACCGCGAACGCGATGGCGTGGTTCTGGTTCCTGATGGCACGCCATCCCGGAGCCCGGGACCGGATGCTGGCCGAGGTCGATGACGTGGTCGGGGCGCGTCGTCCGACAGCCGCCGACCTGACCCGGCTGCCGTGGACGACCGCGTGCCTTCAGGAGTCGCAGCGGTACTACTCCGCGGTGTGGATCGTCGCGCGCGAGGCCGTCGAGCCCGACGACATCGACGGCCACCACATCCGACCGGGCACCACGGTGATCATCCCGATTCACCAGATCCACCACGACAGCCGATGGTGGCCCGATCCGGAAACCTTCGACCCCAGCCGTTTTCTCGGCGATGCGCCCAAGAACCGCCCCCGCTCGGCCTATCTCCCCTTCGGCGGCGGCCGCCGCATCTGCATCGGACAGAGTTTCGCGCTGATGGAGATGGCGCTGATCGCCGCGATCATGAGCCGGCGGTTCGTATTCGATCTCAATCCTGGCCACTCGGTGGAGTTGGAGGCTACGTTGACGTTGCGACCCAAACACGGCGTTCACATGACCGGACGCAGCCGGGAGGTGGCCTGATGCCCGACTTTCACACCCTCATCGTCGGAGCCGGATTTTCCGGAATCGGCGCCGCCATCGCCCTGGACAAGGCGGGGCTGCACGACTACTTGATCCTGGAGGCCGGCGACGGGGCCGGCGGGACCTGGTTCTGGAACACCTATCCCGGTGTGGCCGTGGATATCCCGTCGTTCTCCTATCAGTTCTCATTCGAGCAGTCGCGGAACTGGTCCCGCACCTACGCCCCAGGAAACGAGTTGCGTACCTACGCCGACAACTGCGTCGACAAGTACGGTCTGCGGCCCCGGATCCGGTTCAACACCACCGTCGCCCGCGCGGTCTTCGATGACGAGGAGAACCTGTGGCGCCTGGATCTCGACGCAGGCGAGACACTGACGGCTCGGTTCCTGGTCAACGCCAGCGGGGTGCTGACCGTCCCGAAGCTGCCCGAGATCGACGGCGTGGACTCCTTCGCCGGGGTCACCGTGCACACCGCCCGCTGGGATCACACCCTGGATTTGACGGATAAGCGGGTGGCGATCATCGGCACCGGCGCATCAGCGGTCCAGGTGATTCCCGAAATCGCCCCGAAGGTCAAACAGCTCACCGTGTTTCAGCGCACCCCGATCTGGTGCTTCCCGAAGTTCGACGTGCCGATCCCGCCGGTCGCACGCTGGGCGCTGCGGCTGCCCGGCGGCCGGACGCTGCACCGCCTGATCAGCCAGGCGTACGTGGAGTTCACGTTCCCGCTCGCCGCGCAGTACTTCACGATCAACCCGTTCGCCAAGCGGGCCGGTGGCGCCGGCCGGGCGTACCTACGCCAACAGGTGCGTGATCCGGAGGTGCGCGACAAGCTCACACCGCGGTACGCGGTGGGATGTAAGCGACCCGGGTTCCACAACACCTATCTGGCCACATTCAACCGGGACAACGTCCGGCTGGTCACCGAACCGATCGACAAGATCACGGGTTCCGGTGTCGCGACCAGCGACGGTGAGAGCCATGACGTCGACGTGCTGATCCTGGCCACCGGCTTCAAGGTGATGGACGTCGACGCGCTGACGTTCGACATCGTGGGGTCGGGCGGGCAGTCGCTGAGCGAGTTCTGGAAGCAGCACCGGATGCAGGCCTACGAAGGCGTCAGCGTTCCGGGTTTCGCGAACTTCTTCTCCGTGATGGGCCCGTACGGCTACGTCGGGTCGTCGTACTTCGCGATGATCGAGGCCCAGACGCGTCACCTGGTGCGGTGCATCGAGCAGGCCGACCGTCGGACGGCCCGCCGCGTCGAGGTCCGCCAGGAGGCCAACGACCGGTATTTCGCCGAGATGATGCGCAAGCGTCACCGCCAGATCTTCTGGCAGGACAGCTGCAGCCTGGCCAACAGCTACTACTTCGACCGCAACGGGGACGTGCCGCTGCGTCCCGCCACCACATTCGAGGCGTACTGGCGCAGCCGCAGCTTCCCGCTGGACGACTACGCGTTCACCTCGTAGCCGCTTCTCACGCCGAGAGTGACGCAAACGTCGTTCCCCGCACCGCGATACGACGTTTGCGTCACTTTCGACGACGTGCAGCGGGCCCGGGAAACACAACAGCCCCCGATCAGCGATCGGGGGCTGTTGGCAGAACTACTAGACCGAGGCCTTCAGGTCATCGACCTTGTTCAGCTGCTCCCAGGGCAGCTCGATGTCGGTACGCCCGAAGTGGCCGTAGGCCGCCGTCTGGGCGTAGATCGGCCGCAGCAGGTCCAGGTCGCGGATGATCGCGCCGGGGCGCAGATCGAACACGCTGCTGATGGCCTTCTCGATGCGGGCCGGGTCGACGGTCTCGGTGCCGAACGTCTCGACGAACAGGCCGACCGGGGCGGCCTTGCCGATCGCGTAGGCCACCTGCACCTCGACGCGTTCCGCCAGCCCGGCGGCGACCACGTTCTTGGCCACCCAGCGCATCGCGTACGCGGCCGAACGGTCCACCTTTGACGGATCCTTGCCGGAGAAGGCGCCGCCGCCGTGGCGGGCCCAGCCCCCGTAGGTGTCGACGATGATCTTGCGGCCGGTCAGACCGGCGTCACCCATCGGACCGCCGAGCACGAACTTGCCGGTCGGGTTGACCAGCAGGCGGAAATCGGAGGTGTCCAGCGTCTCGTGGTTGAGGTCGGCCAGCACGGTGTTGACGACCTTCTCCCGGATGTCCGGGGTCAGGGTGGCGTCCAGGTCGATCCCGTCGGCGTGCTGAGTGGACAGCACCACGGTGTCCAACCGCACCGGCGTCCGGCCGTCGTACTGGATGGTGACCTGGGTCTTGCCGTCCGGCCGCAGGTAGTCGAGCACGCCGTTCTTGCGGACCTCGGTCAGCCGGCGCGACAGCCGGTGGGCCAGCGCGATGGGCAGCGGCATCAGCTCGGGGGTATCGCCGATGGCGTATCCGAACATCAGGCCCTGGTCGCCGGCGCCCTGGGAGTCCAGCGGGTCAGCGGCACCCTCGACACGCGCCTCGTGGGCGGTGTCCACACCTTGGGCGATGTCGGGCGACTGTGCGCCGATGGCGATGTTCACCCCGCAGGAGGCGCCGTCGAAACCCTTGGTGGACGAGTCGTAGCCGATCTCCAGGATGCGGTCACGGACGATCTTCGGAATGTCGGCGTAGGCAGAGGTGGTGACCTCACCGGCGACGTGCACCTGACCGGTGGTGACGAGCGTCTCCACCGCGACCCGCGACTTGGGATCCTGCTCCAGCAGCGCGTCGAGCACCGAGTCGCTGATCGCATCACAGATCTTGTCGGGGTGTCCTTCGGTTACCGACTCACTGGTAAACAGGCGACCTTGGCTCACGGTCTGCTTCCTTCCTTGCCGATCTGAAAAAGTTCTCAGTCTCAAAACTACTTAGTTAGGCGAATAATATCCATGCCCTGTTGCACCCAAGCGCGTGGGACGCGAATGCGCAACCCTTATCCGCACCTTGATGCGTACGTCGGATCACCCGTCGTGCTTGCCCAGAAACGCCGCGATCGCGTCCACGATACGGGTGGCCATCAGAGTCTTCGAACCGTGCTCGAGTGCGACCTCGGCGCCATCGGCGCTCAGCAACCAACCATCGTTGTTGTCCACCTCGAACGCCCGGTTCTCCCCCACCGCGTTGACCACCAGTAGGTCGCATCCCTTGCGCTGGAGTTTGGCCCTGGCATGGAACAGCACATCACCGTTGGCATCGCCGGTCTCGGCCGCGAAACCGACGATGGCCTGCATATTCGGCAACTGCCCCTCGGTACGGGCCCGAACCGCCCCGGCGAGCACGTCGTCATTGCGGACGAGGTCGATGGAGCTGGGTTCGGAGGCGCCGCCCTTTTTGATCTTGCTGGTGGCCACCTGCGCGGGCCGGAAGTCGGCGACCGCCGCGGCCATCACCAGGATGTTGGATTCGGGGGCGTACTTGGACACCGCGTCACGCAACTGCGCGGCCGAGCCGATGTGCACCACGTTGACGCCGGCCGGATCGACCAGACCTGCGGTATTGCCCGCGACCAGTGTCACGTCCGCGCCGCGCTGGGCCAGGACCCTGGCCACGGCATATCCCTGCTTGCCGGAACTGCGGTTGCCGATGAACCGCACCGGATCGAGGGGTTCACGGGTTCCGCCGGCGGTCACCAGGGCCTTGACCCCGGCCAGGTCGTAGGGCAGGGCGTCGCCCCGCTCGAGCAGGAGCTGCGCGAACGTGGCGATCTCTTCGGCCTCAGGTAGCCGTCCCGCGCCGCTGTCGGCTCCCGTGAGCCGCCCGGACGCGGGTTCCAGCACCACCGCACCCCGACGGCGCAGCGTGGCCACGTTGTCGACGGTGGCCGGGTGGAACCACATCTCGGTATGCATCGCCGGGGCGAACAGCACGGGACATCGCGCCGTGAGCAGCGTGGCGGTCAGAAGGTCGTCCGCCCGGCCCGCGACCGCGCGGGCCAGCAGATCGGCGGTGGCGGGTGCGACGACGACAAGATCGGCTTCCTGGCCGATCCGCACGTGCGGCACCTCGTGCACGTCGGTGAAGACACCGGTGTGCACGGGATTGCCCGACAGGGCTTCGAACGTGGCGGCTCCGATGAAGCGCAGGGCCGACTCGGTGGGCAGCACGCGCACCGAGTGGCCGGCCTCGGTCAGTTGACGGACCAGGGTGCACGCCTTGTAGGCGGCAATGCCGCCGGCAACGCCGACGACGATTCGCTTACCCGCGTTCACGTGCCCGGCCCTGGCCTGGCTACTCGCCGCCCTCGGTGTGCTCGAGCAGGTCCTCGTGGATCTCCCGCATCGCGATCGACAGCGGCTTCTCCTGCAGACCCGGCTCGACCAGCGGGCCGACGTACTCAAGGATGCCGTCACCCAGCTGGTTGTAGTAATCGTTGATCTGACGCGCGCGCTTGGCGGCGTAGATCACCAGCGCGTACTTGCTCGATGCGCGGTCCAGCAACTCGTCGATGGGCGGGTTGGTGATGCCCAGCGGAGTGTCGTAGGCGCTGGCGGCGGACGAATCGATGTCGTCCGCAGCGGCCAGCTGCGCATCGGCGTGCGGGGTGCTCACTAAAAAGTCTCCTGGCGGTTATGGCGAAAATGCACTTTGCGAACAGCGTGCTGGTGGCTCGCGGATCCGATCGCGTCGGTCCCGCCACGATGAGTCATCGACTGTCCACCAGCAAGGATACCAATTCAGCACATGCAGTTTCCAACTGGCGGTTCACCACGACCTGGTCAAAGTCGGATTTGGCGGCCATTTCGGCCCGCGCCGTCTCCAATCGCCTGGCCATCACCTCGGGCGACTCGGTGCCCCGGCCGGACAATCGGCTGACGAGTTCGTCCCAGCTCGGCGGCGCCAGGAACACCGATACCACCTCGGGCATGGCCTTCTTGACGGCTCGCGCACCGGCCAGATCGACCTCGATCAGCACCGGGCGCCCGGCCCGGGTGGCATCCCGCACAGGCTGGGCCGGCGTCCCCGAGCGGTGCAATCCGCCGTGAATGTCAGCCCATTCGAGCAGTTCGCCGTCATCGATCAGCTGCTGGAACCGTTCGGCGGACACGAATGTGTAATCGACTCCGTCAACCTCGCCGGGGCGGGGAGCCCTGGTCGTGACGGAGACAGAGAAATACAGGTCGGGAAGCCGCTCCCGCAGACAGCGGACCACGGTGGACTTCCCGACGGCGGAGGGACCGGACAACACGACGACCGGAGCCGTTGCTGCGTGTTGTCCGGCCCCTCTACCAGCGCTCAATGCGGAAGCCTCTACTGGTCGAACTTCTCCAGGAGGGCCTTGCGCTGACGATCACCGAGGCCGCGCAGACGGCGGGTCGGGGCGATCTCCAGCTCGGTCATGATTTCCTGCGCCTTGACCTTGCCGACCTTGGGCAGGGCCTCCAGCAGCGCGGAGACCTTCATCTTGCCCAAGACCTCATCGGTCTCGGCGTCGGTGAGCACCTGCTTGAGGTTGGTGCCGCCGCGCTTGAGTCGATCCTTGAGCTCGGCTCGCGCTCGACGTGCGGCAGCAGCCTTCTCCAACGCTGCCGCGCGCTGTTCGTCGGTCAACTGGGGAAGGGCCACGGGTTCCTCCGTCTCCTGGCGATTCTTCTTCGGCCATCTCTTGTTTTTTACGGCTGGAGTGCAAACCAGCCAGCGACGACGAACCTACCCACGCTGGCTGACGAAAGCGAACGCCACCCCCTGGTTACGGCGTTAAAAGCCCAGCGTGTAGTGCGCGCGGGCGACACCCGGTTTCCCCCCGAAAACGCCGTCCGGCATCGCCCCCGACACCCCATTGGGCCGGATATTCCTGCAAGTCAATGGTTTTCGAGCGATCGACAGCTAACTACTCAGGCGTCCCGCACCGGTTCCGACGCCACCGGACCTGGTTACCGCGGGGTATTGGAAAAACTTTTCGCTGGTCACGGCGTGTCGGGCGTGTCGGAACGGGTTACGCGCACGTCAAGCGGACGCATTTCACGACGCCCAGCACCCACCTAATTGCCGCATAGCGATTACACAGCTTGGCTAAATAGCCTTCACAGGTCGGGAATCCATGACCCCCGAAGGGAAGCTGGACATGAACATCAAGCGCTTGACCTGCGCTTCTGCCCTCGCCATAGCGCTCGGAACCGCCACCTTGGCGGCCGGAGCGGGCGTGGCAGCCGCCCAACCCGCACCGCCCTGCGGCTTCGGCAACTGCCAGGGACCCGGAGGACCAGGTGGGCCAGGTGGGCCAGGTGGGCCAGGTGGGCCAGGTGGCCCCGACCGTCCTGGCGGCCCAGGAGGCCCAGGAGGGCCCGAACACCCCGGCGGGCCGGCTGGACCAGGCGGGCCCGGTGGACCGGACCGTCCCGGCGGCCCAGGAGGCCATGATGGGCCCGGCTGGCCCGGTGGCCCGGGTGGACCCGGATGGCCGGGTGACCGAGGCCCCGGTGGCCCGGGTGGACCGGACGACCATGGCCGGCATTGGGGCCCGCCACCCCCGGACCTGTCCTGGCGCGGCATGGACCAGGGCCGGTTCGACCACCAGCCGTTCAACTACAACGGCAGCTGGGTGACACCCATTTTCGATCCGGGCTACAACGCGTGGGGTTTCTGGTTCTTCGGCATCTGGATCCCGCTGTGACGGCCTGCGCCGCAACAGGTCTGACAGGCAACCAGTCAATCTGATTGTGCTCGACCGCTTCTCGTATCGGTCGTCGTTTTCCACGCCTGGGTCGCGACACCGCGGCGATCACGGCCCAGGTGTGGAAAACGGTGTGGGGCACAAGCAAACCGGCCCACGCGACGGGGCGTGCCGTCAGGCGAGGTAAGCGACTTCGTCGCGCAAGCGCTCGGCTGCCGCACGCAGATCGGCCACCGCCGGGCCCGCCCGCAGCACCTCGCGCGACACCGTGGGCAGCACCAATCGCGCCCCGCCGAATCCGCCCAGCGCATCGGCGCGGCCGCCCTGGGCTCCGACACCGGGAACCAACACCGGTCCGCCCAGCGCGCTGAGATCGGGCAGTTCGGTCACGGTCGCGCCGACCACCACACCGACCGAGCCGGTCGGCCCACCGGCGGCTCGATTCACGGCGGCAACGTCGTCGACGACGGACTGCGCGACAGTGCGTGACCCGGTCATGGCGCGCTGCACACTCGCCCCCTCCGGGTTGGAGGTCGCCGCCAGCACGAACACGCCCCGGCCATGGGCCGCGGCGGTGTCCAGCAGCGGCTGCAGCGAACCGAACCCGAGATACGGCGATGCGGTCACCGCGTCGGCCGCCAGCGGCGAATCACCGGCCCACGCCGCGGCATAGGCGGCCATGGTCGAGCCGATGTCCCCGCGCTTGGCATCGGCCAGCACCAGCACGCCGGCCTCGCGCAAGGCGGCCATCGTGCGCTCCAGCACCGCGAAACCCGCTGAGCCGTAGGCCTCGAAAAACGCCACCTGCGGCTTGACCATCGCGAAGCCGGCGAACGCCGCCACGCAGATCTCGCTGAACGCGGCCAGGCCGTCGGCGTCGGCGGACAACCCCCAAGCCTGAAGTAGCTCGGGATGGGGGTCGATGCCGGGACACAGCGGCCCCCGCTCCGACACCGCGTCGGCCAGCCGTTGCCCGAAAGCCTCCATCGTCAGCGCGATTCCAGCTCGCTGTGCAGTTCCTGTAGTGACATCACGCCGATGTCGCCACGGATCCCCGCCTCGATGCCCTGCACCGCGGCCGAGGCTCCCTGGACGGTCGTCACGCACGGAATGTTCATCGACACTGCGGCCGAACGGATCTCGTACCCGTCGACGCGCGGCCCGGAGTTTCCGTACGGCGTGTTGATCACCATGTCGACCTCGCCGGCCTTGATGACGTCGACCGCGGACGGCAGGTCGCGGCTTCCACTGGGCTGTTCTGAGTGCTTGCGCACCTCATCGCAGGGAATGCCGTTGCGGCGCAGCATCTCCGCGGTGCCTTCGGTGGCCAGCACCCGGAATCCGAGATCGGCCAGGCGCTTCACCGGGAATACCAGCGAACGCTTGTCGCGGTTGGCCACCGAGACGAAGACGGTGCCCTCGGCCGGCAGCGACCCGTAGGCCGCGGTCTGGCTCTTGGCGAAGGCGGTTCCGAAGTCGTGGTCGATGCCCATCACCTCGCCGGTCGACTTCATCTCCGGTCCCAGCAGCGAATCGACCTGGGCACCATCGGCACGACGGAACCGGTGGAACGGCAGCACGGCTTCCTTGACCGCCACCGGGGCGTTGCGGGCGATGTTGGCCCCGTCGCCGTTCTTGTTCAGCAGGCCTTCCGCACGCAACTCGGCGATGGTGGCACCCAGCATCACCCGGGCACAGGCCTTGGCCAGCGGCACCGCGGTGGCCTTGGATACGAACGGCACCGTACGGCTGGCGCGCGGGTTGGCCTCCAGCACGTAGAGCACGTCATCCTTGAGCGCGTACTGCACGTTGAGCAGTCCGACCACGCCGATGCCATGGGCGATGGCCTCGGTCGCGCGGCGCACGGCTTCGATGTCGCTGCGGCCCAACGTGACCGGAGGCAGCGCACACGCCGAGTCACCGGAGTGGATACCGGCCTCCTCGATGTGCTCCATGATGCCGCCGATGTAGATCTCGTTGCCGTCGCACAGCGCGTCGACGTCGATCTCGATCGCGTCCTCCAGGAACCGGTCGACCAGCACCGGGTGTTCCGGGGACAGCTGCGTGGCGCGGGCGATGTAGCCCTCCAGGGTCGCCTCGTCGTAGACGATCTCCATGCCACGCCCGCCCAGGACGTAGGAGGGACGGACCAGCACGGGATAGCCGATGTCGGAGGCGATCCGCCGGGCCTGCTCGAAGCTGGTGGCGGTCCCGAACCGCGGTGCAGGCAGGCCCGCGTTGACCAGAACCTCGCCGAAGAGGCCACGGTCCTCGGCCAGGTCGATGGCGTCGGGCCCGGTGCCCACGATCGGCACCCCGGCCTCTTCGAGGCGCTTGGCCAGGCCCAGAGGCGTCTGACCGCCGAGCTGGACGATCACACCGACGACACCGGCGCCGGTTCCGTCCTCCCCCTTGCCCGAGATGTCCTCGGCGTAATAGACCTCCAGCACGTCCTCGAACGTGAGGGGCTCGAAGTACAACCGGTCGGCGGTGTCGTAGTCGGTGGACACCGTCTCGGGGTTGCAGTTGACCATCACCGTTTCGAACCCGACCGCACTCAGCGTGGTCGCGGCATGCACACAGCTGTAGTCGAATTCGATCCCCTGACCGATCCGGTTCGGTCCGGAACCCAGGATCAGCACCTTGGGCTTCTCGGTCTGCGGGGCGACCTCGGTCTCCGCAGCGGGATCGAGCTCGTAGCTGCTGTAGTGGTACGGCGTCTTGGCGTCGAACTCGGCCGCGCAGGTGTCGACGGTCTTGTACACCGGGTGAATGCCGAGCCGGCGACGCAGCGCGCGCACGCCCGACTCGCCGGCCAGTTCCGGTCGTAGCGCGGCGATCTGGCGGTCCGAGAGCCCGCTGTGCTTGGCCCGGCGCAGCAGTTCCGCGTCGAGCACCGGTGCTTCCAGCAGCTCGACACGCAGCGCGACCAGACCGGCGATCTGCTCGACGAACCACGGGTCGACGCCGGAGGCCTCGGCCACCTGCTCGACGCTGGCGCCCAGGCGCAGTGCGTGCTCGATGTCGTAGAGCCTGCCGTCCACCGGGGTGCGCAGGCCGGTCAGCAACTGCTCGACGGTGACGTCGGGGTCCGGGCCCGTCCAGAACCCGGCCCGGCTGGTCTCCAGCGACCGCATCACCTTGCCGAGGGCCTCGATGAAGTTGCGGCCCAATGACATCGCCTCACCGACCGACTTCATCGTGGTTGTCAGCGTCGCATCGGCACCAGGGAACTTCTCGAATGCGAACCGCGGTGCCTTGACCACGACGTAGTCCAGCGTGGGTTCGAAGCAGGCAGGCGTTTCCTTGGTGATGTCGTTGAGGATCTCGTCGAGCGTGTAGCCGATGGCCAGCTTCGCCGCGATCTTGGCGATCGGGAAGCCGGTGGCCTTCGATGCCAGCGCCGAGGACCGCGACACACGAGGGTTCATCTCGATGACGATCAGGCGACCATCGCTGGGGTCGATCGCGAACTGGATGTTGCAGCCACCGGTGTCGACGCCCACTTCGCGCAGGATCGCGATGCCCAGGTCGCGCATCTTCTGGTATTCGCGGTCGGTCAACGTCATCGCGGGCGCGACGGTCACCGAGTCGCCGGTGTGCACGCCCATCGGGTCGAAGTTCTCGATCGAGCAGACCACCACGACGTTGTCGCGGCTGTCGCGCATCAGCTCGAGCTCGAATTCCTTCCACCCGTAGATGGATTCCTCGATCAGCACGTTCGCCGAAGGTGAGGCGGCCAGGCCGTCGCCGGCCATCCGCTCGACATCCTCGGCCGAGTACGCCATGCCGGATCCCAGCCCACCCATGGTGAACGACGGGCGGACCACGACGGGCAGTCCCAGCTCGGCGACCGTATCGCGGACCTCGTCCATGGTGAAACACACACGGCTGCGGGCGGATTCACCGCCGACCTTGGCGACAATATCCTTGAACTTCTGCCGGTCCTCGCCGCGTTGGATGGCCTCGAAGTCGGCGCCGATGAGTTCGACCCCGTACTTCTCGAGCACACCGTTCTCGTGCAGGGCCACCGCGGTGTTCAGCGCGGTCTGCCCGCCGAGGGTGGCCAGCACGGCGTCGATCTTGTTGCCGCGCTCGGCCTGCTGGACGATGACCTTCTCGACGAACTCCCAGGTGATGGGCTCGACGTAGGTGTTGTCGGCGTACTCGGGATCGGTCATGATCGTCGCCGGGTTCGAGTTGACCAGGCTGACCTGGATGCCCTCGGAACGCAGCACCCGGCAGGCCTGGGTGCCCGAATAGTCGAACTCGCAAGCCTGGCCGATGACGATCGGGCCGGACCCGATCACCAGCACGTGGTTGAGGTCAGAGCGACGTGGCATCTACTTCTCTCCTGCCATCAGGTCGACGAACTGGTCGAACAGGTACTCGGCGTCGTGTGGTCCGGCCGCGGCCTCCGGGTGGTACTGGACTGAGAACGCCCGGCCATCGGCCAGCCGGATCCCTTCCACCACACCGTCGTTGGCGCAGGTGTGGCTGACCTCGGCGGCACCGAAGGGGGTGTCGAAGGTCTCGCCCGCTTCGCCCTCGAGGGCGAAGCCGTGGTTCTGGGCGGTGATCGCCACCCGGCCGGTGATGTGGTCGATCACCGGGATGTTGATGCCGCGGTGGCCGAACACCATCTTGTAGGTGGACCTGCCCAGCGCACGGCCCAGGATCTGGTTGCCGAAGCAGATGCCGAACAGCGGGATTCCGGCACCGAGCACCTCGCGGGTCACCGCAACGATGTGGTCGGCGGTGGCCGGGTCACCGGGACCGTTGGACAGGAACACCCCGTCGGGTTGGAGGTCGGCGATCTGGTCGAACGTCACCGACGATGGCAGGACGTGGCTGCGGATCCCGCGCCGGGCGAAGTTGCGCGGGGTGTTGGTCTTGATTCCCAGGTCAACCGCCGCGACCGTAAACCGGTGGCCACCTTCAGGTGCTCCCTCTGCTTCAACGATGTACGGGCTGCGCGTGCTGACCTGACCGGCCAGATCCGCGCCCAGCATCGAGGGCTGGTCCAGTACGCGGGCCACCAGCTCGTCGGTCCCGGCCAACGCGTCTCCGGAGAACACCCCGGCCTTCATCGACCCGCGTGTGCGCAGGTGGCGCACCACCGCCCGGGTGTCGATGCCGGCGATGCCCACGATGCCCTGCCGGACCAACTCGTCGTCCAGGGTTCCGCTGGCACGCCAGTTCGACGCGCGCGGCGAAGGATCGCGCACGGCGTAACCGGCCACCCAGATCTTGTCGTCGCGGCTTTCGCCGTCCTCGGTGTTCCAGCCCGTGTTGCCGATCTGCGGCGCGGTGGCGACCACGATCTGGCCGTGGTAGCTGGGGTCGGTGAGCGTCTCCTGGTAGCCCGACATCCCGGTGGAGAACACCGCCTCGCCGAGGGTCTGCCCGACCGCCCCGAACGTCGTACCGGTGAAGACGCGCCCGTCCTCAAGTACCAGGACCGCCTTGCCATTTCGATTGTTCGTCATGCCTCTTCCTCCAGCCAGCGGTCGTACTCTGCGCGATTGTCGGCGCGGAACCCGGTATCGATCTCGGTGCCCGAGGGCAGTCGCCACCTGATGGCCAGGATTCCGTCGTAAGTCAGTGCCTTGCCTGCGATTCCGCGTTCGGTCCTGATCGCGGTGACCGACTCGGCGGGGATCCAGATCGGCCCGGCACCGCTGCGCTGCATCATGATTCCCTCGGGGTAGCGGGTCAGCACCGCCTTGGTGCGAAAGCCCAGATCCCCCGCGGCGACCTTGTCGTTCCAGTGCGGTACCAGCGTGCTGCCGACGTACATCCCCTTGGTGGCCGCGATCGTCGCCGCACCGACGGTGTCGGGCAGCGCCGGCAAGGTGCCGATCAGCTCGGCCTGGCGCTGTGCACGATGCAGCCAGCCGCGCATCATCTGGCGGATCAGGAAAGCGATCAGCACGGCCAGCAGGCCGGCCAGCACCAGCGACGCGATCAGGGTAGGTGTGTTCACCGTGGTCCCGACTTCCCGTCCAGGGCGGTGATCTTGCCGCGCAGCAGCGTGGCGGTCACGGTCGCAGGCAGCGTCATCGATTCGAAAGGCGTGTTGTCGGAGCGGCTGGCCAGCTCGTCGCCCTCCACCGTCCAGGTCGCGTCGGGATCGATCACGGTGAGGTTGGCGGGCTCCCCCACCTCCAGGGGCCGGCCCTGATCGGGCAGGCCGACGATGGCAGCGGGCGCCTCGCTCATCACCTTGGCGACGCCGCGCCAGGTCAGCAGGCCGGGACGCACCATGGTTTCGGCCACCACGGACAGCGCGGTCTGCAGGCCCAGCATGCCCGGTCGGGCTACCGAGAACTCGCAGCACTTCTCGTGTTCGGCGTGTGGGGCATGGTCGGTGGCCACACAGTCGATGACGCCGTCGGCCAGGGCCTGACGCAAGGCCACGGCGTCACTGGATTCGCGCAGCGGCGGGTTGACCCGGTTGCGCCCGTCATAGCTGGCCAGCCGGCCGTCATCGAGCAGCAGATGATGCGGGGTGACCTCGGCGGTGATGGAAATACCTTGTGCCTTGGCCCATTTCAGCAATTCCACGGTGCCCGCTGTGGATGCGTGGCAGATGTGCACCCGGGCGCCGGCGTCGCGGGCCAGGATCGCATCCCGGGCGACGATCGACTCCTCCGCCGACCGCGGCCAACCGGCCAGCCCGAGCTTGGCCGCGTTCGGCCCCTCATGAGCGACGGCGCCGACGGTCAGCCGCGGCTCTTCGGCGTGCTGGGCGATGAGCACCCCGAGGCCGGTGGCGTATTCGAGTGCCCGGCGCATCACCAGCGGGTCATGCACGCACAGACCGTCATCGGAGAACATCCGCACCTGACCGACACCGTCGGCCATCAGGCCCATCTCGGTGAGTTGCTTGCCTTCGAGGCCGACCGTGACCGCGCCGACCGGGTGCACGTCGACCAGGCCCACCTGCTGTCCGCGGTTCCACACGTGGTCGGTGACCACCGCGGAATCGGCGACCGGATCGGTGTTGGCCATCGCGAACACCGCGGTGTAGCCACCCAGAGCCGCTGCGGCTGAACCTGTTTCGATGTCCTCGGCGTATTCGCGGCCCGGCTCGCGCAGATGGGTGTGCAGATCGACGAAGCCCGGCAGCAGTATCTGGCCGGCAGCTTCGATGACCTCGGCATCCTCGGGAGCCTTGAGGGCCGAACCGATCTCGGCGATCTGCCCATCGGCGACCAACACGTCGAGCGCGTCACCCTCACCGTAGAGCCGGACACCGCGGATGAGGACCGGCGGATTCGAGCCTGCGATGTGTTTCGTCATACGCTGATCGCCTCCCGATCCGCGCCCACCAGCAGATGGAACAGCACCGCCATCCGCACGTGGACACCATTAGAAACCTGTTGCAGAACAGCCGATTGCGAGGAATCGGCAACCGGGAACGCGATCTCCATGCCGCGTAGCATCGGCCCCGGGTGCAGCACCACGGCGTTGCCGGGCAGCATGGCCTGGCGCTTCTCCGACAATCCGTAGCGCACCGAGTACTCACGCGCGGACGGGAAGAACGCACCGTTCATCCGCTCGGCCTGAACCCGCAGCATCAACACCGCATCGGCAGCGGGCAGTTCGGCGTCGAGGTCGTGCGACACCGTGACCGGCCAGCCGGACACCCCGACCGGCAGCAGCGTCGGCGGCGCCACCAGCACCACCTCGGCACCCAGGGTCGCCAGCAGCGACACGTTCGACCGGGCCACCCGGCTGTGCAGCACGTCGCCGACGATCACCACACGCCTGCCCTCGATGGAGCCGAGCCGTTGGCGGATGGTCAAGGCGTCGAGCAGCGCCTGGGTGGGGTGTTCATGCGTCCCGTCACCGGCGTTGATGACGCTGGGCCCGCCGCCGCCGTCCTCGGCGGTCCACTCGGCGAGCTGCTGGGCAGCGCCCGAGGCGGGGTGGCGGATGATCAGCGCGTCGGCCCCGGCGGCGCGCAGCGTCAGCGCCGTGTCGCGCAGCGACTCCCCTTTGGCCACCGAGGATCCCGACGAGCTCACGTTGATCACGTCGGCGCTCATCCACTTGCCCGCGACCTCGAACGACACCCGGGTCCGGGTGGAGTTCTCATAGAACATCGTGATGACGGTCCGGCCGCGCAATGTCGGCAGCTTCTTGACCTCGCGGCCCAGCAGCGCCTCACGGAACCGGTCGGCATCATCGAGGATCGCCGTCGCGTCATCCCTGGTGAGGTCCTGCGCCGATAGGAGATGACGTGTCGTCATTTCGAAATCACCACCCCATCGCGGTCGTCATCCTCGGACAGCAGCACATGGACACTCTCGGCGCGGGAGGTCGGCACGTTCTTGCCGACGTAATCGGCCCGGATCGGCAGCTCCCGGTGGCCGCGGTCGACCAGCACCGCCAGCTGCACCACCCGAGGACGACCGATGTCGCGCAAGGCATCCAGCGCCGAGCGCACCGAACGCCCCGAGTACAGGACGTCGTCGACGAGGATCACCACGGCGTCGTCGATGCCGCCGGGCGGGATCGACGTCGCCGCGAGCGGCCGGGGCGGCTTGAAGTTGAGGTCGTCACGGTAGAGCGTGATGTCGAGGGCACCGACCGGCAACGCCACATCGGCGAACTCGTCGATCTTGGCGGCCAGGCGCGTGGCCAGCGTCACGCCGCGCGTGGGGATGCCGAGGAGAACGACCCGCTCACGTTCGGCGGGATCGTCAAGAGCGGTCTTTTCGATGATCTGATGGGCGATCCGGGAAATGGTGCGGCCGACGTCCGCCGCAGACAACAATTCCCGGTCGGCACTTGAAGAGCCCATAAGGTGACCCTGACCTCCTTCTCCGCCTCTCGGGACGGATCGTTAAAGGACGTCGAACTGCCGGGTAGCTTAGCAGGCCGCAAACGTCCGGCCTGCCACGGTCATCTCGCGGAGTCACTCAATACGGCGTCCAGTTCGGTTCCCTTTGTCTCGGGCAGCAGCACGGTCGAAACGATGCTGACGACGACGAAAGCCGCCATCATCGCCCCAACAGCCCAGCTACCCAGCGTGGCCACCAGGACTCCGGCGACCAACGGTGGAATTGCCCCGCCCACGATGCCGGCCAGGTTGAACGAGAGACCGGCGCCGGTGTAGCGGTAGCGGGTGGCGAAGATCTCAGGCAGGAAGGACCCGATCGGCCCGTAGGACAGGCCGAAGATGCAGAAGATGCCGGCGATCGCCACCGCGAAGGCCACCGGTGAACCGGAGTCGATCAGCGGCATCACCACGAACGCCCATGGCAGGGCCAGCCCGAAGCCTGCGAGTATGACGCGCCGGCGGCCGTACCGGTCGCACAGCACCGCCGAAATCGCCGAGAAGATCATGAGCGCGACGCCGGCGAGCACCCCGACACCGAGGATCAGGCTGCGCGGGTGTCCGATGCGGGTGCTGGCGTAGCTCATCAGGTAGGTGCCACCCAGGAAACTCATGGTGAAGATGCCGACCATGCAGCCCGCCGCGAGCGCCACCTGCCGGGTCTGGGTCCGGAACAGTTCGCTCAGCGGCGCCTTGGGCACGCCGCCGGTCACCCGCTCCCGGGCGAAGACGGGCGTCTCGTCGATGCTCAACCGCACATACAGCGCCACGATCAGCAGCACCGCGCTGAACAGGAACGGCAGCCGCCAGCCCCAGTCCAGGAACACCGCGCTCTTCTCACCGACGGTCAGGCTGACGATGAAGACCACGAGGTTGCTCACCGCAAGTCCGGCACCCGCACCGAGCTGGGTGAACATCCCGTACATTCCGCGCTTTCCGACTGGCGCGTACTCGGCGCTCAGCAGCGCCGACCCCGCCCATTCCCCACCGACGGCGAAGCCCTGCAGCAGCCGCAGGATCAGCAGGATGATCGGTGCGGCGACGCCGATGGTCGCCGCACTGGGCACCAACCCCACGCACACGGTCGACAACCCCATGATCAGCAGCGTCGCGATCAGAGTCTTCTTGCGGCCCAGCCGATCTCCGAAATGCCCGAAGACCGCGGCACCGATCGGACGGGACAGGAACGCGACCGCGAACGTGCCGAGTGAGGAGATGGTGGCCATCGTGGGGCCCATGTTCGGGAAGAACACGTGCGGGAAGATCAGTGCCGCGGCGGTGCCGTAGATATAGAAGTCGTAGAACTCGATCGCCGTCCCGACGAAGCTCGCGAACGCCACCCGTCTCATGGGGTTGGGCTCGGGGGTGGACACGCCGTCGATCTGGTCCTGCTGGGTCATCTGCCTCTTCTCACGCCATGTTCGCCAGGGAAGTATCGCCCAAGCCGCGGTGATTGTTGTCGAGAATGCCCGGCGGCGGACCGCGAGTGTGGACTGCCGAGCCTCGGAGGCGCCCGCTAGCCTGGCCCGGGTGAACCTCGACGGCAATCAATCGTCCATCCGGGAGGCCATCGACGCCGGGCTGCTGGCCAGCGCGGTCACGCTGGTGTGGCAGGCGGGCAAGGTCCTTCAAGTCAGTGCCCTTGGTCACCGGGACGTCGATGCGGGGCTGCCGATGCAGACCGACACCATCTTCAGGATCGCGTCGATGACGAAGCCTGTGACGGTGGCCGCGGCGATGGCGCTGGCCGAGGAGGGCAAGTTCAGGCTGAACGAGCCGGTGACGAAATGGCTGCCGGAATTGGCCGACATGCGGGTGCTACGCGAGGCGCGCGGACCGCTGGACCGCACCGAGCCCGCGCGCCGGCCCATCACCTTCGACGACCTGATGACCCATCGCAGCGGCCTGGCCTACGTGTTCTCGGTACTGGGGCCGCTGGCGTCGGCCTACGGCAAGCTGTCGCTGCGCCAGGACCAGGACCGCTGGCTGGCCGAGGTGGCCAAACTGCCGCTGGCCCATCAGCCCGGGGAACGCCTCACGTATAGCCACTCCACCGATGTGCTGGGGATCGCGTTGTCCCGCATCGAGAGCAAGCCGCTGTCACAGGTGCTGTCCGAGCGCATCTTCGCGCCACTGGGCATGAGCGACACTGGTTTCTCGGTCGACGCGGCCGGCCGGCGCCGGTCGGCGACGATGTACCAACTGACCGCCGACAACACCCTGACCCACGATGTGATGGGTCCGGCGCCCATCACCGATCCCCCGTTCTGCACGGGCGGGGCGGGGCTGTTCTCCACCGCCGACGACTATTTGAAGTTCGCCCGGATGTTGTTGGCCGGCGGCACCGTCGACGGGGTGCGCGTGCTGTCCGAGGAGTCGGTACGGCTGATGCGCACCGACCGGCTCACCCCCGAACAGAAGCAGTACCCGTTCCTGGGGGCACCGTTCTGGGTCGGCCGGGGCTTCGGGCTGAACCTGTCGGTGGTGACCGACCCGGCGAAGTCGCGTCAGTTGTTCGCCCCGGGCGGACTGGGCACCTTCAGTTGGCCGGGCGCCTACGGCACCTGGTGGCAGGCCGACCCTTCGGCGGATCTGATCCTGATCTACCTGATCCAGAACCATCCGAACCTGTCGGTCGACGCGGCCGCCGTCAGCGGCAACACCTCGACGGCGAAACTCCAGACCGCGCAACCCAGATTCGTCCGCCGCACGTATCAGGCGCTCGACCTCTGAACGTCTGACCGACTCGGTCACAGCCGCCGCGCATACGCTGTGCCCCATGACGCAGCCCACCGTTCTTGTCAGCGGCGCCGGGATCGCCGGACCCGCGCTGGCGCATTGGTTGACCAACTACGGGTACCGGGTGACCGTTGTGGAATCCGCACCCGGAATCCGGCCGGGTGGACAGACTGTCGACCTGCGGGGCGCCGGTCGCGACGTGGTGAGCCGGATGGGACTGACGGACGAACTGCAGCGCCGGTTGATCGATCAGAAGGGAATCGCGTGGGTCCGCGCCGACGGCACCCGTCGGGCAGAGATGCCGGTGACGGCGTTTCACGGCAACGGCGTGGTGTCGAAACTGGAGATCCTGCGTGGTGATCTGGTGGACGCGCTCTACGAACACACAAGGGCGCGCACCGAATACCGGTTCGGCACCCGCATCACCGCGCTGCGCCAGACGGGACGTGTCGTCGAGGCGACGTTGAGCGACGGTACTGCGGTGACCGCGGATCTGGTGGTCGGCGCCGACGGGCCGCACTCCGCGGTTCGGCGGCTCGCGTTTGGTCCCGAGGAGCAATTCGTCAAACTGCTCGGCGGCTACAACGCCTGGTTCACCGCCCCGGACACCGCCGGGCTCGACGCGTGGTACCTGATGTATCAGGAGCCCGGACGCAACGCGTCGATGCGCCCGGCCCACGAGCCGGCCCTGTGCAAGGCCGGCTTGGCCTTTCGGTCCGGGCCCCTGTCGTTCGACCGCCGCGATCCCGACGAGCAAAGAGCCCTGCTGGCAACATATTTCGCGGGCGCCGGCTGGCATTGCGAGGCGTTACTGGCCGCGGCGGCGGAGGCCGGCGACTTCTACTTCGACGCCTTTCTACAGGTCCACATGCCAACCCTCTCGAACGGCCGGGTGACGCTGGTCGGCGATGCCGGCTACTGCGCCTCACCGCTGTCCGGCATGGGTACCAGCCTGGCGCTGGTCGGCGCCCACGTCCTGGCCGGCGAACTCGGTGCGGCCGAGTCCTTTGATGCCGAGCAGATCCCGGACGCACTGATGCGGTACGAGGCGGTGATGCGGCCTTACATCGACCGGTGCCAGGCCCTGCCACAGGGTATTGACGGCTACCTCCCCAAGTCGTCCAGCGATGTCGCGGTGACCGCTCAGGTGATGAAGTGGATGCAGCGCCGGCCGTTCCGTGGGTTCGCCGAGCGCAAATGGTTCACCACTGCCGACGCGGTCGACCTCCCGGACTACCCGTTGCCTGCAGGCTGAGGCAGCGCTATGCGCCGGCCTTGGCCGCCGACACCGCGGCCAGTTTGGCCTCGGCGATCCGGTAGAGGCCGTCGAGCGCGGACTCCTCGATACTGAGGTACTCACAGACGACGTCGCGCGCAACCCCGGCGTCGCGCAGCCGCAGTGCCAGTGAGTACGGCAACGGCAGCTGACGTAGCGCCTGTTCGCGTGTGTCGCCCTCGTCGGCCATGCGATCCAGGATGCGACGGATCAGCCGATCCGAAGCGAGTAACCCAATACTCGAATCAGCGGTGCCGTCGGGGTAGCAGCGCGATCAGTTCAGCCCGGGTGGACACTCCGGTTTTCGCCATCGCGCGGTAGATGTGCCCCTCGACGGTGCGCACCGACAGCCGCAGCCGGTCGGCAATCGCCCGGCTGGACAGGCCCGCACCGATCAGCATGGCGATCTCCCGCTCCCTGTCGGTCAAGGGCAGACGCTCGGCGGCGGCGAGCAACGCCGGAGTGGCCATACCGCCGCAGGTGTCGGCCAGTGCCCTGGCCCGCGCCGCGGACGCCATCGCCGAGCCACGCATGTCCCTGCGCCGGTACGCCACCGCCGCGAGTCCGGCGGCGTCAGCCCCGGCCACCAGGTCCCCGAGTTCCTCGAATTCGATTGATACCTTTGCCAACCCGTCACCGTCGTCGTGGGCAAGCGCGCGGCACATGGCGGCGGCGGCACCGACTCGCGGCCCCTCGACCAGCCCGGTCAACTCGTCGAGCCGGTCCGCGCGGGAAGCGTCGCCGAATTGCGCCGCGGTCTGCAGGCACAACGCCTCGCCCGCCATTTGTCCCTGCGCTCCGGCGGTATCGGCGGCATCGAGTGCGATGGCAATGGCTTCCGACACCGCGCCCTGGGTCGCAGCCACCCAGGCCCGCACCAGGGTGTGTTCATAGGCGAGGTAGCGCCAGCTGGCATGACGGCGTTCGTCGAGTTCAGTCAGGGTGCTGTCGTCAGCCAGACCCCGGATGGCCAGTGCCGTGGCCCGGGGCAGGTGGAATCGGTAGCCGAACCCGTTGGTCTCCCCCGCGGCCCGCATCATCTCGACCACCGGATCCAGCAGTTCGGCCACGAGGCCGAGCTGGCCGGCCCCCGAGGCAGCACGGCCTGTCAGCGCGACGCCGAACAGCTGGGCCGCTCCGGGCAGGTTCGCGGCGTGCCGGCTCAACTGCTCCGCTTCCTCGCGCGCCTCACGGATCCTCCCGGCCAGCAGCAGCGCACCGATGTGCGCGTCGGCGATGACGAACCGCGTGTGCGCGGCATCGAAGGAGCCGTCCGTGATGCGGTAACCGGCGTGAGCGGCAGTGACGGCCTCGTCGACGCGGCCGGCATCGCCGCACGACGCGGCCACGGCCCACGCGGTCACCGCACCCACGATGGCGGGCAGAGCGTCCAGATCCAGGCCGCTGGACGCAGCCCTGGCCCGCTCCGGATCACCCATCGCGGCCCAGTACACCGTGTAGAACGCGTCAATGCAGGCACGGGCAGCGGTAGGGATGTGCGCCGCAGCATCGTCGACGTGCCGCTTGGCGCCTGCCGGATCGGCGAGCGACCACAACATGTTCGACGCACGCAGGAAGGCCAACCGGGCCCGCCCGTCGTCGGTGAGGTCGCCGAGCTCGATGGCGTCGAGCACCGCATCCGATTCCTCACCTCGGCTGAGCCACGACAAGGCATGCGCGCGAATGAATTTCGCCTCTGCATCGGCGCCGGCCTCGATCGCCCCGTGGGCCAACCGGTCGGCCAGGGCCAGATCGGACAGCCACACCGCGCCCTGTGCCGCCCGGGTCAACAACTCGGGATCGAGCGGCAGGTCCGAGTCGAGCATCAGCGTGGCCCGTCGTACCACCACCCTCATGGCGTCACGGTCATCCCGGTCACCCAGCGCGGTGGCCACCAGCCCCCGCAACCGGCGCAAGCGAGAACCCGGCACCCGGTTGCGTCGCACCTCGGCGTAGAGCGGGTGAGCTACGCGGACCTCGTGGTCGGTGGCATCGATCGTGATCAACCCGCGTGTCTCGGCAGCGGCCACCGAATCGGCATCGGTGATCGCGGTCAGCCGGTCCAGCTGGATCGGCTCGGCCACCGCCAGGACATCGACGACCTCGCTCACCGCCGGCGGTAGGGCGCCGATCCTCGTCTCGATCAGTTCGACCAGCCCGGGCGGCATCACCGGATCCCCGGTCCACCGCCAGGTGCCCTCCTGGCAGGCGAGCCGCCCCTGGGCGACTTCCTGCTCGACGATATTGCGCAGATAGAGCACGTTGCCGCGGGTCAGCCGCCACAGCCGCTGCGCTGCTTCGTGATCGAGCGGCCCGCCGAGCGCGGCGGTCAGCAACTGAGTCGACTCGTCCCGGGACAGCGGCTGAAGGTCCAACCGCTCGAACCGGCCACGGTCACACGCCGTCAGCACCTCGGCAGGTACCGGCGAACCGGTGCGCACGGTCAGCAGGAGCTTGGCGGCGCCGCGCTGCACGATCTGCTGCAACACGAAACCCGACAACCCGTCGAGCAGGTGCGCGTCATCGACACACACCAGCACCGGCCGGCCGTTCGATACCGCGGTCAGGCCGTCGATCACCCTGCCGACCAGCGCCACGCTGTCGGCGTCCGAGGTTCCTACCCATCGTGCGAACGTCCCCAGCGGCAGTGCCCGGGCAGCTGATGTGCCCACCGCCCAGCGGGTTTCGTGACCGTTGCTGCCCGCTGTGGAGAGCGCTTCACGGGCGATACGGCTTTTGCCCACCCCGGCAGTTCCATAGATCACGATCCCGGACAGTTCGGCGGAGGCCAGCGCGGCGTCGATCAGCCGGGCCTCCTCCAACCGCCCCGTCAGCGGCCAGGCGAGTCGCACGCATCGACACTAGGCCCAGGCCCGGTCGTTAGCAGCGTTAACGACGAACTTCGATGCTGTAAGAAACCCGGGTCGAGCTCAGCGTGGTCACCGACCCGTCGTGCCGTCGATCAGTTCACGCAGAATGTCGGCGTGACCTGCGTGGCGGCCGGTCTCTTCGATCATGTGGGTGAGGGACCAGCGGACGCTGGCCGCGGACCGCCCCGGCCGCGAACGCGGTAGCGGTGCCGCGAGATCGGTGCAGGCGTCGAGCACCTCGTTGGCGCGCTCGACGGCATTCCGGTAGCCGGCCACCACATCGGCAATGCTGTCCGACGGTTCGACAGTGAACGTCGCCTGCCAGTCGGAGACGTCGTCCCCGAGAAAAATCCACCGTTCGACGTAGGTCAGGTGATTCAGCAGGCCAAGCAGCGTGGTGCCCGACGGCACCGAAAACGTCCGCGCCATCGGTTCAGGCGCGTCCTCGACCTTCGCGGCGATCGACGTGCGGAGGTAATCGAGAAATCCCCGCAAGACCTCGGCTTCGCTGTTCGCGGTGCGCGGCGGCGGGTTGTCCCGCCTGCGCTGCTGGCTTGTGTGCACCCTGCCCAGTATCAGCGCGATGGCGCGCTACGGCACGGATCTTGCTGTCCGGGCAAGGTGCCGCTCAACCAGTCAGCGCCTGACGCGCATAGGCGCGCACGTCGGCGTCGGTGTCGTCCAGCGCCACGGTGAGGGCCTGCCGGGCGATCGACTCCGAGCTCGCCCACCGGCTCAGGCTCAGCACCGCGGCCTTGCGGACATCGAGATGCTGGTCGTCCAACGCTCGAGACAGGGTGGGAACCGCCACCTCCGGTAACGCTCCGGCCAACGCCCGGGCCGCGCCCTGGCGGATCTGCCAGGCCGACTCGGTGAACGCCTTCTCGACGCTCACCACGTCTTCGTCGGTGCAGCCGACCGCGCCGAGTGAGGCCAGGGCCGCCGCCCGGACGAGCGGATCGGGGTCGTCCAGGGCCACGCGCACCGCATCGGCACCGGCACGCAGGGTCGCGAGTCCGCCCACCGCGGCGATCCGCACTTCCCGGTTCTCGTCGGTGGTGGCGGCCGCCACCCCGGTGTGGTCGTCGACCGACACCAGCGCCCGCACCGCCTCGATCCGTACCCGGTGATCGGCATCGGTCGACGCGACCCGGTAGGCCTGGCCATTGCCGACGCGCCGGGAACTCAGCAGGTACACCGTGACCGCACGGACCACCGGGTCCGCGGACTCCAGCCGGTCGGCGAAGGCGCCCGGGTCGGGCAGCACCTCGACGAGTTCCCGTACCGAATCGGCAGTTTCGCGCCGTACTTCGGCGTCGTCATCGGCCAGCGCGGACACCAGCGCGGGCTGGTACCCGTCGGGCAGATGCTCGACGAGGGTGGCGACCGCGGTGCGGCGCACGCCCGCATCCGGATCGGTCAGGTAGGTACTCAGATCCTCCAGCGAGGGCTCCTCCAACGCCAGGACCGCGGCGATACGCGGTGACGGCGGTTGCGCGGATCCGGTGGGACGGACCCTGGAGCGTTCGGCTGCGGGCGCCCGGCCGGCGTGCAGATCGGGCTGCTCGACGGCCGTCACCGGATCGTGGGAAGTCAGATGGTCCAGCTCGGGCACCGCGACGAAGTACGGTGCCACCGGCCGCTTCACGAACTTCATGGCGCCGTCGGCGTCCTTGTAGAGGTTGAGGTGGTAGCGCCACTGCGCGTCGTCGCGCTCCGGCAGGTCGGCCCGCTCGTGGTACAGACCCCAGCGGGATTCCGTCCGGGTCAGCGAGGATCGGGCCGCCATCTCCGCGCAGTCCCGAATGAAGGACACCTCGGCAGCGCGCATCAGTTCGTGGGGGGTGCGCGCGCCGATACCCTCGACCTCGGTCGTCATGCGCTCGAAGGTCTGCACTGCAATCGACAATTTGGTGGCGGTCTTCGGTGGTGCCACATAGTCGTTGACGAACCGCCGCAGCTTGAACTCGACCTGCGGCTGCGGCGGACCGTCCGGTTGCCGAAGCGGGCGGTAGATGAGCTCGTGGGCCTGGGCCACCTGATCGGACGGAAGACCCTCGGGCGCAGACACTTCCGACAGTGTCGAGGCCGCGTGCTCGCCGGCGAGATCGCCGTAGACGAAGGCCCCGATCATGTAGTTGTGCGGTACACACGCCAGGTCCCCGGCCGCGTACAGCCCGGGCACCGTGGTGCGGGCATGCTCGTCGACCCACACGCCGGACGCGGAATGCCCTGAGCACAAACCGATCTCGGAGATATGCATCTCGATGTCGTGGGTGCGGTAGTCGTGCCCGCGATTGGCGTGGAACGTTCCGCGGGTGGGTCGCTCCGTGGTGTGCAGAATGTTCTCCAGCGTGGTCAGCGTTTCATCGGGCAGATGGCTGACTTTGAGGTAGATCGGCCCGCGGGCAGATTCGATCTCCTCCTTGACCTCGGCCATCATCTGACCCGACCAGTAGTCGGAGTCGACGAACCGCTCCCCCAGCGCATTGACCTGATAGCCGCCGAAGGGGTTGGCCACGTAGGCACATGCGGGCCCGTTGTAGTCCTTGATCAGCGGATTGACCTGGAAGCACTCGATTCCCGACAGTTCGGCGCCGGCGTGGTAGGCCATGGCGTATCCGTCACCGGCGTTGGTGGGGTTCTCGTAGGTGCCGTACAGATAGCCCGATGCGGGCAGCCCGAGGCGGCCGCACGCCCCGGTGGACAGGATCACGGCCTTGGCGGCCACCGTGACGAATTCTCCTGTGCGGGTGTTGAATGCCGCCGCACCCACGGCCCTGCCCGATTCGGTGAGCACACGCACTGGCATGAGCCGGTTCTCGATGCGGATCTTCTCGCGCATCGAGCGCTGGCGCAGCACCCGGTACAGCGCCTTCTTGACGTCCTTGCCCTCGGGCATCGGCAGCACATAGGAGCCCGATCGGTGCACGCGCCGCACGGCGTACTCACCGTGCTCGTCCTTCTCGAATTTGACTCCGTACCGTTCCAGCCGCTGCACCATGGCGAATCCACGGGTCGCGGTCTGATAGACGGTGCGCTGGTTGACGATTCCGTCGTTGGCCCGGGTGATCTCGGCGACGTAGTCCTCGGGCTCGGCCTTTCCCGGGATGACTGCGTTGTTGACGCCGTCCATACCCATGGCCAGCGCACCCGAATGCCGAACGTGGGCCTTCTCCAGCAGCAGAACCTGGGCGCCGTTCTCGGCGGCGGTCAACGCCGCCATGGTGCCCGCGGTGCCACCGCCGATCACCAGTACGTCGCAGTCGATGCGAATCGCGTCATCGACATCGGGAATCTCGGTCAATTCGGTCACGGTTGCTCCAGGGCGGCAATGATCTCGGCGCGCAGCGCGGATCGTTCGGGATGGTCGGTTCGGGGCTGGGCCACCTCGATCAGGGCGCGCAACGGCTGCCCGGCACGACCGAGCACCGCGACGCGGTCACCGAGCGTGAGCGCCTCGTCGACGTCGTGCGTGACGAACACGATCGTCGTCGGATGGGCCTGCCAGGTGTCGATCAGCAACCGCTGCATGGCCGCCCGGGTCTGGGTGTCCAGGGCCGCGAACGGCTCGTCCATCATGACCGCGCGCGGTGCGCCGGCCAGGCCGCGTGCGAGTTGAACCCGCTGCCGCATACCGCCGGACAGGTTCTTCGGCAGGAAGTCGGCGAACCCGGTCAGGCCGACCTCGGCGATCCAGCGGTCGGCCCGGTCCCGGCGTGCCGCCTTGGACTCGCCACTGCGTCCATTGCGCGGCTCGCCGCGGAGCTGCAGGGCCAGTTCGATGTTGGACCGCACCGTGCGCCACGGCAGCAGCGCGCTGTCCTGGAACACCATGCCGCGGTCCCGTGAGGTGGTGGTGACCGGATCGCCGTCGGCCAGTACCCGGCCTCCGTCAGGCCGCAACAGTCCGGTCAACGCGCGTAACACCGTGGACTTGCCGCAGCCCGACGGACCGGTGAGCACGAGGATCTCGCCGGGCTCGACGGTGAGGCTCAGGTCGTCGATCACCGGGGCACCGGTGTAGGACAACCGGATTCGATCGAGTTCCAGTCTCATGCCGGTGGCCGTCCGCGTGGCGGTGTCGGTGGGGCTCATCGCGTGCTCTCCTCACCACGCGGCAGCCAGCGGGTGGCCCGGCGGCCGATCAACTCGACCGCCGCGGCAGTCACGAAACCGAGCACGCCGATCGTGATGATGCCGACGAACACGTCGGGGTAGTTCAGCACCGTGTACGCCTGCCAGGTGCGGTAACCCACACCGAGGCGGCCCGAGATCATCTCGGCCGAGATCACACAGATCCAGGCCACCCCCATGCCGACCGAGAGCCCGCCGAACAGTCCGGGCAGGATGCCCGGCAGCACCACCTGGCGCAGCACGTCGAGGCGACCGCCACCGAGAGTGCGTACCGAGTCCTCCCAGATGGTCGGCAGGGCACGCACCGCGTGCCGCACGCTGACCATGATCGGGAAGTAGGCGGCCAGGAACGTGATGAACACGATTCCCGCTTCATCGCTGGGGAACAGCAGGATGGCCACGGGCACCATGGCGATCGCCGGTATCGGCCGGGCCAACTCGGTGAGCGGACCGAAGATGTCGGCGAACCAGGCGGTGCGCCCGAGCAGAATTCCGGTGATCACGCCGACCACCGCGGCGATCCCGAACCCGGTGAGGATCCGGATCAGCGACTGGCCGAGATCCAGCCAGTATTCGGGTGTGCCCAGCCGGTTCACCAGGGCCGCAGTGATTTCGGTGACGGTTGGCAGGGTGTCGAACCGCAGGCCCAGGCGCACGTCGTTGGCGGTCAGCAGCTGCCAGAGGACGACCGCGCCGACCACCGATGCCAGCCGCACCAGGCGATGCGGCCAGACCGAGGGCGCGCGCCGGGAATGCTGCGATTCCGGCGGGGCCGGAGGGTCACCGACCGCGACGGGCGGAGTATCGGTGGTGGTCACACCGCACCTGCCAGGGCTTGCCGATAGTCGACGATCGCCGCGCCGGGATGCGCGGCGGTATAGCGCTCGGCACCGGCCTGGGTTCCGAACGGCAGGTACCCCTCGGCACCCGGTGCGGGAAGGCGCACCCACACCGCCTTGTCGGCGAACCACCGGGTGCCCAGCTCGGCGTCGGAGACGTAGGCGGCGCGGACCTTCTTGCCCTCGCCTTCTGCCTGCCGGATCGCCTTGAGCAGGCAGACCGGCGTCGCGGCCGCGGTGGTGGTGTCCGATCCGTCGAGCCACAGTTCGCCGGCCGTGGCGGGATTGTCGACGGCGGTGTGGCACACCGGGTCGGTGCCGCTCAACGCCGACGGGTTGGCGTTCGAGTTCAATGCCTTGTCGTAGTCCTGACCGCGTGCGGAGTACACCGCCCGCAGCGGTCCGTCCTGTACGAAACCGGCCACGTCGAGATCGGCGAAGTTGTCGATCGACTTCAGGTAGGGCACATCACCTTTGAGCGCATCGACCAGCGACGGCTTGAGGGTGGTGTCGAACGAGGTGCCGCCCGGCCCGTTGTACAGGTACACGACCTCCTGTGGCAGCCCGCTGCCCTCGGCCACCAGGCGGGCCGCCTCCAGCGGCTTGGCGTTGAGGAAGTCGGTGGCGTCGAGTTGCGCCTGCAGGAACGCGTCGAGCACCTCCGGGTGATCGGCCGCATACGCCCGGCGCACCACGACACCGTGCAGGGTCGGGTAGTTCAGTTCGGCACCGTCGTAGAGCAGCTTGGCCTTGCCCTGGTGAACCAACAGACCCGGCCAGGCGACGAACTGCGAAAGCGCCTGGACCTGACCGGATTCCAGCGACGATGCACCGACCTGCGGCTGCTGGTTGAGCACCTCCACACCGGTCTTGGCGTCGATCCCGGTCTTGCCGAGGGCTTGCACCAGCATGCCGTGGCCGGCCGATCCGACACTGGCCGAGACCTTCTTGCCTGCCAGGTCGGTCAACGACTTGGCCGGCGAATCCGGCGCCACCACAACCATGTTCAGCGCACCCTTCGGGTTGTACCCGGTGACCGAGACGATCTCGGTCTTGGCGCGTTCGTTGGCCTGGGTCTTGGACCCGTTGATGAGCATCGGATAGTCACCCATCGAGCCGATGTCGATCTTCTCGGCCACCATCTGCGCGGTGATCGGGGCGCCGGTGTCGTAGTCCTGCCACGTCACGTTGTACTTGGTGCCGGTGCGGGTGGTGATGTCGGCCAGCCGGCGTTCCAGGTACCCCTGGGCACGCAGCAGGGTGCCGGCGGTGACGGTGTTGATGGTCTTGGACTGGTAGCCGACGACGACGTCGACCGTGTCGGCCGATTTCGTCGCCGAGTCCAGGGAGCAGCCGGCGGTCGCGAGCGTGAGACCGGCGGTGAGGGCGATCAGGGCTGTTTTCACTTCGGGTCCTCTAACGGATGAGATAGGGCATGTTGACGGTGACGGCGCCGGTGGGACAGCGGGCCGCGCACGGCCCGCAGTACCAGCACTCGTCGACGTGCATGAAGGCCTTGCCGTTGTCGGGGTTGATGGCCAGCGAATCAAGCGGACACACGTCCACGCACAACGTGCAGCCCTCGATACACAGGGACTCGTCGATGGTCACCGGGACATCGGCGCGTTGGTTGACCAGCGTCATGCGTCTCTCCTATTGAGGTTGCCGCGCATGGTGATTCGATCACCACGCATCCTGATGTACTCCAGGTCGACGGGCGTGCCGTCGTCCAGACTCGTGAGCCGCTCGGCCATCAGCAGGGCTGATCCAGCCGGCACCTGCAGCGTCACGGCGGTGTGCGGGTCAGCCGAAACCGCTTCCAGCGCAAGACTCGCCCCGCCCAGGCGATGCCCACTGACCCGTTCGATGAGCGCGAAGATGTCGTTGTCCTCCAGCGCGTGGCCGATCACCTGCTCGCCGATCTCGGGCGCCAGGTAGGTCAGATCCAGCGACAGCGGCAGATCGGCGAGGTAGCGCAGGCGCTCGATGAAGACCACCTGGGCGCCGGGCTCCAGCGCCAGCTTGCGGGCCACCGCGGGCGGGGCCGAGAGTCGCTGCACGGCACGGACTTCGTTGCGGACGTCGCCGTAGTCCTTGAAGGTCTCCTTCAGCCCCACCAACGCGTCGAGGCCATGGTCGTACTTGCGGCCCGCCACATGGGTGCCCACCTTGGTGCCGCGGTCGATCAGGCCCTCGGACTTGAGGACGGCCAGGGCTTCACGGACGGTGTTGCGGGAGACGAAGAATTCGGCGGCCAGTTCCGCCTCGGCCGGCAGCGCCCGGTCGTACGTGCCCTCGTGGATCTGGTGGCGCAGCACGTCGGCGACCTGACGGGCCTGGTCGGCACGCGCACGGCGACTCGGCAGCGATACGGGATGGGCTTCGGGCTGGGAAGACACGCACTCAAGGTAAGGGCCTGTCGGAGGCACCTGCAGTGCGGCGGATACGCCGTCGACGCAGGTTAACTGATTGCGCCGCCGACCCAGGATCCGTACCTGGCGAAACCGCCTTGCCGACCGGCATTACGCCACCTCGATCCCGGCAAGAATTTACAAATCGCGGTGATCGAAACTCATTGCGCCGGGCCGAAAAACTTTGGCCACTTTGGTCTCGCCAGTCCCAACCTGGTGATTCCTGTCAGAGTATCGAACTAGTGTTCGAATCATGGTGATCGGGTTGGCACAGAACCGGGATGAGGTGCACGCGGCGCTGGCCGGTCACCGCGCGACGACCTCCGCGCTGCTCGATGTCGACTTCACCGCGTTGAGCACCGCGGAATTGCTGGCACTGCAGTCCCAGCGCGAACAGCAGGCCCGCACCGAGGCGATGATCGATCACCGGATCCAAGCCGCCCTGATGGCGCAGGCCATCCCGCACGAGATCGGCGGCAAGTCCTGGAAGGATGTGCTGGCCACCCGGATGCGGATCAGCGGCAAGGAGGCCTCACGCCGCGTGACCGCAGCCGCCGAGCTGGGGCCGCGGTATGCCATCGGCGGTGAGGTGTTGGAGCCGCTACTTCCCGCATGCGCCGAGGCGCTGCTGTCAGGGACCATCAACACCGAACACATCGCGATCATCCGCGACACTCTGGTGGAGGCGAAAAAGTACGTCAGCACGGCTGAACTCGTCCAGATCGAATCGGACCTGGTGGCCGCGGCGACCCGCGACACTCCTGAAACGCTCAAAGCCGCTGCGGACAAACTGCTGTATCTGCTCAACCAGGACGGCGACTCACCCGATGTCGCGGCCCACCTGCGTGGGCTGCGGATCGGCACACAGGACGCCGACGGACTGGTGCACGTCCAAGGCTGGCTGGACCCCGAGACAGCGGCGTACCTGACCACCGTCACTGGCGTGTGGGGTGCACCGGGCATCAACAATCCCGATGATCCCGAACCGATCCACGACTCCTCGCCCAATCCGCTCGATGACGCTGAGGCAGAACAGGACACCGCTCAAGCCCGCCAAGACCAGCACGCCGCCGCCAACCGTGACACCCGCACCGTCGCCCAGCGCAACCACGACGCACTCAAAGTGGCACTACGCGAAGTGCTGATGTCCAAACGGCTCGGCCAACACGGTGGCCTGCCGGTCACCGTGGTCGTGTCCACCACCCTGGCCGAACTGGAAGCCGGCGCCGGGATCGCCGTCACCGGCGCGGGCATCCGGATGCCGATGAACGACCTGATCCGGTTGGCATCACACAGCTTTCACTACCTCACCGTCTACAAACGCCACACCGCCGAACCGCTGTACCTGGCCCGCACCAAACGGTTGGCCACCAAAGCCCAACGACTCCTGCTCTAAAACCGCGACCGCGGCTGCACCCGCCCCGGATGCACCGCAGCCGCCGATCGCTGCGAAGTCCACCACGCCAGAGCCGACTGGCAACACGGCGGCCACACCGACGCCCCCGACCTCGCCCTGGGCTGCGGCCCCGACAACCGCCTCGTCGGACTCGGCTGGACCACCAGCATCGATCCAGACACCGGACGTGTCCACTGGCATCCGCCACCCCTGATGAACGCCGGGCAAGACACCCTCAACCACCACTTCCACCCCGCGGAACTACTGGTTCCCCCGGAACCAAGCGGTTGACGGGACCACCGCTAGCTCGTCGTCGCGCTGACCGTGACGGGGATGCCGTTGAGCGCTCCGTTGCCGGACGGCTCGTCGAGGAAATCGGGCAGCGACAGGATGTTGGTGTTGACCCCGGGCGACGCGTTCGCGACGCCGAGCCGCGTCCCGGGCTGACCGTGGCCCCAGCCGTGCGGCATCGACACCACTCCGGGCTTGATCGCGTCGGTCACCTCGACCGGGACAACAATCTTGCCGCCGGCCGACGCCACTTCCGCGATGTCGCCATCTGCGATCCTCCGGGCCGCCGCATCCTGACTGTGCATCAGCAGGGTGCACCGGTCGCGCCCCTTCATCAACGCACCGACGTTGTGCAGCCAGGAGTTGTTGGACCGCAGATGGCGCCGGCTCACCAACACCAGTTCGTCGGGAGCCCGATCGAGCCGCTCGGCCAGCCGCGGCAGGTCGTCGAGCAGATACTGCGGCGCCAGCCGGATCTTCTGGTCGGCGGTGCCGAGCACCTCGGGAACCCGGGGCACCATGGGGCCGTAGTTGATTCCGTCCGGGTGGGCCTTGAGCTTGTCCAGGGTCAGACCGTCGGGGTTCTCGCCGTACCGGTCGCCGAACGCGGCGGTCCGCAGCGTCAGATCGAGCATCCGCTCGGGGCCGCCGTGGTCGTACTGCTTGCGGATCTCGGCGCCGTCGAGCCCCTGGGTGAAACACAGGTAGTCGAACCAGCCGTCATCGAGCGCGGCGATGTCGACATCCTCGGCCGGGGTGCCCGTGCACAGCCCGGTGAGCCGGATCAGAATCTCCCATTCCTCCGGTGCATCGGGATCCTCGCGGTGGAACACCGGCGGTGAGTACCGGGCGAAGCTGTTGATCGCCGCACCCAGCAGCAGGTCGGCCGAGTGCGGCTGCTCGAGCGCCGAGGCACCGGGCAGGATCACGTCGGCGTGCCGGGTGGTCTCGTTGAGCCACAGGTCCACCGAGATCATCGCGTCCAGCTGCGGCAGCGCCTCGTCGAGCTTGTCGCCGCCCGGGGTGGACAGCACCGGGTTGCCCGCGACGGTGATCAGGGCCTTGAGCTGCCCTTCACCGGGCGTGGTGATCTCTTCGAGCATGCATGACACCGGCACCTGCCCGAGCACCTCTTTGGCCCCGCGCACCCGGGTGCGGTAGCGGCCGAAATTCGGCGCCCCGTCCTCCAGCCCCGGGATCGGCTGGCTCGTGATCGTCCAGGCCGTCGGCCTGGCGAACATCGCGCCGCCGGGGGTGTCGAAGTGACCGGTGACGATGTTGACCACATCCACCAGCCAGCTGGCCAGGCTGCCGAACTCCTGATTGCACGTGCCGATCCGGCCGTAGACCACCGCGCGCGGCGTGCCGGCCAGCTCGCGGGCCAGTCCACGAATCCGCTCCGCATCGATACCTGTTGTGGCAGAGACCCTTTCGGGTGACCAGTCGGCCACCGCTTGCTGCAGGGTGGACACTCCCTCGAGGTGGCGTTCCAACTCGCCGAGGTTGACCAGCCCTTCGTCGAACACGGTATGGACGATCCCGAGCAGCAGTGCCGCGTCAGTACCGGGCGTGATCGGCAGCCACTCGTCGGCCTTGACAGCGGTGGCGGTGCGCACCGGGTCGATGACGATCACCTTGCCGCGCTTGCGGATACCGGCGATGATGCCCATCACGTCGGGGGCGGCCAGCAGCGAACCCTGCGAGGCCGCGGGATTCGCCCCCATCACCACCAGCAGGTCGGTGTGTTGGATGTCCGGCGTCGGGAATGCCCACCAGCTGCCGTACATCAGGTGCGACGACAGGTTCTTCGGCCACTGGTCGATGGTGCCCGGCGAGTAGGTGATCGGCATACCGGACAGGCCGAGCAGGATCGCCGAGTAGCGGGACAACGAGAACGAGTGCGCCAGCGGATTCCCGGTATACGCCGCGACCGCGCCGATGCCGTACTTCTCGATGACGGGAGCGAGCAGCTCGGTGCAGCGACGGAACGCGGTGTCCCAGTCGACCTCGTGCCATTCGCCGTCCAGCTTGATCATCGGCCGGCGGATCCGGTCGGGGTCATCGTGCAACCCGGCCAGCGACGCGCCCTTGGGGCAGATGTGGCCCGCGCTCCACTGGTCGGACTTGTTCGGCCGAACGCTCGCAACCTTGCCGTCGGCGACCTGAATCTCCAAGCCGCACATGGCCTCACACAGCGGACAGGCGTGCAGGTGCAGGCCGTCCGCACCGACGTCCGCGATGCTTCTCGACTCGTGTCCCATCAGTGGCCTCCGGATGTCGGTACGGGTAGTCACACACGTAACAACATCGTGGCACCGATCGGCACCTGTGTTCCCGATCTCCGGGACACGAACCTACTGCTCGGGCCGGTCCTGAACCGCGCCCTGCACGGCCGCGGCCGCGGCCCGGATCTGCGGGGTCACCAGCATCACCTGGCCCAGCACCCCGTTGACGAACCCGGGCGACTCATCGGTGGACAGCTCTTTGGCCAGCTCGACGGCCTCGTCCACGGCGACGGGTTCGGGCACGTCCTCGGCGTGCAGCAGTTCCCAGACCGCCACCCGGAGGATGGCCCGGTCCACGGCGGGCAGCCGCTCCAACGTCCATCCCTGCAGGTGCGCCGAGATGAGGTCGTCGATGTGGGCGGCGTGTTCGGTGACACCGCGCGCCACCGACACCGTGTAGGGATTGAGCGGGGTGACGTCGGGCTGATCCTCGGCCAGGGCGGTACGGCCATCGGCCACCGCCTCCGGCGTCAGACCGCGCGCCTCGGCCTCGAACAGAAGATCCACGGCGCGCTTGCGGGCCTGGTGACGGCCCCGGTCGCCACGGCGGTCAGGCATGGTCAGCCATTCACGCGGCCGAGGTAGCTGCCGTCGCGGGTGTCGACCTTGAGCTTGTCACCGGTGTTGATGAACAGCGGCACCTGGATCTCGGCGCCGGTCTCCATGGTGGCGGGCTTGGTGCCGGCGCTGGAGCGGTCACCCTGCAGGCCGGGCTCGGTGTGGGAAACCTCGAGCTCGACGGACACCGGAAGTTCCAGGTACAGCGGCGCGGACTCGTGGAAGGCGATCTGCACCGGCAGGCTCTCGAGCAGGAAGTCGGCCAAGCGGCCGACGAGCGCCTCGGACAACGGGTGCTGATTGAAGTCCTCGGAATCCATGAAGACGAAGTCGTTGCCGTCGCGGTACAGGTAGGTGGCGTCGCGGCGGTCCACGGTGGCGGTCTCCACCTTCACACCGGCGTTGTAGGTCTTGTCGACGACCTTGCCGGACACCACGTTCTTCAGCTTCGTCCGCACGAAGGCCGGGCCCTTACCCGGCTTGACGTGCTGGAATTCGACGATCTGCCACAGCTGTCCGTCGATCTGCAGGACGAGCCCGTTCTTGAAGTCGGCAGTCGATGCCATGAGGGTGTAGCTCCTAAGCTTTTGTCACAAAATGGCCAGTTCCTTGGGGAACCGGGTAAGCAGGTCGGGTGCCGCCTCTCCGACGACCAGGGTGTCCTCGATCCGGACACCGCCGCGATCGGGCAAGTAGACACCTGGCTCAACGGTGACCGCAGAGCCAGCAAGCAGTGTACCGGCGGCGGCGGCATTGATTCCCGGCGCTTCGTGGATCTGCAGTCCGACACCGTGGCCGAGGCCGTGGCCGAAGTTGTCGCCGTAGCCGGCATCGGCGATGACCTGGCGCGATGCCGCGTCCACCGCACTCAGCGAAACTCCAGGGGCCAGCGCGTCACAACCCGCCTGCTGTGCGGTGGCCACCAGGTCATAGATGTCGAGCTGCCACTGGGCCGCCGGGCCAAGCACGAACGTGCGCGTCATGTCGGAGTGATAGCCCTCCACCAGGGCACCGAAATCGATCTTGACGAAATCCCCCGCGGCCAGCACCGCCTCCGTGGGCCGGTGGTGCGGGATTGCCGAGTTCGAGCCCGTCGCCACGATCGTCTCGAAGGACGGCCCGTCGGCGCCGTGGTCGAGCATCAGGGCTTCCAGCTCGTTGCGTACCTCGCGCTCGGTCCTGCCGGGACGCAGGCCGCCACGCTCCAGCAGGTCCATGAGCGCCGCATCGGCGGCCTCGCAGGCCAGTCTCAGCATCGCGATCTCGCCGGCATCCTTGATCTCGCGCAGCGCCTCCACGGTGCCCGCCGCGCGCACCCACTCGACCGTGTCGCCGGCCGCCTTCTTCAGGGCCGCAAAGGCATCCACGGTCACCACATGGCTCTCGAAACCCAACCGCAGGGCGCCGGTACGGGCGGCGCGCCCGGCCAGGTGCGACCCGCAGGCCCGCTCGATGACCACCTCGGCGTCCGGGGACTGCTGCGCGGCCTGCGTGCGATAGCGCCCATCGGTGGCCAGCACCGGAGTGGTGTGCTCGGCGAGGACCAACAGGGCAGCGTTGGAACCCGTGAATCCGGACAGATAACGCACGTTGACCAGGTCAGTTACCAACATCGCGTCCAGGCCCAAATCGGCCAGCCGACGCCGCAGCCGGTCCCTGCGCTGGGAAATAGTCACGGTCTGTGACGCTACTCGCTACAGTGTGCCCCCATGAGCAAGTGGTTACTGCGCGGAGTGGTGTTCGCAACAGCGATGGTCATAGTGCGCTTACTGCAAGGAGCACTGATCAACGCCTCGCCGGGTAACGCCACCTGGTTCAGCTTGGGGCTGGTCACGTTGTTCGGGATCGGCGTGCTGATCTGGGGCCTGTTCGACGGCCAGGCCGACGCACGTGCCAATCCGGATCCGGATCGTCGTGCCGACATGGCGATGATCTGGCTGATCGCCGGCCTGTTCGCCGGCGTCGTCAGCGGCGCGGTGGCGTGGTTCATCGGGCTGTTCTACAAGAGCCTCTACACCGATGCGCTGCTCAACGAGGTCACCACATTCGCGGCGTTCACCGCGCTGCTGGTGTTCCTGCTCGGCGTTGGCGGCGTGACCGTGGGCCGCTGGCTGGTGGACCGCAAGGCCCCGCCGATGCCGCGCCAGCGCCACCACGGCCTGGCAGCCGACGAACGCGCAGACACCGACGTGTTCGCCGCCGTGACGGCCAACGGCGCGTCAGAGAATGCCGACGCCGAGGCCCCGGTCGACTACCCCGAGCAACCCAAGCAGTAACCAGCCCGCCCACCAGGGCGAAGCAGAACTCAGGCGCACGTGGCGCGGGCAGTCAGGCCCGCGCCACTTCTGCGTATGCGGCAGCGAGGAGCGACGGGTCGGGGCCCTCGAGGCGGCCCGGCTTGGCCAGCCCGTCGAGCACGACGAACCGCAGCACTCCCGAGCGGTTCTTCTTGTCGCCTGCCATGTAGTCCATCAGCTGGGGCAGCGCGTCGCCGTCGTAACTGACCGGCAGCCCCAGTGCGGTCAGCACCGACCGGTGCCGGTCGGCGGTCTCGTCGTCGAGCCGCCCGGCCAGCCGGCCCAATTCGGCCGCGAACACCAATCCCACGGACACCGCGGCGCCGTGGCGCCACTTGTAGCGCTCGCGTCGCTCGATGGCGTGCGCGAGGGTGTGGCCGTAGTTGAGAATCTCGCGCAATTGCGACTCGCGCTCGTCGGCAGCAACCACCTCGGCCTTGACCGCGATCGCGCGGCGGATGAGTTCGGGCAGAACGGCTCCGGTGGGATCGAGCGCCGCCTCCGGATCGGCCTCGATCAGATCGAGGATGACCGGGTCGGCGATGAAACCGGCCTTCACGATCTCGGCCATCCCGGCGACGATCTCGTTGCGCGGCAACGTTTCCAGCGTCGCAAGATCGACCAGTACCGCGGCCGGCTGGTGGAACGCGCCGACGAGGTTCTTGCCGGCGTCGGTGTTGATCCCGGTCTTGCCGCCGACCGCCGCGTCGACCATGCCCAGTAGGGTGGTCGGCACGTGCACGATGTCGACACCGCGCAGCCAGGTGGCCGCAGCAAAGCCCGCAACGTCAGTCGCCGCTCCCCCGCCCAGGCTGACCACCGCGTCTTTGCGGCCAATACCGATGCGCCCCAGGACTTCCCAGATGAAGCCCACGACGGGCAGCTCCTTGCCCGCCTCGGCATCCGGGATCTCGATACGGTGGGCTTCAATTCCCTTGTCGGCCAAGTGTTGCCGAACAGCTTCGGCCGTCTGGGTCAACACCGGCTGATGCAGTATCGCCACCTTGTGACGGCCTTCGAGCGTGTTACCCAGCTCCGCGAGCAGGCCGGTTCCGATGATGACCGGGTAGGGCCGGTCCACCAGTACCTCGACGATTACCGGGTCAGTCATCATGTCGCTCCGCGTTGCGAGCGGCCAGGGCCGCGGGGGTGGGTATGGCTGCAGATTCTGTGTTGGAGGAAGTAGCCGCGGTGTTGGCGCCCTTGGCCTCGGAACCGGACGAGGATCCGGATGCCGCACCACGCCGCCACGGTGGGCGACGCCGGCGACGCTTGGCCGTCCGCGGCTGCTGTGCCGGTTTCTGCGGCTGCTTCTGGACCGGGGGGTTTTCCAGTCGCGTGACGATGGTGCGCACCACCGCGCCGGGATTGCGCCGGTTGGTGTTGATCCGCATGGTCGCGACGCGACGGTAGAGCGGCACCCGTTCGGACATCAGAGCGCGGAACTTCTCGGCCCGGTCGGGCCCGGCCAGCAGTGGCCGGACCGTGGAACCACCCGTGCGGCGCACCCCCTCGGCCGCGCTGATCTCCAGGTACACGACGGTGTGGCCGGCGAGTGCGGAACGCACTCCAGCGGTGGTGACCGCGCCGCCGCCCAGGGACAGCACCCCGTCGTGGGTGGCCAGCGCCGAACGGATGACCTCTTCCTCGATGCGGCGGAACTCCGCCTCGCCGTCGGTGGCGAAGATGTCGGCGATCGTGCGGCCGGTGGTCTCCTCGATCGCGGCGTCGGTGTCGAGCATCGTGAGGTTCAGCGCCTTGGCCAGCCGGCGGCCGATGGTCGACTTGCCCGAACCCGGCAGGCCGATCAGTACCGCCTTGGGGGCCATCAGCCCAGGGCCTGCGCCGCGGGCTCGCGCTCGGCGACGGCCCGCAGGTAGGCGTCGATGTTGGCGCGGGTCTCAGCCAGCGAGTCCCCACCGAACTTCTCCAGCACGGCCCGGGCCACCACCAGGGCGACCATGGTCTCCACCACCACACCGGCGGCCGGCACCGCGCACACGTCGGACCGCTGGTGAATGGCGACGGCCTCTTCGCCGGTCGCCATGTCGACGGTGGCCAGTGCGCGCGGCACGGTCGAGATCGGCTTCATCGCGGCCCGGACCCGCAGCGCCTGGCCGTTGGTCATGCCGCCTTCCAGACCACCGGCCCGGTTGGTCGAGCGCAGGACCCCGTCGGGGCCCGGGTACATCTCGTCGTGGGCGACGCTGCCGCGACGGCGCGCGGTCTCGAAGCCGTCGCCGATCTCCACACCCTTGATCGCCTGGATGCCCATCACCGCGGCGGCGAGCTGACTGTCGAGGCGGTTGTCGCCACTGGTGAACGAGCCCAACCCGATCGGCAGACCATCGACCACGACCTCGACGACACCACCGAGGGTGTCGCCATCCTTCTTGGCGTCCTCGATCTCGGCGATCATCGACGACTCAGCGGCTTCGTCAAACGCACGAACGGGACTCGCGTCAATCTGGTCCAGGTCGGAGAACTGCGGCGGCGGACCGTCGTAGGGCTTGGACGCGCCGATGGAGATGACGTGCGAGACGACCTCAACACCGAGCGCCGCACGCAGGAAGGCGCGGGCCACGGTGCCGGCCGCCACCCGCGCAGCGGTCTCGCGTGCGCTGGCACGTTCGAGCACCGGGCGGGCGTCGTCGAAGCCGTACTTGAGCATGCCGGCGTAGTCGGCGTGGCCCGGGCGCGGACGGGTCAGCGGGGCGTTGCGCGCCACATCGAGTTCGGCCGGGTCCACGGGGTCCGGAGACATCACGGTCTCCCACTTGGGCCATTCGGTGTTGCCGATCTCGATGGCGATCGGCCCGCCCAGGGTGGTGCCGTGACGCACCCCGGCCAGCATGGTGACCTGGTCCTGTTCGAACTTCATCCGGGCACCCCGGCCGTAGCCGAGACGACGACGCTTGAGCTGTGCCCCGATCTCCTCTGAGGTGATGGGCACGCCGGCAACCATCCCTTCGAGCATGGCCACCAGGGCGCGGCCGTGGGATTCACCAGCTGTGGTCCAACGCAACACGGGTGTCATTCTCCCACGTCGGGGTTTGCCTCCTGAAATCCGTGCCTGAAGCCGACCGGCCGTCGGCTATACCAGCACCAGGGCGACCGCGACGGCACTGACCGTACACATCGACGGCCCGTGCGGCACGGTGCGGATACCGCGGACCGCTGCGCCGAATGCGAGGCCCGCGGTGAGCAAGGGTGCGGCCAGCGCGGCCAGAAGCCACACATCGATACCGAACGCACCGGTCATCGCCCCCAGCCCGGCGGCGAGTTTGACGTCTCCCCCGCCCATGGCCCGCGGTGAGAGCAGATGCACCGCCAGGTACAGACCCGACAGTGCCGTCGCTCCGGCCAGTGCGGCGAGGCCGCGGGACGCCACGGCCGCCACCACCAGAACCAGCAGTGCGCCGGGAAGCGTCAGCCAGTTCGGCAGCCTGCGTTCGGCGATGTCGTAGCCGCTGAGTACCAGCAGCCAGGCGCACGCGATGACGGTTACCCCCACCCTCATCAATCGAGGCTAAGGCGCGCAGAGCGTGTCCCTCGTCGCCTCTTTTGCGGGCTGCGCCCGCCCTGGCACTTCGGCGGGCTACGCCCGCAGAGCGGTCGCCACCTCGCCAACGGTGTGGGTGAAGCCGTCCATGTCGACCGAGGGCCCGATCGGTTGGAACACCAACGTCTGGGCGGAATATGCGGACGCCGCCGCGACGATCTCCTCTACGGTGCCGCTGACGCCGTAGCCGCCGGAGTCCAGCCCACGCTCCACTGCCACGTCGTCGAGGAGCTGACGCCCGTCCGCACCGGGTGCGCACGCCAGGTACTGCACCGTCGCGAAAGGTGGAGCGCTGACCCGCTGAGCCTGCTCGGCGGCGACATGTCCGAGCGCCGCACGGGCCGAGGCGGGCGTGTTGGTGCTGTCGATGATCACACCGTCGGCGATCTCGCCGGCGAGCCGCAGGGTCTTCGGTCCGGTACCGCCGATGAGCAACGGAACGGGTTGAGGCGGAACCCATTCCAGTTGCACACCATCAAGACGCACGAACCGGCCGTCGGTGCTGAGCGATCGGCCGGAGAGCAACTGCCGCAGCGCGGCGTGGTATTCGCGCAGCAGCGTGAGCGGGGACGGCACCGCGGCCCCGGCCTGGCGCATCCAGGCCTGCACACCGTGCCCGATTCCGACCCGGACGCGGCCCGGATAGATGGTGGCCAGGGTGGCGATCTCCATCGCCGTGGACACCACGTTGCGCAACGGCGCCGGGAGGACCCCGATGCCGACGGTCAGCGTCTCGCTGCCGGCGAGTGCGACCGCCGCCTGCGCGATGCCGCCCTGCAGGAAGCAGTCTTCCCACAACCAGAGTTCGTCGATGCCGGCTCGCTGTGCGGCAGCTGCGGTGCTGGGCAGGGTCTCGGGTGAGCGGTCGGGACGAAACACCACCCCGACTCGGGGCCGGTGGCCGGACTGGGTCATGGTCGCCACCCTACGGTCGCCCAGATGCTGCCCGGAAAACCGCTTGCGGCGGTATGACACGGTCGAGTGGTGCGAACACTGGTCACGGGCAGTTCCGGCCATCTTGGTGAGGCGATCGTCCGCACCCTCCGCGCCCGCGGTGAAGACGTGGCGGGCATGGACATCCGGCCCTCGCCGTGGACCGACAGGGTCGGTTCTGTCACCGATCCCGCAGCCGTCCGGGCCGCGATGGCAGGCGTTGACGTGGTGCTGCACACCGCGACGCTGCACAAGCCGCAGTTGGCGTTCGTGCCAGGGCAGGCTTTTGTCGAAACGAATGTCAGCGGGACGCTGGCACTCTTGGAGGCGGCCACGGAAGCCGGCGTCCAGGCCTTCGTGATGTCCTCTTCCACAACGGTTTTCGGCGATGCCCTGGTGCCCGAGGCCGAGAGACCGGCAGCCTGGATCGACGAGTCGGTGGCGCCGGTGCCCAAGAACATGTACGGCGTCACCAAGGCCGCTGCCGAGGACTTGTGTCAGCTGGCCCACCGAAACCACGGGTTGTCCTGCGTGGTGCTGCGGGTGGCCCGGTTCTTCCCGGAAACCGACGACAGGCCCGACGCCCACGAGGGCCGGACCGACTCCAACGTCAAGGCCGATGAATACGCGACACGCCGAGTTTCGCTGGACGACGCGGTCGACGCGCACCTGCTGGCCGCCGCCGCCGCCCGCCGGATCGGGTTCGGCCGCTACATCGTCTCCGCGACCACGCCGTTCCTGCCGAAGGACCTGGCGCAGTTGCGGACCGATGCCGCCGGCGTGTTCGCCCGACGGGCGCCCAGGGCGGCCGAGGTGTGGGCGCGGCGCGGTTGGCGCTTTCCCACCCGCATCGACCGGGTCTACGACAACGCCCGCGCCCGTGCCGATCTGGGCTGGCATCCCAGATACGACATGGCCGCGATCGCGGAAATGGTGGACACCGAGAACACGGTCCAGTCCCCGCTGGCGCGTCTGGTCGGATCCAAGGAATACCTCTACAGCTCCTACCACCGGGGCACGTTCGCCCCGTGAAGGCTCAGTCCAGTGCGGCGCGCATCGCCTCTTTGGGAGCGGGCATCCCGGTGAACTGCTCCACCTGGGCGAAGGCCTGGTTCAGCAGCATCTGCAGCCCGTTGATCGCCTCACCGCCCGCTTCCTCGACGGCCTGGGCCAGCGGCGTCGGCCACGGGTCGTAGATGGCGTCGAGCACGCGCGGCACCCCGGCCAGCGTGCCCGCGTACGCGGCGGCCGCGTCGGCCGGGATCGTGCTGACGGCCGCATCGGCGGTGGCCACCGCGTCGGTCAGCGCCGAGCCGCCGATGTCGCACCAGCTGCCCTGCGCGCCGCACCGGCCGGCCAACTCCACCAACCGCGATGCCTTGCCCTCGTCGCGCGCCACGATGGTGATCCGCTGTACGCCGAGTTCGGCCAGGGCCACGACGGCTGCCGGGGCGGTGCCGCCGGATCCGATCACCAGTGCCGAGTCACCGGCCGTGCCGAGCGCTCCGACCACCCCGTCGACATCGGTGTTGTCGGCACGCCAGCCACCCGTGGGCAGCCGTAGCAGGGTGTTCGCCGAGCCCACCAGCTCAGCGCGTTCGGTGCGCTGATCGGCGAACTCCAGTGCGGCGAACTTGCCCGGCATGGTGACCGACAGACCGACCCATTCCGGGCCCAGAGAGCTGACGAGGCCGGGCAGCTGTTCGGCCGTGCACTCGATGCGGTCGTAGGTCCACGACGGTAGGCCCAGCGCCCGGTAGGCGGCCAGGTGCAGCTGCGGCGAGCGCGAATGCGTGATGGGCGAGCCCAGAACGGCGGCCTTGCGGCCGGTATCCGGCCTACCTTGCACGGCGGCGAGCCGCCTATCTGGCACTGTCGAGGACACCGTTGTGCTGGGCCAGTTCGATGTTGGCCAGGTGCTGGTCGTAGTCGCGCGTGAACAGCGTGGTGCCCTGCAGGTCGATGGTCACGAAGTACAGCCAGTCCCCCTCGGCCGGACGCTCGGCCGCGGCCAGCGCATCCGTGCCGGGCGAGCAGATCGGCGTCTGCGGAAGCCCTTGGCTCATATAGGTATTCCACGGGGTGACCTTGGCCCGGTCGTCATCGGTGGTCGCCACTTCCTGGCGGTCCAGCGGATAGTTCACGGTCGAGTCGAACTCCAGCTTGCGGTGTTCGGCGAGCCGGTTGTAGATCACCCGCGCCACCTTGGAGAAGTCCTGGGGCTTGGCTTCGCGTTGCACGAGGGATCCGACGGTGAGGATCTGATAGGGCGACATCTGCATCGCTGCCGCGGTGTCGAGCAGACCGCTCTGGGTGTAGAGGGTGGCGCTGCCGGCGACCAGGGTGGACAGGATGTCCTGCGCCGTTCCCGCCGGGTCCACATTCCAGGTACCGGGCGCGATCAGCCCCTCCAGCCGTCGGTGATCGTTGGGCATCGCCGCGACCGGAGCCGCGGCCCAGTCGGGTACCGCCAACGCGGCAGCGGGTGCGGTTTGCGCAGCCGTACGGAGCTCATCGACCGGTACGCAACGCTTCTCGCCGTCAAGTTCGACGCACGAGGCCTGAGAGATCAGCGTGAAGATGCCTTCGGTGACGGCCTTGGTCTTGACGTCGGCGGTGTCGTCGAGCTGACGTCCCTCCGGGATTGTCAGCTTGCCCACCCGGCTGTCCGGATCTGCCAGTCGCTCAACGGCGTTGGCTGCCGGGATCTCGGTGCGCACCTTGTAGAAGCCGGGCTGGATCGCCGAGATCGCCTCGTTCTTGTGGGCCGCGTCGACGAAGGCCTTGACCGTTGCGACCACCTTCTTTTCCTGCAGCGTCTTGGCGATGGCCGTCGTGGAATCGCCGTCATGCACCTGGATGACGACATCGGCGACACCGTCACCCGCGTAGTCGCCGGAGGAGCCCGACATGCCGTGCCACAGCCTGGAACCGAGGAACACCGCGCCGATCAAGACCACGATGAGCGCTGCGATGGAGAAGCCCCTGGTGACACGTCGCTTCCGGTCGTTGCGGGCTTTGCGGGCCCGCTCGGCCTTGCTCAGCCCGCGCCGCGGTGGTCCGACCACCTCGGGCTTCGCTTTGTCGGCACCCCACTTCTCAGCCATCCATGCCCTCTCCGCGCGCAGCCAGAGCCGCGCGCCGCTGATCCAGCCAGCTCTGCAGAATGCCAACCGCGGCGGCCTGGTCGATCATCGCCTTCTGTCCCTTTGCCCGGACTCCCGCTTCACGCAACGACCGCTGAGCCGAAACAGTAGTGAGCCGCTCGTCGGCCAGTCGCACCGGTATCGGGGCGATTCGGCGAGCCAGCAGATCGGCCAGTTCGATGGCGTCGAGGGCAGAGCTGCCGGCCCGATCGGCGAGCGTGCGCGGCAGCCCGACGACGACCTCGACGGCCTCATACTCGCCGATCAGCGTCACCAGTCTGCGCAGGTGTCTGCCCGACCGGTCCCGCTTGTCCCGCTGAACGGTCTCGACCGGAGTGGCCAAGATCCCGTCGGGATCGCAACTTGCCACGCCTATCCGCACGGTTCCGACGTCGATGCCGATGCGCCGCCCACGTCCGGGGTCGTCGTCCCCTGGGCGGTCCGGTAGCCGGTCGTCGACCGTGTCGGACACGAAGCTAGCCCCGGCCGATCTCGGCGCGCAGCGCGGCCAATGCCGCGTCGATACCCGCCGCCCCCTTACCGGAACCTTGTGCCATGTCCACTTTGCCGCCACCGCGGCCGTTGACTGCAGCGCTGAACGGTTTGACCAGTTCATTGGCGCGCAGCCCCAGATCCTGGGCGGCCGGGTTGACCGCGACCACGAAGGGCACCGCGTCGTCCTCGCCCTCGGCGATCAGCGCGATCACCGCCGGGTCGCTGCCGAGCTTGCCCTTGATGTCGCCGACCAGGGTGCGCAGATCACCGCCCGACATGCCGCCGGCCATCCGCTGGGCGACGACCCGGACTTTGCCGATGGTCTCGGCTCCGGCGGCCGCGTTGGCTGCCGCGGCCCGGGCGTTGGCCAGGCGGGCCTTGTCCAGTTCCTTCTCGGCGGCCTTGAGACGCTCGACCAGGTTGGCCACCCGGGCGGGCACCTCTTCGGAGGGGACCTTGAGCGAGGAGGCCAGGCCTGCCATGAGGGCGCGTTCCTTGGCCAGGTGGCGGAAGGACTCGAGGCCGACGTAGGCCTCCACGCGGCGGATGCCGGATCCGACCGAGGACTCCCCGAGGATGGTCACCGGGCCGATCTGGGCCGAGTTGCGCACGTGGGTGCCACCGCAGAGTTCCAGCGAGAACGGCCCGCCGATATCGACCACCCGCACCTGGTCGGGGTAGTTCTCGCCGAACATCGCCATCGCACCCATTGCCTTGGCCTTGTCCAGGGCGGTGACGAAGGTGTTCACCTGATAGTCGGCCTCGACGGCCTCGTTTGTGACCTCTTCGATCTGGGTGCGCTGGTCGTCGGTGAGCGCGCCCTGCCAGTTGAAATCGAACCGCAGGTAACCGGGACGGTTCAGCGAACCGGCCTGAACCGCGGTGGGGCCCAGTACCTGTCGCAACGCGGCGTGCACCATGTGGGTGCCCGAGTGGCCCTGGGTGGCGCCGTGGCGCCACTTGGGATCCACCGCGGCCGTGACGGTGTCGCCCTCGACGAACTCTCCGGACTCGACGTTGATCCGGTGTGCCCACAGGGTTTTGGCGATCTTCTGTACATCGGTCACAGCGGCCTTGGCGGCGACTGAGGCACCCGTACCGGAAATCGTTCCCTCGTCGGCGATCTGGCCACCGGACTCGGCGTAGAACGGGGTGCGGTCCAGGATCAGCTCCACGCGATCGGCGTCCAGGCCTTCGTGGGTCACCACGGGCACCCGCTTGCCGTCCACGAAGATGCCGAGAATCCTTGCTTCAGTGGACAATTCGTCGAAGCCGGTGAACTCGGTGGGCCCGGCGTCGACCAGCTCGCGGTACGCCGACAGATCGGTGTGAGCCTGCTTGCGCGCGGCGGCATCAGCCTTGGCGCGCTGGCGCTGCTCGGCCATCAGCGTTCGGAAGCCCTGCTCGTCGACCGCGAGGCCGGCCTCGGCCGCCATCTCCAGCGTGAGGTCGATCGGGAAGCCGTAGGTGTCGTGCAGGGTGAACGCGTCACTGCCGGAAAGCACGGAAGCACCGGATTTCTTGGTCGCCGCGGCGGCGTCGTCGAACAGCCTCGAGCCGGCGACCAGGGTCCGGTTGAACGCGGTCTCCTCGGCGACGGCGATCCGGTTGATGCGTTCGAAATCGGTCACGAGCTCCGGGTACGACGGGCCCATCTCATCGCGCACCGTGGACATCAGCCGGCCCATGATGGGCTCCTCGACACCGAGCAGTTTGGCCGCGCGGATGATGCGGCGCAGCAGGCGCCGCAGCACGTAGCCGCGGCCCTCGTTGCCGGGGCTGACCCCGTCGCCGATGATGATGGCCGCGGTGCGGCTGTGGTCGCCGATGATGCGGTAGCGGACGTCGTCCTCGTGGTTGCCTGCGCCGTATCCGCGCGGGGCGATCCCGGCGACCAGATCGATCACCGGACGCACCAGGTCGGTCTCGTAGACGTTGTCCACGTCCTGCAACAGGCAGGCGATGCGTTCGACGCCCATCCCGGTGTCGATATTCTTGCGCGGCAGCGGGCCGAGGATCTCGAAGTCGTCCTTCGAGGTGCCCTCACCGCGCTCGTTCTGCATGAACACGAGATTCCAAATCTCGATGTAGCGGTCCTCGTTGGCCTCGGGCCCGCCCTCGATCCCGTATTCGGGGCCGCGGTCGTAGTAGATCTCCGAACACGGCCCGCACGGCCCGGGGATGCCCATCGACCAGTAGTTGTCGGCCATGCCGCGGCGCTGGATGCGCTCGAGCGGCAGCCCGGCGACTTCCTGCCACAGCTCGATCGCCTCGTCGTCGTCCAGATAGACCGTTGCCCACAGCCTTTCCGGGTCGAATCCGTAGCCGCCCTCGCTGACCGGGTTGGTCAGCAGGGTCCAGGCCAGCTCGATGGCGCCCTTCTTGAAGTAGTCGCCGAACGAGAAGTTGCCGGCCATCTGGAAGAAGGTGTTGTGCCGGGTGGTGATGCCCACCTCGTCGATGTCAGGCGTGCGGATGCACTTCTGCACGCTGGTGGCGCGGTCCCACGGTGGCGTGCGGGCACCGAGGAAGTAAGGCACGAACTGCACCATGCCGGCGTTGACAAACAGCAGGTTGGGGTCGTCGAGGATCACCGAGGCGCTGGGCACCTCGGTGTGGCCCGCCTTCACGAAATGATCGAGGAAGCGCTTCCTGATCTCGTGTGTCTGCACGTTGCTCGTGTCCTCGTGTTCGTGGGTGGCTGGGGTTGCGCAGGCAACCATCAGTTCGACCGCTTTACATTACCGTTCTGCGCGTTCACCCCGAAAAGGGCGACAAGCCTCACGCCCCCAGAAAGCTCAGCCGCACCGAACGCTGCGGGTTGTCGCGGTTCAGATCGACCAGCACCACACTCTGCCAGGTTCCCAGCAACGGCCGGCCCGCCTGGACCGGCAGGGTGACCGACGGCGACACCAGGGCGGGCAGCACGTGATCTGCGCCATGGCCGAACGATCCGTGGCTGTGCCGGTAGCGGTCGTCACGCGGCAACAACCGTTCCAGGGTATCGAGCAGGTCGTCGTCGGAGCCGGCGCCGGTCTCGATGATGGCCACGCCGGCCGTCGCGTGCGGGACGAACACGTTGCACAGGCCATCGCGGTGCGCGCCGCAGAACCTGCGTACCGAGTCGGTGAGATCGACGATGCGGCGCCGTGAGGTGTCCACGTCGATCACGTCGGTGTCCATCGGCCCAGCCTACGAGCCTGGCGCCACACCATTGCCACCTGCGACACACCGGAGGATGGTTGGGAGTGGAACCGGTGGCGCCACCGGGGCGCCGCCCTGGCAGGAAGGGGTGGACCGTGTTCGCACGTTCAACCACGATTGCGGCGCGCACCCGGGCCGTCAACGCCGGTATCGCCCATGTCCGCGACGAGGTCATGCCCGCCATCGACACCATCGACGGTTGTGTAGGCCTGTCCCTGATGGTGAACCGGGAATCGGGCGAGTGTGTCCTCACCACGGCCTGGCGGTCTGAAGAGGCAATGCTTGCCAGTGCCGACGCGGTAGCGCCGATGCGCCATCGCGTGGTGGAGGCGTTCGAAGGCACCGCCACCGTCGACGAATGGGAGATCGCGATGGTTCACCGCGAGCAGTACTCCGGACCCGGCGCCTGCGTAAGGGCGACGTGGCTGCGAACCCGCCCCGAGCTGTTCGACCGGGCCGTGGAGTTCTACCGCACCTCGGTGTTGCCCGCGATGGAAGACCTCGAGGGCTTCTGCAGCGCGAGCCTCATGCTCGACCGCGGGTCCGGCAGAGCGGTGTCCTCGGCCACCTTCGACAGCGCCGAGGCGATGGACCGCAACCGCGATCAGGCGCGGGCGTTGCGCACCGCCCGGCTACGCGACCTGAGTGCCGATCAAATCGACGTCGGAGAGTTCGAACTCGTGCTGGCCCACCTGCGAGTGCCCGAGATGGCCTGACCCGCCGACGAAGAGGGACGAAGTGAATTGACGGCACCGTTTGCATCGTGACGGCGCTGGGTACTTGATGGTCAGCCCAAACCAGCCACGGAGGAGACCATGACCATCACCGGCATCATCAGCGCAATTCTGATCGGCATTGCCGTCGGCGTGATCGGCCGCTTGATCGTTCCCGGCAGACAACCCATCGGCATTCTGGTGACGATCCTCGTCGGTATCGTCTCCGCGTTCATCGGTACCGCACTCGCACGCGCCATGGGCATCCCGACGGCGACCAGCGGCGTCGACTGGCTCGAGCTGCTCGTCCAGGTCGTCGTGGCCGCGCTCGGGGTGGCCCTGATATCCGCCCTGATGGGGCGCAGAAGGACCGGCATCCTGGGAACCCGACGGTCCGGCCTGCTGCGCTGACCACCTACCCCCGCGCCACGGTCCCGGTTGAATTTTCAACCGGGACCGTGGTTTTCGCGCGTCCCAGCGGTATCAGCGCCTGCGGCGGATGATGGCCCGCAGCTTGTCCAGCCGGGTGACCAGCTCGCGTTCGAAACCGCGCCCGGTCGGCTGGTAGTAGTCCACTCCCACCAGGTCGTCCGGTGGATACTGTTGTGGCACAACACCATCGGGATGATCGTGGGCATACTTGTATCCCACGGCGTTGCCGAGTTTCTGCGCTCCCGAGTAGTGACCGTCCCGCAGATGCGGGGGCACCAACCCGGCCTTTCCGGCCCGGATGTCGTTCATCGCCGCACCCAGCGCCGTGGTCACCGCGTTGGACTTGGGCGCGGTGGCCAGATGCACCGTCGCATGCGCCAGCGTCAGCTGCGCCTCGGGCATCCCGATCAGCTGCACGGTCTGCGCCGCGGCGACGGCGGTCTGCAAAGCGGTCGGGTCGGCCATCCCGATGTCCTCGCTGGCCAGGATCATCAACCGGCGCGCCACGAAGCGAGGGTCCTCCCCCGCCACCAGCATCCTGGCCAGGTAGTGCAAGGCCGCGTCGACATCGGATCCGCGGACCGACTTGATGAAGGCACTGACGACGTCGTAATGCTGATCGCCGTCGCGGTCGTACCGCACGGCCGCCTTGTCCAGCGACTGCTCGATGATTTCGACGGTGACCTGTTCGCCGGGTTCGGCAGCAACCTCCAGCGCGGTCAGCGCCCGCCGCGCATCGCCGGCGGAGAGCTGCACCAGGAGATCGACGGCCTCGTCGGTGACCTCGACCGCACCACCCAGACCCCGCGGGTCGGTGATCGCGCGACGTAGCACGATCTCGACGTCCTGCGGGGTCAGCGGCTGCAACTGCAGGATCAGTGACCGCGACAACAGCGGCGCGACCACCGAGAACGACGGGTTCTCCGTGGTGGCCGCCACCAACAGCACGACCCGGTTCTCCACGGCGGCCAGCAGGGCGTCCTGCTGGGTCTTGGAGAAGCGGTGCACCTCGTCGATGAACAGCACGGTCTGTTCGCCGTGGACGGCCGCGCGCCGGGCCACATCGATCACGGCACGGACCTCTTTGACCCCGGCGCTCAGCGCAGACAGAGCCTCGAACCGGCGGCCGGTGGCCTGCGAGATCAGCGAGGCCAGCGTGGTCTTGCCGGTGCCGGGCGGGCCGTAGAGGATGACCGACGCCGCTCCCGACCCCTCCACGAGGCGGCGCAACGGCGAACCGGCCTGCAGCAGATGGGTCTGGCCGACGACCTCGTCGAGCCCGGCCGGGCGCATCCGCACCGCCAGCGGCGCGCTGCCGGGTGCGGCAAGCGCGCCGGGGTCACCCGGCCCCGGGTCACCTGGCACGTCGAACAAACCGTCGGACACGCTTTCTGCTTACCACGCCGACACGACGGACTACGCCGGCGCGGTGACGAAGTCGATCAGTTCCTCGACCCGGCCGATCAGCGCGGGCTCCAGGTCGTTCCAGTCCCGGACCCGGCCGCGGATCCGCTGCCACGCCCGCGCGATGTCGGCCTGGTCCTGGTGCGGCCAGCCCAGCGCCGCACAGATGCCGTGTTTCCACTCCACGTTGCGCGGGATGGCCGGCCAGGCCTTCATCCCGAGCCGGGCCGGTTTGACGGACTGCCAGATGTCGACGAACGGGTGCCCGACCACCAGGGTGTGCCCACCGCCAGGGCCACGGCGCACCGCCTCGGCGATGCGTGCTTCCTTGGAACCGGTCACCAGGTGATCGACCAGCACGCCCAGACGGCGTCCCGGTCCGGGCGCGAACTCGGCCACGATGCCGGCCAGGTCGTCGACGCCGCCGAGGTACTCGACGACGACACCTTCGATACGCAGATCGGCGCCCCAGACCTGCTCGACGAGCTCGGCGTCGTGGCGGCCTTCCACATAGATCCGGCTGGCCAGCGCGACCCGCGCCTTGGCATTGGGTACCGCGACCGATCCCGACGCCGTGCGTGCCGGCGCGGCGGTCCGCTTGGGCACCACGAGACTCACCGGCTTGCCGTCGATCAGGAAACCCGGCCCCATCGGGAAAGCCCGCACCTTGCCCCTACGGTCTTCGAGTTCGACCCGGCCACCCTCGATCCGCACCACCGCGCCCACGTAGCCGCTCTGGGCATCCTCGACGACCAGGCCCTTCTCCGCGGGCTGCTCCGCCGATCGAGTCAGCTTCGGGGTGTGCGGATTTCGGGCCAGAATGTCGGAACCGTAGCGATCAGTCACGCGGCGATCCTAGGAACGCCTGCGGCGAAAGCAGGGTTGCGACATACGATCGTGATCGTGCTGTTAGATCGGCCGACTGCCGATGGCATTGCCGACGGGACCATCTCACTGGTGCTACGGCGCTGGGACAAGCCCCGGGCCAAGCCGGGCGGAACCCAACGCACCCAGGCCGGCACGATCCGAATCGGGTCGGTCACCGAATACCCCGGCGACTACCGAGTCAGTGCCTGGCAGGCCCGCGCCGCCGGATATCCGGATGCCGCAGCGGCACAGGCCCAGCTCGACCAGAGGCCCGCCGCGCACACCTACCTCATCGCGGTCTCGTACCTGGGTCCGGACGAGCGGCCCGACCTGGCGGCCGACGACACGCTTTCCGACGCCGACGTCCAGGCCATCGACGCGCGGCTGGACCGCTGGGACGCGGCCGGCACCGACGGTGCGTGGACCCGTCGGTACCTGGCGATGATCGCGGCCAACGAGGCCGTCCGCGCACCGGATCTGGCGGCGAGCGTCGGCCTCGAGGTGCCACGGTTCAAGCGACGGGTGCGCCAACTCAAGGGACTGGGCCTGACCATCAGCCTCGACGTCGGCTACCGGCTCGCCCCGCGGGGACGCGCCTACCTGGCGGCCACCGGGGTCAATCCGGATTCGTGAACCGGGCCAGCGCGATCCCTCCCACGATCATCGACAGGGCCAGGGCCCGCCCCACGCTCAACGGGTCACGGTGGATGAGCACGCCCAGCGCGATGGCACCTACCGCGCCGATGCCGGTGAAGACCGCGTAGGCGGTGCCGACGGGCAGACCGCGCATGGCCAACGACAGCAGGTACACCGACAACGCCCCGACCGCGACGCACACCATCGTGGGTAGCGGACGGGTGAATCCTTCGGTCGGCTTGATGCTCTGCGACCAGGCGATCTCCACCAGCCCGGCCAAACCCAGTACCAGCCAGCTCATTTCGCGTACTCCTTGCCGAGAGTGCGAGCCGCCGCAAGGGCCTGCGCGGTTGAATCGTCGTGCATGGACCGAAACCGCGCCAACGCGGGATCCACCCGCGCGTTGGCCATCTCGGCGTTGATGAACACGGTGTCGGCCACGCCGTAGTGTCCGGCGACGAAATCCCGCAGGAACCGTTCCTGGTAGTCGAACTGCGCCTTCGGCGAGCCCGGTGAGTACGCACCGCCTCGTGCCGTAGCCACGACAAACCGTCTCGGCGCCAGGGACATTCGCGGAAAAGTCACCTGGTCCAGCCAGGCCTTGAGCGAGGCCGGGATGGAGTAGTTGTACATCGGCGTTGCGATCAGCACGATGTCGGCCGAGCGCAGTTCACCCAGCAGCGGTTCCACGATGGCCCAGGCCGCGGCCTGCTCCGGCGTGCGCGCCAACTCCTCGAGCCGGTCCAGGTCGGTACTGCCGGCAGCCAGCACCGCGTCACAGAGTTCCGTCCAGCCCTCCCCGATGAACGGCACCGGATCGGCCGCGACATCTCGGTAGAGGTACCGGCCATCCGGACGGGCAGCCCGCCAGGACCGGGCGAACTCCGCGCCGATCCGGCGACTCACGGAGCGATTGCGGGCACTGGCGTCGATGTGAAGAAGCGTGGGCATGACAACCTCCAGGTAAGTGGACACTACGTCCGGTTTAGCGTTCCAGATAACCGGACAATTCGTCCACTTATTTCCCGGATCGGCTACAGTGCAGTGATGGACATCGGCGCAGACCTCCTTGCGTCCGACGACGCCGGCACCGGACGGGCCGGCGCGGAGCGGGCCGACGCGGCCCGCAACCGCGCCAAGATTCTTGCGGCAGCCGCCACGGTGTTCGCCGGCCGCGATCCTCGAACGGTCACGATGGACCACATCGCCACGGCAGCCCACGTCGGGCGCGGCACGCTCTATCGCCGTTACCCCAGCACCGCCGCCATTGCCGAGGCGCTGCTCGACGAACACGAACGCGCACTGCAGCAGCAGTTGTTGTCAGGCGAACCACCGCTTGGCCCGGGCGCGCCACCGGCCGAGCGGCTCTCCGCGTTCTACGCGGCGATGGCCGAACTCCTGGATACGCATGCCGATCTGGCACTCGGCGCCGAGACCGGGGGCGCCCGGTTCGCGACCGGCGCCTACGGTTTCTGGGCCGCGCATGTGCGCGCCCTGTTGATGGAAGCCGGTGTGGCCGAACCGGATCCGCTGGTGGATGTGCTACTGGCCCCCTTGGCGGCGGAAAGCTTCACCCACCAGCGTGCGCGTGGGCTGAGCGTCGAGCAGATCAAAGGGGCGCTCACCCGCCTCGCCCACGGGATACTCGATCCCGGGTAACCTGTCGGCGGTCTAGGCGGTGACCTCGTCGATGACGGTGTGAACGAACCGCATCTTCTCCAGCACCGCCGGGGGCAACACGAACGGGTACAGGTCATCGTGGCCCATCGATCGGTTCACCATGTTCAGCGACCATGCCAGTGGCAGCCACATCTCGATGATGGTGTCGAACCCGCTGGGCCCCAGCAGTTTCCGATCGAAGGTTGCCCCGGCCGGGGCAAACCCGTAGGCCGCCGCGGTATCCAGGGTGTCGCGGATGTGCAGATAGTGCGCGAACGTCTCGGCCCAGTCCTCGGCCGCGTGCATGCTGGCATACGACGACACGAACTCGTCTTCCCAGCCCGCGGGCGGACCGTCCTGGTAATGACGGTCCAGGGCGGCCTGATAGTCGGCGTCCGGATCCCCGAACAACTCACGGAACCGCGCGGAGTAGTCCTCTGACGGGGCGACCAATCGGTAGAAGTAGTAGTGACCGATCTCGTGGCGGAAGTGGCCCAGCAGAGTGCGGTACGGCTCGTCCATCGCGATCCGCAGCTGCTCGCGGTGCACATCGTCGCCTTCGGCGAGATCCAGGGTGATGACACCGTTGTGATGGCCGGTGAACACCTTGTCGGACTCGCTGGAGAGCAGGTCGAACGCCAGTCCGAACTGAGAATCCTGGTCACGGCCGACGATCGGCAGCTTCAGCTCGTGCAGCTCGGCGATCAACCGGCGCTTGGCCTTCTCCGCGTCGGCGAACGACGCCATCGCCGCGGTGTCGGTGTCGGCCGGCCGGGTGCGGGTGAGTGCACATGAGGCACACAGCTGGCCGCCCTGCCCGATCCGGACGAGCCAATTGCACTCGGCCAGATGCAGATTGGCGCACAGCTGATACTGGTCCTCGTCGACCGCGCCGGCGTGGTCGCTCTGGTCGGTGTCGGTGATCACCAGCAGCGCCATGTCGTCGACCGAGAACCCCAGCGCACTGCCGCACGAAAGGCACAGGGAGTTCTCGAATGCCAGGTGCTGACCACAGTTGGGGCAGTTGAAATCACGCATGCAGCAACCCTTCTCGATCCGGCCGGTACGGCGCCACGTCGACCGATACCTCGATCACGCTACTGTCCGAATCCGTGTAGATGATGCCCCGCAACGGGGGTACGTCGGCATAATCACGGCCGAATCCGGCAGCGATGTAGCGCTCGTCGACCATCTGGTCGTTGGTGGGATCCATTCCCAGCCAGACGTTCTGCGGTGTCCAGACCGACGCCCAGGCGTGCGTGGCGTCCACCCCGATCATGCGTTCCTTACCGGGCGGCGGATCGGTGGCCAGATAACCCGAGACGTAACTGGCAGCCAGGCCGTTGGCGCGCAGGCAGGCGATGGCGAGCCGGGCGAAGTCCTGACACACTCCCTCGCGCGCCGCCAGCACCTCGGCCACCTGGGTGGACACCGTCGTCGAACCCGACCGGTAGGTGAAGTCGGAATAGATCCTCGACGTCAGTTCGCGCAGCACGTCGATCAGCGGCCGTCCGGGCACGAAACTCGGTGCGGCGTACTCCCGCACGGCATCGGTGATCTCCGGCGGAGAGAGGTCCAGAGTGAACTCGGCAGCCAGCGCGCCGTCCCCGCCGACCGGCCGGGCCAGCTCCCACGGCGCCCGCGCGGATGCACCTGAATAACGTTCGGGCTCAGGCGGATCCACCTCCACCACGGAGTGGCTGGTGATGCTCAGAGTGCGGTGACGTTCGGTCACGTGAAAATACGAGCTGATGTTGCCGTAGGCGTCGCGGCTGGTGGAACGGTCGGCCGCGTCCGGTTCGATCACCAGCTCGTGGGACAGGCAACGCTGCCAGTCGAGGTCACGAGGCGTCAGAAAGCCACGACCGTAGGAGCTGGTGACATCGTCGGAGTATCGGTAGACGGTGCGATGGGTGATCTCGTAGCAGCGAGTGCCGGGTTCGGTCATGGCACCACCCGTCGTTCGTCCGGTCCCCACAGCGGTTGCATGCCGCCGGGCAGGGACAGGTGGGCCGCGGTGATCACGACGGACAGGTCCCGCAGGCCCGCATGCATGCCGTCGAGCAGCGCCGCCAGTTCGGCGCGTGTCCCCTCGCCGGTGACCTCCTCTAGGTCGGCCGGGTCGAGCCGGCGCAACCGCGTGGCCAGTTCGTCGACCAAACGTTCCGAACGCGACGAGCCCGACGATCCGGGCAGGGTCTTGAGACCGGACCGGATCCGCTCCAGCTGGTAGATCAACGATCTGGGGTTCTCCGCATCGAACAACACCAGTTCGGCGATCGCCGCGATATTGATCTGGCCGGGATTGCGCCGCCGGTAGATCACCGACGATTCACAGGCCACCAACGCAGATTCGGTCACCGCGCGCTCGGCTTCGGCGCTGCGCATCTTCGTCAGGGTGGCGCGCAGCAACGCGGTCAGCGCCAGGCCCCGCTCGATGCGCTTGCCCAGATCCATCATGGTCCAGCCGATGTCTTGCACCATCGACTCCGCGGCCACCCCGGACAGCGCGAGCATTCCGGCCAGGGTCTGGCTGTGCGCGTTGGCGAGATAGAGGTCGGCGGCGGTAGGCGACTCGGGCAGAGCGGCCGACGGCCGCAACACCGCGCGTTCGACCCCGGCCAACACCATCCAGGTGTCGTTGGACATCTGGTCACGCACCGCCCGCGCGGCCAGCGCGAGGCGCTCGACCGATTGGGCGAGCGAGCCCGGCCGGTGCCGGTCCGCAGTGGCCGACCACAGGGTGGCCGGGGCGATCGCGATCATCTCGTGGTCGTCGTCGGTGTCGCCGGTATCGGTGCCCGTGATCGAGCCGAGCGCCGCCAACAGCACCGGGACGCACTGGCTCTCTTCGAGATCCGGGCGGTAGCGGAATTCGTGGTAGCGCTCGCGGGTGACCGTGAGCAACCGGGCCGTCCCCTCGGCGCGTTCGGCGTAGCGCCCCATCCAGAACAGGTCCGAGAGCACACGGGGCGAGCTGACCGCCCGGGTGGAGCTGGGGATCGTGCCGGGAGCCACCAGCTCGACCGAGATCACGGGGCCGCGCTCGGCGGTGACCCGTTGCGGTGTGCGTACCCAAACATCCTTGGCGGCAAGGGTGTTCATCCGGTAGGCGGCATGCCCAGGTGCGACCACATACCCCAGCCCACCGATCATGGGGGCATACCCGCCGCGTTGGGCCACCGTGAACAACCGCATGCCGACATTTCCGGCCGACAGCCCATTGGCCCGGTAATCGGTTGGTGCGGTGGAGAACTGAGGAAGCTCCTGCCCCATCCACTCGCCCGGTTCGGCCTCGATACGGGCCGACAGCTTCTCGCGGGCGGCCGCCGACAGCATGGGACCGACGATGGTCTCGCCGCCGCTCACCGGCTTGATCAACAGCGAGGACAGTTTGGTGAGCAGATGGGAGCGCTCGATGTCGATGCCGCCCCAGTACATCGGAGCGGTCGTCAGTTGCGGCGTCTCGTCGAGCAACAGCTCGGCCAACTGCGGCAAAAACCGTGCCAGACCCGGACTTTCCAGGACTCCGCTTCCCAGCGTGTTGACCACCGTCACCGCGCCACGGCGCAACACCTCGACCAGGCCGACCACGCCGAGCCGGGAATCGGGGCGCAGATCGAGCGGGTCCATGTAATCGGCGTCGACGCGGCGCAACACCACGTCGACGCGTTTGAGGGTGCCCAGCGACCGCATCCACAGCGTGCCGTCACGGACCACGAGATCGGCACTCTCGACGAGTGGAAAGCCGAGCACTCCGGCCAGGTACGCCTGGTCGAAGGCGGTCTCGGAATGGATACCGGGGCTGAGCACCACCACAACGGGTTCCTCGGCGGCCTCGGGTGCCGCGTCGAGCAGCGCCAGGCGCAGCGCCTGGGCCCAGGGTGAGGCCGGCCGCGGGCCGATCCGCTCGTAGAGGTCAGGCGCCGCATGGGCGATGACCCGTCGGTCCGCCAGGGCGTAGCCGGCGCCCGACGGCGCCTGCGTCCAGTCCGCGTTGACGACGAATGCGCCGTCGTCGCCGCGGCTGATGTCGCAGCCGTGCAGGAACAGCTGATGACGCCCGGGCACCACGATGCCGCGGGCGGCGCGCAGGTATCCGGGATGGGCGAACAGCAACTCGGCGGGCAGCACCCCGCTGGTGATCGAGCGACGGGCCCCGTACAGATCGCCGAGAACCGCATCCAGCAACCGGGAACGCTGCACCAGACCCGATTCCAGGCCGTCCCAATCCTGTGCCGAGACGACCAGCGGCAGGGCATCGAGACGCCAGGGACCGGGCACCGCGGTCCCGTCGCCGTCGGTGACCACTTCCCCGTGGCGGTCCACCTGGATGTAGGTGATGCCGTCGTTGTCGACGAGGCCGCGCACCACGGCACGCAGCCGGTCCAGCCCGTCGCGGCCGCGCTCACCCACGCCTTCGGCCAGCTCCCGCCAGGCCGGGCGGACATCGCCCGAGGCATCGACCAGCTCGTCGTAACCGGCACCGCCACCGTCGTCGCGCATGTCGAACAGCGCCTGCTGGGCCCGGGAGCGGCAGTAGGCGGCCAGCAAGCCGTCAACATCCACACCGGTGTCCGCGATTACACCGGTGGCTTGGGCGGACTCCGGTGAGCCATTCGCACGTAGAACCATCAGTGAAGAACGGTACGCACCCGACGGAGATCCAGAATTCCGGGCGCGCCGACATCGGTGGATTGGCGCGCCTGCTTCTCCCTCAGGTCCGACAGGTCGATGGTGCCCGGGGTGAATCCCGTCGCTTCGAATCGACGGCCACGCCGCGACTCGGCCTCGACCGCGTTGACCGGCGGGGTGTCGTAGGACCGCCCACCCGGGTGCGCCACGTGGTACGTGCAGCCACCCTTGGACTGCCCTGTACTGCTGTCCACCAGTTCGAACCGCAGCGGGGAGTCCACGGTGATCGTCGGGTGCAGCGCGCTGGGCGGCTGCCAGGCACGGAACCGCACACCGCCCACCTGGACGTCGGGATTGTCGGTGGCCAGCAACGGGATCGGGTAGCCGTTGGCGGTCACGATGTAGCGGTGCCGGTCCGCCCCGACCAGCCGCACCTGGACCCGCTCCACCGACGAGTCCACGTAGCGGGCGGTGCCCCCGGCAGTCGACTCCTCCCCCAACACATTCCACGGTTCGATCGCGCCGCGAAGCTCGATCTCCACGCCGTCACAGACCGTGGTGCCCACCCGCGGGAAGCGGAACTCGGTGAACGGATCCAGCCAGCTGGTGTCGAAGTTGATGCCGTGCGCCCGCAGGTCGGCCGCGACCTGGGCGATGTCCTGAATCAGGAAGTGCGGCAACAGGTACCGGCCATGAAGATTGGCGCCGTGCCGGATCAACGGAGCCCGTAACGGCTCGTCCCAGAACCTGGCGACCAGTGCGCGCACAAGCAGCGACTGCACCATCGCCATCTGGAAGTGCGGCGGCATCTCGAAACCCCGCAACTCCAACAGCCCCAGGCGCCCTCGTGCACTGTCGGGGCTGTAGAGCTTGTCGATGCAGAATTCGGCGCGGTGAGTGTTGCCGGTGATATCGGTGAGCAGATGGCGCAGTGCCCTGTCGGTGACCCAGGCTTGCGAAGTCCCGCCAGCATCGGTGAGACGCGCGATCTCGGCGAAGGCGATCTCCAGCTCGTAGAGCGCTCCCGACCGGCCCTCGTCCACCCGCGGGGCCTGTGACGTGGTGCCGATGAACCGGCCGGCGAACAGGTAGGACAACGAGGGGTGGCGTTGCCAATAGGTGAGCAGCGACACCAGCAGGTCGGGCCGGCGCAAGAGCGGTGAGTCGGCCGGAGTGATGCCGCCGAGCGTGATGTGGTTGCCGCCGCCGGTACCGCCGTGCGTACCGTCCACGTCGAACGATTCGGTTGACAGCCGGGCCTGCCGGGCCTGCTCGTAGAGGGTCTCCAATTGGGCGCTCTGTTCGGCGAAGCTGGCGGTCGGTGCGACGTTGACCTCGATGACGCCCGGATCCGGCGTGATCGACATGGACGCGATGCGGGCGTCCGGTGGCGGCCCGTACCCCTCGATCACCACCGGCGTGTCCAACTTGGCGGCCGCGGATTCGATACGGGCCACGAGGTCGACGAAATCGTCGAGCTCCTCGGTCGGGGGCAGGTAGACGTAGAGGAACCCCGAACGGATCTCGGCGACCAGCGCCGTCGTGGGCGCGTCGTCTGCGGGCTCGAGCTCCGCCTCGTCGGGTTCGGCGCGCACGTCGGTGCCCCGTGACAGCGGGTCGGCGTCATAGGACGGGCGCGGCGGATGCCAGCTGATCGCATCAAGCGGCAGCCGCAGCCCGGCCGGTGAATCGCCCTCCGTGAGCACGATCCGCCCACGCCGGAGCTGCCAGTCCGCGCTGGCCCAGCCGGAGCCGTCGGCGCGGCGGTGCAGGGGCAGGACATAGGCGGTGGGCTGATCGATCGAGGTATCGAGCCGGGCCAGCAGCTCGGCCCGGGCGCCCGGGGTGTCCTCGGCCAGGTCGTCGGCGGCGGCCACCGGCTCGCCGGCCGGCTGCCGCACAGCAGCCGCCAGCCGGCTCAGCGCATCCTCATAAGCCGGGCGAACCTGACGGGCAGGAAGCCCGAAATCGGCGGCGACCGCTGCGAGGATGCGCTGACCGGCGTCGTCGGCCAGGGCGGGCACCTCACCGCCCCACGGATCGGCCAGCAGCGCCGCGTCGTTCCACAGTGGCTGGCCGTCGGTGCGCCAGAACAGGCCGATCTGCCAGCGCGGCAACGGTTCTCCCGGGTACCACTTGCCCTGGCTGCGCTGGATCAGCCCGGCAGGCGCCCACACCGCCTTGAGACGCGCCGCGAGCACCGAGGCGCGTTCGCGCTTGTGCTCACCGTCGGCGTCGGTGGTCCATTCCGGATCGACCTGGTTGTCGATCGAGACGAAGGTCGGCTCGCCCCCGACAGTGAGCCGCACATCGCCGTCGGCCAGGCGCTGATCCACCTCGGCGCCCAGCTTCGTGATCGCCGTCCAGGCGGCATCGGTGTACGGAAGCGTCACCCTCGGGTCCTCGTGGATCCGGGTGACCACGTTGGAAAATTCGAGCGTGGATTCGCACGGTCCGGTGGCACCGGTGATCGGGGCCGCCGATTCCGGGTGCGGGGTCGCCGAGAGCGGGATGTGGCCTTCCCCGGCGAACAGTCCCGAGGTCGGGTCCAGGCCGATCCAGCCCGCACCCGGAATGTATGCCTCGGCCCACGCGTGCAGGTCGGTGAAATCCGCGGCAGGGCCGGATGGACCGTCGAGGGCCTGCACATCCGAGGTCAGCTGGACCAGGTAACCCGAGACGAAGCGAGCCGCCAGACCCAGCTGCCGCAGGATCGACACCAACAGCCACGCCGAGTCGCGGCACGAACCGATTCCGGTGCGCAACGTGACGTCGGGGGTCTGCACGCCCGGTTCCATCCGGACGGAGTAGCCGACATCGGCATTGACGGCCCGGTTGAGCGCCACCAGATAATCGATCGTGCGGGTGCCCGGCGGCACGGTGAAATTGCTCACCCAGGCCTTCACGAGTTCGCCCGGACCGGATCCCTCGTCTTCCTCGTCGACCGGGCGCAGGTACGGCTTGAGATCCTCGAGCAGAGCCTTGGGGTACTCGAAGCCGAAGGTCTCCGCGTAATCCTCGATGAAGAAGTCGAACGGGTTGATCACCTTGAGATCGGCGATGAGCCCGACGGTGATGGTCAGCGTGCGCGCCCGGTCCGGGAACACCAAGCGGGCCAGGAAGTTCCCGAACGCGTCCTGCTGCCAGTTGATGAAATGGCCGGCCGGTTCGACAGTCAGTGAGTACGCCTCGATGGGGGTGCGCGAGTGCGGCGCCGGGCGCAACCGGATGACGTGTGGATGCAGCTCCACCAACCGGTCGAAGGTGTAGCTGGTGCGGTGCTCCAGCGCCACTTTGATCCCCATCTGCAAATCCCACCACACGGCGCACTCCCCCGCACTGTGTGCGACTGGCGGCCACGGCCGGCGCGCCCGGATTCGGCCGTATTCGGTCAGCGCTGGTTGAATTCAGCGGTGGAGTGACTGAGGTGAAGGGATGTGGCCGCCCGCGATGTGGAGCACCGTGCTGGTGATGGCCGCCGTGGCGGCAATCGACCCACTGAGAATCGGGGTCGTTGCCTTCATGCTGTCGCGGTCGCGGCCGGTCCGGTTGCTGCTCCCGTTCTTCCTCTTCGCCTTCACCGCCAATGTCGCAGTGGGTGCCGCGGTGGTGTTCGTCTTCAAGAACGCCACGGGCGGCGGCGGAAGCACGATGCCGCCGGGGCTGGAGTTCGGCATCGGCGCCGTGGCGCTGGTGATCGCTGTCCTGTCCGCGACAGGACAGCTCGAACGCCTGGTCAACCGGGTGCGCGCTCGCCGGGCCGTACCGGCCGGGGTGGGCGACGGCACCGATGCGCAGCCCGTGGAGGCCGCAGAGGACGAGGTGCCAGGCCTGTCGAAACTGCCGGCGGGGATGCAGGCCGCGCTGCGCGGCGAGGCACCGTGGGCAGCTGCCCTGCTGGGCCTCATCAATGGTTTCCCCACGCCTTACTACCTGGCCGCGATGGCTGCGGCCCTCACCTCGGGCGCCGCATTGGCCGAGCAGATGGCCGCACTGGTGGTGTTCAACCTGGTCGGTTTCCTGGCCGCGCTGATCCCGATCATCAGCTTCTGGGTCGCCCCGGAAGCCACCCGGTCAGGTGTCGAGCGACTGTATGCCTGGATGGGGCGCCACCATCGCCTGGTGGTGGCCGTGATCGCCGGCGCGGTCGGACTGTTCTTCCTCGCCTCGGGCATCAGCCACTTGTGACGGCGCGGCCGACCTTCGCGCGGCGGTAGACCGCGAGCGTCAGGACGCCGGCCAAGGTGATGCCCAGCAGGTTCACCAACAACTGGAGCACTGATTCGGCGGCGACGCCCCAATCGCCCACAGTGGCCGCCACCACGGCAAACCCGGCGGCGGGCACGGTTGTCACCGAGATGAAGACCCCGACCAGCGCCTCGGATTTCGACGACACGAGCGACAGCATTCCGGCGGCGCCGGCCAGTAGTGCGACGACGAAGGAGAACGGTCCCACCTGGAAGATGAAGTCGACTTCGGTGAGTTCGCTGAACGTGGTCAGTTGCACCCACCCGAGCGCCTCGAAACCCAGCGTCGCGACCGCGGTGACGATCATCGCCAGCGGGAAGCCCACCAGCAGCGCTGCGCCGGCCCGCCGCGCCAGCGACATCCGGCGTTGGACGAGCGCGACCGCGAGTGCCGCGAGCGGGCCGAACTCCGGCCCCACGACCATCGCCCCGACCACGGTGATGGCCGAATCAGTCACCACACCGATGGCGGCGAGCAGGCACGCGATGCACAGGAACATCAGGAACGTCACGCTGAGACTGGACTCCTCGCGGGTCCGCGACACCAGTTCGTCCCAGATCACCGCATCGGCTCCGTCACCGCCCGCGACGTCCTCCGCGTGATAGGCCGCACTCGACAGAACGGTGTCGAGCGGTTCGAGGGTGATGGCGCCGAAGTGCTGCACATCAAGGGATTTCAACCGATGGACGACGTCGTCGGCCGCTTCTCTGGCGACATCGGCGGTGATCTGGTCGCCGGCGGGATCAACCGCGGCACCGGGCAACAACACGATGTGGGTGACACCGGGCTGCTCGCCCAGGACATGGAGAATCGGTTCACGCAGATCGGCCGGCGCGATGACGCGTAAGTGCAGCACGGGCCGAGAGTAGCGGTTTCAGTCGTCAGGACGTGCCACGCTCGACGCGTACGACGAGATCGTCGGGCGGCACCTGGTGTCCTTCCTCACAACGGATTTCGACTCCGGCCAGCGCACCACACCCGTCATGCGCGAGCCGCAGCCCGGTGTCGTTGAGATGCTTGCGACCCCACTCGAACATGGCCCACACCACCGGCATGAAATCGGTTCCGGATTCGGTGAGCACGTACTCGTCGCGCTCCCGCTGACCGGGCTCGCGATAGGGCCGTTTTGCCAGGAGTCCAGCCGCCACCAGGTCGGACAACCGTGCCGAGGTTGCCGCCTTGGTGATCCCGACCCGGCGGGCGAAGTCGTCGAAGCGGGTCGTGCCGTAGAAGGCCTCGCGCATGATCAGCATCGCCGACTTGGTGCCGGCGAACGCCATGGTCCTCTCGATCGGGCAATGGCCCACCGCCGACCAACTGTCCCGGTCGGCGAGCCTGCCCTGCAGCATTCCCACGGAATCAAACCCCATCCCTGAGTTGTTCTTACTATACCCAGGTGTTATACCTGGGTAGCCATAACAATACTCAGCGTCGAGCATCAGGAGGCACGGAATGACCGGATATGCAGACCGGGACGCAGTCATCGTCGGAGCGGTCCGGACCCCGATCGGCAAAGGCAAGGCCAACGGTGCACTGCACGGCGTTCTGCCGGCGGATCTTCTGGCCCACAGCCTGCGGGAGCTGATCACCCGCACTGGTGTCGACCCGGTACTCGTCGACGACGTCATAGCGGGCGCCGTGACCCAGGTCGGCGATCAAGCCGTCAACGTCGCCCGCAACGCCCTGCTGGGCGCCGGGTTCCCCGAATCGGTACCCGGGACCACCGTCGACCGCCAGTGCGGCAGCAGCCAGCAGGCGATCAGCTTCGCCGCCCAAGGCGTGCTGGCCGGTGCGTACGACGTCGTGATCGCCGCGGGCGTGGAGTCCATGTCGCGAGTGCCGATGGGCAGCTCGGTGCTGCCGGGCAGCGACCCCTTCGGCCTGGCCTTCGCCGAACGCTACTCCGAAGGTCTTGTCCCACAAGGAATCAGCGCCGAGTTGATCGCGGCCAAATGGGGCTTCTCCCGTGCCCAGCTGGACGAATTCTCGGCGGGCAGTCACGAGAAGGCCGCCCGGGCCACCAAGGACGGATCGTTCGAGGCCGAACTCGCGCCGATCGCCGGGCTGAGCACCGACGAGATCATCCGGCCGGGCACCACGGTCGACACCCTGTCCGGGCTGAAGCCGGCGTTCTACAACGAGGCATATGCCGCCCGGTTCCCGCAGATCAACTGGGAGATCACCCCCGGCAACTCGTCACCTCTGTCCGACGGCAGTGCCGCGGTGATGATCACCAGCGGCGCGACGGCCAGGAAGCTGGGTTTGAGCCCGCTTGCGCGTATTCATACCACCACCGTCGTGGGGTCCGATCCGCTCTACATGCTGACCGGCGTCATCCCGGCCACCGAGAAGGTCCTGGCGCGCGCGGGTCTGACACTGTCGGACATCGACCTGTTCGAAGTCAACGAGGCGTTCGCACCGGTGGTGCTGGCCTGGGCGCATGACACAGGTGCCGACCTGGGCAAGACGAATGTCAACGGCGGGGCGATCGCGATCGGGCACCCGCTGGGCGCCAGCGGGGCGCGCATCATGACCACCCTGGTCAACGCGCTCGAGCAGCGCGGCGGGCGCTACGGCCTGCAGACGATGTGTGAGGGCGGCGGCATGGCCAACGCCACCATCATCGAGCGGCTGTAACCCCGATCCGCGCCGAGACGGTATCCCGGCAGCTGAGCTGCCGGAATACCGTCTCGACTCACGGGTTAAGCGCGGACCAGCTCGAACAGCGGGATGGCCCGGGTGGTCTTGGACTGATACTCGGCGAAGACGGGGGCGCGCTCGATGATCTTCGGGTACGCCGCGTCGCGCTCGTCGGCGGGCAGCTCCCGGGCCGTCGCGTCGTAGGCCTCGGTGCCCACCTCGACGCGCACCTTGGGGTTGGCCCGCAGATTGTGCACCCACGCCGGGTCTTTCGGTGCACCGGCGTAGGAGCCCACGATCAGCATCCGGTCGTCGACATCCAGGTAGGCCAGCGGCGACAGCCGGGGCTGACCGGATTTGGCCCCGGTGGTGTGCAACAGCAGCAGCGTGCCGCCCTCGAAGGGCCCGCCCACCTTGCCTCCATTGGCGCGGAATTCCTCGACCACGTTGCGGTTGAAGTCATCGAGAGCCGCCGTGTCGGCGACCAATTCGCTCTTGTCGAAGTCAGGGTCGATATCGCTCATGACTTCTTGAGCTCCTCGGGCTTGGCGTCTATTCCCGATTCCTTGCGCTGCTGCGGAGTGATCGGCGCGGGCGCATCGGTCAGCGGGTCGACGCCACCACCCGACTTGGGGAACGCGATGACCTCGCGGATCGAGTCCACCCCGGCCAGCAGCGCGGTGATGCGGTCCCAGCCGAACGCGATGCCGCCGTGCGGCGGCGCCCCGAAGGCGAAGGCGTCCAACAGGAATCCGAACTTGTCCTGGGCCTCATCGTGATCGATGCCCATCATGGCGAACACCCGCTCCTGGATGTCGCGCCGATGGATACGGATCGAGCCGCCGCCGATCTCGTTGCCGTTGCAGACGATGTCGTAGGCATCGGACAACGCGCTGCCCGGATCGGTGTCGAAGTTGCCCTCCGATTCGGCCTTCGGCGCGGTGAAGGCGTGGTGCACGGCCGTCCAGGCCCCCGAGCCCACAGCCACGTCGCCCGAGGCCGTCGCCACATCGGCGGGCTCGAACATCGGGAAGTCCACCACCCAGGTGAACGCCCAGGCGGCCGGGTCGATCAGGTTGAGGCGCTTGGCGATCTCGATGCGGGTGGCGCCCAGCAGCGCTCGCGCCGACCTGGCCGGGCCCGCCGCGAAGAACACGCAGTCACCGGGCTTGGCGCCGACGTGGGCGGCCAGGCCGTCGCGCTCGGCGTCGGTGAGGTTCTTGGCCACCGGGCCGCCCAGCGTGCCGTCCTCAGCCACCAGGACGTAGGCCAGCCCCTTGTGGCCGCGCTGCTTGGCGAACTCCTGCCAGCCGTCGAGGGTGCGACGCGGCTGCGACGCACCACCGGCCATGACGACGGCACCCACGTACGGCGCCTGGAACACCCGGAAGGGGGTGTCTTTGAAGTAATCGGTGCACTCGATGAGTTCGACGCCGAACCGCAGGTCGGGCTTGTCGGAGCCGAACCGGCGCATCGCGTCGGCGTAGCTGATCCGGGGCAGCGGCAGCGGCAGGTCGTAGCCGACGAGGGCCCACAACGCCTTCAGGATCTGCTCGGAGATCGCGATGACATCGTCGGCGTCGACGAAGCTGAGCTCCATGTCCAGCTGGGTGAACTCCGGCTGGCGGTCGGCTCGGAAGTCCTCGTCGCGGTAACAGCGCGCAATCTGGTAGTAGCGCTCCATGCCCGCGACCATGAGCAGCTGCTTGAACAGCTGCGGGCTCTGCGGCAGCGCGTAGAACGAGCCGGGCTGCAGGCGCGCGGGCACCAGGAAGTCGCGGGCGCCCTCCGGGGTCGAACGCGTCAACGTCGGGGTTTCGATCTCGACGAAGTCGTGCTCGGACAGCACACTGCGGGCGGCCGCATTGACCTTGGACCGCAACCGGATTGCGTGGCCCGGGCCCTCGCGGCGCAGATCCAGGTAGCGGTACTTGAGCCGGGCTTCCTCGCCGGCGGTCTCATCGAGCTGGAACGGCAGCGGGGCGCTCTCGGACAGCACGGTCAGCGAGGTGGCGTTCACCTCGATCTTGCCAGTGGGGATGTCGGGGTTCTCGTTGCCCTCGGGACGGACCTCGACCACTCCGGTCACGGCGATGCAGAACTCGGCGCGCAGCCGGTGCGCGGCGGCGAGCACATCGCCTTCGCGGAACACCACCTGAGACACGCCCGAAGCGTCGCGCAGGTCGATGAAGATGACCCCGCCGTGGTCACGGCGACGCGCCACCCATCCCGCCAAGGTGACCGTTTGACCGGCATCCGCGGCCCGCAATGAACCGGCGCCATGACTGCGCAGCACGAAAACTCCTGAATGTTGAGTCGAGAGAGACTGGTGGTGACGATTGACCAGTCTAGAGAGTCGGTCTGCGGCGGTAACTTGGCGATGTGGATGAGCGCTTGCGCGAAGACCGATCGGCTGTGGATGAGCGCTTGCGCGAAGACCGATCGGCTGTGGATGAGCGCTTGCGCGAAGACCCGAGAACACTGAACTCCCCCATCGCGGTCATCGGCCCGGGCGCCATCGGGTCCGCCGTCGCCGCACTCCTGTATGCCGCAGGCCGACCGGTCCTGCTGTGTGGACGGACCCCGCGCGACGGTGTCGAGGTGCGGCCCGACGGCCACCCGCCCATTTATTTACCCGGCCCGGTGCACACCGATCCGGCCACGGTCGACGGGCCGCTCGACGTGGTGTTTCTCGCCGTCAAGGACACCCAGAACGGCAGGGCGGCGGGGTGGCTGGACCGGCTGTGCGACGAGAACACCGTGGTGTGCGCGCTGCAGAACGGCGTCGAGCAGGTCGAGCGGGTCAGTGGGATCAGCCCTCGCACCGACGAGGCCCACGTGGTGCCCGCAGCGGTGTGGATCTCGTCGGAGATGCAGCCCGGCGGCTGGGTGCGGTTGCGCAGCGAGGCCCGGTTGGTGCTGCCCGACACCCCGGCGGCGGCGACCGTGGCCGGCGCGGTGCGCGGCACCGCGATCACCGTCGAACACGACCCCGATTTCCGCAGCGCGGCCTGGCGCAAGTTGCTGGTCAACGCCGTGGTCGGGTTCATGGTGCTGGCAGACCGGCGCGCGGGCATGTTCCGCCGCGACGACGTGGCCGCCTTGGCGCGGCGCTATCTGACCGAGTGCCTCGCCGTGGCCCGCGCCGACGGCGCCGATCTGGGTGATGAGGTGGTCGACGAGATCGTCACCATGCTGGCCGCCGCACCCGAGGACCTCACCACCTCGATGCTGACCGACCATCGGGCCGGCCGGCCGCTGGAGTGGGATATCCGCAACGGCGTCATCTCCCGCAAGGCGGCCGCGCATGGCCTGCCCACCCCCATCAGTGACGTGGTGGTCCCACTGCTGGCGGCGGCCGGCGACGGGCCGGGCTGACCCGGCACTAGACACTTTCCCCTAGGGTGTCTACCCATGGCCCGGACCTACCAGTGCGAACGCGTCGAGTTGGATTTCATCGACCGTGCGCCGTTCCGCTTCGTCAGCACCGTCGACCTCGCCATCACCGGAGAGCAGCTGTTCGAGGTGCTGTCCGACGAGACCTCCTGGCCACACTGGGCCACCGTCATCACCAATGTCGAGTGGACCAGCCCCGAACCCCGCGGCGTCGGCACCACCCGTACGGTCACGATGCGCGGGCACATCGTCGGCGATGAGGATTCCTGGCGTGGGAACCTTTCTCTCACATGGCTTTCCGTTTCAACACCAGCACCTCGAACGCGATCTCGGCCTTCGCCGAGGACTACCGCGTGGTGGAGACGGCCGACGGCTGCCGCCTGACCTGGGTGATGGCGATGAAGCCCAGCGGGCTGGCCGGGCGCCTCGGGATGACCATGGGCCGGCCCGTGATGGCGTGGCTGTTCCAGCGGTTCCTGCACAACCTCCGCCGGTATAGCGACGAGCGCTACGGCAAGTAGGGCGTCAGCCCAGCCCTTCCCACGCCACGCGCCGCACCGCGTCCGGATCGGCGACGGTCTCGTCGCGCGCGGAACGGATCACCCGGGTCAGGCGCCGCTCGACGTCGTACTCAGGCCAGTCGGCGACCTCGGCGCGGGCGAAATCCAGCCAGGTACGTTGCATCCGCCGGCCGACCGACGGCTGCACCCGCCGGCCCAGCGGGTGCAACTTGCGCCCGAGATACGACCCGTAGCTGTGCTGGATGTGCACGATCTCGCTGCCATGGGTGGCGCCCAGGCCCAATACCTTCAACGTCCAGGTGGTGTGGTCGAACCGGTACACGTGAGTCGGCGCGTGCCCGCTGTAGGCATCGGCGAACGCCCAGGTCGGCGCCCCGAACATGACGTCGGACCCGAAAGCGATCAACGCCCTGCGGCGCGGGAGATCGGGATAGGCGCTCAACACCCGATCGCGGTCGTGCGGAGCGCGACGGCGCAGATAGTCCTCGACGCCGGCCTGCGTGGTCGGCAGCATCGGCGGCTTGCCCCAGGCGAACATCGACGCCTCGTGACTGTTGGTGCCGATGATCAACGGCACCGCGGACACCGCACCCGCGCGTGCGGCTTCGGTCGGGTGCAGCGGCAGCAGGTCGACGCCGTGGGTCAGCCCGTAGGCCAACTTCGGTGTCTGCTGCGCACTCTCGAGCTGTAGCTGACCGGCGGCCCGGCGCAACTGGCGCTGCGGCAGCACCTTGAGCTGCTCGGCGCCGACCCCGAGCAGTTGCATGAAGCGCCGCGACTGGCGGGCCCGGTCTTCGCGATCGGCGATCAGCGGCAGCGCCGGGCTCTGGGCGATGGCCCTGGCGAACAGACCGTCCGCCGCCGGGCTGGCCAACAGTGCCAACACCGATGTGGCACCGGCCGATTCACCGAACACCGTCACCTGTTCCGGATCGCCGCCGAATGCGGCGATGTTGTCGCGCACCCACTGCAGCGCGGCGATCTGGTCGCGCAGGCACAGGTTGTCGTCGAACCCCTCGCCCAGGTCACCAAGTTCGAATCCACCGAACACGCCGAGCCGGTACGTGACATTGACGACGACCACGTTGCCGTTGGCCGCCAGCCGCGAACCGTTGTACAGCTGCAGCTGGCCGGCGCCGTAGACGAAGGCCCCGCCGGGGATCCACACCATCACCGGCAGCGATCCACCCGTGTCGGGCGACCACACCGTGACGGTCAGGCAGGCCTCGTCGCGGACCTTGGGGTCGTCGCGGCCTCCCCCGACGAACGAACGGCCTTGGGGCGGCAAAGGGCCGTGCTCGACGGCGTCGCGCACCCCGGTCCAGGGCACGACGGGCCGCGGCGCGAGGAAACGCAATGCGCCGATGGGCTGCTGGGCGTACTCGACACCCCGCCATACGCTGACCCCGCCTTCGCGGGTGCCGCGTAGCCGCCCAAGCGAGGTGTGGGCGATGGTCGTATGTTCCGCAACGACGGACACGTGTGAATCCTAATGTGGCAAGGCCAACTACCTGGTCGAAGGACCGGGTTTGCAGCTGTAGCCCCTGGCTGGGTGTCAGGTGTCACGCCGCGCTGGGGGCCGTTGACTGGGCCCAGGTGGCGGCGGCTCGGAGCGCGATGTTATCGGCCCCGAGGATGTCTGCGTGTTCTGCGGTGAATCCGCAGTCCCGACAGACGAACTCGGCCTGGCTGGTCCGGTTGCGTTTGTCGATGTGGCCGCAGGCGGTACATCGCTGGCTGGTGTATGCCGGGTCCACCCGGACGATCGGCACACCAGCTCGGGCTGCTTTATAAGTGAGGAACACCCCGAGCTGGGCGAAAGTCCAACTCGCGTGGGTGGCGCGTTGGGGCTTGCGGAGCCGTACCCGTTCGCGGATCCCAGTCAGGTCTTCGACTGCGATTCCGCGTCCGGTGCGTTCAGCCTCGGCCACTATCCTCTTCGAAATTTGGTGGTTGACGTCGGCCGCGAAGCGCGCTTCCTTGCGGGCACGTATCCGCAGCAGACGTTTCGCCGACTTGGTGTTCTTCCTCTGGAGCTTCTGGCGCACCTCCCGGTTACGGGTACGTCTGTCCTTCACACTTCCTCGCCCCGCGGCCCCATCGGGTGCGCCTGCGCCGTCAGTCGCCAACAACTCCCTGGCCAGCGGCCGATCACTGGTGACCGCGATGTTCTCCACACCCAGATCCACACCGATCCACCCGTCGCTCGAATGCAGATGAGCCCCGGTAGAGGCCAGGGGCTCGGGCACCACGACACTGGCGATCAAAAACGCGGTCAGCGTGCCACGGCAGCGGCGCAGCACCAAGTCGGTTTCCCCTCTGCGGGACGTCCGCAAAAGCGCGATCTGGTCGGGTTTGCCGGTGAACCGGAGGTTCTTCAATCGCCCGTCAACCGTCCAGATAGAGACCGACCCACCCGTATCGGTATCGGTATCGGTATCGGCGTCATGGATCCACGACAAACAACGATCGTCGAACGGCTGGGCGCCAAGAGACCGGAACCGGATCGGGTGGGCCTGAACCTTCTGTCGGCGTGTGCTGCCCGGCACCCCGTGGCGGCCGCTGCCCAGATTCGATGCCAGCGTGGTGTAGGCATCCGCAACTTTTCGGATGCACAACTGCGCCGCCTGCGCCCCGCAGTCCAGCGTGCTGGCGGGCCATGGCGTAGGTGATTGCACGCAGGTCTCGCCGCCTGAACACAGCCTGACGGTGGGCGATGGTCGATACATGGTTCGCTGTCTCGTTACAGGCGATCAGCGTGCGTGCGAGCACATCAAGTTGGGCGGCGTCTGCCTCCAACCGCACCTGCACGGCCAACTTCATGCCCGCACACTAGATCCCGGGTACGACAACGCTCACTCACCCGGACACAGGCACCGGCCTCCGTCGCTATGGTGGTGGCTGCCAAACCCCGATACACGCAGACCTACACAGCCCAGCGCGCCGAGGCTTCACGACGACGCACCGACAACGGGAAGCAATTCCTATCAATGGTCAACGGAGGACGTACCTCGCAAAGGTACGCTGAACGGGCTGTTGAGCACGCACCTACCGGCGAATGCGATGGAGTGACGCGATGACCTTCAACGAGGGTATGCAGATCGACACGAGCACCACTTCCAGTTCCGGTGGCGGCCGTGGCCCCGGCCGTGGCATCGCGATCGGTGGAGGCATGGGTGGTCTGTTGATCGTGGTGCTCGCGCTGTTCCTCGGCGTGGACCCCGGCACCGTGCTCCCCCAGCAGCAGGAGATCTCCACCAACGGTGTCGAGGCCGAAGGTTTCGATCTGAGCCAGTGCAAGACCGGCGCCGACGCCAACTCGAAGGTCGAATGCCGCGTGGTCGCCACCGGAAACTCCGTGGACGGTGTGTGGCAGCAGCTGCTCAAGGGCTACACCCGTCCGCACGTGCGACTGTTCAAGGGCCAGGTTCAGACCGGCTGCGGTCCGGCGACCAGTGATGTCGGTCCGTTCTACTGCCCGGTCGACAAGACGGCCTACTTCGACACCGACTTCTTCCAGGTGCTCGTCGACCAGTTCGGTTCCAGCGGAGGCCCGCTCGCGCAGGAGTACGTGGTGGCCCACGAGTTCGGTCACCACGTGCAGGACCTGCTGGGCGTTCTCGGCCGGGCCCAGCGTGACCCCGAGGGCGCCACCGGCGCGGGCGTGCGCACCGAACTGCAGGCCGACTGCTACGCCGGGGTGTGGGCGCATTACGCGTCGATCACCCGGCAGGAGGGCACCGACGTGCCCTTCCTGGAACCGTTGAGCGACAAGGACATCACCGACGCGCTGTCGGCGGCCTCCTCCGTGGGCGATGACCGGATCCAGAAGCAGGCCACCGGCCGGGTCAACCCCGAGGCCTGGACCCACGGTTCCTCCGAACAGCGCCAGAAGTGGTTCACCATCGGTTACCAGACCGGTGATCCGAACAAGTGCGACACCTTCGCCGCGAACAACCTTGGCTAGGGCCGCCACCGCCGTCGACGCGGTAGCCGAACGCTACCTGGACACCTATGCGCGCCTCGACCCGTGTGCCGCAACAGAACTGGGTATCAACGGTCACGACGACGACGTCACCGACTACTCCCCGCAGGGAGTGACCGCACGCGCCGAAGCGGCCCGTGCCACCTTGGCCGAGATCGATGGGATCGAACCCGTCGATGACATCGACGTGGTGACGGTGGCTGCACTGCGGGAGCGCCTCGGCGCGATCGTCGACGTGCATGATGCCGGGCTGGACCTGGGCGAGCTCAACGTCATCGCGTCGCCGCTGCAGACCATGCGTGACGTATTCGACCTGATGCCCACCGATACCGAGGATGATTGGGCGCTGATCGCCGCGCGGTTGGCGAAAGTACCCGAGCGGGCCGCCGGTTACGCGGACGCGTTGCGCGAAGCGTCGGGCACCGGCCACGCCCCCGCCCTGCGCCAGGTCACCCGAGGGGTCGCCCAGTCCCGCCAGATCGCCGAGTTGTTCGCCGAGATGTGCACCGGCGCGGCGCCGGAGAACCCGCGGCTTCAGGCGGAGTTGCGGCAGCACAGCGAGGCCGCGGCCGACGCCTACCGGCACTTGGGCGAGGTGCTGCGTGAGGAGATCGCCCCGCGTGCCCGTCAAACCGATGCCTGCGGGCGCGACGCCTACAGGCTCATGTCACGGCTGTTCCTCGGTACCTCCGTCGATCTCGACGAGGCCTACGAGTGGGGTCTGGGACTGCTCGATGCCGTTGTGGCCGAGCAGGAATCGATCGCCCAGCAGCTCTATCCCGGCGCCACGGTCGCCGAGACGCTGCGCCGGCTCGACGAGGAGCCGCGATACGTCGTCAGCGGCACGGACGCCCTGCAGGCATGGATGCAGCAGCTCTCCGATCGCGCGGTGGACTCCCTGGCCGGCACCCACTTCGACATCGAGGGGCCGCTTCGCACCCTCGAATGCCGGATCGCACCGACCCAGACGGGCGGCATCTACTACACCGGGCCGTCCGAGGACTGGTCGCGCCCCGGACGCATGTGGTGGTCGGTGCCGCCCGGGGTCGAGCAGTTCCACACCTGGCAGGAAACCACCACGGTCTTCCACGAAGGTGTCCCCGGCCACCACCTGCAGATCGGTCGCGCCGTGGCCCTGGCCGACCAGCTCAACCGGTGGCGGCGGCTGGGCTGCTGGGTGTCGGGCCACGGTGAGGGCTGGGCACTGTACGCCGAGCGGTTGATGGCTGAGCTGGGCTGGCTCGACGATGCCGGTGACCGGATGGGAATGCTTGACGCGCAACGATTCCGCGCTGCCCGCGTGGTCATCGACATCGGCGTGCACTGCGGCTTGACCGCACCCGACGGTGAGGTGTGGGATGCCGAGCGGGCATGGAACTTCCTGACCTCGCATTCGGCCATGGCCGAGGAGAACCTGCGTTTCGAGCTGGATCGCTACCTGGGCTGGCCGGGGCAGGCACCGTCGTACGCCATCGGTCAGCGGATCTGGCACGAACTGCGCGACGAGACCCTGCGCCGGGGATCGTCGTTGCGAGAATTCCACAGCCGCGCACTGGATCTGGGTGGGCTGCCGCTGGATGTGCTCAGATCGGCGTTGTCGTCGGGCTGACCGGTGGCACACACTGGTGCCATGGACCGCGCACTGGAGCCCGACGACAAGGACTGGACCTGGGTACTGTCTCGCGCCTGCCCTGAGTGCGGGTTCGACCCGACGGTGGTGCACCGGAGCGAGGTGGCCGGCCTGATCCGTGACGATGCCGCACTGTGGGTACCCCGTCTGCACCGCCCCGGGGTAGGTGCCCGGACCCGCGCGGATCGCTGGTCGATCCTGGAATACGGCTGCCATATCCGTGACGTGCACCGGATCTTCGAGCACCGGGTGCAGTTGATGCTGAACGAGGACGATCCGCGGTTCCCCAACTGGGATCAGGATGCCACCGCGATCGCCGACGACTACGGATCGCAGGATCCGGTCACCGTCGCCACCGAACTGTTCGAGGCGGCGAACGTCATCGCCGACACCTACGACCACGTGCCGGCCGACGCCTGGTCGCGGCGCGGGCTGCGCAGCAACGGCAGCGAGTTCACCGTCGCGACGATCGCGATCTACCACCTGCACGACATCGTCCACCACGCGCACGACGTCTCCGCCATGTGACGCGGTTCACAGCCGAAGGCTGTCACGGTTCGGCCGCCGAGCGGTGTCTGAGAGTGTGACGACCACGGGCATAGGGGGACCATCTGAACGCGACCGAGGTATTCGCCGGGCACCGTCCGCTGCTCTTCACGCTGGCATACGAGATTCTGGGCAGCGCCGCCGACGCCGAAGATGTGGTGCAGGAAAGCTACCTGCGCTGGATCACAGCGGGCGAGGTCACCCATTCGCACGCGTATCTCGTCCAGATCGTCACGCGGCAGGCTCTGAACGCACTACGCACGAGCCGGCGCCGTCGCGAAGACTACGTCGGCACTTGGCTTCCCGAACCGATCCAGACCACATCGGACGTGAGCGAGGACGCCGTCCTCGCCGAGTCCGTGTCCATCGCGATGCTGCTGATCCTGGAGACACTCGGCCCTGACGAACGCGTGGTGTTCGTCCTCAACGAGGTGTTCGGTTACAGCCATCCCGAGATAGCTCTCGTGGTGGGAAAGTCCGATACGGCGGTGCGCCAAATCGCCCATCGCGCACGCGAACACGTGCAAGCCCGACGGCGCCGCTTCACACCGGACAGGCAACTGGCGCGCGCCGCCGTCACGAAGTTCCTCCGGGCCGCGCGTACCGGGGACATCGACGGCCTCGTCGCGGTGATGGCGCCCGAGATCGTGGCGTTGTCCGACGGCGGTGGGCAGGTATCGGCTGCGCGTCGCCCGGTCGTCGGACCACGACGGGTCGCGCAGTTCATGGCAGGACTCGCCCAGGGCGGCATGGCCGGATTCGACATCTCGTTCGGCAGCTACAACTCGATGCCGGCCGTCTTGTTCCGCCAGGACGGAACGCTGGACTCGGTCCTGCTCATCGAGGTGACCGACGGACTCATCACCGCGCTCTACGCGATCCGCAACCCCGACAAACTGCGCGACGCCGCCGCGACCCGCACCCTGACCACACAGCAGGAGGACTGATGCAGACCATCACCGTCGAACGGACCATCGCAGCACCGCAGGACGCGGTGTTCGACTTCATGAGCAACGCGGCCAATTTCACGCGCTCTCCGCTGGTAGTTCGGCAGCGGCTGGCCGAACCCGGCCTGCAGGCGCCCTACGGACAGGGAGCGGTGCGCATCCTGCTCTGGACCATCGGATGGTTCCGGGAACGCATCACCGCCTACGACGCACCGCATTCCTTCGACTACTCCGTCGAACGCAGTTTCCCGCCCTCGGAACACCGACACGGTCGAGTCGGCTTCGCCGCGGTGGATGGCGGCACCCGCGTCACATGGACCACGACGTTCCGGGTGAAGTTCCCACTCGTCGGCGGAGCCCTGACCCGTTGGGTGGGTCGGCCGATGCTGACCAGGGTCTTCAACGACGTGTTGGACGCGGCGGCGGCGGATCTGGCCAAACACTGACCACATTGAACAGATCTCGCTAATCTGTTCAAATGCGCGTTGCGGACCGGGCGGTGTCACCCGCGTTGCTCGCTGCCACCGCATCGACGCTGAGGCTCTTGGGCCCAAGGCAATTCAGCCTCACCGCGGTCGCAGAGAATGCCGGAGTATCCCGCGGCACCGTCCACAACGCGCTGGGCAGCCGTGACAACGCCATCAGGGTCGGGCTCGACCACCTGGCCGGTGCGTTCATCGAGACCATTGCGGCAGAGGTGGGCAGGCACGACACCCTGGCCGATCAGGTCGCCGCGGCGGCGGTCGTCATCTGCGCGCACCGCCAGCAGTCGGATTCCGTGGCACCGCGCGGCATCAACGAGAGCATCCTGGTACTGCTGCTGCGCAACACGGGTGACGATCTGATGCGGCGGTCGATCGACCTGTGGAAGCCGTTCGTGCGGGCGGCCCAGGAACGCGGGGAGGTCGGACCCGGTGTTGCGCCGGCGCGGGCCAGCGAGTGGATCGTGCGCCTGCTGCTGAGCTTCGAACTTCTCCCACCGATCGGCGTGAACCTCGACAGTCCACGTGCGGTGAAACGATTCGTGTCCGACCACATCGTCGTCGGCCTGACCGGAAGGCAGTAATGACGGATCCAGACTACGAGGTGGCGATCATCGGCGCCGGGCCCGGTGGCATCGCCACGGCACACATGTTGCGCCAGAAGGGTATCCGCGATTTCGTCATCATCGAACGCGGCAACGACTTCGGCGGCACCTGGCGCGACAACCACTACCCCGGCCTGGCCGTCGACATCCCCACCCTGTGGTATCAGTTGTCGTTCGCCCCCAACCCGAACTGGAGCAGATTCTTCGCGCCAGGGCCGGAGATCCATCGCTACCTGCAGGACACGGCCACCCATCTCGGACTCTACGAACACCTGCGTCCCGACTCCGAGGTGATCCGCCAGCAGTGGGACGACGAACATGGTTTGTGGCGACTGGAGATCCGCGACGGAGCGCCGGTGACCGCACGTTTTCTGGTCAGTTCCGTCGGTGGTTACGTCAACGCCAAGAACACCGTCGACATCGAGGGTGTCGAGGACTTCACCGGAACCATCCTGCGCCCCAACGCCTGGGACGACAGCTACGACACCGACGGCAAGCGCATCGCCGTGATCGGGACCGGGTCGTCGGGCGTCCAGATCACCGCGGCCTTGTCCGCGAAAGCCGCCAATCTCGATGTCTACCAACGCACCCCGGCATGGGTGCTACCGAAAGTCGACTTCGACATCTCGCCGGGGATGCGCCGGCTGTTCCGGCTGCCGGGGGTCGTCCCGGCCGTCAACGCGGCGGGCCGGCTGGCGATGGACATCTTCATGGTGGCGCCCATCGTGCACGTGTTCTCCCGACTGCCGGACAAATGGCTGCGGCGACTGATGCCGCTCTACGACGGCTGGTCCCGGCTGCTGTACCGGCTGCTGCTGCGCGCGGTCGTCGACGACCCGGCCACCCGGCGAAAGCTGTTGCCGCGCTACGGCATCCTGGCCAAGCGGCCGGTGATCTCCAGCGCGTTCCTGCCGGCGCTGAACAATCCGAACACCAACCTGATCACCACGCCGATCGAGCGGATCACCGCGACCGGGATCCGCACCACCGACGGCGTCGAGCACCCGGCCGAACTGCTGGTACTGGCCACCGGCTACGAACTGTGGATCGACCCGGAGACCTACCGCCCGGATACCATCCTGGGCGCATGCGGATTCGACCTCGCCCGGTACTACCGGGCGCACGGCCTGCACAGCTACGCGGGCACCGCCCACCCACGCCTGCCCAACCGCTGGGAGATCGTCGGACCGCTCGGCTTCGTCGGCTTCGCCTGGCTGGACTATGTCGAAACCGTAGCCGCACACGCCGTGCGGATCATCGATGAGACCCGCCACCGCGGCGCTCAGGTCGCCACCGTCAGCCAGGACGCGTTCAACCTGTGGAATGAACGGATGCGCCGCGACGGCCGCGTCGCGCACCTGTACTACACCGCGACATCGGGCCTGAACTCCTATTTCGTCAACTCCCAGTACGAAACCCCGTATTACCGGCCGCAGACGATCACCGGATCCCGGCAGTTCGCCCGCCGCTCTCCGCTGTCCGATTACGGGTTCACCAATGTCCGTGTCACCGCGCTACCCGAGGAGCAACCCGCATGAGCCCCACCGACGAGCGCTTGCGCGAGGAGCCGACACCCAACGCCCCACTGGCCGGGCGGGTCGCCTACGTCACCGGAGCCGCGCGCGGCCAGGGCCGCTCGCACTGCGTGCGGCTGGCCCGCGCCGGTGCGGACATCGTCGCGCTCGACGCCTGTGCCCCCGTCGCCGAGCACAACGGGTATGCCGCCGCCACCCCGGAGGATCTCGCCGAGACCGTGGCACTGGTCGAAGGCGAGGGGCGCAAGATCCTGGCCCGCGAGGTCGACGTGCGCGACGCCGAAGGTCAACGCCGGCTGGTGGCCGACGCGGTCGAACAGTTCGGCCGCCTCGACATCGTCGTCGCCAATGCCGCTGTGCTCAACTGGGGCCGGTTGTGGGAGATCCCGGCACAGCAGTGGCAGGACGTCATCGATGTCAATCTCACCGGACTCTTCCACACCGTGCAGGCGGTGGTGCCCCCGATGATCGAGGCCGGCAACGGCGGCTCGATCATCACCATCAGCTCGGCCGCCGGCATCAAGGCCGTGCCGGGTTGTGCGCACTACTGCGCCAGCAAGTTCGGCGTGGTCGGGCTCACCAATTCACTCGCGGTCGAGCTGGGCGAGTTCGGCATCCGGGTCAACTCGATCCACCCCTACGGCACCGACACCCCGATGGGCAACGACCTGTCGATGTACCAGGTGCTGCAGGACCATCCGAACTACATCCACAGCTTCTCCCCCGGCGCGCTGCCGACGGATTCCCTCATCGCACCGGACAACATCTCCGACATCGTGGTCTGGCTGGCCGGCGATGCGTCGTCATTGGTCACCGCCGCTCAGATCCCGGCAGACAAGGGGTATCTGAAGATCTGAGCGGCGGCGCCGGCCTACAGCCGCGAGTGGGCCGAGATGCTGGTATCGGTGGTGCGCAGCGGACGGATCAGCGCGTCCTGGCTGAACGACGCGATGAGTTCACCCTCTTCGGTGTGCACGGCGCCGCGCACATACGACATGCCCGAGCCGACCTGGGTGCTCTCGTGGCTGTAGAGCAGCCAGCCGTCCCAGCGGACCGGCTCGTGGAAGCTGACGGTGACGGTCATCGGCGCGGTCGAGACGGTCAGATGAGCCTGGGCGGTGCCGATTCCCTCGTGGGCCCGCATGGTCGTCGAAATACCCAGGTGCCCGGTGAAGTACGCGATCAGCGCTTTGGCCAGGTCGTCGCGGGCCGGGACGGGTTCGTAGTGCAGCCACGCGTACAGCTCGGGCGGACCGACCTCGTCGGGGCTGTTGACGTCCACGACGTCGACGAGCCGGAGCTCGCGGCCGATCATCGGCATGTGCGAGACATTCGAGTCGGCCGGGCCCGCGACCTCGGGCCGCGCCAGGTGATGACGGATCACGTCACCGGACGGCACGTCGGTGAACACCGTGATGGTGATGCAACGCTTGCCGTTCTGCGATGCGGCGACCACCGCGGTGGCCGTGGACCGGCCCTCACTGATCACGTCGATTTCGAGCTCGACCGGGGGTCCGACCATGACCGCGCGGGCGAACACCGCGTGTACCGAGCGAATCGACTTGTCCGGAAAGCGTTTGGCCGCTGCGACGATGGCGGCACCCACGATCTGGGTTCCCTCCACCACCTGACGCTCGTCGACACCGGCGATGCCGGTCTGCACGGTGAAACGGTCCTCCCCCGCGGGTTCCGCGTCGAACAGGTCGAGCAGCATCTGCAGCGTCCACTGCGCGGGCTCGGCCCCGGTCTCGGCGGGTGCCTCGTTGGTTCCAGCGGTCATGTCGTTCCTCTCTGTCACGTGTTGATGACTGTCTCGGCGAACTCGGAAATAGTTTGGGGTGCCGCGAAATCGGCGAACCACACGTAGAAGCGTTCGACGCCCTGGGCCGACAGTCCGGCGAAATGGGCGGTGAGTTCGGCAGCGTCGCCGCACACCAACCCGCCGCCGAGGTGCCCGAACAACCGGGTGCTACGTTCGGTCACCGCCGATCGATCGGCACCGCGCCCCACGAAGCCGACCATCTGTTGCAGGGAGACCCGTGCCGAACCCACGGTGGGCAGCAATGCGGGCAACCGATCCAGCTGATGCGACGGAATGTTCCACCAGTCGGCGTGGGCGCGCACCAGTTCCATCATGCGCTTACCGGTTCCGCCCAGTACCAACGGAATTCGATGGTCAGGACGCGGGGTCTGCGCCCGGTCGTCGTCGCCGCCCCAATACCGCTGCAGCAGCGCCAGATTCTCACCGAGCCTGCGTACCCGGGCCGCGGCATCACCGGTCTCGACACCGAACCGCTCGAACTCCTGCGGCCACGAACCCGAGCCCAGCCCGAGCTCGAACCGGCCGCCGCTGGCCGCCGACAACGTGACGGCCTGCTTGGCCAGCACCGCCGGATGCCGGAAGGCGTCACACAGCACCAAGTGACCGATCCGCAGCCGCTCGGTGCGGGCCGCCACCCAGGTGGCGACAGTCATTGCCTCCCAAATGCTTTGGTGCGTGGCACCGGGGGCCTCCAGATGGTCGATGAACGCGATGCCGTCGAATCCGCTGTCCTCGGCCACTCGCGCACGCTCAACGATGTCGTCGACGCTCAACCGCACCTGGGGTAGGAACAGAAACCACTCGCTCAATCGTTGCCTGCCTATTGCCTCTACAAAAACGGTAACGTCATTCTCGCAAGTGCAGCATGACGGAGGTGATGGCGCAATGGTTAGGCCGGCCGAACGACCGTCCGACGGCGCACGCGCCGAGGCGCAGGCGGACCGGGCCCGCCGCTTCATGAAATCGGCGCTGGCCATCCTGGGCGAGACAGGACGCACCGACTTCACCGTGCTGGAGGTGGTGGAGCGCTCCAAGACCTCACTGAGATCGTTCTACCAGCACTTTTCCACCAAGGACGAGCTACTGCTCGCCCTCATCGACAAGATCATGGCCGAGTCCACGCAGCGCTGGCGCTCCGACACCGACGGACTGGCAGGCCCCGAGGCCCTGCGGTCGCTCATCGAGCGCATCACCACGCCGGCATCATCGAGCACCCAGGACAGCATCAACCGCGGCCTGACCTTCTACAACGACCATCTCGCCGAGTCGCTGCCCCGTGAATACGCCCGGGTGCTGACGCCATTGCACGAGCTCATCGGCGACATCCTGCGGCGCGGAATGAGCTCGGGAGCCTTCCGGCCCGACATCGATGTCGAGAGCAGCGCGGCCCTGATCATGCAGTCGGTGCTGGGTGCGATGCGCCTGCGCTCACTGGGCGTGGAACTCAACGGAACGCCGATCGAAGGCCAGCACATCTACGAGTTCTGCGCACGCGGCCTTCTGATGCCCGCATCCCCCGCCTGACCAGTGCTTTCCCGAGTTTTTGAGCGATCGCCCGAATGCGTTCGTCCGCGCTGGTCATCCCATGGTAACGTCATTACCAGTTTCGAAAATCAGACTCTTCCAGGAGGCGAACATGCCCTCACGCGAGCTTCCCTACCCGGTGTTCGACGCCGACAACCACTTCTATGAGCCCAAGGAAGCGCTCACCAAGTTCCTGCCCGACCACCGCAAGGGCGTCATCGATTACATCGATGTGCACGGCCGCACGAAGATCGTGGTGCGCAACCACATCAGCGACTACATCCCGAACCCCACGTTCGAGGTCGTCGCACGCCCGGGCGCCCAGGAGGAGTACTTCCGTCACGGCAGCGGCGGCAAGAGCTACCGCGAGGTGATGGGCAAGCCGATGAAGGCCATCCCCGCCTTCCGCAATCCCGAAGCGCGCCTTGAGGTCCTGGACAGCCTCGGCCTGGATTACACGATCATGTTCCCGACGTTGGCCAGCCTGGTCGAGGAGCGCCTGAAGGACGATCCGGACCTGATCCTGGACATCATTCACGCGCTCAACGAGTGGATGTACGAGACCTGGCAGTTCAACTACTCCGACCGCATCTTCTCCACCCCGGTCATCAATCTCGGCGTCGTCGACCGCGCCCTCGAAGAACTCGAGTGGTGCCTGGAACGCGGGGCGAAGACCGTGCTGGTCCGCCCGGCGCCGGTGCCCGGCTACCGTGGCAGCCGTTCGCTGGGTCTGCCCGAATTCGATCCGTTCTGGGACGCCTGCGTCAAAGCCGGTATCCCGGTGTGCATGCACGCCTCGGACAGCGGCTACTCCCAGTACCTCAACGACTGGGAGCCGGCCGAGGAGTTCACACCGTTCAAGCCGACCTCGTTCCGGATGGTCGCGATGGGCAAGCGGCCCATCGAGGACACCATGGCCGCGCTGGTCTGTCACGGTGCCCTGACCCGCAATCCGGATCTGCGCATCCTGTCGGTGGAGAACGGCGCTTCCTGGGTGCCGTACCTGTTCTACCAATTCAAGGACGTCTACTCGAAAATGCCGCAGGAGTTCCCCGAGGACCCGATCGAGGCGTTCAAGCGCGCGATCTACGTCGCCCCGTTCTGGGAGGACGATTTCAAGAAGATGGCCGACCTGTGCGGCATCGACCGCATCATCTTCGGGTCCGACTGGCCGCACCCCGAGGGGCTGGCCGATCCGATCAACCTGGTCGACGACCTGCAGGCACACGGCCTCGACGAAGAGGGTGTCCGAAAGGTCATGGGCGGCAACCTGGTCGACCTGTTCAAGGTCGAGAACAAGAAGGTGTACCGGCCCGATGTCCCGGCGCTCGTCCTGAACTGATCTAGTCCTCCTCACACCTAAGAAGCTGGGCCGACTCCATGACCGATGTGGCAAATCCCGAACAGATGTTGTTCACCTCCACCGCGCAGGCCTTCCTGGAAAAGGAGGTGCCGCTGACCCGCGTGCGCCAGCTGCACGCCGAGGGTGTCTCGTTCGACCCCCAATGGTGGGGACGCGCAGCGGAATTGGGGTGGGCCAGCCTGCTGGTGCCCGAAGAGCTGGGTGGCGGCAGCCCGTCCGGGGACGGCGTCACCGACCTGGCCCTGCTCGCCGAGCAGGCCGGCCGCACGGTGGCGCCCGGTCCCTTGCACCCGGTCAGCGTCGTGCTGGCCGGCCTGGTCGAAGCACCCAGCGGGCATGAGGAATTGATCGAGGCTCTGGTGTCCGGCGAGACCGTGGCGTCCTGGGCGGCCTATGAGCCCAACCGGCCGTTCGGGGCCCTGCAGTCCGCCACCGGCATCGGCACCACCGCGACCCGCACCGCATCGGGGTACCGGATCGACGGTGTCAAGGACCGCGTCGAAGCCGGCGACCAGAGCGCCACGGTAGTGGTGGTGGCCGTGTGTGACGGCCAGATCCGGCAGTTCGCGGTGCCCACCGACGCGGCCGGGGTGACGGTCACCGATCAGAAGTCGGTCGACCTGGTCAAGCGTTACGCCCGAGTGCGATTCGACGGTGTCGAGGTGGGCGAGTCTGCCGCGGTGGGCTCCGCCGAGCAGACGCCGGCCATCATCGAACGCCAGCGTCAGGTGGCCTTGCTGCTGCAGTGCGCCGAGATCGTCGGAATCCTCGACGCCGTGCTCACTATGACCAATCAGTGGCTCTTCGACCGGCACAGCTTCGGTCGTCCGTTGGCCTCCTACCAGGCCCTCAAGCATCGCGCGGCCGACATGAAGATGTGGTTCGAGGCCGCGCGCGCCACCACGGCGGGGGCGGTGGCCGCGGTGGCCGAACGTTCCCCGGAAGCGCCGAAGCTCGTCAGCGTCGCGAAAGCCTATGTGGCCGAACGTGCTCCCGTGATGCTGCAGGACTGCGTGCAGTTGCACGGCGGCATCGGCGTGACCTGGGAGCACGACCTTCATCTGTACCTGCGCAGGGTCGCCCTGTACCGGGCCGTGTACGGCTCACCCGAAGACCACCATCGCGCGGTGTACGCGCTGAGCCGCAATACCCGCGCAGCCGAGGAGGTTGGGGCATGACCGACACCGTGAGCACCCCCGCGACCACAGAGTCCGTGGAAGAGTTCGCCCTGCGTGCCCGGACCTGGCTGGCCGAGAACATGCCGTCCATCGATCCGGAGGACCCGCCGTTCGCGGTGCGTGCCGAAGCCGAATCCTGGGAGCGCGCAAAGGAACTGCAGAAGCGCCTCTACGAAGGTGGATTCGCGGGCATCTGCTTCCCTCGCGAGTACGGCGGCCTGGGTCTGGATTACGCGTACCAGAAGGCATTCAACGACGAGTGCACGGCCTACGAGATGCCGTTGATCCTCAACACTCCCTCGTTCACCATCTGCGGCGCGACGATTCTCGACATGGGCAGCGAAAAGCAGAAGCGCGAGCGCATTTCAGCCGCGATCCGCGGCGACGAGGTGCTCTGCCAGTTGTTGTCCGAGCCCAGCGGCGGGTCGGACCTGGCCGGTGTGATCACCCGCGCAGAGCTCAAGGGCGACACGTGGATCATCAACGGCGCCAAGACCTGGAGTACCAGTGCGTTCGCCGCCGACTACGGGTTGATGCTGGCCCGCACCGATTGGACCGTGCCCAAACACGAGGGCCTGAGCATGTTCCTGGTGCCGCTGAACGCGCCGGGTATCACGATGCGCCGGATCACCGAGGTGAACGGCAACGAAGAGTTCTGCGAGGAGTTCTTCGACAACCTGGAGCTTCCCGCGGATGCCGTGGTGGGTGAGGTCAACGACGGCTGGACCGTCGCCTCGCGCCAGCTGCACCACGAACGTCGCGCCGTCGGCGGCGGTTCGGAGTTCGCCAGCGGGACCGGGGCCGAGAACGCGAACGAGATGCCGCCGGACCACATCGGGCTGGCCGAGGCCACCGGGCAGGGTGACGACGCCCGGGTCCAGGATCTGGCAGGCCGCGCCCTGGTGCGCCGCATCGTCAAGAAACAGCTCATCGATCACGTCGGCAACGCCATCGGCAACGGATCGCTGCCGCCGAACGCGGGCACCTTGATCCGGCTCTTCCACGCCGAGACCACCGAACTCGAGGTGGACACCGCGTTGGCCATCGCCGGCACGGCCGGTGTGATCGACGAAGGCACCGACGATGCCCCCGGCCTTCTCGACATCGGAGTCCGCTATCTGTCCCGCCAGACCGGATCATTGGGCGGCGGCAGCTCGGAGATGGCGCGCAATGTGATCGGCGAGCGGATCCTGGGCTTCCCGCGCGAACAAGCGGCCGACCGCGGCGTGCCGTTCAATCAGGTCAAGCGCAACAAGACCTGATCTGCACGAGCATCCCTGAGGTCTTCACATGATGGCCGTCATGCGATTAGCATGACAGCCATCATGCGAAATGCAGCGACGAAACGTGCGGACAGCAAGCAGGACTCTCAGGACCGGATCCTCGATGCCGCCGCACGCAGGCTCCGCGAAGAGGGACTGACCGGCGCGGGCATCGCCGCGGTGATGCGCGATGCCGGGCTCACCCACGGCGCCTTCTACTCCCACTTCGACACCAAGGACGAGCTGGCGGGCGCGGCCTTCGCCCACGCCATCGGCACCGGTCGCCCCCGCTGGATCAAGCCGCCGCGCGGCGAGTCCTGGCGGGCCCGGCTGACCAGCCTGGCCAAGCGCTATCTCACCCCGGCACATCGCGACGACCTGGCGACCAGCTGCGCCTTCGCCACCCTGGGCTCCGAGGCGGCCCGTGGATCCGACGAGTTCCGTGCCGCCTACGAGCGTGAGCTGCGCACGTCGCTGTCCGCGATCTGCGGCGACGACACCGATGACCAACGGCTCGATGAGGCCATCGCACTGATGGCACTCTGCGTCGGCGGCATGACCCTGTCCCGGGCAGTCGCCGACCCCGAATTCTCGGCGCGCATCCTGCACTGCGCCCGGACCGCCGCCGCCAAAGTTGCCGACGACCAACCACATCGAGGAGAACGTTATGGTCAGCGCTGAACCGTACGGAAAGCTGCAGTACAAGGAAATCGACGGCAAGCAGATGGCCTACATCGACCAGGGTGAGGGCGCGGCCGCTTCGGCAATCGTGTTCCAGCACGGCAATCCCACCTCGTCGTACCTGTGGCGCAACGTGATGCCGCATCTGGAAGGCCTCGGCAGGCTGGTGGCGTGCGATCTGATCGGCATGGGTGGTTCCGACAAGCTCGACGATTCCGGGCCGGACCGCTACCACTATGCGGAGCAGCGCGATTACCTGTTCAAGCTCTGGGACGCACTGGATCTGGGAGATCGTGTGGTGCTCGTCCTGCACGACTGGGGATCGGCCCTGGGCTTCGACTGGGCCAATCAGCATCGCGACCGCGTGGCCGGGATCGCCTACATGGAGGCCATTGCGTCGCCGATGACGTGGGCGGATTGGCCCGACCCGGTGCGGGAGGTCTTCCAGGGCTTCCGCTCCGCCAACGGCGAGTCAATGGTGCTGGAACAGAACATGTTTGTCGAAGGCGTTCTGCCGGGAGCGATCCGGCGCACACTGACCGACGAGGAGATGGACCACTACCGCGCGCCGTTCCGCGAACCGGGTGAAGACCGCCGGCCCACTCTTTCGTGGCCACGGAACATCCCGGTCGACGGCGAGCCCGCCGACGTCGTCGCGATCGTCGAGGGCTACGGCAACTGGCTCAAGACCAGCGATATCCCCAAACTCTTCGTCAACGCCGAACCCGGTGCGATCATGCGCGGGCGCATCCGTGAATTCGTCCGGACCTGGCCGAATCAGACCGAGGTGACCGTTGCCGGTTCGCACTTCATTCAGGAGGACAGCCCCGAAGAGATCGGCGCGGCCATTGCGGACTTCGTTCGCGGGCTCGCCGGCTAGTCCGTGGAGCTACCCACGGCCTCGGGAACGAGTGACTCGACTTCGCAGTCATCCCAGTCGCTTTCACCACCGGGAACATGGCCGCGGGTCAACACCGACAACGCTGTCGCGGCCAGCGCGGCGCAGATGAACATCACCGTCCCCATCGGCACCGCGCTGTGCTCACCGGCCAGACCGACCAACGGCGACGCCACGGCGCCGAGGCCGTATTGCACGAATCCGATGATCGCCGAGCCGGTTCCGGCCGCATACCGGACCTCACCGATCGCCAGAGCGGTCGCATTGGCGAAGGTGAAGCCGACGGTAGCCATGAAGCCGGCCATCAGTGCCACCGTCACCCAGGGCAACACCCCACCGACAGTCACATTCAGCAGCATCAGCAGCGTGACGATGACCATGGCCGAGACACCGCACAACAGAAGCTTGCGTGGCGAGGTGGTACGAACCAGCCGGGCCGATACCACACCCGACACGGCTACCGCGAGGGCGCAGGCACCGAAGGTGAGCGAGTACGCGCGTGGCGACATACCGATGATGTTCTGGAGCACGAACGGCGAGGCCGAGATGTAGGAGAACATCGCCGCCGCGGCGAAGCCGAGCGCCAGCGTGTAGCCCATGAACCGGCGGTTGCCGAGCACCGAAACAGCGCTTCGGGCAAAGGCGTTGATTCCGGCGGGACGGCGATTCTCGACGGGCAGCGATTCTCCCGCCAGGAAGAATGCACCGAACAGCATCAGCAGGTTCAACCCCGCGAGTGCGAAGAACACCGCGCGCCAGCCCAGGCCGGCGACGACTTGACCGCCCAGCACGGGCGCCAGGATCGGAGCCAGCACGCCGATGACCATCATCACCGAGTACAGCTGCGCCGCCTGGGAGCCGCGGGTGCGGTCGGTGATGATCGCCCGGGCGATCACGACCCCCGCGGCGCCGGCGAATCCCTGCACGAACCGCAGTGCGATCAGAACCTCGACCGACGGGCTGAACGCGCACAACACACTCGCCGTCAAGCAGGCGACGACGCCGATCAGAAGCGGACTCCGCCGCCCCAGCCGATCCGAGAGTTGGCCGATGAACAACTGCCCAACCGCCAGGCCCACCAAAAACGTGGTGAGGGTCAGCTGAACCATCGACGCCGACGTCCCGAACTCATCGGCCATGCCGGGAAACGCCGACATGTACATGTCGACCGAGAACGGTGTCACGGCGGTGAGCAGGGCCAGCACGATGATCAGTGCCACTGAAGGCGGTGTGGTGGCCGGAGTTGCCGAACGAAAGGCCATGAGCCCCTTACTTCACATTTGAGCGTTACATTTGAGCGTTAAGATTACTTATATCAATATACTTATTGACCCATAAGTATTGAAGGGTGATATGGACGACACTTCGCCTCCCGCCGACGGCAGCCGACTCCGCGAACTCGCACTCGTGCTGCACGACCTGTCTTGGCGCATCGCGCGGTTGGGGCCGGCCCAGGTCGGAGTGGATCCACTTCCGGCATCCGAACTCGCAGTGCTGCGCTCGATCATGGAGCAACCGGACCGCAGCGTGTCCGAGGTCGCCGACTCCCTGTCGATGCAGACCAGCAACGTGAGCACCGCGATCCGTGCATTGACCGAACGAGGACTGGTCGGCAAACGGGTCGCCGACAACGACCGGCGCGTTTACCTGCTCTCCCCCACGCCCCGGGCCCTTCGTGAGCGCGACCAGATCGAGAACGCGATTGCGGCGACGGTGTCGGCAGCACTCGACGCCATCCCGAAAAGTCAGCTCAGCGCGCTACAGAAAGCCGCACCCGCCTTGGAGGCGCTGACTCACCAGGTCGGGCCCCACTCGTGGTGACCGTTGGCGAATGCCCGCTCAGAACAGCGTCGGCTGCTCGGGTGACGCGGCAGTCGTAGGCGAACCGGCTCCGACGACCCGCGGAGCGCCCGTCAACCCATGCCTGGCGACCAATGGCCGCACCCGAGACCGGAGCATGTCGCGGTAGTCCGCGGGCAGGTATGCCCCGCGCCGATACAACCGCTGATAGTCGGGAACCAGCTCCGGATGCGCGCGCTGCAGCCAGGACATGAACCAGCCTCGCGTCGCCCCCCGCAGATGTAGGCCGAACACGGTCACTCCATCGGCACCCGCCGCTGCGATCCGGCTCAGTAGGCCGTCGAGCTGTTCAGCCGAATCGGTCAGGTACGGCAATACGGGTGCGACCATCACATGACACCGCAGCCCGGCGTCGCGAATGGCAGCGATCAAGCCGAGCCGGGCCTCAGGTGACGGGGTTCCGGGTTCCACGTCGCGGTGCAGTTCCTGGTCGCCGACCGCCAGTGACACCGCAATGCTGACGTCGACGTGACGCGACGCCTCGGCGATCAGCGGCAGGTCACGGCGAAGCAGTGTGCCCTTGGTGAGAATCGAGAACGGCGTTCCTGAATTCGTCAGCGCCGCAATGATTCCCGGCATCAGCGCATAGCGGCCTTCGGCCCGCTGATACGGATCGGTGTTGGTGCCCAGTGCGACCGTTTCGCACGTCCACGACCTCCGGCTCAGCTCACGCGCCAGCACCTCGGCGACGTTGGTCTTCACCACCACCTGAGTATCGAAGTCCGTTCCGGAATCGAAGTCGAGGTACTCGTGAGTGGGACGCGCGAAGCAGTACCGGCAGGCATGGCTGCAGCCGCGATAGCCGTTGACCGTGTACCGGAATGGCAACATCGACGCCGCGGGCACCTTGTTCAATGCCGACTTGCACAGCACCTCGTGAAATGTGATGCCATCGAACTGCGGCGTGCGCACGCTGCGGACGAAGCCCAACCGCTGCAAACCGGGCAGCGCGCCGTCATCGACGCCGACTCGCTGACCTTCCCATCGCACAACACAATCGAACAATTGTTCGATACGAATGTCAAGGTAATTCCACCCGTGTCGACATCATGCGAGCCGGGACCGCGACGCCTCGCCCGTCGACTCTCGCACGACCAGGACCGGTTCGGTCCGCCGTTGCACCTCGAGGCCTCCCGCGAGCACCTCGGCGAACAACTGCAGGGCGTCACGGCCCATGTCGAACGCATGCGATTCGATCGAGGTCAACGGGACGTGCATCTCGTCCGTCAGAGCAATATTGTTGAACCCGATCAGCGACACGTCCTCACCGACCCGCAAGCCGTGATTGCGAATCGAGCCGGCGGCACCGATGGCGGCGAAGTCGTTCACCGCGAACAGCGCGGTCGGCGGTGATGCCGCATCGAGTAGGCGGTCCGCGGCGACGTGACCACCGTGGCTGTCCAGACCCGTGAACACAATGTTCCCCTCGGGCACTTCGATGCCCGCCTCCCGGAAACGGTCGACAAAGCCCGCAGGCCGGTCGATCCCGGTGCTCGCGTGCGCCAGGCCGGCGATGACACCGACCCGGCGGTGCCCCAACTCGAGGAGGTGCTCGGCCGCAAGCCTCCCGCCGAGGTAGTTGTCACAGGTTGCAGCGGGATAGCCTGCGACACAACGGTTCACCAACACGAACGGCACCTCGCGACGGGTCAGCTCCTCGAGCACCGTGTGGTCGTCCGCCCGGGCGTCGCCGAGGATCAACCCGTCCACCCGGCGGTCCAGCATCATCTCGATCCGATTGCGTTGCCTGGCCGGCTCATCCTGGGTATTGGCCACGAATGCCGTCAAACCCCGCTCTGCCGCGGCGGATTCGATGCCCTCGTACACCGTCGCCAGCACCACGTCGGTGAGCCGTGGCACCAGTACGCCGACCAGGTTGGTGCGCTTGGTACGCAAGCTCGCCGCATGCGGATTCGGCCGGTAGTCCACTTCGGCCGCGCGCAGGCGAATGCGCTCGGCGGTAGCTCCCGACGCCGCGCGCTCCCCCGCACGCATCCCGTTGAGCACCCGCGCGACGGTCGATACGTGCAGGCCCAGGTCGTCGGCGATCGACTGCAGCGTCGCCCGATTCGACTTCCCCACTTCAGTTCCCTCTTTGCTGGACCGTCACCCCTTGACAGTGACGCACGACTCGGAGCAGTATAGCCCGAACGTTCGGCCCGAACGTTCGGGCAAATGGGTCGAGCGTGTCGAGTGGCCCCCGCATCGACTCCTCCAACATGGGACAAGGACGATTAATGCCTGATCAGACCACCTCATCCACCAATCACCGACACAGCCCAGCGCGCGTAGCCGTCGTGCAGTTCAATCCCCAGGTCGGGGTGGAGAACCTGAAGTCCAACTCCGAAGCGGTGTATGAACGCCTCAACAAGGCGGTAACGGAGGGCGCCAACCTCATCGTGCTGCCCGAGTTGGCGACCACCGGCTACACCTTCGAATCCCGCGAAGAGGCCTATGCCCATGCGGAGCCCGTACCGTCCGGCGCGACGGTGGCCGGCTGGGTCGAATTCGCCGCTACCCACGACGTGTACATCGTCGGATGCCTGCCCGAACTCGACGGCGCCGAACTCTTCGACACCGCCGTCCTGGTCGGACCGGACGGCTACATCGGCAAGTACCGCAAGACCCACCTGTGGAACGAGGAGAAGCTGTTCTTCTCCCCTGGCAACCTCGGATTCCCGGTGTTTCCCACCAAGATCGGCCGGATCGGCCTGCTCGTCTGCTGGGATATCTGGTTTCCTGAGACCGCACGGATCGTCGCGCAACAAGGTGCCGACATCATCTGCATCCCGACGGGCTGGGTATGGACGCCGCCGCCCCTTTACGACGCGAGCGGCACCTGCATGGCGGCCTACCTGACCATGACGGCCGCGCACGTGAACAACGTCTTCATCGCGACCGCCGACCGGATCGGCACCGAACGCACCTCGGGCTTCATGGGCAACTCCCTCATCGCCGGGACCAACGGCTGGCCGATCGACCGGATCGCCGGACCGGACGAGGACACCATCCTCTACGCCGATATCGACATAACCGCCTCGCGCGGGGCGCCGATCTGGAATCAGTTCAATGATCTTCACCGCGACCGGCGCACCGATCTATACGACCAGCTTCTCGGCTACCGCGGCGGCCCGGCCCTGCCCCGGTAGGAGCCGCGACATGACCACCGCACCCCAGACGCGATACCAACGCGTCACCCTCGAGATGTGGCCGCTTGTCGCCGCCATATGCCTGCTCGCAGCTCTGCTGTGGAGCGGCAGCCTGCGGACCGTCAGCCCGATACTCAACGTGATCGCTTCTGCAGCAAGCGAACCCAACTTCTACAGCAGCGCGCTGGCTGGCGTTGGTGTGCTCGCCGGTGGAGCCTTCGCCCACTGGCGGCAGATGCGACGGCAGTCCTGGCGAGGGTTCGCCCAGGCCTGCGGATCGGGCCTGTGGGTCCCGATGCTGGCCAGCGCCCTGCTCGGTGTGGCGGTCGGTAATCTCGCCTGGGGCTGGACCTTGGCGAGCGGCGCGTGGCAGCCGCTGTTCGCCCCGTTCGTGTCGGTATCGCCGACCGTCGTATTGATGTTCGGCGCCGACGTCAAGACGGTACTGACCGGCGGCATGCTCGGCGGTGTCGTCACACCACCGCTGTCGGTGTTCGGCGCGAGCGTCGTCTGCCCGGAGCTCGGTGTGCCGCCGGTGGTCGGGGTCACCGGCGGCATGGCGGTCGCGGCGGTGGTCGCGTTCACCGTCTGCCGGCGGCTACCCTGGCTGCCCGAACTTGTGCGCCGCGATGCCGAGCCAACGCCGGCGGTTGCGGAGAAGTACGGTGCCACTTGGGTTTTACGTCGCAGCCTGGCCGATTTCTCCGAGGCACAGTTCTTCGGCAGCGAGTGGGCCAGCCTTGGATTGATCGCGGGCGCGGTAGTCGCCTACCTGCTGAATCCGGCTACACCGGCGTACGGGTCGGGCCTGCTCCCGCAGATCCTCGCCGCGCAGGCGATTACCGCGATCGTCGGCGTGGTGCTGTGGCGGCGACGCTGGGCCCGCAGCCCGTTCTACCCGACCTTCGTACCGATCGTGTCGGTCGCCCCTGCTTGTGTTCTCACCTATGGCGGCACGCCGGCCTCAGTGCTGGCGGGTGCGCTTCTGGGGGCGGCCGTTGGTCCGCCAGTCGCCGCGGCGATCTCGGCACGACTACCCGCCCACTTCCACCCGTTCATCGGGAACGTGACGGCCATGGCGGTGGTCACCTCGCTGATCGTCCCTCCCCTACAACTCCTACCAGGATTCTGAAATGACCGAGATAGCCGACACCGCGGTGTCGAGTGGGTACTTCCGTGATCGCGACATCCCTGCCCTGACAGCCGATCTGCAGGCCGGGCGCACGACGAGTACCGAGCTCGTCGAACACAGTCTCGCGGCGATCGCGCGGCTCAACCCGATCCTCAACGCCTTCACCTCCGTCGACGCCGCAGGAGCGCTGGCCGCTGCCCACGATGCCGACCGCGAGCGCGCTGACGGGTACGACCGCGGACCGCTACACGGCATCCCCGTGTCCGTTAAGGATCTCGTCGACGTCGCCGGACAGGTCACCACGTCGGGATCGGTGGTGCGCCCGCATCGCGCCGCCGCAGACGCCGAATGTGTCCGTCGGCTGCGGGCCGCGGGAGCGGTGATCGTCGGCAAGAATGTTCTGCACGAGTTCGCGTACGGCGCCACCGGCGATCGGTCAGCGCACGGCGCATCCCGAAATCCTTGGAACCCCGACAGGATCAGCGGTGGATCGAGTGGTGGCAGCGCCGTCGCCACCGCTGCAGGCATGGTGCCGCTCTCGGTCGGGACCGACACTGCGGGCTCGGTACGGGTACCCGCCGCGTTGTGCGGCGTGGTCGGGTTCAAGCCCGCATTCGGAGCAATCCCCGATCACGGCGTCCAACCTCTCGCCGCATCGCTGGATCACGTCGGCGTCTTCGCGTCGACGGCAGCCGGAGCTGCGGCCGCCTACGCCGTCATGGCCGGACAACCGGTGCGCGCCGACGACGCCGAAACCCAGGTCGGGTGGCTCGATCCCGCGTGTATCGGGCCGTGCGATCCTGTGATCGTCGACACCGTGCGCTACGCGCTGGAATGCGCCGGCATCTCCGTCGACGCCAGTGTCCGGCTCCCGTTCGCCGCTGGTGAGTTGTTCTCGGCGCTGAGCGTGCTGCAGTCCAGCCAGGCCTACGTCGAACACCGCGAAGATTTGGCCGACCACGCCCACATCATCGACCCCGAAGTGGTCGAGCGGCTGACGAGCGGTCGCGACACCGCGGCCTGGCAATACGTCGACGCCGACCGTCAACGCGAAGCGTTGCGCGCGGCGGTCACCGACCTCTTCACCGGGTTCGACGTGCTCGCAATGCCCACCGTCCCCACCGTGGCCACCGCGATCGACCAGCGCGCCCACGAAATCGACGGCCGCCCAGTCGAAGTGCGATCCGCCCTGCTGTCACTGACCTGTCCGTGGAATCTCACCGGCCACCCGGCCCTGAGCGTGCCCGCGGGGATCGTCTCAGGGCTGCCGGTCGGCCTGCAGCTGATCACCACCCCCGGCAACGAACACCGGCTTTTCGAGCTGGCCTCAAGGATCGGACGGCCATGACGATCGACTACACCCCGCTCCTGCCCATCGGACCGGATACGACCGTTTATCGCAAGCTCGACACCGACACCATCGGAACCTTCTCGGCGGCGGGCCGAGCCTTCCTCGACGTCGCTCCCGACATCCTCGAGCAGTTGGCCTTCGAGGCCTACCGCGACGTCTCACACCTGTTGCGTACCAGCCATCTTCGCCAGATAGCGGCGATACTGGACGATCCCGAATCGTCGGCGAACGATCGCTACGTCGCCACCGAATTGCTGCGCAACGCCAACGTGGCCGCGGGCGGCATCCTGCCCATGTGTCAGGACACCGGAACGGCGATCGTGCACGCCTGGCGCGGGCAACAGGTGCTCACCGACAGGCGCGACGCCGAACATCTTTCGCACGGGATCGCGCGTGCCTACACCACACTGAACCTGCGCTACTCCCAGCTGGCACCGTTGTCGATGTTCGACGAGCGCAACACCGGGACCAATCTCCCGGCTCAGATCGAGATCCTGGCCGAGGGCGACGACAGCTACCGGTTCCTGTTCATCGCAAAAGGGTGTGGCAGCGCCAACAAGAGTTTCCTGTTTCAGCAGACTCCCGCACTGCTCGATCCGGCCAACCTGCTCGACTTTGTCGTCACCAAGGCCGCCGAGATCGGCACCTCGGCGTGCCCGCCCTACCACCTGGCGGTCGTCATCGGCGGCAGCAGCGCCGAATTCGCCCTCAAGACCGCCAAACTCGCCTCAGCCCACCATCTCGACTCACTTCCCTCATCGGGTTCGTCTGCCGGCAACGGGTTTCGAGATCACGACTTTGAACGGCAGATCCTCACCGCCACACAGCGTCTGGGCATCGGGGCGCAGTTCGGCGGCAAGCACTTCTGCCACGACGTGCGCGTGGTACGGCTGCCCCGCCACGGCGGCTCGCTGCCCATCGCGCTGGCGGTGTCGTGCGCCGCGGACCGCCACGTCCTCGGCAAGGTCACGCGCGACGGCGTCTTTCTCGAACAACTCGACACCGACCCGGCGCGGTTCCTGCCCGACGCGACAGAAGTTCTCGACCACGACGTCGTGCGGATCGATCTCGACGAATCGCCGGCCCAGATCCGAGCCCAGCTGTCGGCCCATCCGGTCGGTACCCGGGTGTCCTTGACGGGAACAATGGTCGTCGCACGCGATCTCGCACACGCCAAGATCCGCGAACGGCTCGATGCCGGCGAACCACTGCCGGACTATTTGCGCCGCTATCCCGTGTACTACGCGGGGCCGGCCAAGACACCCTCCGGCTATGCCTCCGGATCGTTCGGGCCGACCACCGCCGGGCGCATGGATTCCTACGTCGAGCGTTTCCAAGCTGCAGGCGGGTCACTCGTGATGCTCGCCAAGGGCAACCGCTCGGATGCCGTGCGGCGGTCCTGCCAGGCGCACGGCGGGTTCTACCTGGGATCGATCGGTGGACCCGCGGCTCGCCTCGCCCATGACTGCATCACCTCGATCGAGACCCTCGAATACGGCGAGTTGGGCATGGAAGCGGTGCTGAAGATCCGCGCCGAGGACTTCCCTGCGTTCATCGTGATCGACGACAAGGGCAACGACTTCTACCACCGCGACAACCGCACCCTACTCACGATCGGAGCCGCGCCACAATGACTTTCACTCATCTGGATATTCATCGCATCACCCTGGACCACGGAGGTACCAGGCTCACGGCCGAAGTCCGGCCCGGGCGGGGTACACCGATTCTCGTCGTACCCGGCGTCATGGCCGATGCGGCGACCTGGAGGCCGGTCGTCGATGGCATCGACCTCCCGAATCCGGTGGTGACCCTCAATCGTCGCGGCCGTGCGGGCAGCGACGCTCTCGGCAGCCACTACTCGGCCTCCGTCGAGATCGATGATCTCCGCCACGCCATCGGAGCGTTCGGCGAGGTTCACCTCGTCGGGTGGAGCTACGGTGCCCTCATCGCCCTGGAGACTGCACTCTGCGGCGTTCAGATCCGGTCACTGACCGCCTACGAACCGGTCGCAGCACCGTTCGCGCCGGACGCGGTCGAACCGATCCGAGCCGCGGTGGCCGCGGGCGACCTTGACCGCGCGGTCGAGCTGGTCAACACCGACGTATCCGGCTTCTCCGCGGATCACGTGGCCGAGCTGCGCCGCAGCCCGGCGTGGTCGATCCTGCGACTGCTCGCCGAACCACTTGCAGAGGAACTCGGCGCCATCAATGCCTACCAACCGTCGATGGACAGCTACCGGGACCTTCAGACTCCGGTGACCCTGATACTCGGCGCCGTCAATGAAGGCCTGGAACCCTACGGAACGGCTTTCGCCGCGTTCGCCACGGCTCTACCGGGTGCCCGGGTGATCCGACTGCCGGGTCAAGGCCACCTGGCCCACGTCGATGCGCCCGCCGAACTCGCGCACGCCATCGCGGGTGCTATTCGCATGGCCGGATAACGACTGGGTGCGCCGATGCCGCGGTTTCGGGTACGGCATCGGCGCGCGCCGTGGGCGCTTGCCCAGTCAATCGCGCATCGAATCGGAAGCCGAACCGCCCGACGCGCTCTTGAATATCGAACAACAGTTCGAGTGCGCCGTCAAGGCGGATCTCAGTTCGTGGGATCAGGTGGTCAGATCACCACTGCCCGAGCTGGCAGCGCGGGCTGTACGGGTGATCGTTCTGGACGGCGATCTGACCGTCGACGGCGATCTCGCAATGCGCGTTGGGCTCGGCGCGGCCACCGTGCGTGGTGCTCGCGACGGTGAAGATGGCCCACTGCGGATCGGCGAGCGTGGTCTCGAACACCCACGGCGCGTCGGGTCCGACGTTCACCGTCGCCTTCTGCAGGTACTTGTACGCGTCAGCGTTGTAGGCGTCTTTACTGGCAGGCTGCGTTGTCAGGTAGTAGAGATCGAATTCGTAGGGTGCGCCGGAGGTCAGCGTGTACTTGACCTTGTGGCCCTGGGCGTCCGGTTCCGCATACGACGTTGCGTTGGAGACCGCCATCCCCGCAGCCGCCAGAACCAGCGCCGCACCGACCGTGGTTGTCGCTTTTCGCATGTTCCTCATATCGACGCAGGCTACCGCCTTGTTACAGGTGCGACTAACGAGTCTCGTGACACCGCGCCAACGGCAAACCAACTGGGCCTAGCTTGAGGTTAATTTGTTTGTCACACACAGACATTTCCCAGTAACAGCGGCGCTCTAACGTCCCGATTCGACACCCGCACAGGGTGTTTAACCTCTTGCACGCCGCCGGCCCTGGCCGGCCGAGAAGCGCTGCAATCAAAGGGAAAGGTCGCCCATGCGAGATCCAGGACGTGCCCCGTTGCGCCGGTCGACGCTAGCCGCAGGGAGTTTGATCGCAGTCGCCGGCTTGCTACTGGCGGGCTGCGGCAGCCGGGCGAGCGACACCGACACAGCAAACGCGGCATCCTGTGTGGACACATCCGGCCCGAAGATCAAGGTCGGATCGTTGAACTCTCTGTCGGGCACGATGGCCATTTCCGAGGTGACAGTGCGCGACTCGATCAAGCTCGCGGTCGAGGAGATCAACGCCAAGGGCGGCGTACTGGGCAAACAGATCGAGCTCATCGGTGAGGACGGGGCCTCCGAACCCACGGTTTTCGCCGAGAAGGCCGAGAAACTGATCAGCAGCGACTGCGTGGCGGCGGTGTTCGGCGGCTGGACGTCGTCGAGCCGCAAGGCGATGCTCCCGGTCTTCGAGAGCGCCAACGCCCTGCTGTACTACCCCGTGCAATACGAGGGCCTCGAGTCGAGCAAGAACATCTTCTACACCGGCGCCACCACCAACCAGCAGATCGTCCCGGCGCTGGACTACCTCAAGGAAAAGGGCGTCAAGTCGCTCTACCTGGTCGGCAGTGACTACGTGTTCCCGCAGACCGCCAACCGGATCATCAAGGCCTACGCCAAAGAGAACGGCATCGAGATCAAGGGCGAGGACTACACCCCGCTGGGCTCGACCGACTTCTCCACCATCGTCAACAAGGTCCGCAGTGCCGACGCCGACGCCGTGTTCAACACCCTCAACGGCGACTCGAACGTGGCGTTCTTCCGCGAGTACAAGAACGTCGGCCTGACCCCGCAGGAGATGCCCGTCGTCTCGGTCTCGATCGCCGAGGAAGAGGTCGGTGGCATCGGTGTGCAGAACGTCACCGGTCAGCTGACGGCATGGAACTACTACCAGACGATCGACACCCCGGTGAACAACGCCTTCGTCAAGGCCTACAAGGACTTCGTCAAGGATCCCAAGAAGCCCACCTCGGATCCCATGGAAGCCGCCTACGTCTCGGTCTATCTGTGGAAGAACACCGTCGAGAAGGCCAAGTCGTTCGACGTCGCGGCGATTCAGGAGAACGCCGACGGCGTCAGCTTCGACGCCCCCGAGGGCAAGGTCACCATCGACGGCGAGAACCACCACATCACCAAGACCGCCCGAATCGGCGAGATCCGGCCCGACGGCCTGATCTACACGATCTGGGAGTCCAAGGGCCCGATCGACCCCGACCCGTACCTGAAGTCCTACCCGTGGGCTGCGGGGCTGTCCGGCTGACGAGCGAAGCGACGGGGGAATCGAACACAGCATGGACATCCTCATCGGCCAGCTGGCAACAGGATTGAGCCTCGGCTCAATCCTGTTGCTGGCCGCACTCGGCCTGTCCCTGACCTTCGGCCAGATGGGCGTCATCAACATGGCGCACGGCGAATTCATCATGGCCGGTTGCTACACGGCCTATGTGGTGCAGCAGGTCATCACCAACGCCGGTGCCTCACTGTTGATCTCGCTACTGGTCGGGTTCCTCGTCGGCGGCGCCATGGGCGCGCTGCTGGAGGTGACGCTGATCCGGCGGATGTACCACCGTCCGCTGGACACGTTGCTCGTCACCTTCGGCGTCGGCCTGATCCTGCAACAGGTGGCCCGAGACATCTTCGGTGCGCCCGCGGTCAACGTCGTTGCCCCGGATTGGCTCTCGGGTGGCGTCGAGATACTCGGCGCTGTGGTGCCCAAGACCCGCATATTCATCCTGGTGCTGGCCGTCGTGTGCGTCGCGGTGCTCGCGACCGTGCTCAAGACCAGCCCGATGGGGCGGCGGATCCGGGCGGTGGTCCAGAACCGCGACCTGGCTGAGACGAGCGGTATCTCATCGCGCAGAACCGATATCACCACCTTCTTCATCGGATCCGGTCTGGCCGCCGTGGCCGGTGTGGCCCTGACGCTCATCGGTTCCACCAGTCCGACCATCGGCCAGAGCTTCCTGATCGATGCGTTCCTGGTGGTGGTGGTCGGCGGCCTCGGCCAGATCAAGGGCACCGTGATCGCGGCGCTCGCGTTGGGCTTCCTGAACTCGTTCATCGAATACAGCACCACAGCGTCGCTGGCCAAGGTGATCGTGTTCGCCATCATCGTGATCTTCCTGCAGGTGCGCCCCCAGGGATTGTTCACGGTTCGGACCAGGAGTCTGGTATGAGCGCACTGACACAAGGGTTACGGACGAACCTGGGCCGCTGGCAGACGTGGGCCGGCTTCGGCGCCGCGGCGGTGGTGCTGTTCGGCGTGGCACCCGCGGTTCTGTCGGACTTCCGGCTCAGCCTGCTGGGCAAGTTCCTGTGCTTCGCGATCGTCGCGGTGGGCATCGGATTGGCCTGGGGCCGTGGCGGAATGCTGGTGTTGGGTCAGGGCGTGTTCTTCGGCCTCGGCGGCTACATGATGGGCATGCACCTCAAGATCGCCGACGCCGAGATCCGCGGGCACGACGTGCCCGACTTCATGCAGATCGCCGGGGTACGCCACCTGCCCGGTTACTGGGAACCGTTCGCCTCCCCCGCGTTCACGTTGTTGGCCATCCTGGTGCTGCCAACGGCAATCGCGGCCCTGCTCGGCTTCGGCGTGTTCAAGCGCCGGGTCAAGGGCGCCTATTTCGCGATTCTGTCGCAGGCGTTGGCCGCGGCGCTGGCGATCCTGCTCGTCGGTCAGACCAGCCTCGGCGGCAGCAACGGGTTGACCAATTTCCGAACCTTCTTCGGGTTCAACCTCAATGACCCGGCCAACAAGCGGATGGTCTACTTCATCGCGGCGGCCACTCTGCTGATCGTGGTCGCCGTCGTGCGCCAACTGATGTACAGCCGCTACGGCGAGTTGTTGATCGCCGTGCGCGACGGTGAGGAACGCGTGCGGTTCCTCGGCTACGACCCGGCCAACATCAAGGTCGTGGCCTACACGCTGGCTGCCTTGTTCGCCAGCATCGCCGGTGCGTTGTTCGTGCCGATCGTCGGATTCATCGCGCCGTCACAGGTCGGCATAGTGCCCTCCATCGCCTTCCTGATCGGGGTCGCGATCGGCGGGCGCACCACGCTGCTCGGCCCGGTCCTCGGCGCCGTCGGCGTGGCGTGGGCGCAAACCCTGTTCTCCGAACGGTTTCCGTCAGGGTGGATCTACGCCCAGGGTCTGTTGTTCATCGTCGTGGTCGGGTTCTTCCCCGCCGGCCTGGCCGGGCTCGGTGTGCTGTTCTCCCGGTGGCGGCGCACCCGGTCCGCCGCGCCGGATGCCGAGCAGTCCCGGCCCGAGACCGCGTCGGACACCGATCCCGATTCCGAGAAAGTAGGTGCCGCATCGTGACCGGAACCGAGCAGGCCACCGAGGCGCCCGAGCCGGTGGCCGGCGGCAACGCCGGCATGGGTGCCGAGTATCTGGAAGTACGCGGTCTCACAGTCGATTTCGACGGATTCAAAGCCGTCAGTGAAGTAGACCTCACCCTGTTCCAGGGAGATCTGCGCTTCCTGATCGGACCCAACGGGGCTGGAAAGACGACAGTGATCGACGCCATCACCGGCTTGGTGGGAGCCACCGGTTCGGTGAACAAGTCGGGTGTGGAACTGCTCGGGAAGAAAGTGCACCAGATCGCGCGACTGGGCGTGGGCCGCACATTTCAGACCGCGAGCGTGTTCGAACAGCTGACGGTGGTGCAGAACCTCGACATCGCCGCGGGCGCGAACCGTTCGCCCTGGACCCTGCTGCGCCGGCGGCGTGGCATCCTGCCCGCCATCGAGGAAGCCCTGGAAACCACCGGGCTGTCCGATCTGGCCGACCAGCCGGCGGGCGTGCTGGCCCACGGTCAGAAGCAGTGGCTGGAGATCGGCATGCTGCTGGTGCAGAACGCCGATGTCCTGTTGCTCGACGAACCGGTGGCCGGGATGAGTCACGAGGAACGTGAAGAGACCGGAAACCTGTTGCGCCGCATCGGCGGAACCCGCACCGTGGTGGTCGTCGAGCACGACATGGACTTCATGCGGGCGTTCGCCACCTCGGTGACCGTGCTGGCCCGCGGCCAGGTGATCGCAGAGGGTTCGGTGGCCGAGGTGCAGGCCAACCCCAAGGTCCAAGAGGTCTACCTCGGCACCGCCGCGGCCGGCGTGGAAGGAATCTCCTGATGCTCGAACTGCTCGATGTCCGAACCGGTTACGGCCGGTCCGAAGTGGTCCATGGCGCGAGCATCGCGGTGCCGTCCGACGGTGTCGCCGCGGTGATGGGTCACAACGGCGCGGGTAAGACGACCCTGTTGAGAGCGGCCGTCGGGCTGCTCAAATGCACTGCGGGCAAAGTACTTTTCGACGGTGAGGACATCACCAAACTCCGCCCGAGCGCGAGGGTGGCCCGCGGCCTGGCATACGTGCCCCAGGGGCAGCAGTCCTTCGGCCAGCTGACCACCGCGGAGAACCTTCAGGTGGTCGCCGATGGCCGGCGGAACGGCAAGGCCCTTATCGATGAGCAACTGGACCTGTTCCCCGCCCTGAAGGAGCTGCTCACCCGGCGGGCCGGTCTGCTCTCGGGTGGGCAGCGGCAGCAGCTCGCGATTGCCCGGGCGTTGATCACCAGCCCCAAGTGCCTGATCCTCGATGAGCCGACCGAAGGCATCCAGCCGTCGGTGGTGGCCGAGATCGAGGCGGCGATCACCTCGTTGACCGGACGCGGCGATCTGGGAGTGTTGCTGGTGGAACAACACATCGGGTTCGCGCTGGAATCCGCTCAGCGCTACTACATCCTGGAGGCCGGCCGCATCACCTCAAGCGGCACCGGTGGCTCGACCTCGGAGGCCGACGTCCGCGCCGCCATGGCCATCTGATCTCGCGGACGTCGGTATTTCCCGCACGCTCGCGGCGTGGCACAGGCACACTTCGACCATGACCCAACCCGCGCAGCACCGGGTCCTCGCCGATATCGGTGATCTGGTGGTCGCCGAGCAGGGTCCACACGTCATCGTCGTGGACCGGGCGACCGGTCCCCTCGCGACGGTGACGTTCGTGCTGGCGCTACTCGCCGTCGTGTTCGGCGGGTTCGGTGCCGTGATGCCGGCGATCGGCCGGGCACAGATGCCCACCTGGGTCAGCGGATTGTTTCTCATCGCGGGCGTCGCCTTTGCCGCCGCAACGTTGGCAGCGGTGCGCCGCATCAGAGCCGACCGCGCCCGACCGCTGCAGAGCTACCGGCCGGTGGCCGTGTTCGACCGGGCGCACCGGGTCTATCGCGATGACGCGGGCGAGGTCGTCGCACCGCTGGACCAGGTCCGCTTCGAGCGTCGGATGCAGCTGGGATCGAGCTCACCCAAGCTCGTCGCGAGTACACCGCACGGCGATCGAATTCTGAAGCGCGGCAACCCGTTCACCGGTGGCATCGGCAACCTCGACGAAGTGCTCACCGTCGTGGTGCACGGCCGCTGAACGAAGCGCGAGCGGTGCGAATCGATGCGCTACCCACTACCGGGCCAGGCGGGAAAGCACCTCGGCGACAACGGAATCGGCGGCGACATCCACCTGCTCGCCGGTCGAGAGATCCTTGACCCCGACGGTGCCGGCCTCGATGTCACGGTCGCCTGCCACCAGCGCGTACTTGGCACCCGAACGGTCGGCCGCTTTCATCGCACCCTTGAGCCCGCGGTCGCCGTAGGCCAGGTCCACCCGCACCCCGCCTGCCCGCAGCCGCGCGGCCAGCTTGGCCAACTCCAGCTTGGCGGCATCCCCCAGCGGCACGCCGAACACCTCGACACCGCCGGCACCGGTCACCGTCTTGCCCTCGGCCTGCAGGGCGAGCAGGGTCCGGTCGACACCGAGGCCGAATCCGATCCCCGACATGTCCTGCCCGCCGAGCTGACTCATCAGGCCGTCGTAGCGGCCACCGCCGCCGATGCCGGACTGCGCGCCCAGACCGTCGTGCACGAACTCGAACGTGGTCTTGGTGTAGTAGTCCAGCCCGCGCACCATCCGCGGGTTGATCACGTACGGCACGCCGAGTGCGTCGAGGTGCGCCTGCACGACCTCGAAGTGGGCCTTGGCGCTGTCCGAGAGGTGGTCGAGCATCAGCGGCGCGTCCGCGGTCATCTCCCGCACGTGGGGCCGCTTGTCGTCGAGCACCCGAAGCGGGTTGATCTCGGCGCGTCGCCGGGTGTCCTCGTCGAGATCGAGCTTGAACAGGAAGTCCTGCAGCAGCTCCCGGTACGCCGGCCGGCAGGTGTCATCGCCCAGCGAGGTGAGCTCGAGGCGGAACCCGTCCAGGCCCAGGGACCGGAAGCCGGCGTCGGCCACCGCGATCACCTCGGCGTCCAGCGCCGGGTCGTCGATCCCGATGGCCTCGACCCCGACCTGCTGCAGCTGCCGGTAGCGCCCGGCCTGCGGACGTTCGTAACGGAAGAACGGCCCCGAGTAGCACAGCTTGACCGGCAGCGCCCCGCGGTCGAGCCGGTGCTGGATCACCGCGCGGATCACCCCGGCGGTGCCCTCCGGTCGCAGCGTCACCGAGCGGTCACCGCGGTCGGCGAACGTGTACATCTCCTTGGACACCACATCGGTGGACTCGCCCACACCGCGGGCGAAAAGCGCGGTGTCCTCGAAGATCGGCAACTCGATGTCGCCATAGCCGGCGCGGCGCGCCGCAGCCAGCAGTCCGTCCCGGACCGCCACGAACTGCGCCGACTCCGGCGGGAGGTAATCGGGCACGCCCTTGGGCGCCTGGAATGCAGATGTCACAGAGTCAAACCTTCGAGAAACGGGTTGGTGCGGCGTTCGTGCCCGATGGTCGTGCGCGGGCCGTGTCCTGGTAATACCACGGTGTCGTCGTCGAGTACCAACAGCTTTGTCACGATCGACTCGAGCAGGTCGCGTCCGCTGCCACCGGGCAGGTCGGTGCGGCCCACCGAGGCCCGGAACAGCGTATCGCCCGTGAACACAGTCCCTGTGCTCAATCCCCGGTCGCTGCGCTCCTGCCCGCCGGCGACCCGGAACACCACCGATCCCCTGGTGTGTCCCGGCGTGTGGTCGACGGTGACCGAGACGTCGCCGAAATCGAGCGTCTGGCCGTCTTTGTCCAGCTCCACCAGCTGTTTGGGCTCGGAGAACAGCACCCCGAGCGCAAGTTGGGCAAGCCGCGGGCCGAACCCCTTGATCGGATCGGTCAGCATGAACCGGTCCTCGGGGTGGATGTAGACGGGGCAGCCATAGCTGTCGGCCACCTTCTGGGCCGACCAGATGTGATCGATATGACCGTGCGTCAGCAGGACCGCTGCCGGGGTGAGGCGGTTCTCGTCCAGAATCCGGCGCAGCCGGTCCATGGCCCGCTGGCCGGGGTCGACGACGATCGCGTCGGCCCCTGGCCTATCGGCCAGGACATAGCAGTTGCACGCCAGCATCCCGGCCGGAAATCCGGTAATGAACACGGCCCCAGTTTCCCACGGCCACGCCGCCACCTGCGGTTCCCGCGGGTCGCAGGCCCGGCACCCCGGTCCGCCTGGCAGACTCGTGAGCAATCCCGACCGCCCACAAGGAGGACTGCTGCGGTGCCGACCAACGAACAACGGCGTGAGGCCGCCAAGCGCAAGCTGGAGGAACAGCTGGAGCGCCGCGCCGCCCAGGAACGCAAACGACGCATCGTGACCATCGCGGGCTCGGTCGCCGCGGCCATCGTGGTCATCGGGGCCGTCGTGGCCACGTTCGTGTTCACCAGCAAGGACTCGGGCAGCACCACCGCCTCGGCGGACACCACGACGGCAACCTCCGGAGCGCCGGCCCAGCCCGCCGCCAACGGTCAGCTGCCGGCCTTCGTCGCAGCCGCCGATCTCGGCGCCAACTGCCAGTACCCGGCCGCGGGCGCGGCCAGCAAGCCGACCACCCCGCCGCGCACCGGCAAGGTTCCGACCGATCCGGCCACGGTCAGCGTCAGCATGGTCACCACCCAGGGCAACATCGGGCTGCAGCTCGACAACGCCAAGGCACCGTGCACGGTCAACAGCTTCGCCAGCCTGGCCGGACAGAACTACTTCAACGACACCCCGTGCCACCGGCTGACCTCGGGCGGCCTGTCGGTCCTGCAGTGCGGTGACCCGACCGGCCAGGGCACCGGTGGCCCGGGCTACCAGTTCGCCAACGAGTACCCGACCAACCAGTACCAGCCGGACAACCCGGCGCTGCAGCAGCCGGTGCTCTACCCCCGCGGCACCGTGGCCATGGCCAACGCCGGACCGAACACCAACGGCAGCCAGTTCTTCCTGGTGTACCAGGACTCGCAGCTGCCCCCGGGCTACACCGTGTTCGGCAAGATCGACGACACCGGCCTGGCCACCCTCGACAAGATCGCCGCTGCCGGTGTCGCCGGAGGCGGGCCGGACGGCAAGCCGGCGCTCGACGTCGAGCTGAAGTCTGTGGCCCTGGACTAGGTACGGGAGCAATTTGACTGCCCCGCCCCCTTACGGCGGTTACCAGCCGGACGATCGCGGTTATGCGCCGGGTTACCCGGTGGGATATCCGGCTGGTTATCCCCCGTCTGCCCACACCAACGGCATGGCGGTCGCGGCACTGGTGTGCGCGGTCCTGTTCGCGCCGCTGGGCATCGTCTTCGGGCACATCTCGCTGTCGCAGCTCAAACGCAGCGGTGAGCAGGGCCGCGGTATCGCGATCGCGGGCCTGGTCATCGGGTATGTGATGACGGCGCTGGCGATCGTGGCGGTGGTGTTGGCCGTGGTGTTCGCCTTCATCGTCGTCAAGGCCGCCGAGGACATGCCCCGGCGGGAGCGTTACACGGCCTCGCCGGGTTCGGAGCAACAACTGCCCGCATTCGCGGCGCCGGCCAACCTCGGCGCCAACTGCCAGTACCCGGCGACCACCGAGCCGGCCACCAAACCGGCCAGGCCGCCGCGCACCGGCACGGTGCCGACCGAACCGGCCACGGTGGAAGCCGGGATCGTCACCGATCACGGCAGCATCGGCCTCAACCTGGCCAACGGCAAAGCGCCCTGCACGGTGAACAACTTCGCCTCCCTGGCCTCGCAGGGATTCTTCGACGGCACCCAGTGTCACCGGCTGACCACCGGAGACCTCGCGGCACTGCAGTGCGGTGACCCGTCGGGCAGCGGCACCGGTGGGCCCGGCTACCGATTCCCCAACGAGTACCCGACCAACCAGTACCGGCTCGCCGACCCCGCGCTGCGCCAGCCGGTCGTCTATCCACGCGGCACCGTGGCGATGGCGAACTCCGGGCCCGGTACCAACGGCAGCCAGTTCTTCCTGGTGTACGAGGATTCCCTGCTGCCTCCGACCTACACCGTGTTCGGCACCGTCGACAACACCGGACTGGCCACCCTGGACGCGATTGCCGACGGCGGAGTCGCCGACGGCAGCGACGACGGCAAGCCCGCCACACCTGTGACGATCAAATCGGCGAGCCTGGGCTGAGCCCAGACATAGGGTTGGCACATCGCAGCACAGTGTCTGCGGCGGTGAGGAGATGCCGGTGTCGTTCGCACAGCCCGCGCCCGCAGTCCCGCCCGCTGTCCCTCCCTACGCCCCGCCGCGCGGTGGCCTGACACCCGCGGCCAAGTTCCTGGTGCTGCTGGCACTGGCGGTGTTGATCGCCGGCTATGCGCTGGCGGTGTTCCTCACCAGAGGAGTCTGGGCCGACCGGGACGGTATCCGCCTGACGCTCAGTGTCCAGGCGAAGGACGGCTGGGCACTGTCCGCCGACACCATCGAGCAGGCGATCGCCGCCACCGAGGCCCGGTTGGACGACTACGGGGTCGCCGACGCCGAGATCGGGTCCGACGGCAACAACGTGGTCGCCACCTTTTCCCGGCATGGGCTCGACGCCGAGGCGCTGAAGGAGATGTTCGGCCCGGGCGAGACGAAGACGTTGTACGTCCGACCGGTGATCCATGCGATACCGGCCAAGGCGTCGCCGCCGTCCGGCATCAACCCGACGCCCGCGGTTGAACCGGCACAACGCATCGCCGACGAGAAGGAACTACGCCAAGGCACCAATCCCTCGATCCAGATCCTGGCGCTCCAGTACCAGGCCACCCGGTGCAGCGACGACGACGTGCTCGCCGGACACGACGATCCGAACCTGCCGCTGGTCACCTGCTCCGCCGATGGGGAGACGGTGTACCTGCTCGCGAAGTCGATTCTCGGCGGCGACCAGATCGAGAGCGCCGAACCCGGCACCGATCCGGGGGGCCGGTACATCATCGATCTGCAGTTCGACAACGATGCCGCACAGGTCTGGGCGGACTTCACCGCGGCCAACATCGGCACCCAGGCGGCATTCACCATCGACACCCGCGTCCTGAGCGCGCCCTTGATCCGGGAGCGGATTCCCAACGGCGGCACCCAGATCAGTGGTGACTTCGACGAGCGTTCAGCGCACGATCTGGCCGGCGGGATCAATCGCGGCACCTCGCCGGTGGCTCTGACGTACTCGTCATCCAGTGACGAAAAGCTCCCGGCGACAATGCTTTCCATGCTGATCCGCGGCGCCGTGATCGTCTCGGGCCTGGGCGTGGCGGTCGTGGTGATCGGCGCCGGGGTGTATCTCCTGCACGCTCGGCGCAGCCGCCCGGTGTGAGGCAGGAAGCGATGCGCACCGGAATGGATGGCGGCAGCCGGGACTCGGGTATCTCGCTGGCCGAACTGCTGGCCGCTTTCTCGTTCGCGATGGATCTCGGCCTGGGCCAGCCGATGGAGCATGTGCTGCGGTCGTGGCGGCTCGCCGCACGCCTGGGTGAGCGCGTCGGGCTGGTGGCCGAGCAGCGGGCCGATCTGTACTACACGGCGGTGCTGGCCTGGGTGGGTTGCATCGCCGACGCGCCCGAGGTGTCGGCCTGGTTCGGTGACGACATCGCGTTTCGCGCTGACAGCTACCGCGTCGATCTCCGCGGGCTGGGCGGGGCGACTTTCATGCTATCGCACGCCGGTTCGGCTGGTCCCCTGCTGAACCGGGTGCGCAAGACCGCGACGCTCATCGCGACCGCTGGCCGCGATATCGAGCAAGGGCTGATGTCGCATTGCCTGAACACCTCGACGATGGCCGAGCGGCTCGGTCTCGATGCGGCGGTCGGTGACGCACTGCGCCAGTTCTTCGCGCGGTGGGACGGCAACGGAGTGCCCGCGGGCCTCGGCGGGGAGGCGATTGCCTTGCCGATGAGACTCTTTCACCTCGCCGACGTGGCCGAGGTGGTGCACCGTGATGCCGGGGTGGACGCCGCCGTCCACGTCGCGACATCGCGGCGCGGCACCCAGTTCGACCCGGCCGTGGTCGACGCGTTCTGCGCGGCGGCGGGCGATCTGCTGTCCGACGACGATGACGAGTCGGACTGCCACGCACTGATCGCCGCCGAACCTGCGTTGCAGCGGCGTCTCACCGAGGACCAACTCGACTCGGCACTGGAGGTATTCGCCGATTTCACCGACCTGCGATCGCCGCACCGCGCCGGGCATTCCCGTGGCGTGGCCGAACTCGCGGCGCGGGCCGCCAAGATCGCCGGGCTGACCGAGGGCGACGCCGTCCTGGTGCGTCGCGCCGCCTTGTTGCACGACATCGGCCTGCACGGCGTGCCCGCCACCATCATGGACAAGCCAGGGAAACTCAGTGCCTCCGACCATGAGCGACTTCGGCTGAGTTCGTACTACACCGAACGGGTTCTGGCCCGCCCCGGCCCGGTGGCGCGCATCGGTGCGGTGGCGGCGCTGGCCTATGAGCGCATGGACGGCTCGGGGGCGCACCGCGGTCTGTCAGGACCGTCGATCCCGGTGACCGGACGCATCCTCGCCGCCGCAGATTGCCATCGCGCCATGACTGAGCCGCGGCCGTACCGACCGGCGTTGTCCGCCAAGGCCGCCGGCGCCGAACTGCGGGCCGAGGTCCGCCGCGGACGGCTGGATGCGGCCGCGGTCGACGCCGTACTCGAAGCGGCGGGCAGCCCCCGGCATCGACGCCGCGCGGGCCCGGACGGGCTGACGCCGCGGGAAATCGAAGTGCTGGGGCTGATCGCCCGTGGCGCATCCACCAGGCAGGTCGCGAGCACCCTGGGGATCAGCCCGAAAACGGCAGGCACCCACATCGAGCGCATCTACACCAAGACCGGGTCGTCGACCCGCAGCACCGCAACGCTGTACGCCATCACGCACGGACTGCTCGACACGCTGGCCGGAGCCGAAAAGTAGGGCGAATGCCCGACGACGCCGGGCTTGCCGGCTCCTAGCGTTCACCTCACTACCTGAACGAGAACGCAAAGTGAGGAGGGCCAAACCATGCTGAATCTCGCTTCTCCCCTGTCAAATCTGCCCGAACGGTGCGGGCAGGCGCCGTGGCCCGGCCACGAATACGTCAAGGGCTGGGGAGTTTTCGGCCTGCCTTTCGACAGCGGACACGTGCTGGCCTTGAGGGTGTTCCCGGAGAACGACTTCGGGCCGTACCGCACGGTGTGGCACCGTGACCCGTCCGGCCGGTGGTCGATCTTCGTGCACGGCGAGCGCCTCGACACGGCATGCCCCCGCTACTACGGGCCGGCATGTTCGTACACCGGCTTCGCCGAGATCGCCCTGGATTGGACCGGGCCCGCATCGCTGCGCGTCACGGTCGACGGTCCGGCGCTGGACTGGACGCTGACCGCCACCGCGGGTCCGGTGCTGCGCACCATGAACACGATCAGCCGGCGTCTGCCGCTGAGCACCTGGCGGCCGCGGCCGCTGGTGCGGGCACGCGAGATGCTGGCCGCCGGACTGGGGATGGGCCAGGTGCGGATGACGGGTGTCATGCCGAGCGGCCACGTGGGAACCCTTATGCCCCAACAGATGTACCTCATCGAGGAGGCATCTGCCACCGTCGGCGGGGTCGATCTGGGCCGGCCGGCACGGCTGGCCACCAACCCCGTGATCGGTGACGTGACACTGCCCGCGCGCGGTGTCCTGGCCATCGGCCAGGCGATGTGGCAGATCGCGGTACCGGATCGGTCGGGTGTCAGGCCGCCGACGTGACCCGGTAGACGTCGTACACGCCCTCCACGTTGCGCACCACGCTCAGCAGGTGGCCGAGATGTTTGGGATCGCCCATCTCGAAGGTGAACCGGCTGATCGCCACCCGGTCGTTGGAGGTGGTGACCGACGCCGAGAGGATGTTCACCTTCTCGTCGGCCAGTACCCGTGTGACGTCGGAGAGCAGACGGTGCCGGTCCAGGGCCTCGACCTGGATCGCCACCAGGAACACCGACGACGGCGACGGCGCCCAGTTCACCTCGATGATGCGTTCCGACTGTTGTTGCAGGGAAGCCGCATTCGTGCAGTCGGTGCGGTGCACGCTGACCCCACCACCGCGGGTCACGAAGCCCATGATGGTGTCGCCGGGCACCGGGGTGCAGCACTTGGCCAGCTTGGTCAGGGTTCCGGGCGCACCCGGCACCGCGACACCGGTGTCGTCGGTGCTGCGCTGCCGCACCGGCATGGTCAGCGGGGTGGACCGCTCGGCGAGTTCGTCCTCGGCCGCATCGTCGCCGCCGAACTGGGCGAGCAGACGCTGCACGACATGGCGTGCCGAGACGTGACCCTCACCGACCGCTGTGTAGAGCGCAGAGACGTCGGTGTAACGCAGCTCCCGCGCCAGTGCGCCCATCGAGTCGGCATTGATCAAGCGCTGCAACGGAAGTCCGCCTCGGCGAACTTCCCGGGCGATGGCGTCCTTCCCGGACTCCAGCGCCTCTTCGCGGCGTTCCTTGGCGAACCACTGCCGGATCTTGGCCTTCGCCCGCGGCGACACCACGAAGGTCTGCCAGTCGCGCGACGGCCCGGCATTGGGGGCCTTCGAGGTGAACACCTCGACGACCTCGCCGTTCTCCAGCTTGCGCTCCAAGGCGACGAGCCGGCCGTTGACCCGGGCCCCGATGCACCGGTGTCCCACCTCTGTGTGCACCGCGTAGGCGAAGTCGACCGGGGTCGAGCCCGTCGGCAGGTTGATCACGTCACCCTTGGGGGTGAAGACGAAGATCTCTTGTACCGCAAGGTCGTAACGCAACGACTCGAGGAACTCGCCGGGGTCGGCGGCCTCCCGCTGCCAGTCCAGCAGCTGGCGCATCCAGGCCATGTCGTCGATCTCGGTCGCGGCGTGGCTGTGTGGAACCCCATTGCGGCCCTTGGCTTCTTTGTAACGCCAGTGCGCCGCGATGCCGTACTCGGCGGTGCGGTGCATGTCCCGGGTGCGGATCTGCACCTCCAGCGGCTTGCCCTCGGGGCCGACGACCGTGGTGTGCAGCGACTGGTAGACGCCGTAGCGCGGCTGGGCGATGTAGTCCTTGAACCGGCCCGCCATCGGTTGCCAGAGCGAGTGCACGACACCGACCGCCGCGTAGCAGTCGCGGATCTCGTCGCACAGGATCCGCACGCCGACCAGATCGTGGATGTCGTCGAAGTCGCGGCCCTTGACGATCATCTTCTGGTAGATCGACCAGTAGTGCTTGGGCCGGCCCTCGACGACCGCGTTGATCTTCATCGCGCTCAGCGCCACGCCGATCTCGGCGCGCACCTTGGCCAGGTAGGTGTCGCGTGACGGCGCCCGGTCGGCGACCAGCCGCACGATCTCCTCGTACTTCTTCGGGTGCAGGATCGCGAACGACAGATCCTCCAGCTCCCACTTCACCGTCGCCATGCCGAGCCGATGCGCCAGCGGCGCAATCACTTCCAGCGTCTCGCGGGCCTTGCGGGCCTGCTTCTCCGGCGGCAGGAACCGCATGGTGCGCATGTTGTGCAGCCGGTCGGCCACCTTGATGACCAGCACCCGCGGGTCGCGGGCCATGGCGATGATCATCTTGCGGATCGTCTCGCCCTCGGCGGCCGAGCCGAGGACGACCTTGTCCAGCTTGGTCACCCCGTCGACGAGGTGGCCCACCTCGGCCCCGAACTCGGCGGTCAACGCCTCCAGCGTGTACCCGGTGTCCTCCACCGTGTCGTGCAGCAGCGCGGCCACCAGCGTGGTGGTGTCCATACCGAGCTCGGCCAGGATGTTGGCCACCGCCAGCGGATGGGTGATGTACGGATCACCGGATTTGCGGAGCTGGTCGGCGTGACGCTGCTCGGCGACGTCGTAGGCGCGCTGCAGCAACTGCAGGTCGGCCTTCGGGTAGATCTCGCGGTGTACCGCGACCAGAGGCTCCAGAACCGGGTTGACGGCACTGCGCTGCGCGGTCATCCGGCGGGCGAGCCGCGCGCGTACCCGCCGTGAGGCGCTGGTCTTCGTGGCGTCGGGTCCCGTGGCGCCCGGCAACACCGGAGGCGACTGCACCGCCTGGCCCGCCGTCGCGTCCGTACCCGTATCGCCGGCCATCGTCACCTCCCGGAGTTAACGCTTCAGAATCCGAGGATATCCCTCACACCGTGTGCAGGCTGCTGACCCTCAGCGGTGCCACCACATCCCGGCCGCCCAGGGCCGTCAATTCCAGCACCACGGCCGCGCTCAGCACATTGGCACCGCCGGCCTGCAGCAGTTGCGTCGCCGCGGCCAGCGTCCCGCCGGTGGCAAGGACATCGTCGATGATCACAACGTTGCGCCCGGCGATATCAATCCCGTCGGCCGGGATCTCCAGCGTCGCGCTGCCGTACTCGAGCTGATAGGTGACGCTGTGCACCGGAGGCGGCAGCTTCCCGCCCTTGCGCACGGCCAGCACACCGGTGCCGAGCCGGGTCGCCACCGCGGCGCCCAGCAGGAATCCCCGCGCGTCCAGGCCCGCGACCAGGTCTGCGCCGGCCGCGGTGGCAGCCAGCGCATCGGTCACCGCGCCCAGCCCCTCGGCATCGGCCAGCAACGGGGTCAGGTCCTTGAACTGCACTCCGGGCTCGGGAAAATCGGGAACCTCCCGGATCAGTTTCCTGACCAGCTCCGAGATCCCGGCGACGTCGCCGCTCACGTGGACAGCTTCCAACGGTCCATGTTCCAGCCTGCGCCCCATCGGGTCGGATTGCTGCTCACGGCGTACATCTTGGTCGATGTCAGCACGGTGCGCTGCTGGCGATACAGCGGCAGGGTCGGCATGTCGTTCCACAGGATCGGTGCGCCCTCCCCCGCCAGCCGGGCCAGTTCCTTCGGGTCGGTCGTGACGGCCTGCGCGTCGATGATTCCGTCGACGCGCTCGTTGCCGTAGCCGGGCAGGTTGTTGCCGTTGCCGGAGTGGAATGCGTAGGCGTCGATGGCCGACGAGCCCGAGGAGCCGCTGCCCGCGGCCCCGCCGGTGCTCGCCAGCAGTCCGTCGAACTCGTTGTTCCGCAGTGCCACCGGCCCGGCCGTGGCCGATCCGGCGTCCTGAACGGTGATGCCCGCCGCGGCGCACGATTTCGCGATGGCGCCCACGGTCGCCGCCAGCCGGGCGTTGGGCGTCTGATACCCGATGCGCACGGTCAGCGGCTTGTTGTTGAGGGCGGCCCGGGCGGCGTCAGGGTTGGCCACGCCGAATTGGGCGGCCTCTCCGACGTTCTCGGCCGCGCTGAACGCGTCGTCGGCGACCGGGCTGAGCCGGGAGTTGATGATCGGCGTCGCGGCGTTGCGGGCGATCACGTCCCGGGGGGTGCACAATGCGACGGCCCGCCGCGCCGGCGTGGCGGCCAGCGGACCACCGGGCGCGAAGATCAGCTGTTCGATCCCTGCCGACGGGGTCTCCGTGCTGACGTAGTCGTCGGGCAGGTTGAGCAGGCCCGAGGACCCGGACTCGATGTCGACGACATCGAAGGACCCCTCGTTGACCCGCTCCTGGATGTCGGCCCCGCGTGGCCACACCTCGATCCGGTTCGTGATCGCCGGCGTGCCCCACCACTTGTCGTTGGCGACCAGGACCACCACCCCGTCCTTGGACACCGAGTCGATCCGGTACGGGCCCGATGACGGGAACTTCTTGAGGTCGAGGTCGGGCTTGAGATCCCAGACGGTGTTCCACGCCTTGGCGATGCGGTCGATGGTCGGCTGGTCGCCGTTCTGGAGCGCCGTCGCCACACCCCCGTCGTCGAGGCCGAGTTCGTCGGCGATGACGTGCGCGGGCATCAGCGAGGTCGCCGCGAACAGATGCCCGTAGTCGAGGAATCCGCGATCCTGGGCGAACGACACTCGGGCCCGCTTCTGGCCCGGTGCGCAGTCCACCGAGCCGATGTCGCGGTAGCCCGCTCGGCTGGCGGCGTCGAATCCGGGAAAGCGGCCCGACTGCGCGCCCCAGGCCAGGACCAGATCGTCACAGGTGATCGGCTTGCCGTCGGAGTAAACCGCCTTGTCGCTGATCACGTAGTCGAGCACCAGCGGGGCGCGGCCCACGACCGACACCGAACCGAAGTCGTTGTCGGCGACCACCTGTCCTTCGGGGCCGTGATAGGCGAATCCGGTCAACGCCCGGGCGAACGCCTGCGGTCCTGCGGACGCGGCCCCGGCCACCGTGTTGGTGTTGTAGGTGGTCAGCGTGCCGTCGACGGCGTAGGCGATCTCATCGGCCGAGCTGTCCGAACACGCCGCCAGACCCATCGCGGTGACCACGGACAGCGTGGCCGCTGTCACCGCTGTCCGTGCGCGGGCGACGGTCCGCCACTGAACCATGCGGTTTACCGCCGGGTGTTTCGCTTGCCCGACGGACGTCCGGTCCGTGGGCCGGGACGTGCACCCGGTGCCGGCTTGGCCGGAGCAGGCTCGGTGGCGACCGACGCCGATACCGTCTCGGCACCGGACTCGGTCACCTCGGCGTCAGAGGCGCCCGCCGTCTCCTTGGTGGCCGTCGACGCCTTGGCGCCCTTCTCTCGCCGGTTGAGCACCCGCTTGGTGTGCTTGCGCACCAGTTCTGTGCGCTCACGCAGCGACACGAGCAGCGGCGTCGCGAAGTAGATCGACGAGTAGGTGCCGACGATGACGCCGACCAGCTGAACCAGGGCGAGATCCATCAGGGTCCCGACGCCCAGCAGCCACACCGCGATCACCATCAGGGCCACGATCGGCAACACCGAGATGAGGCTGGTGTTGATCGAGCGCATGAAGGTCTGGTTCACCGCGAGGTTGGCCTGCTCGGCGAATGTTCGCCGAGTGGTGTGCTCGAACCCGTGGGTGTTCTCCTCGACCTTGTCGAACACGATCACCGTGTCGTACAGCGAGAAGCCCAGAATCGTCAGCAGACCGATGACGGTGGCCGGCGTGACCTCGAACCCGACCAGCGAATAGACACCGGCCGTCACGACGAGGTCGAAGACCAGGGTGGCCATCGCGGCCATCGCCATGTAGCGCTCATAGCGCCAGGCGATGTAGATCGAGGCCAGCACGACGAAGACCACCAGCGCGATCAACGCCTTCTGGGTGATCTGACCGCCCCAGGTCTCGGACACCGCCGAGTCGCTGATCACCTGCTTGCTGGGCTGGCCGTCGCTGCCCTTGGGGTGGAACGCGTCGAACAGCGCGGTGCGCAGCTTTTCGGTCTCGTCGTTGGACAACGTCTCCGAACGGATCTGCACGGTCGCCGAGGCGCCGCTGCCGACCAGCACGACCGACTCGGGCGCCTTGTTCAGGGTCTTGCTGAAGACGTCCTCGACCTGCTGGACCGTGACGATCCCCTCCGAACCGGCCGACGGCATCGAGACCTTCGTGCCGCCCTCGAAGTCGATCCCGAAGGTGAACCCGCGAAGCACCATGCTGGCGATGCAGATCGCGACGATGATGCCGCTGACCGAATACCAGAGCTTGCGGCGGCCGATCACCTCGAAGGCGCCGGTACCGGTGTAGAGCCGGACGAAGAATCCGTGCTTGGGCAGTGCCGCAGAAGAGGATTCGATGTTCGGCGCCTCCACTGCGGTGTCCTTGACGTCCTCGGCGGCTGTGTCGTCGGTGGTCTTGCTCTTTGCAGCCATGTGCTTATCCCCGTCCCGCGGTCGCATGCGAAGCCTCCCGGCGTTCCCGCGCGATCTGTTGCACCGCACCGAGACCGTTGAGGGCAGGTTTTGCCATCGTCGGGGACTTGGACGCCAGGTACACCAGCGGCCAGGTCACCAGGAACACCACCACGATGTCGAGGATCGTGGTCAGACCCAGCGTGAACGCGAAGCCCTTGACCTGACCGATCGCCAGGAAGTACAGCACCGCGGCGGCCAGGAAGGTCACGGCGTTGCCCGACACGATCGTCTTGCGGGCGCGCGCCCAGCCTCGTGGCACAGCCGACCGGAAGGACCGGCCTTCGCGGATCTCGTCCTTTATTCGCTCGAAGAACACCACGAACGAGTCCGCGGTGGTGCCTATACCGATGATCAGACCGGCGATACCGGCCAGGTCCAGCGTGTAGCCGATGTATCTACCGAGCAGCACGAGGATGGCGAACACCATTGCGCCGGCAGCCACCAGGGACAGCGCCACCAGCAGGCCGAGCACGCGGTAGTACAGCAACGAATACAACAGCACCGCGGCCAGGCCGACCGCGCCCGCGATCAGGCCGGCCCGCATCGAGGACAGGCCCAGCGTCGCCGAAACGGTCTCGGCTTCAGAGGACTCGAACGACAGCGGCAGCGAGCCGTACTTCAGCACATTGGCCAGTTCCTTGGCCGAGTCCGAAGTGAACTGGCCGGTGATCTGGGTGTTGCCGCCGGGGATGGGTTCCCGGATCTCGGGCGCGCTGACCACCTGCGAGTCGAGGGTGAACGCCGTCTGCGTACCCACGTTCGCCGCGGTGAAGTCGGCCCAGGTCTTGGCGCCCCCGCTCTTGAAGGTCACGTCGACGACGTACTGGCCCTGCTGCTGGTTCAGCCCGGAGGTGGCGTCGGCGATCTCCTCGCCGCTCATGATCGACTTGCTCAGCAGGTAGACCGTCTGGCCGTCCTGGGAGCAGGTGATCAGCGGCAGGTTCGGGTCGTCGTTGCCGGCGAGCACGTCTTCCTCGCCGCAACGAGTGGCCTGGTACTGCAGCGCCAGGATCTGGATCGACGGGTTGGTGCTCTGCCGCAGTTCCTTCTCGTCGGAGATGCGCTGGGCCAGAGCGGCCTTGGCGTCACCGGGCTTGGGCGGTGCCGGAGCCGGCGCGGGGGCCGGGGCAGGTGCCTGGCCGGGCTCACCCGGGGCCGGGGCCGGAGTCGGTTCGCCGGGAGTCGGCGCGGGGTCCAGCGGGTAGGGCCGCGGCTGGGGCGCCGGGACCGGCTCACCCGCAGGCGGCGCCACCGGAGCCTCGCCCGGTGCACCCGGTGCCAGGCCCGGAATCGCACCGGGGAGACCGGGCACAACGCCGGGCGCGCCCGGTGCCGCAGGAGCACCCGGTGCAGTGGGAGCCCCAGGAGCGCCCGGTGCGCCGGGCTGCTGCCCCTGCTCGGCCGGCGGCTTGGCGGGCATCGCGTGCACGACGGGCCGGATGTACAGACGAGCGGTCTGGCCCAGGTTGCGGGCCTCGCTGCCGTCGTTGCCGGGAACGGTGATCACCAGGTTGTCGCCGTCGATGACGACCTCTGAGCCCGAGACTCCGAGACCGTCGACGCGGGCACTGATGATTTGTTGGGCCTGGTTGAGTGCCTCTCTGGTCGGCGTCGAGCCGTCCGGGGTGCGCGCTGTCAGCGTCACCCGGGTACCGCCCTGCAGGTCAATGCCGAGTTTTGGCTTGGCCTGCTTGTCGCCGGTGAGGAACACCAGCAGATATACGCCGATCAGAAGGACCAGGAAAAGTGTCAGGTAGCGCGCAGGATGCACCGGCGCCGAAGACGATGCCACGTTTCTAGGGTCTCCTCGAGATCAGTTCGTCAGCACCGCAAAGGGTACGTGCTTGTCCTGGGTGCTCTGCGGTCAGTCTTTCTTGAGACCGTCGGTGTCGATGACACCGGTGCTCTCCGTCAGTTCGGTCGCCGCCGCTGGGGCGTTGGCCTCCTCGGCATCGGCACCGTCCTCGGTGTCCTCCTCGATGCGGTCGCGCACGGCGAGCTTCATCCAGGTGGTGACGACGCCGGGGGCGATCTCCAGGTCGACGTTGTCGTCGGTGATACCGGTGATCGTGGCCTGCAGGCCCGAGGTGGTGTGTACCCGATCACCGATCTGCAGCGAGTTGTGCAGGTCGATGGTCGCCTGCATGGCCTTGCGCTGACGACGCGACGCGAAGAACATAAACGCGCCCATGACGATCAGCAGGGGCAGGAAAATGACGAGATCCATGTCAGTTATGTCTTTCGTGTTGTGTCAGATGTCAGGGCGACCGAGGCCACGATACCGCCGCCGACCCGGACCACCCCATTCGCCGCCGACTGGCGGTCCGCGCGACTAGGCTCGATACGCGTTCTTTCCGGCGCCGCCCTTCCCCCGTCGAGGAGGCAGTGTTGAGTCATCCCGAGCAGAGTCGCCATCTGGCCACCACCATTCCCGGCCCCAAATCTGAGGCGTTGATCGGCCGCAAAACGGCTGCGGTGGCCCGCGGCGTGGGAAACACCATGCCCGTGTATGCCGCTCGGGCCGGGGGCGGCATCGTCGAGGACGTCGACGGCAACCGGCTCATCGACCTGGGCTCGGGCATTGCTGTCACCACCATCGGCAACTCGTCGCCGCGCGTGGTCGAGGCGGTGGCCACGCAGGCCGGCGAGTTCACCCACACGTGCTTCATGGTGACGCCGTATGAGAAGTACGTCGCGGTCTGCGAGCACCTCAACCGGCTGACGCCGGTCCGCGGCGAGAAGCGCTCGGCCTTGTTCAACTCCGGTTCGGAGGCCGTGGAGAACGCGGTCAAGATCGCCCGGTCCTACACGCACAAGTCTGCCGTCGTCGCGTTCGACCACGCTTACCACGGACGCACCAACCTCACGATGGCGCTGACCGCAAAGTCCATGCCCTACAAGCACGGTTTCGGCCCGTTCGCGCCCGAGATCTACCGGGCACCGCTGTCCTACCCCTTCCGCGATGCCGAGTTCGGCAAGGAGCTGGCCACCGACGGCGCACTCGCGGCCAAGCGGGCCATCGACGTGATGGAGAAGCAGATCGGGGCGGACAACCTGGCCGCGGTCATCATCGAACCCATCCAAGGCGAAGGCGGGTTCATCGTCCCGGCCGACGGGTTCCTGCCCGCGCTGCTGGGGTGGTGCCGCGACAACAACGTGGTGTTCATCGCCGACGAGGTGCAGACCGGGTTCGCCCGGACGGGCGCGATGTTCGCGTGTGAGCACGAGGGCATCGATCCCGACCTCATCGTCACCGCCAAGGGCATCGCCGACGGTCTGCCACTGTCCGGGGTGACCGGACGCGCCGAGATCATGGACTCGCCGCACGTGTCTGGACTGGGCGGCACCTACGGCGGCAATCCGATCGCGTGCGCGGCGGCGCTGGCCACCATCGAGACCATCGAGGCCGACGGTTTGGTAGCCCGTGCCCAGCACATCGAACTCCTGATGAAGGACCGGCTGGGCCGGTTGCAGGCCGAGGACGACCGGATCGGCGACGTGCGCGGCCGGGGCGCGATGATCGCCGTCGAACTGGTCAAGGCAGGCACAACCACACCCGACCCGGATCTCACCAAGGCGCTGTGCGCCGGCGCCCATGCGGCCGGGGTGATCGTGCTGTCCTGCGGCACCTACGGCAACGTGCTGCGCTTCCTGCCGCCGTTGACGATCAGCGACGAACTGCTCGTCGAGGGACTCGACGTGCTCGAGCTGATCCTGCGGGACCTCTGACGCGCTAGTGCGCGTGGGTGTGACGTCCACCGAACAGTCCGCCCCAGCTCCGGCGTTTGGGCGCGGACGTGACTTCGGCGGGCGGCGCGTCGGCGACCGCGACGGGCTCGGCGGGCTCGGGGCGGACGACGGGGCGTTGCGCGTACTGGACATCACGCACACTGCGGACCGACAACCGACCGAGCGCCATGGCGCCGAGGAACACGATCAGCGCTCCCAGCCCGGAGAAGTACGCCAGCTCCAGCGACACTCGCTTGGCGTCGGTCACAGCTATCGGCATCCCGGCATCACCGATGCCAAGCGGCCCTGCGAGCGCCCGGCCCACCACGAACCAGGCCCCGGCCAGCACTGCCAGCCACGCGCCCATCAGTGCGGTGGCGCGGTTCCCCGAGCCCAGCAGCAGAAGGCCGCCGAGGGCTGTCGCGGCGCCCGGAAGCACCTCCAGCCAGCCGCGCGCCGTCGTCCAGACCCAACCCTGATCCGGGGTGAACGCGAAGTCGAAGTACGGTCCGACGAACGGGATCAGTGCACCCCAGATTCCGAGCAGGACCAGCAGGAACCCGCTGGCGGCTCCGCGGCTGCGTGCCATGCGCAGACGACTGCCGCGGGTATCGAATTCGGTCATGATGCCTCCTTTGACACCCCGGTGGGTACCCCAAACTCCGTGGCAGTAACGCCCCTACTCTGAGGGGATGCGTCTCGTCGGGAACGCCCTGCGCGATGAGCTGGCCGCCGCCTGGGAACGATGGGGCCACCGGGCGGATACCCGCGCGGGCGGCCGTTCCAGCAATCCGTTGACCCGGCTATCAGGCCTTCCCTGGCTCGCACTCAGGAACGCTCACACTCACAGCACATTGACAGCCGAGAAGCTGGTTTTCCGGAAATAAGTTTAGTTTCACTAACGTAGTAGTTGGTTAGCGCAACGTCGCGCCGGTGATTATTTCAGCTATCTGTAAAGAGGGTTTTTGATGTCGTTTGATACTCGTGATGAGCAACTGGCGAGCCGTATCGCCGATCTGACTGCCACCGATCCACAGTTCGCCGCCGCGATTCCCAGCGACACCGTCACCGCCGCCGTCGACGTCCCCGGCCTACTCCTGCCCGAAATCGTCCAGACCGTCCTGCAGGGCTACGCCGAGCGGCCCGCACTCGGAGAACGCGCCCTCGAATTCGTCGTCGACCCGGCCACCGGACGGACCACCGCGCGCCTTCTCCCCCGGTTCGACACCATCAGCTACGGCGAACTCTGGGACCGGCTCCGCGCACTCGCCGCCGCCTTGCACGCGTCCGGCGTCGCAGCCGGTGACCGGATCGCCATCCTGGGATTCACCAGCGCCGACTACACCGTGATCGACACCGCACTGACCCAGATCGGCGCGGTCTCGGTCCCCCTGCAGACCAGCTCCTCGCCCGAGGCGCTGGCACCGATCGTGACCGAGACCGAGCCGCGGGTGATCGCCGCGAGCGTCGACCACCTCGCCGATGCCGTCGAGCTGGCCCTGACCGCCCACGCTCCGGCCCATGTGCTCGTCTTCGACTACCACCCTGAGATCGATGACCATCGCGACGCGGTGGCATCGGCCACCGAGCGACTGGCCGCAGCCGGCCGCGCCATCGCGGTCGACACCCTGGCCGACCTGGTGGCCCGCGGCAGCGAGCTGCCGACACCCCCGGCACCGGAGACCGACGGCACCGACCCGCTCGCGTTGCTGATCTACACCTCCGGCAGCACCGGCGCCCCCAAGGGCGCGATGTACCTGCAGAGCTCGGTCGGCAAGTTCTGGCGGCGCAACAGCAAGGCCTGGCTCGGGCCGGTCAGCTCGGCGATCAATCTGAGCTTCATGCCGATGAGCCATGTGATGGGCCGCGGCATCCTCTACGCCTCCCTCGCCGCAGGCGGCACCTGCTACTTCGCGGCCCGCAGCGATCTGTCGACGCTCCTGGAGGACCTCGCCCTGACGCGGCCCACGGAGCTGAATTTCGTTCCGCGCGTGTGGGAGATGATCCACAGCGAGTTCCAGAGCCGGGTCGATCACCGCCTGGCCGATGCCGGCCAGGACCGTGAGGCGGTCGAGGCCGAGGTGCTGGCCGAGGTGCGGGACAAGGTCCTCGGCGGACGGTTCGTCGCGGCGATGACCGGCTCGGCACCCATCTCCGCCGAGCTCAAGACCTGGACCGAGGACATGCTCGGCATCCACCTGCTCGAGGGTTACGGCTCGACCGAGGCCGGTATGGCGCTCTTCGACGGCGTGGCCCAGCGCCCGCCGGTGATCGACTACAAGCTTGTCGACGTCCCCGATCTGGGCTACTTCGGCACCGATCAGCCGTATCCCCGCGGCGAGTTGCTGCTCAAGACCGAGAACCTGTTCCCCGGCTACTACAAGCGTCCCGAGGTCACCGCATCGGTGTTCGACGAGGACGGTTTCTACCGCACCGGCGACGTCGTCGCGGAGATCGGCCCGGATCAGCTGCGCTACGTCGACCGGCGCAACAACGTGCTCAAGCTCGCCCAGGGCGAGTTCGTCACGCTGGCCAAGCTGGAGGCGGTGTTCGGCAACAGCCCTCTGGTGCAACAGATCTACGTCTACGGCAACAGCGCGCAGCCCTATCTGCTGGCCGTGGTGGTGCCCACCGACGCAAGCGTTTCGAAAGAGGCGATCAGCGAATCCCTGCAAGAGGTCGCCAGGGACGCCGACCTGCAGTCCTATGAGATCCCGCGCGATTTCATCGTCGAGACAACACCTTTCACTCTGGAGAACGGTCTGCTGACCGGCATCCGCAAGCTGGCCTGGCCGAAGTTGAAGGCGCACTACGGCGAGCGGCTGGAGCAGCTGTACACCGAGCTGGCCGAGACCCAGGCCGGTGAGCTTCGAGCATTGCGGTCCCTGAGCCCCGACGCCCCGGTGCTGGAGACCGTGAGCCGGGCTGCCGGTGCCCTGCTGGGCGCTGCCGCGTCTGATCTGGGACCCGATGCCCACTTCACCGATCTGGGTGGAGATTCGTTGTCGGCGTTGACCTTCGGCAATCTCCTGCGCGAGATCTTCGATGTGGATGTGCCAGTGGGCGTGATCGTCAGCCCGGCCAACGATCTGGCCGGCATCGCCGGCTACATCGAAACGCAGCGCAGCGGATCCAAGCGCCCGACGTATGCGTCGGTGCACGGACGGCACGCCGCTGAAGTCAGTGCCGCCGATCTGACGCTGGACAAGTTCCTCGACGCGGACACCCTGGCCGCAGCGCCGAACCTGCCCAAGGCGAGCAGCGAGGTGCGCACCGTGCTGCTGACCGGCGCCACCGGGTTCCTCGGCCGCTACCTCGCGCTGGAGTGGCTGGAGCGCATGGACCTGGTCGACGGCAAGGTCATCGCACTGGTGCGGGCCAAGTCCGATGAGGAGGCCCGCGCCCGGCTGGACGCCACCTTCGACAGTGCCGGCCCCAACAGCGAAGGTGATGCGAAACTCCTTGCGCACTACCAGGATCTGGCCGCCGACCACCTCGAGGTGATCGCCGGGGACAAGGGCGAGGAGAACCTTGGCCTGGATCAGCAGACCTGGCAGCGACTGGCCGATGACGTCGACCTGATCGTCGATCCGGCCGCACTGGTCAACCACGTGCTGCCGTACAGCGAGTTGTTCGGGCCCAATGCCCTCGGCACTGCCGAGCTGATCAAGATCGCGCTCACCACGAAGATCAAGCCGTACACCTACGTGTCGACCATCGGCGTGGGCGATCAGATCGAGCCGGGCAAGTTCGTCGAGAACGTCGACGTCCGGGAGATGAGCGCGGTCCGCAAGGTCAACGACGGCTACGCCAACGGCTACGGCAACAGCAAGTGGGCCGGCGAGGTCCTGCTGCGCGAGGCCAACGACCTGTGCGGGCTGCCGGTGGCGGTGTTCCGTTGCGACATGATCCTGGCCGACACGACATACTCCGGCCAGCTGAACCTGCCCGACATGTTCACCCGGATGATGTTCAGCCTCGTCGCCAGCGGTATCGCGCCGGGCTCGTTCTACGAGCTCGACGCCGACGGCAAGCGGCAGCGCTCGCACTACGACGGCCTGCCGGTGGAGTTCATCGCCGAGTCGATCTCGACGTTGGGTGGGCAATCCGTGGAGAGCTTCGAGACCTACCACGTGATGAACCCCTACGACGACGGTCTCGGCATGGACGAGTTCACCGACTGGCTGATCGAGGCCGGCTACCCGATCGAGCGCATCGCCGACTACTCGCAGTGGATCCAGCGCTTCGAGAGCACCCTGCGCGCCCTGCCGGACAAGCAGCGCCAGGCCTCACTGCTGCCGCTGCTGCACAACTACCAGCAGCCCGAGCGGCCGATGCTGGGCGCCCTGGCCCCGACGGACCACTTCCGGGCCGCAGTGCAGGAAGCCAAGATCGGGCCCGACAAGGACATCCCCCATGTCAGCCCGGCAGTGATCGTCAAGTACATCACCGACCTGCAGCAGCTGGGCCTCCTGTAAGGACCCGTGCGCTCGTCCCACACCGTCGTGGGGCGAGCGCACGACGTCGGGGGTGACGCATCTCGCACCGCCGGAGCTGGCATCTCGAAATATAATTAGTTTTACTAACGTAGTAATCAGTAGGCACCGAAAACGTGCCGACGATAGTTATTTTGATTTGCTCAGGGGACCGATATGACCACCGAAACACGCGAGGACCGGCTCCAACGCCGGATCGCAACGCTGTACGAAACCGATTCACAGTTCGCCGACGCCCGCCCCAGCGACGCCGTCAACGCCGCCGTCGCCCAGCCTGAACTGCGGCTGCCGGCGATCGTCAAGGGTGTGCTCGCCGGTTACGCCGACCGGCCCGCGCTCGGACAGCGCGCCGTGGAACTCGTCACCGACGCCGACGGCCGCACCACCGCGGAGCTTCAGCCCCGTTTTGACACCATCACCTACCGCCAGCTGGGCGACCGCATCCAGGCCGTCACCAACGCCTGGCACAACCACCCGGTGAAGCCCGGCGACCGCGTCGCCATCCTCGGGTTCACCAGTGTCGACTACACCACGATCGACACCGCACTCATCGAACTCGGCGCCGTGTCGGTGCCCATGCAGACCAGCGCCCCGGTCGCCACGCTGCGGCCCATCGTCGCCGAGACCGAACCGACCGTGATCGCGGCGAGCATCGACTTCCTCGACGACGCAGTCGAATTGGTCCGCTCCGGACCCGCACCCCGCCGCCTGGTGGTCTTCGACTACCGGCCCCAGGTCGACGCGCAACGTGAGACCTTCCAGGCCGCCAAGACCGCGCTCGCCGGTACCGACGTGGTCGTCGAGCCGCTGGCCGACGTCCTCGATCGCGGCCGCTCACTGGCCGACGCACCGCTCTACACCCCGGGTCAGACCGACCCGCTGACCATGCTGATCTACACCTCCGGCAGCACCGGCACCCCCAAGGGCGCGATGTACCCGGAGAGCAAGGTCGCCAACATGTGGCAGCTCGCGTCGAAGGCCACCTGGGACGAGAACCAGTCCGTGCTGCCCGCGATCACCCTCAACTTCATGCCGATGAGCCACGTCATGGGCCGCGGCATCCTGATCGGCACGCTGAGCTCAGGCGGCACCGCGTACTTCGCCGCACGCAGCGACCTGTCGACCTTCCTCGACGATCTGGCCCTGGTCCGGCCCACGCAGCTCAGCTTCGTGCCGCGGATCTGGGACATGCTGTTCCAGGAGTATCAGAGCCGCCTGGACCGCTCCGGTGGCAGCGAGGACGAGGTGCTCACCGAGGTCCGCGAGGGCCTGCTGGGCGGGCGGTTCGTCTCCGCCATGACCGGCTCCGCGCCGATCTCCGCCGAGATGCACAGCTGGGTGGAGCGTCTGCTGGATATGCACCTGCTGGAGGGGTACGGCTCGACCGAGGCCGGTTCGGTCTTCGTCGACGGCCACATCCAGCGGCCGCCGGTGATCGACTACAAGCTGGTCGACGTCCCGGATCTGGGCTACTTCCGCACCGACCAGCCCCACCCCCGCGGTGAGCTGCTGGTGAAGTCCGAGCAGATGTTCCCCGGGTACTACAAGCGCCCGGAGATCACCGCCGAGATGTTCGACGAGGACGGCTATTACCGCACCGGCGACATCGTCGCCGAGCTCGGCCCCGATCACGTCGAATACCTGGACCGCCGCAACAACGTGCTCAAGCTTTCGCAGGGCGAGTTCGTCGCTGTTTCCAAGTTGGAAGCCGTCTTCGGCGACAGCCCGCTGGTGCGGCAGATCTTCGTCTACGGCAACAGCGCGCGTTCCTACCTGCTGGCCGTGGTCGTGCCCACCGATCCTTCCGTGTCCAAGCAGGCGATCAACGATTCGCTGCAGGACGCGGCCCGCGCCGCCGGATTGCAGTCCTACGAGGTGCCCCGCGATTTCATCGTGGAGACAACACCTTTCAGCCTGGAGAACGGCCTGCTGACCGGCATCCGCAAGCTGGCCCGGCCCAATCTGAAGACCCACTACGGCCAGCGGTTGGAGCAGCTCTACACCGAACTGGCCGAGGGACAGGCCAACGAACTGAGTGAACTACGGCGCAGCGGTGCCGACGCACCCGTTATCGACACCGTGAGCCGGGCCGCCGGAGCCCTGCTGGGCGCCGCGGCATCCGATCTCGCACCCGACGCCCACTTCACCGATCTGGGCGGAGACTCGTTGTCGGCGTTGACATTCTCCAACCTGCTGCACGAGATCTTCGCCGTGGACGTACCGGTCGGCGTGATCGTCAGCCCGGCCACCGATCTAGCCGGTATCGCCGGCTACATCGAAGCGCAGCGCCACGGATCCAAGCGCCCGACGTATGCGTCGGTGCACGGACGTGACGCCACCGAGGTGCACGCACGTGACCTGACGCTGGACAAGTTCCTCGACGCGGACACCCTGGCCGCCGCACCGTCGCTGCCCAAGGCGCCGACCGAGGTCCGCACGGTGCTGCTCACCGGCGCCACCGGCTTCCTCGGCCGCTACCTGGCCCTGGAATGGCTGGAGCGCATGGACCTGGTCGACGGCAAGGTCATCGCCCTGGTCCGCGCCAAGAGCGACGCCGAGGCCCGCGCCCGGCTCGACGCCACCTTCGACAGTGCTGGACCTAACAGCGGCGGCGACCCGAAACTGCTTGCGCACTACCAGGATCTGGCCGCCAAGCACCTTGAGGTGATCGCAGGCGACAAGGGCGAGGCCGATCTTGGTCTCGACCGCGACACCTGGCAGCGGCTGGCTGATGACGTCGACCTGATCGTCGACCCGGCCGCACTGGTCAACCACGTGCTGCCGTACAGCCAGATGTTCGACGCGAATGCCCTCGGCACTGCCGAGCTCATCCGCATCGCGCTCACCACGAAGATCAAGCCGTTCGTCTACGTCTCGACCATCGGTGTGGCCGGGGGCATCAAGCCCGGTGAGTTCGTCGAGGATGCCGATATCCGGGTGATCAGCCCGACCCGGCAGGTCGACGATTCCTACGCCAACGGCTACGGCAACAGCAAGTGGGCCGGCGAAGTCCTGCTGCGTGAGGCCCACGACCTATGTGGTCTGCCGGTCTCGGTGTTCCGTTGCGACATGATCCTGGCCGACACCACCTACTCGGGCCAGCTCAACCTGCCTGACATGTTCACCCGGTTGATGCTGAGCCTGGTGGCCACCGGCATCGCACCCGGATCGTTCTACGAGCTCGACGCAGACGGCAACCGCCAGCGGGCCCACTACGACGGGCTTCCTGTCGAGTTCATCGCAGAGGCGATCTCGACGCTGGGCGTGCATGTCACCGAAGGGTTCGAGACGTATCACGTGATGAACCCGTACGACGACGGCCTCGGTCTCGACGAGTTCGTGGACTGGCTGATCGAAGCTGGTTACCCGGTGCACCGCATCGACGAATATGGCCAGTGGTTGCAGCGCTTCGACACTGCGCTGCGCACGCTGCCGGACAAGCAGCGTCAGGCCTCACTGCTGCCGCTGCTGCACAACTACCAGCAGCCGTCGCATCCGTTGTTGGGCGCGGCCGCGCCGACCGACCGGTTCCGGGCGGCTGTGCAGGAAGCCAAGATCGGGCCCGACAAGGACATCCCCCATGTCAGCCCGGCAGTGATCGTCAAGTACATCACCAACCTGCAGATGCTCGGGTTGCTGTAAAAGACTTCCCCACAAGGGAAGAATCCCCTGAGCGGCCGCGGTCCCTACCAAGGACCGCGGCCAATCAGTATGTACCGTGGCGAGATGACCAGCACGCGCGTCTCCGGCCACGTCGATGCGCCCCGCGTCGCGGTCTATCGGGCGCTCGTCGACGCCGACGCGATCGCGGCGTGGCGGGTTCCGGCCGGAATGCGCAGCGAGGTACACAAGTTCGACGCGCGCGAGGGCGGAACCTTCCGCATCTCACTGCACTACGACTCGCCGGACGCCGTCGGGAAGTCCAGCGCCCACACCGACACCTATCACGGTCATTTCGTCGAGCTGGTGCCGGATGAGCGGGTCGTCGAAGCCATCGAGTTCGAGAGCGACGATCCCGCCTTGGGCGGCGTGATGACGATGACGACGACGTTGCGTGAGTCCGGAGACGGCACCGATGTCCTCATCGAGCACGACGGGATTCCCGACGCGGTGAATCCGGCCGACAACGAGACCGGCACGCGAATGGCGTTGGCCGCGCTGGCTGCATGGGTGGAAAACCACAGCTAGGCGAACTGGTGCGCCGTTGTCGGAGGCTCGACGTAGTATCGAACACATGTTCGAATCATTCGCGCGGATCGACCCCGGTGCCGGTGAGGCGGCGCTGCGGGATCGCATCGCGGAGCTCGAACGACTCAAGTCGGCCGCCGCAGCCGGGCAGGCTCGCGCCGCCGCCGCCCTGGAGGCCGCCCGCCGTGGCACAGAAGCTGCCGCCGGCGTTCCTGTCGCGCGGCGTGGGCGCGGACTGGGCTCGGAAATCGGACTGGCCCGCATGGATTCACCCTCCCGCGGCAGCCACCACCTCAGCGATGCTCGCATCCTCGTGCGCGACATGCCGTGCACATTGGCTGCCCTGGAATCCGGGGTGTTGACCGAATCCCGCGCCCGGTTGATCGTCCGTGAGGCCGCCTGCCTGTCCCCCCGCTGACCGGCGCCGCCTCGACGAACAACTCTGCGCGGACCACACCACGCTGGTCGGCCTCGGCGATGCGCGGCTGACGTCGGACGCGAAAACCATTGCATACCAACTTGATCCGGTATCCGTCATCGAACGGGCCACCCGCGCCCCCGAGGATCGCAACGTCACCTTCCGGCCGGCGCCCGACGCCATGGCCATCGTCACGGCCCTGCTGCCCGCGACCGACGCGGCATCCGTGCGCTCCGCACTCACCGATGCGGCCGACCGTTGCACCGATGGTCGCAACCGCGGTCAGGTCATGGCCGACACGCTGACTGCCCGCATCACCGGTCGTGATGTCACCAAACCCGTCCCCGTCGCGGTCAACCTGGTGCTCTCCGACGACACCCTGTTCGCCGGCAGCGCGCAGCCCGCGCGCCTGCAGGGCCATGGGCCCCTTCCCGCAGCGGCAGCCCGGCGCATGATCGGCAACGCCCTCGCGGACGACAGTTCCTGGGCCACCCTGCGCCGCCTCTACGCCGCCCCGGACACCGGAGCACTGGTCGCAATGGAATCCCGGTCCCGGCGGTTCCCGAAGGGCCTCGCCCGCTTCATCGCCACCCGAGATCAAACCTGCCGCACGCCGTACTGCGATGCCCCGATCCGGCACATCGACCACGTGAAGCCGCATCACCGGAACGGGTCGACCTCCGCGGCCAACGGTCAGGGGCAGTGCGAGCGCTGCAATTACGTCAAGGAGAGCCCCGGCTGGTAAGTGGTGGCCGGTGTCGACGAATCAGGCAGGCACACGACAGAATTCATCACCCCCACCGGTGCCACCTATCGGTCGACCGCACCACCGCTGGCCGGTGGCCTGCGGGTGTTCACCCGGGAAATCCACCTCGTGGTCAACAAGCGCGCGGCCTAGACCAGCAACGCCACGACCAGAAGCACGACCGCGATCAGCGGGAAGACGCCCTGGGTGATCGCCGCGCGCGCCTTGTCCGGCGAGCTCGTCAGCAGGACCGCGGCGGCGGCCAGCATCGACCCCACCCCGGCGAATACCAGAGCAAGCCCAACCCCGTTGTGCCCCACACCCACCGCGACGATGCCGATGACCGTGACGATCGCCAGGAACAGGTTGTAGAAGCCCTGATTGAACGCGAGCTCCTTGGTGGCCTGCGCCTCCTCCTCACTGATGCCGAAGGTGGCGCGGGTACGCGGTGAAGTCCAGGTCAGCGACTCCATCACGAAAATGTAGACATGCAGGACCGCGGCGAGCGCGGCGAACACCAGACCGGCGATGACCATGCCGTCTATTCAAACAGGCCGGGCTGTCCCAGTCCGGTAACCGGCGGTTGCATGCCCAGATGCGTCCACGCCAGCGGCGTGGCCACCCGGCCCCGCGGGGTGCGGGCCACCATGCCGGCGCGCACCAGGAAGGGCTCGCAAACCTCCTCGACCGTGGTCGCTTCTTCACCCACCGCCACCGCCAGGGTCGACACGCCGACCGGACCACCGCCGAAGCTGCGGGTAAGCGCCGCGAGCACGGCGCGGTCCAGGCGGTCGAGACCGAGTTCGTCGACGTCGTAGACCTCCAACGCGGCCTTGGCGATATCGCGGGTGATCACGCCGTCGGCGCGGACCTCGGCGTAGTCCCGGACCCGGCGCAACAGCCGGTTGGCGATGCGGGGCGTGCCACGGGAGCGCCGGGCGATCTCCGTGCCCGCCTCGACACCCAACTCGATGCCGAGGATGCCGGCCGAGCGGGCCAGTACCCGCTCGAGTTCAACCGGCTCGTAGAAGTCCATATGCGCGGTGAACCCGAACCGGTCCCGCAGCGGACCGGTCAGCGCGCCTGACCGGGTGGTCGCCCCCACCAACGTGAACGGCGCGACCTCGAGCGGGATCGACGTGGCGCCAGGGCCTTTGCCGACCACCACGTCGACGCGGAAGTCCTCCATCGCCAGATACAGCATTTCCTCGGCGGGCCGGGCGATGCGGTGGATCTCGTCGATGAACAGCACATCGTGCTCGACGAGGTTGGACAGCATCGCGGCCAGGTCACCGGCCCGCTCCAGCGCGGGACCCGAGGTGAGCCGCAGCGAGGAGCCCAGCTCGGCCGCGATGATCATTGCGAGTGAGGTCTTGCCCAACCCGGGAGGGCCGGACAGCAGGATGTGATCCGGTGTGCCGCCGCGGTTCTTGGCGCCCTCGATGACCAGCTGCAGCTGCTCGCGAACCCGGGGCTGACCGATGAACTCGCCCAGTGAGCGCGGGCGCAGGCTGGCGTCGATATCGCCTTCACCTACCGTCAGTGCCGGAGAGACCTCCCGCTCGTCGGGTTCGTCGTCATCGTCGAAACGGCCCATTACTTCTTACCCAACATGGAAAGCGCTGCCCGCAGCGCGGAAGCCGTCGTCGCCTCGGGATCGTTGGCCAGGACCTTGTCGGTGGCCTCCTCGGCCTGCTTGGCCGCAAAGCCAAGTCCGACAAGGGCTTCCACCACCGGAGCGCGCACCGCGTGACCCATCGCCCCGCCGATCGCTCCGGGAGTCACCGGACCGATCTTGTCGCGCAGTTCGAGCACCATCCGCTCTGCGCCGCGCTTACCGATGCCTGGAACCCGGGTCAGGGCCGTCACGTCCCCGTCGGCCAGTGCCTGCCGCAGGGCCTGCGGGTCGTAGACCGCCAGCGTCGCCAACGCGATCTTCGGCCCGACGCCCGAGACTCCCAGCAGCGTCAGGAAGAGGTCGCGGGCATCGCCATCGGCGAACCCGTAGAGCGTCATCGAATCCTCGCGCACGATCATCGCGGTGATCAGCCGCGACTCGGCACCCCGGCGCAGGTTGGCCAGCGTCGAAGGCGTCGCCATCACCTTGTAGCCGACGCCGGCGGCCTCGATCACGGCATGGTCCAGGGCGATGTCGATGACCTCACCACGCACCGAGGCGATCATGCCCGGGCCGCCTTCGCGGTGGATTTCAGGCGGGCCTGATATTTGCGGCGTTGTTCGGCGGCCATCGCCTCGGCGGCCGCCATCCGCGCGATCATCGGGGCGCGCCAGCAGTGGCAGATAGCCAGCGCCAGCGCGTCGGCGGCGTCAGCCGGGGTCGGCTTGGCTTGCAGGGCAAGAATTCTGGTGATCATCTCGGTGACCTGGGCCTTGTCGGCGCGGCCGTTTCCGGTGACGGCCGCCTTCACTTCCGACGGGGTGTGAAAATGGACCTCGATGTCGCGGCGGGCCGCGGCCAGTGCGATCACACCGCCGGCCTGGGCCGTGCCCATCACCGTCGACACATTCTGCTGTGCGAAGACCCGCTCGATCGCGATCACGTCGGGCCGGTGGGTGTCCATCCAGTGCTCGGCCACATCGCTGATCTCCAGCAGCCGCTTCTGGAGCGGCGCATCGGCCGGGGTGCGGACCACGTCCACATCCAGCGCGGTGACCTGCCGACCGCGACCGCTCTCGACCACAGACAGGCCGCAGCGCGTCAACCCGGGATCCACTCCCATCACCCGCACACGAACCCCTTCGTCAGAACATCTGTTCGATAGCGTAGCGGGCCGCGCCGACGGGTTGCCGCAGGGACACGCCAATCAGCGGTACCAGTACCCAGATGAGGTTTGCCGATCCGCCTGACGCGACGGCGGGTACGGCGGGTTCTGCTGCGAGACACCGGAGGTGAGGATGTTCCGGCGGATCTCATCCATTCGCCGCTCCGATGCTCGCCATCCTTTGACGCGTTCGGTACCGACTTCCCTGCCGTCCCGCTCGATGACGATCGTCCAGGGCACCCCGAGGAATTTCGCCACGAACCAGAACGGCCAGGCCAGGAAGACCAGCAGCACGACGGCGGTGAATACCGTCCCGATCACCCCGTCGGAGTCCCCCGCCGTGTCCGGGCCGGACATCCACTTGCGTCGCACCGTCCAATTGACACCGCGCGGATCGGTCACGGCCTCGTGCCTGATCTCCATGCGCCCCACCCCCTCCAGCGGCACACACCGCATCCGAGATCACCGTAATGCCGCCGGTGAGGAGTGCCGCGCACTCAGTGCGCTGGGCTGAGTGAGCGACCCGGCGATACCGTGGTCGTGGGAGGTACGGATATGCGCGTGGTTATTGCCGGCGGACACGGAAAGATCGCCCTGATCCTCGAACGGTTGCTGTCGGCGCGAGGCGACGAGGCGGTCGGGCTCATCCGCAACCCCGCCCAGGCCGCCGACCTGGAGGCGGCCGGCGCGACCGCGGTCGTGCTGGACCTCGAGAGCGCATCGGTCGCCGAGGTCGCGGACGCCGTGCGCGGCGCCGACGCCGTGGTGTTCGCGGCCGGTGCCGGGCCGGGCAGCGGAGCGGCCCGCAAGCAGACCGTGGATCGCGATGCGGCGATTCTGCTGGCCGATGCGGCCGAGGCCGCCGGCGTGGGCCGCTACGTGATGGTCTCGGCGCTCTCCGCAGACGACCGCTCGCTCGACGAGAACTACGACGAGGTGTTCCTGGCCTACATGCACGCCAAGTCCGAGGCGGATGCCGACGTGCGGGCCCGCTCCGGATTGCGGACCACCATCGTGCGTCCGGGCGGGCTCACCGATGAGCCCGGTACCGGAAACGTGACCGTCGCCGATTCCACCGGCCGTGGGAGCATTCCCCGCGAGGATGTCGCCGGGGTGCTGCTTGCCGTGCTGCACGAGCCGGAGACTGCGGGCCGGACCTTCGAGGTGATCTCCGGCGAGACGCCCATCGACTCGGCGCTGCACTGACCGTTCTCACCTCAGGGGGTCAGCGGTCCACCCGCCGCACGCCAGTGGATCAGGCCACCGCTCATGTTGACTGCCTCGAAACCGTTCTCCACCAATAGATTTGCCGCACCGGCGGACCGGAGCCCGCCGGTGCAGAAGGTGATCAGTAGACGGTCGTCGGGAAGCTCCAGGCAGCGCTCGGGCAGCTCCTCGAGCGGCATATGCACCGCGACGGGAATGTGAACCCGGTTCCACTCGAACGCGCGACGAACGTCGATGACGAGCGCGCCGCCATGGACGAGGCGGACCGCCTCGGCGGCGCTGACGGCCGGCGGTCGCCGCAGGTAGTGCCGGAAGCTCATGCGCTCTTCGCCTCTCGCCGCACGTTGACCATGGTGAGCGGACCGCTCAGCACTGGGATCAGAGCACCGATCCGGGTTCGCGCGGTCAGGTCACGTCCGAACAGCGCGATGACGGCCACCGCCAGATAGAGCGCGCCGTGCGCCGGGCCGAGGACGTGTGCGAGCGCTTCGTCGTGCACGGTGGCGAGATTCACCAGCAGAACCAACACGCTGACGAGTTCGAGGACCGAGAGCACACCGAGGGTGCGGAGTAACCCCGTCACGGGTGCACGACCATCAGCACCACGACGACCACCCACAGCAGGTTGAAGACGCCTGCCATCATGCCGAGACGGCGCAATTGAGCGCCGTCGTCGGGAGCGTCGAGCGCCCGCTGTTGGCGCGGCACGATCTGCAGCGCGAGCAACCCGCCCGCCACGGCCGTGAGCGCCATGGCGACGACGACCCAGATCTCGGTCGCGCGGCCCTGCACGGTGGCGAGTACGAGGCCGATGACCGGAACCGCGAGCGCCAGAAGCCCGTAGACGCGGGTGATGCGATGCAGCAGTCGCGCGGTGTCGGCGTTGCGCTCGACGCGTTCGCCGCCTCCCGGCGCCACAGCCACCGGCGCATATCGGGGAAACATGCTGGTGGTCACTGCCACCGGGCCCACGAACAGGATGCCTGCCACCACATGGATGGACAGCAACACGAACTCCATAACCTTCAGGCTAACTGAAGGTTATGGAGAACCCGACATGATCCGTGTCATATGTGCACGCAGTGCTTCGGTCAGTTCGGGGTACTGAACGGCGAATCGCGCATCCAGCTCGGCCACGACCTCGGTAGCCCGGCCCAGTAGCGCCTCGCCCTCGGGGGTGACCTGCAATGTCGACGCCGCGCCGGCGTGCGCCGTCGCGTCCTCGACCAGGCCCGCCTCAACGAACGACGCGACCGCCGCATGCGCACTCTGCACGGTGATGCGCGAGCGCCGGGCCAGCTCGCTGAACGAGATGCCCGGATTTCCGCGAACGTGCCCCAGCAATCCGAATTTGCGCGTGGTCAGCCCGAGCGGTTTGAGGGCGTCGACGAACGCGGATTCCCAGACCCGGCTGATCGTGAGCAGCGCGATGGTCGGGCTGAATGGGGGCGGCTCGGGCAGTGGCTACTCCTCGTCGAGCTGCGCAGCGACATCGTCAGGGATGTCGATGTTGGTGTAGACCTCCTGCACGTCGTCGCTGTCCTCCAGCGCGTCGACGAGCTTGAGCACCTTGCGGGCGCCTTCCAGGTCGACCGGCACACTCACCGACGGCTGGAAGCTGGCTTCGGCCGAGTCGTAGTCGATACCGGCGTCCTGCAGCGCCGTGCGAACCGCGACCAGGTCGGTGGGCTCGGAGATGATCTCGAAAGAGTCGCCGAGGTCGTTGACCTCCTCGGCACCGGCCTCCAGGACGGCCATCAGCACGTCGTCCTCGGTCAGGCCGTTCTTCTCCAGCGTCACCACACCCTTGCGGGAGAACAGGTAGGCCACCGAACCCGGGTCGGCCATGTTGCCGCCGTTGCGGGTCATCGCGACGCGGACTTCACCGGCGGCGCGGTTGCGGTTGTCGGTCAGGCATTCGATGAGCACCGCGACACCGTTGGGGCCGTAGCCCTCGTAGGTGATGTTCTGCCAGTCGGCGCCACCGGCTTCTTCACCACCGCCACGCTTGCGGGCCCGCTCGATGTTGTCGTTGGGAACCGAGCTCTTCTTGGCCTTCTGGATGGCGTCGTAGAGAGTGGGGTTACCGGCCGGGTCGCCCCCGCCGACACGTGCCGCGACCTCGATATTCTTGATCAACTTGGCGAACATCTTGCCGCGCTTGGCGTCGATGACGGCCTTCTTGTGCTTGGTGGTGGCCCACTTGGAATGGCCGCTCATGCAGGTACGCCCCTTTTCCGGTTAAAACTCCGGCTCTCCAGTTTACGTGGCCGGTACTACCACGCTCGATACGACGTCTACAACGCCTGCAGCAAGACGAGCGCCGTACCCGCCGAGGCGGCACACAGCACCGGCCAGTACCAGATGTGCCAATGCCGCCAATGCCCGATCGCCATGCCGATCGGGGCGAGGACGACCAGAGCCAGGGTGAGAACCGCCCATCCGGCCACGGTCGCCGCATCATCGGCCTGGTCGGGAGATGCGCCGCTGAAACCCAACGGAAAGATCGCGGCGAACGCCAGCAACACGGCGATCAGGCCGACGAGGGCCCATACGGCCCAACTGATCACCGACTCGACGACACTTGGCCGGCGCCGGACGGACGTTGTCGACGACGCTGACATGCAGGCAGCGTACGCCGATGCAGGGGCGCTACCCGGCACTTACGGCAGCGCCGGGTTGGCGTCGGCGGTGAGAATGTCGTCATCGCCCATCCAGTGCACCAGCCGGGCGAGCGGGTACATGGCGTCATGCGGGCCGCCCTCGACGTGACCGTTGGCGGTGCCCACCCGGCACACCCGCTGGCCGCCTGCGCCGGCCAGCGCATCGCGCAATTGGGCCTTGCGTTCGAAGGGATATACACCGATGGTCTGGGTCGCCACGTTGACGTAGCGGACCGCGTCGTCGAGCGAGGACACCATCACCACGTTGGAGATCTTGTTCGACGGATGAAAGTCCACGGGCTCGTCGGACAGCACCACCATGCCGCGGCCGTCGAAGCGGCCGAACACTTCAAGTTCGTCACCCATCGCACCCATCACCTCGACCTCGTCGCGGATGTCGGTGGGCGGTAGCGGCGCCACCGCCGATCCGAACACCCGGTCGACGCCCAGACGCGGCAACAGTTCGGCGCAGAACTGACGAGCCTGGGCCCGGTCGGTGGTCTCCAGGAAGACGAATCGGCTTGCCAGACAGGCCTCCTGGTTGAAGACGCAGGTGTCGGCCGCCACCCGTTCGGCGACGTCGGCGAGCACCTGGTCTGAGGCGAATACCTCACGCCCGATCATCGAGATCGACGACTTGGGGTCGAAGGACACCAGCTGGATACCAGGGCCCAGGTACTTGACGACGTTGTTGATCGCCGGTCCGCCACCCCAGGCCACAATCTTGTCGAAGTACTGCGGGCGGTAGATCGTCCGTTCGATCGTCTCATCGCCGCCGGCCCAGTAGACCGCCGACATCGATTGCACCACCGGATGGTTCGGGTCGATCTCGGCCATGGTCCGCAGTACGGCCACCGCGGTGAACGGATCCGACGAGGGCATCTTGAACAGACTGATGCCCTTGACCAACGCGCTCTGGGCAATCGACGCGACGCAGCCGGACGGGGCGTTACCGGCCAGCATGTGCACCACGCGGGGCGGGAAGGCCCGCACCGCGCCGGTGTTCCCGGCCGCATCGGTACGGCTCACCCAGCCGTCGAGCACGGCCGGATCGGCGAAGTTGGATTCGACTTGGGCCCACAGGCTGTCCCGGTTCAGCAGGGCCGGTGCGGCGCGGTAGAGGTTTTCCACCACTCGGCGTGGCAGCGGATTGGTCTCGGCCACCAGATCCAGGCAGCGCTGCATGTGCGGATTGCCATCGAGCCGCAGCCGTTCACCGGTCTCGACCAGAAAGTCGATGATCTCGGCCAGCGGCACGTTCAACAGCGGCGGCAATTCCGAGCGCGGGGTCACCAGCGCATCCAGTTCGATTGCGGGCGTGGCGAAGTCGACACCGAGGTCGCGGGAGCGGTGCCGCGAGGTGTCTCCCTCGACCAGCTCTCCGCGGATCACGAACGGCGCCGACAAGGCCACCGCGGCGCTCACGCCTCACCCCGCACGTAGGCTTCGATGTTGCCCGAGCAGGTGATCTTGTCCCCGCCCAGATCCGCATAGCGGGTGACGTCCGGACCGACGGTCGGCCCTTGGTGGCCGCAGTCGCAGGCCCCGAAATCGACATCGATGCGGTCACCTGAGATGACCCCACCCCAGCGGCCGTCCAGCGACAGATCGAAGAACGCCCCGCGCGCTTGCACCGGACCTGCGGAGGTATCGACGAGATTCTCGCCGGGTTCGTCCAACGGCAGCAACAGCACCCATGGTGGCACGTGGTAGCGGCCGGCCCGACACTTCGGGAACGGGGTGTTCAGCTCCTGCATGGAGTAGAAGTGGAACACCCGCTCGTCGGCGATGTTGAAGGTGTCGAAGATGAACTCCCGATAGTCCGGCGGCAGCGCGGCGCCTTTGAGGCCGCCGGCGACCAGCAGCCCGGTATCGTCTCGGAAGTCGTTACCGGAGAATCCTTTTGCCCGGACCCCCTGGGCAACCTCATACAGCGAGGCGAACATTCCGGTAAGGAGCAGCTGTCGGTCGCGACTGGCGATGAGCTCATCGACCGCGCCGGCGTTCGCGGCGTCCATCGCGCTCTGCCGCTCCGCGCTGGTGGTCTCGAACGCGGCGATCTCCGAAGGGCTGGCAATACCGGCGGCGATGTGGCGACGCAGTTCGATCATGTCCATGATCGAACCGACCGAAATGGGCTCCAGTGGCAGCTGATAGCTGTCAGCCTCGGTGGAGAACGCCTCCACCAGGGCGATCCGGGTGCGCTCGTTGCGCTCGACCTTGGTGCGCGGACCCAGACCGAACAGCTTGCGGCTGCCGTCGGCCGGTATGCCGGTTGACCAGGTCAATCCGGTGACATTCGATCTTGCCGCGACATCCAGATCGGATTCCGAGCAGGCGATCATGGCCGGTTTTCCGGTGGTACCACTGGAACAGCTCAGGTAGCAGCCGACGGACTCCAGCCGGGCAACGAATTCATCGAGCCCGGCGATCCCGTCAACTGCGATACCGGCCGGCTCACAGGTGGAGACAGTGCCGACCCATTTGGCCATCCGATCCCACCGGCCATCGGTCAGCCAGTTCTGCGCGTAGCTCTTGTAGGCGCCGTGCGCGAACAGCAGCGGCACAAGATCCTCGCGCTGGGCAACCTTGGTGATCTCCGCGGCCTGAGCGCGGTTGCGCAGCAACGGGATCTGGTCAACACGCTCGGAGAACCGCTCGTTCACCGCGTCAATCTGCAGCTGCTGCACGTCGTCGGGTGCGATGTCGTAACTGTCCGGTGCCGCCTGAAGGGCAAGTAGTTGGTCAATTGCGGCCATAGTGACTCCTGAAGGAAAGAATTAATAGCACCTAATGCGTTTCATTACATGTTACTATGTACTCATGTCCCAGAGTCCGTCAAGGCCCCGCGCGGGCCGGCCAACCCGGGAACAGGCCGAGCATCGACACCGTGAACTGCTCGACTGCGCCCTGGAAGTGTTCCTGGAGAACGGATTCGAGCGTTCCACCATCGAGTCCATCGCCGCGGCCGCCGGCATGGCCAAACGCACCATCTACAGCCTCTACCCTGACAAGGCCGCACTGTTCGAAGCTTCGGTACAACGTGCCGTGGACCGCTGGCTGGTACCCATCGAGACGCTGCGAGCAGCCGAGACCGACGATCTCGAGGAAACCCTGCTCGCCATCGGCCGGATCCGGTTGGCCGGGATCACCAGCCCCGCCGGCACCGCGCTGCAGCGCATCCTCAACGCGGAGGGCAACCGCTTCCCCCGACTGTTCCAGCTCGTGTACGAACAGGGCACCATGCCGGCGCTGACGTTCATCGCCGAGGTTCTCGCCCGCCATGCCGAGGCGGGAATCATCGAGATCGACGATCCCGCGGTGGTCGGGGGCGCGTTCTTGAGCATGGTGGTCGGCGGCCCCGCCACCGGCGCACTCTGGGGTGTGTCCTGGGATCCTGACGACCTGGACAAACGCATGCGGACCTTGGTGCGGCTGTTCCTCGACGGAGTACGACCGCGATGACGATGTGGTCGCTACTCGATGCCGTGACAGCCACCACGACCCTCGTGGTGGCCCAGCGATCTGCCCGAGCTCATGAAAGGCACACCATGGATCAAGACACGTACGACAAGGGATTGGCGATCCGCACCGCCGTCCTCGGCGAGGAGTATGTCCGCAAAGCGGCCGGGACCGTCGACGCCTTCTCCAAGCCGCTGCAGGACCTGGTCACCGAATACTGTTGGGGCGCAGTGTGGGGCCGCGAGGGCCTGGAACTGAAGACCCGCAGCATGCTGAACCTGGCGATGATCGCGGTGCTGAACCGGCCCAACGAATTGAGCACCCATATCCGGGGCGCGCTCACCAACGGCGTCACCCGCGAGGAGATCTGCGAGATCTTCCTGCAGGTCGGCATCTACGCGGGCATCCCGGCCGCGGTCGACAGCTTCCGGCTGGCCCGCGCCGTGTTCGCCGACCTCGACGAGATCCCGGCAGCCGATGAGTGAGCCGATCGGCTTCATCGGCCTGGGCAACATGGGCTTTCCCATGATGGAACGCCTGCTGACGGCGGGATTTCCGGTGGTGGCCTTCGACATGCGCGACGATGTTCTGGCCAAGGCGACCATGCTGGGCGCCTCGCGGGCCGGCTCCGTGCGCGACGTGGCCGACCGCACCGAGACGATATTGGCCAGCCTGCCGACCCCGCAGGTGTCCGAATCCGTGGTGGCCGACGTCGCGGCTGGGTACCGGGTCCGCCGCTTCGTCGACCTGTCCACGGTGGGCGGTGGGGCAGCACAACGCAATCAAGCAGTACTCGCCGCACAGGGTGTCGCCGCTCTGGACAGCCCGGTCAGCGGCGGGATGCATGGCGCCCAGGCCGGCACCCTGGCGCTGATGGTGTCCGGTCCGCGCGCCGAATTCGATGCGCTGAAGCCGATTTTCGATGTCCTGGGCCGGGCGATCTTCGTCTCCGAACAACCCGGCGCCGCACAGACCATGAAGCTGATCAACAACCTGATGGCCGCCACCACCCTGGCCGCGACGGCGGAGGTGATGGTGATGGGAGTCAAGGCCGGGCTCGACGCCGACGTGATGATCGACGTGCTCAACGCCGGATCCGGTGGCACACACGCCAGCCGGGACAAGTTCCCACGTGCGGTACTCCCCCGCACCTTCGACTACGGGTTCGCCACCGGCTTGATGGCCAAGGACGTGAGGCTGTACCTGGATGAGGCCACCTCGCTGGGCCTGCCGGTCGAGATGGCCCAGACCGTGCAACGGATCTGGGAGCAGACGCTTCGCACCGAAGGCGCAGAATCCGACTTCACGTCCGTCATCAAGCCGATGGAGCAGGCCGCGGGCGTCATCGTGGAGGGCGGCAACCGATGAGCATGGGTGGCAAGACCTAGTCGGCCTGGGTCCTGGCGTACGTGGTGTTGGCGTCCCGCACCGCCGACGCACTCTCGCAGCCCGGTGACCAGATCCTCACCGAACAGCTGAGGCGCAGCTGTCCGGCGTCGTCGTCAACCTCTCCTCCGAGGGCCATCGTCTCGGCGACGTCGATCTGGACGATCCCAACTGGCACCGCCGCGAATACGACACGTTCGCCGCCTACATCCTGCATGCCGTCGCGCTCGACCGACGACTTCGCGATCGGGGCATCCACGCGTTCGCCGTGCATCAGGGTATGGCCGCCACCAACCTGGCCCGGCACATGTCGCGGGAAGATGTGATCGCCGTCAGCGGACAGGCCCGCTCGCGCGCCAGGGGAGATTTCGGAATCCCTGTGCGCGACGGCTATTTCCTGAGAGGCGCGCGCAGGTCGTAGACCGTGTCCGAACCCACCTTGGTCGAGGCGAAGTTCGCCTTCACCCAGTCGGAGATGTCGGTGTGGGAATTGTTGCCGAAGAAGCCGCCGTGGTCGTTCTTGGACTCGGGCAGGATGTAGTAGGTGATCTTCCGGTCGGCGACGAAGGTCTGGAACTGGTCCAGCGTCGGCGCCGGATCACTTCCGGTGAAGCCGCCGATCGCCATTACCGCTGTGTCGGTGGACAATTCGAGTCCGGACGCAGCGCCGGACCGGTTGATGGCCGCCGACCATTCGGTATTGGTTCCCCGCAGCATCGCGTTCACCTCGGGATTGTCGGAGTTCCAACCGTGCCCGTGATCGTCGTCGGGATCGGCGGGTCCCACGCTCGGACCGCCCCCGGTGTGCGACTGGCCCAGGGTGGCCACGGTGTAGGCGGTGGATCCGGCCAGTCCGCCGATGATCGCCACTGCCAGTGCGGCGGCCGCCATTCCGCGGGTGCCCGAGCGCAACGCCCAGAGCAGCGCCGCGGTGGCCGTGACCGTCACCGCCAGGATCGACCACCGCAGCGGCGGCAGCCACGACGCATTGCGGGCCAGGATCCAGAAACTCCACGCCGCGGTGCCCAGAAGCATTGTCGCCAAACCGATCTGCCCCAGCCGGTCGTCGCGGCGCCGCCACATCTCGTGGAGGCCGATGGCGAACATCGCCGCGACGGCCGGTGCCAGCGACATGCAGTAGTACGGATGGACGTTGGTCTTCATGAAACTCAGCACCAGACCGTCGATCACGAGCCAGGTACCGAACAGGATGGCCCCGGCCCGCACGATGTCGGTGCGCGGTGCCCGGCCACGCGAGATCAGTACCAGGACCACCGCCAGCAATGCCGCGGGCACCAGCCAACCGATCTCGAAACCGAACTCGCCGGTGAACAGCCGCGGCAGGCCCTGGACCTGATCGCCCCAGCCGCCGTGGTGCTGCGGCGCTGCGGGGACCACGGGGTCGACGTCGACGTGGGTGCCGTAGTGGTTGTGGCCGAGAACGCGACCGAATCCGTTGTAGCCGAGCACCAGGTTCATGAAGTTGTTGTCGGTGGACCCGGCGAGGTACGGCCGCGACGAGGCGGGCCACACCAGGGTGAGCACCACGAACCATCCGGCCGAGACGAGAAACGCCCCGAGTGAGCCGACCAGGTGCAGCAGGCGCCGGCGCACCGGGACGGGCGCGGCGATCAGGTAGACCAGCCCGATGGCCGGCATCACCATCAGTCCCTCGAGCATCTTGGCCAGGAAGGCGAAACCGAGCGCGACGCCGGCCAGCGCCATCCAGCGGGCGCCGTTCTGCTCCAGTGCGCGCACCGCGCAGTAGGCGGCGGCCGTCATCAGCAACACCATGACCGCGTCGGGATTGTTGAACCGGAACATCAGCGCGGCCACCGGCATGAGGGCCAGCGCGGCGCCGGCCAGCAGCGCGGCGCGGGGCCCACTGATGCGGCGGACCGCACCGTGGAGCAGCGCGACCGAACCGACGGCCATCAACGCTTCGGGGATGAGCATGCTGGCGCTGCTGAACCCGAACAGTTGACCGGACAGGCCCATCACCCACTGCGACACCGGCGGCTTGTCCACGGTGATGAAGTTGGCCGGATCCAGCGACCCGAACAGCAGCGCCTCCCAGTTGAGCGAACCGGCCCAGGCCGAGGCCGCGTAGAACTGGTTGCCCATGCCGTTGACGGTGATGTTCCACAGGTAGGCCAGGGCGGTGGCCGTCAGCAGAGCGGGCAGCGCCAGGCGTTCGGCCCGGGAGAAATCCCATCGCACCGGCTGGGCGGCCTCGATCGGTGCCAGATCCGGGTCCGCCGCCGACGGTTGGTCAAGAGTCGATGTCACCACACAATTAAGGCGTGCCCAGATTTGACCGAGCTGAGTGCCAGCCGGGTAGTTCCTGCGTGGGGGGCGTTCGACGACTACTGACCCGGGTCGGGCGCCGTCGGGGTGCCGCCGACCAGGTCGTCCCAATGCCGCCGCACCGGTGCCCACCGCTCGTCGAACTCGGCGGCGCGCCGGCGGGCGCGCTCCAGCCGCTTCGGGCCGTACCGCCGGCGCGCCCACGGCGAAGTCGGCCTGGCCAGCCGCACCGCGGCCACCCAGGCCACGGGCGACACGAACAGGCCGATCAACGCGGTCGGGTACTTGCCCTTGAGCGCGACCACCGCGACCACCAGGAAGTGCAGCAGCAGGGCCACCACGGCCGTGTAGCGCAAGGCGGCCACCCCGGCGGGCAATTCATCGGTGTGGATGGGAGACACCCCGGCGGCGGCCAAGCCCACGCAAGCCCCGGCCAGCGTGACGATGTTGACCGACAGCTGGCCCTCCTGGCTCCAGTACACGTCCTGCAGCCGGAAGATCATCGCGAACTCGTCTAGCACCAGTGAGGCTCCGACACCCACGAGGAGCGCCGCCAGATAGGCCCAGCCCGACAACGGCGGGCAACCCACCGCGGTGAAGGCACCACCGATCAGCAGGATGATGCCGGGTGTCGAGTGGTGCATGTGCACACCGCCCGCACTGACGTTGTGGAACGGCCCTCTGCCGTCACGGATCAGCCGCGTGATGGTGCGGGTGGTCAAGAACGTCACCACGAAGGCCACGAAACTCAGCAGCAGTGGCCCCTTGTAGCCGTCCACCACGTCGTGTTGCCACCAGGCGCCCAGCCAGTTCACCGCCGGATCCTATCGACTCAGAGCGAATCGACGAACAGCTTGTGAATACGGCGGTCCCCGGTCATCTCGGGGTGAAACGACGTCGCCAGCATCGAACCCTGACGCACCGCGACGATATGGTCGGCCGCGCGCGCCAGCACCTTGACGTCCGCACCGACCCGCTCGACCCACGGCGCCCGGATGAAGACCGCATGCACCGGGGTGTCCAGTCCCTCGAAGTCGATGTCCCCTTCGAAGGAATCGACCTGACGACCAAAGGCGTTGCGCCGCACCGTCATATCGATTCCGGCCAGAGGAACGGCCTCCCGCCCGACGGTGCCGGCGTCCTTGATCTCGGTGGCCAGCAGGATCATGCCTGCGCACGAGCCGTAGCAGGGCAACCCCGCGGCGATGCGCGCGCGCAGCGGTTCGAGCAGTTCGAATTCGCGCAGCAGATGGCTCATCGCGGTGGATTCCCCACCGGGGATCACCAGGGCGTCGACCGCGTCGAGCTCGGAAAGCCGCCGCACCGTGCCCGCCTCGGCGCCCGCCTCACGCAGAGCGGCCAGATGCTCGCGAGTGTCACCCTGCAACGCGAGCACCCCCACGCGGGGGCTCACGTGCCTTCCGCCGGCGTCAAGTCGCGCTTGAAGCGGGTCAGTCCCTCTTGCATCACTGCAGCCACCATCTCGCCGTAGCGGTTGAAGATCTTGCCCTGGGTCAGCGAACGCCCGCCACACGCCGAGGGCGAGGACTGGTCGTAGAGCAGCCACTCGTCGGCCCGGAACGGCCGCATGAACCACATGGCGTGGTCCAGCGACGCCACCATCAGTTGCTTGCGCACGTCGAGGTGGTTGACCTGGGCCGAGCCCAGCAGGGTCAGATCGCTCATGTAGGCCAGCGCGCAGATGTGCAGCACGTGATCGTCGGGCAACGGGTCGCGGTGGCGGAACCACACCTGCTGCTGAGAAGCCTTGCCGGGAATCCGCGCCACCAGGTCCCGCGGCACGATCCGGACGTCCCATTCGGCGAACTGGGCGAACCCGGCATCGTCGAACGCTCCCCCGGACCGGAATCCGGGTAGGTCGTCGGGCCCGGGAGCCTCGGGCATCACGTCCTGATGCTCGATGCCGGTCTGGTCGGTCTGGAACGACGCCGACATCGTGAAGATCGTCTCGCCGTGCTGGATCGCGCTCACCCGGCGGGTGCAGAACGAGCCTCCGTCCCGGATGCGCTCGACGATGTACACCGACGGCGCCCGGGCATCGCCAGGGCGGAGGAAGTAGCCGTGCAGGGAGTGCACCTGGAACGTCGGCTCCACCGTGCGCACCGCCGAAACGAGGGACTGACCGGCGACGTGGCCGCCGAAGGTCCGCTGCAGGAAACCCGACTCCGGGCTGAACACCCCACCGCGATAGATGTTGACCTCGAGCTGCTCCAGATCGAGGATCTCTTCAATCGCCATACGAGGTGTTTACCAGCCGCGCTCAGCGAGCCGGTGCGGCTGGGCGATCTCCTCGACATTGATACCGACCATGGCCTCACCCAGACCGCGCGACACCTTGGCCAACACGTCGGGATCGTCGTAGAACGTGGTGGCCTTCACGATCGCCGCGGCGCGCTGCGCCGGGTTGCCCGACTTGAAGATGCCCGAACCCACGAACACGCCTTCGGCGCCGAGCTGCATCATCATCGCCGCATCGGCAGGGGTCGCGATGCCGCCCGCGGTGAACAGCGTGACGGGCAGCTTGCCTGCCCGGGCGACCTCGGCCACCAGGTCATACGGCGCCTGCAGTTCCTTGGCCGCGACGTACAGCTCGTCGGTGCTCAGCGAGGTGAGCCGACGGATCTCGCCGCCGATCTTGCGCATGTGGGTGGTCGCGTTGGAGACGTCGCCGGTGCCGGCCTCACCCTTGGAGCGGATCATCGCCGCGCCCTCGGTGATCCGGCGCAGGGCCTCGCCGAGGTTGGTGGCACCGCACACGAACGGCACGGTGAACTTCCACTTGTCGATGTGGTTGGTGTAATCGGCCGGGGTGAGCACCTCGGACTCGTCGATGTAATCCACACCCAGGCTCTGCAGGATCTGCGCCTCGACGAAATGCCCGATGCGCGCCTTGGCCATGACCGGGATGGTGACCGCGGAGATGATGCCCTCGATCATGTCGGGATCACTCATCCGCGACACCCCGCCCTGGGCACGGATGTCGGCGGGGACGCGCTCCAGCGCCATGACAGCAACGGCACCCGCGCCCTCGGCGATCTTCGCCTGTTCCGGGGTGACGACATCCATGATCACGCCGCCCTTGAGCATCTCAGCCATCCCGCGCTTCACGCGCGCGGTGCCGGTCTGGTTGCTAGAGCCATTCTGCGCCGCGGTATCCACTGCAATCTCCTCCAAAGTCCTACTGATTCAGTCTAGTGGAGCCGCCAAATCCATTAAATCCGCATCACCGGATGGCTTGCAGCTCGCGATTCGCAGATCCCTGCGTATTCGCCAGCGTCGCTGCGGGCTGCTCGGCCAGTTCGTTGGCCTGAGCCAGCAGCTCACCCAGTTGAAGCGGATACACGGCCTCCCCGCCGGCAACCAACTCGGCGATCATTCTCGCATCGCACCATCGGTGCCCGTGAATGTAGTGCCGTTCCAGGGTCGTGCGACCCGTCGCCGACGGCTCGAACCGGGCGGTGCGGTGGATGAAGAAGTACTCCTCGCTGCGGATCACCGAGGCGTTGAAGTCGATGACGGCATCGCGCCGCCACACCGGCCCGACGAGGTCGGCGGGTGCCGCCTGCAACCCGGTCTCCTCAACGAGCTCGCGCACCGCGGCGGCCGCCAGATCCTCACCAGGCTGGACCGCGCCCCCGACGGTGAACCACCACCGCGGCGCGGGCCGGTCCGGGTTGTCGATCGCGGGGTCGGAGCCGCGCAGCAGCAACACCGCGCCGGTCTCGTCGAGCAGCACCACACGTGCCGAGGTCCGGCGGCTCACCGGGTTGACCTCGGCTTGCGAATCCGGCCGTTCGACGATCTCGAAATAGGTTGGCAGTGCCGCGGTTCCGCCCAGCCGCAGCAGCCGCACAAAGCGACGTTCCCGCAGGGCCAGGGTGTCGCGGACGGCGTCGTTGTGGAAGCGCCGGGCCAGCAGCACGCGGGCTTCGGCATCGGCGAGTTCGGCGACCAGCGGCACCGGCAGCCCGGCCGGATCGACGAGGGCCAGTGCGGCCGACAGGTCGTTCTCGGCGGCTTCACGCGCCGAACGGGGAGCCCGCTCGGCGACGTCCGCCAGCGCTGCGAGGCGTTTACCCGCCGGAGCACCCGCGTAGGCGTCGACGGCGACGGCACGGGCGACGACGGCCCGGCGGGCCAGTGCACTGTCGAGCGCCTGCCAGGACAGGTCGTAGCGCACGTGGAGCCGGTCGAGCCGGTTGGCGGTCTGGTAGGCCCATCCTCCGATGAGAAGGAGGACCACCAGCAGGGCCAGTGCGGTGATCACCAACCAGGTAGGCACGTCTAGTCACCCACCTGAACTTTGATGCCGGCGCTGGCCACGGTCTCGTACACCCGCATGATCTGCCCGGCCACCACCGACCAGTCGTAACGGGCGACCCGCTCGGTGGCCTGGTCGATGTACCGCTCGCGCAGCGCGTCGTCGTCGAGCACCTCGATCAGCGCGTCGGCCAGGGCGTCGGCGTCGCCGACCGGAACCAGCCGGCCGGCCTGCCCCTGATCGAGAACGCGGCTGAAGGCGTCCAATTCACTGGCCACCACGGCGGTTCGGGCCGCCATCGCCTCGACCAGCACGATGCCGAAGCTCTCGCCGCCGAGGTTGGGTGCGCAGTAGACGTCGGCGCTGCGCATGGCCGCGGCCTTGGCGTCGTCGTCGACCTGCCCCAGGAAACGAAGGTGTCCGGCGAGCTCGCCGGCCTCCTCCCGCAGCGCGTCCTCATCGCCGCGGCCCACGATCAGTATCTCGATGTCGGGGAACCGCCGCGCCAGCTTCGGGAGGGCACCCAGCAGTACCGCCATGCCCTTTCGGGGTTCGTCGAACCGGCCGAGGAACAGCACGGTGCGGCCGGGTCGCGGATACCCTTCCAGCCGAGGCGCATTCGCGAACGACGGTACGTCGACACCGTTGGGTATCTCGACCGCATCCGAGCCGAGCGCCTCCATCTGCCAGCGCCGAGCCAGGTCCGACACCGCGATGCGGCCGACGATCTTCTCGTGGAACGGGCGCAGGATTCCCTGAAACACACTGAGCGTCAACGACTTTGTCGTCGAGGTGTGAAAGGTCGCCACGATCGGCCCCTCGGCGGCCTGCAGCGCCAGCATGGACAGGCTGGGCGCATTGGGCTCATGCAGGTGCAGTACATCGAACTCGCCCTCGGCGATCCACTTCTTCACCTTGCGGTGGGTGGCCGGGCCGAACCGCAGCCGGGCCACCGAGCCGTTGTACGGAATCGGGACGGCCTTGCCGCCCGACACCACGTATTCAGGCAACTTCACATGCGGCGACGACGGCGCCAGGACGCTGACGTGATGCCCGCCCGCGCGCATCACCTCGGCCAGTTGCAGCACATGGGATTGCACACCGCCCGGCACATCGAACGAATACGGGCAGACCATCCCGATACGCATGGCCTCAGGTACCTAACCGGGCACGACGTTCGGCGGACAGGTCGGCCAGCCACTGCGGCTGCAGCATGTGCCAGTCAGCCGGGTGCGCGGCGATGTTCGCCGCGAACCGGTCGGCCAATTGCTGGATCACCACGGACACGTCCCCCGACGAGGTGTCGAGTGCGTCGAAGATCTCGACCACACAGTCGTCCCCGTCATAGTGGACATGCGCCGGATGAAGCGGTGCACCGGTTTCGATCGCCAACTTGGCCGGGCCGGCGGGCATCCGGGTAGGTTCGCCGAAGAAGCCGACCTCCACACCGTTGCGGGTGAGGTCCCGGTCGGCCATCAGGCAGACGAACATGTTGTCCCGCAACCGGTCCGAAAGCACCTCGAACGGCGGACGCTCACCGCCCGACAACGGGAATACCTCGAATCCCAGGCTCTCGCGGTAGTCGATGAAACGCCGGTACAGCGATTCGGGTTTGAGCCGCTCGGCGACGGTGGCGAAGGTGCCGAACTGCTGGGCCAGCCACACCCCGGCCATGTCCCAGTTACCGCTGTGCGGGAGCGCCAGCACCGCGCCGCGGCCCGCCTCGCGAGCGGCCCGCAGCTTGTCCGCGCCGACGAACACCTCGTCGAGACGCTTGGCCACAGCAGTCAGATCCATCGACGGCAACCGGAACGCCTCCCGCCAGTACCGGGCGTACGAGGCCAGTGAAGCACGCATCAGGTCGTCTGGCACCTCGGCCGGGGGCACCCCGATCACCCGGGCCAGGTTCTTGCGCAACTGCTGGGGCCCACCGCCACGGGAGGCATAGAAGGCACCCGCGTCGAACAGGTTGCGCGCCACCAGCTCCGGCATCGCACGGACCAGCTGCCAGCCTGCCGCATAACCCAGATCGGTCACCTGTCCCGACAGCGGAATGTTCACGAGGCTCCCGGGGGTTGCAGCAGGTCCATGGCGCCCGGAGAGGTGCGCACCGCATGTATCCGCTGCGCCACGGTGATGACGCTGGCCACCGCCAACAGCCATGCCGCGACGTGCAGCAGCCATGGAATGTGCAGGAATGGCACACCCGAGAGCCCCGCGCCGACCAGCACGATCACCAGGCGCTCCGGGCGCTCGATGATGCCGCCGTCGCCACGCAACCCGCTGGCCTCGGCGCGAGCCTTGATGTACGAGATGACCTGTGAGGTGACCAGGCAGATGAGGATCGCGACCACCAGCGTCGGGTTGTCCAGGCCGAACGCCGCCCACCACAGCAGGCCGGCGAAGATGGCGCCGTCGGCTATGCGGTCACACGCCGCGTCCAGTACGGCGCCGAACCGGGTACCGCCGCCGCGTTCCCGGGCCATCGCCCCGTCGAGCATGTCGGCGAGCACGAAGACGAACACGGCGAACGCGCCCCACCACAACTGACCCATCGGGAAGAGGGTCAACGCGGCGGTGACGGTCCCGGCGGTGCCGACGATGGTGACGATGTCGGGAGTCAGGCCCGCGCGCAGTGCCGCCTTGGCCACCGGCCGCGACAGCTTGGCGTAGGCCGCCCTGCTCATCAGGAAGAGGTTGCTCACGGCTGGCGGGCCCATTCCGTGGCCAGCAGCTCCCGGGTCTCGCTCAGCAGCTGCGGAATGACCTTGGCGCCACCGATGATCGTGATGAAGTTCGCGTCGCCGCCCCAGCGCGGGACCACGTGCATGTGCAGGTGCTCGGCCAGCGATCCGCCGGCCGAGATGCCGAGGTTCAGGCCGACGTTGAACCCGTGCGGACGCGAGACGGCCTTGATGACGCGGATCGCCTTCTGCGTGAACGCCATCAGCTCAGCGCTCTCGGCTTCGGTCAGGTCCTCCAGCTCGGACACCCGGCGGTAGGGCACGACCATGAGATGGCCCGGGTTGTACGGGTAGAGGTTGAGCACGGCGTACACGAGTTCGCCGCGGGCCACCATGAGCCCGTCCTCGTCGGACATCTCGGGGATGTCGGTGAACGGCTGCGACGAACCGGCCGAGCCGATCTTGTTGTCGCTCTTGACCGCATCGACGATGTAGCTCATCCGGTGCGGTGTCCACAACCGCTGCAGATGGTCCGGCTCGCCCACGCCGTGGTCGATGATGGATCGCTCATCCCCCGTCATTCGCTTACCCGTCGGTTCTTCGCGCGAGCGCTCATCACAAGCCCACCGGTACCAGGTCCGCCGTCGGCACCGCGTTGTTGCGCTCGGCGATCCACTTCACGATCGCCTCGACGGCCTCATCGCGCGGGACACCGTTGATCTGGGTGCGGTCACCGAACCGGAAGCTCACCGCGCCTGCCTCGATGTCCTTGTCACCGGCCAGCAGCATGAACGGCACCTTCTGGTTGGTGTGGTTGACGATCTTCTTCGCCATCCGGTCGTCGCTGCCGTCGACCTCGACCCGCACGCCGCGCGACTTCAGTTGCGCGGCAACGTCGTACAGGTAGTCCAGGTGCGCGTCGGCGACCGGGATACCGACCACCTGCACCGGTGCCAGCCAAGCCGGGAACGCGCCCGCGTAGTGCTCGGTGAGCACTCCGAAGAACCGTTCGATCGAGCCGAACAGGGCACGGTGGATCAGCACCGGGCGCTGCCTGCTGCCGTCGGCGGCGGTGTACTCCAGCTCGAAGCGGTCGGGCATGTTGAAATCCAGCTGGATCGTCGACATCTGCCAGTTGCGGCCCAGCGCGTCCTTGACCTGGACGGAGATCTTGGGTCCGTAGAACGCCGCGCCGCCCGGATCGGGCACCAGGTCCAGGCCCGAGGCTTCGGCGACCGACCGCAGGGTCTCGGTGGCCTCGTCCCACATCTCGTCGGAGCCCACGTACTTGTCCGGATCCTTGGTGGACAGCTCCAGGTAGTAGTCGTCCAGGCCGTAGTCCGAGAGCAGGTCGAGCACGAACTGCAGCAGCGAGGTCAGCTCGTCGCGCATCTGCTCACGCGTGGTGTAGATGTGCGCGTCGTCCTGGGTCATGCCGCGCACGCGGGTCAGCCCGTGCACCACACCGGACTTCTCGTAGCGGTACACCGAGCCGAACTCGAAGAGCCGCAACGGGAGTTCGCGGTACGAGCGGCCCCGCGCCCGGTAGATCAGGTGGTGCATGGGGCAGTTCATCGGCTTGAGGTAGTAGTCCTGCCCGGGCTTGCGCACCGTGCCGTCATCGTTGTACTCGGCGTCGATGTGCATTGGCGGGTACATGCCGTCGGCGTACCACTCCAGGTGGCCCGAGGTGATGTAAAGGTGTTCCTTGGTGATGTGCGGGGTGTTGACGAACTCGTAGCCGGCCTCGGAATGCTTGCGCCGCGAGTAGTCCTCGAGTTCCTTGCGGATGACGCCACCCTTGGGGTGGAACACCGGCAGGCCGGAGCCGAGCTCGTCGGGGAAGCTGAAGAGGTCCAGCTCGACGCCGAGTTTGCGGTGGTCGCGGCGCTGCGCCTCCTCGATGAGCTCGAGGTGCTTGTCGAGCGCCTCCTGCGACTCCCAGGCCGTGCCGTAGACGCGCTGCAAGCTGGCGTTGTTCTGGTCGCCGCGCCAGTAGGCCGCGCTGCTACGGGTCAGCTTGAACGCCGGGATGTACTTGGTGGTCGGGATGTGCGGGCCGCGGCACAGGTCACCCCAGACCCGCTCCTTGGTGCGGGCGTTGAGGTTGTCGTAGGCGGTGAGCTCGTCGCCACCGACCTCCATCACGTCCGGGTCGCCGGACTTGTCGTCGACCAGCTCGAGCTTGTAGGGCTCGCCGGCCAGTTCCTCGCGCGCCTGATCCTTGGATTCGTAGACGCGCCGGGAGAACAGCTGACCGTCCTTGACGATCTTCTGCATCCGCTTTTCGAGCTTTTGCAGATCCTCCGGGGTGAACGGCTCCGCGACGTCGAAGTCGTAGTAGAAGCCGTCGGCGATCGGCGGCCCGATACCCAGCTTGGCCTGCGGGAACATGTCCTGCACGGCCTGGGCCAGCACGTGGGCACACGAGTGCCGGATCACGCTGCGGCCGTCCTCGGTGTTGGCGGCCACCGGCGTCACCTCGACATCGGTGTCGGGGGCCCAGGAAAGATCGCGAAGGCGCCCGTCGGCGTCACGCACCACGACGATCGCGTCTGGGGTTCCGCGACTGGGCAGATCCGCCTCGCGCACCGCCGCGCCGGCGGTAGTCCCGGCCGCGACCCGGATCGGGGCAGCGGGGGCTGGGCTGGGGGCGGCGCTCATCGGGGAGTCTCCTACCATGCGAGGGCTAGTGCGAACGCTGTCATGCTATCGGTGGGCCTGATCAGGACCCCAGCCCGATAGGGCTCTTGAGCCACTGTTGCTCCAGCCCGACCAGTCCGGCGCTCCACCCGATCACTCCGAAAAGCCACAGCGTGCCGATCACCACCAGTCCGGTGAACGCCGCGCTGACCCCTTTGACCGCGATGTGCTGGCGGTCGAACCAGGCCATCACGGCGTCATAGCGGGCCCGGACGTAGCGCAGCGCCCGCTTGGCGAAGTCGAATTCGCTGGCCAGGATCGCCAACCCGAGGAAGACGATCGCCCAGCCGGGACCGGGGTACGGGATGGCCACGATGCCGACCGCCAGCACGATGGTGCCGACGACGCCGACGACGATCCGGTAGGTGAAGTCGGCGGCCCGGCGCGAGCGCAGCCGTTCCCGCCAACTCGTCCAGCGCCGCTTCATCTCGGCAAGGTTGGTCGCCAGACTCATGGCTGCCCCGGCTTGAGCCGGACGAACAACGCCTCGGCATCGGCGAGCACGTCGCCGCCGTCGAGCAGGCGGCCCTCGACGAAGATCTTGCGTCCCTCGATGCGGTCGATGCCGGCCCGCACCTGTAAGTCCTTGTCGATCGGGGCGATCTTGCGGTAGTTGACATGCAGATACGCGGTGCGCTGATACATGCTGCCGGTCAGTTTGGCCGCTGTGTAGCCCAGCAGCGAATCGAACAGCAGCGCCAGCGAGCCGCCGTGTACCGCACCGTTGCGACCGAGGTGAAACCGCCGGAAGTGGGCGGTCCCGGCGATCCGGCCGTCGGCGGTCCGTTCCAGATGCACCGGCACGTTGTTGACGTTGCCACGGTTGGGCAGGTCCATTCGCCGTCCGGACGGTGAATTCCACTCGTCGGCTTCGTACGGAGCCAGCAGCGCCGACACTTTCTGGATCAGGTCAGCTGCCTCGGTGATGACCTCGTCGGGGGCGTCGGCACTGCGTGCGTGGTCCTGCAGGGTGCGCACCGCTTCGATGAAACGGCCGTAATCCGGCCCACCGCGATCGGTGGGTTCGGGCGGATTGAACCCACCGCCGGGGTGCGTGTCGGCGGTGTCGATTTCTGGGGCCACACCGCCACCGTATTAGTGCCATGGTGGTGAGGTGAAACTGCACGACCTGGCGCAGCGCTCGTTGACCTATCCGGAGGTGGGCGCCACGGCCGGCGAACTGCCCGCGGGGTATCGCCACATCCGGGCCTCGGCGCCGATCGGCACCGGCCGCGACCGCTTCGAGCGGGCCGGTGCGGAGGTGCTGCGGTGGGGCATGCAGCGCGGCGCGGGCCTGCGGGTGCAGGCCACCGCTGAGGCCGCGGCGGTGGGCACCGAGCTGGTGGTCCGGATCGGTCCCGTTCCGGCGCCGTGCCGGGTGGTCTATGTGCTCGACGAAGCCGACCGCCGCGGCTTCGCCTACGGCACGCTGGCCGGCCATCCCGAATCGGGCGAGGAGTTGTTCTCGGTGCGCTACGACCCGGCGACGGACACGGTGCATGCCGAGGTGGTCGCGTTCTCCCGGCCGGCAACCTGGTGGAGCCGGTTGGGCGGGCCGGTGACGCGGTTGCTCCAGCGGGTGGTGACGCGCCGCTATCTCACCGGCATCTGAAGTGCCCGGGGTCTGTCCGCGCTTCATCTGGCGGACGTCCGAAGCAGGGTTGGTGTGCACCTGACGGTGCGAGATTGCAGCGATGACCGATGTCGCGTTGAGCTCGCCCACTGATGAACACAGCCGCACCGGGTTGTCGGCCGATGCACTGCGCCGCGCCATCGCCGACCACCTGAGGTATTCGATCGGCCGCCCGGCCTCGGTGTTGACCCCCGAGCACTACTACCGGGCGCTGTCGCTGGCCGTTCGCGACCGCATGCAACAGCGGTGGATCGCCAGCACCCAGGCCTTCATCGACCTGTCCCGCAAGGTGACCTGCTATCTGTCGGCCGAGTTCCTGATGGGCCCGCAGCTCGGGAACAACCTGCTCAACCTGCAGATCGAATCGGCCGCCCGAGAGGCGCTCGCCGCGTTGGGTCAGGACCTCGACGAAGTCCTCACCTGCGAACAGGAGCCCGGGCTGGGCAATGGCGGCCTGGGCCGCCTTGCGGCCTGCTATCTCGACTCGCTGGCCACCCTGGAGCGGCCGGCGATCGGCTACGGCATCCGTTACGAGTTCGGCCTCTTCGACCAGGAGATCCGCGACGGCTGGCAGGTGGAGAAGACCGACAACTGGCTGGTGAACGGGAACCCTTGGGAAATCGCAAAACCCGACGTGAACTACCGGGTGAATTGGGGCGGGCACACCGAGCCGTACCGGGACGCGGCGGACGTCTACCGGGTGCGGTGGGTGCCGCAACGCACGATCAAGGGCGTCTCCTACGACACCCCGATCCAGGGTTACGGCGTCAACACCTGCAACACGCTGACACTGTGGAGCGCGCGAGCCGTCGAATCCTTCGCCCTGGACGCGTTCAACACCGGGGACCACTACCGCGCGGTCGAGGACGAGGTCACCTCCGAGACGGTGACCAAGGTGCTCTACCCCAACGACGAACCCGAAGCCGGCAAACGGTTGCGGCTGTTGCAGCAGTACTTCTTCGTGTCCTGCTCTCTGCAGGACATTCTGCACATCCTGGAGGACCTCGCCTGCCTTCCCGTCACCGCCCTGGCCGACCAGTTCGCGTTGCAGCTCAACGACACTCACCCCTCGATCGGTGTGGCCGAGCTGATGCGCCTGCTCATCGACGAGCGACAGCTCGGCTGGGACGAGGCCTGGGCGATCACGGTCGCGGCCTTCGGCTACACCAACCACACCCTGCTGCCGGAGGCGCTGGAGACCTGGCCGCTGGCGTTGTTCGCCGAGTCCCTCCCCCGGCATCTGGAGATCATCTACGAGATCAACCGGCGCTTCCTCGAGGAGGTCCGGACCGCGTTCCCCGGTGACGAGGACCGGGTCAGGCGGATGTCGCTGATCGGCGAGGAGGGCGGCAAGACCGTGCGGATGGCGCACCTGGCCACCGTGGGCAGCCATGCCGTCAACGGTGTCGCGGCGCTGCACTCCGAGCTACTCAAATCCAGTGTGCTCAAGGACTTCTACGAGTTGTGGCCGCAACGATTCTCGAACAAGACCAACGGGGTGACGCCGCGCCGGTTCGTGGCCCTGTCCAATCCGGGCCTTCGGGGCCTGCTCGACGAGACCGTGGGTGACGGCTGGCTGACCGATCTCAACCGGTTGCGCGAGCTGGAACCGTTCGCCGACGACGCGGTGTTCCGAGCCCGCTGGCGGGCGGTGAAGCGCGCGAACAAGGTACGACTGTCCGGTTTCGTGCGCGCCACCACCGGCGTCGAACTCGATCCGGACTGGTTGTTCGATGTGCAGGTCAAGCGCATCCACGAGTACAAGCGTCAGCACCTCAACGTCCTGCACATCATCGCGCTGTACCACCGGCTCAAGCAGGACCCGGGGCTGACCATTCCCCCGCGCGCGTTCATCTTCGGCGGCAAGGCGGCTCCCGGCTACTTTATGGCCAAACGAATCATCAAGCTGATCAACGCCGTCGGCGAGACCGTCAACGCCGATCCCGATGTCAACCGGTTCCTCAAGGTGGCGTTCGTCCCGGACTTCAACGTGCAGAATGCGGAGTTCATCTACCCGGCGGCCGATCTGTCCGAACAGGTCTCCACGGCGGGCAAGGAAGCCTCCGGCACCGGGAACATGAAGTTCATGCTCAACGGCGCCCTGACCATCGGCACCCTCGACGGAGCCAACGTCGAGATGCGTGACGAAGTGGGACCGGAGAACTTCTTCCTGTTCGGTCTGACCGAGTCCGAGGTCGAGGCGGTCAAGGCCGGCGGGTACCGGCCTGCCGACTACATCGCGGCCGACGCTGAACTGTCCGCTGTGCTCGACCTGATCTCGGCCGGCCGGTTCTCCCGGGGCGACACCGAGGTGTTCCGGCCGATCGTCGACACCCTGCGCTACACCGATCCGTTCCTGGTGCTGGCCGACTACGCGTCGTACATGCAATGCCAGCAACGGGTTTCGGAGGCATGGCAGAAGGCCGATGGGTGGACGCGAATGTCGATCCTCAACACCGCCCGCAGCGGCAAGTTCTCGTCGGACCGCGCGATCACCGAGTACTGCGACGACATCTGGGGTGTGGGTCCCGTCAACGTGCGGGTGTGACTAGCCTCACCCGTATGTCTTATCGGGTGATTCAGTGGGGCACCGGCGCGGTCGGGGTCGAGACGCTGGCGGCGACGTTGGACGACCGTCCCGACCTCGAGCTGGTCGGGGTGCGGGTGTACTCCGACGCCAAGGACGGCGCCGACGTCGGTGAACTACTGGGCCGGGCGCCGATCGGCGTGCGTGCCACCACCGATGTGCAGACCATCCTCGATCTGGAGGCGGACTGCGTCGTCTACACCCCGCGGATCACGAATCTGGATGACGTGTGCGCGCTTCTGGCCGGCGGCAAGAACGTGGTGACGACGGCGTTCCTGTTCCACCCGCGCCGGCTGCCCGAGGCCGACCGCGAGCGGCTGCTGGCGGCCTGCACCGCGGGCGGGACGACGGTGCACGGCAGCGGTCTGAACCCCGGAAACCTGTCGGGCGCCCTGCCTTTGGTGCTGTCCGGGATGAGCCGGCGGATCGACAAGATCACCCTGCAGGAGCGCGCCGACTGGTCGGACTACGACAGCACGCACATCACCTTCGACAACATGTCGTTCGGCCGGCCCATGGACGAGATCCGTGTCGACGCATCCGAATTCCTGGCGTTCAACAACGAGCTGTTCACCGAACAGGTGTGGCTGCTGGCCGACGCGCTGGGCGCTGACATCGACGAGGTGATCTCGACCGTGGAGGCGGTCGCCGCCCGCCACGACCATCAGATCTTCGACCATCTGCTGGCTGCGGGAACCACTGCCGGGCAGCGGTGGAACTGGGTGGGAGTGCGTGACGGCGAACCACTCGTCGAGATCGAGACCCTGTGGACGGTGGGCAACGAGTACCCCGATCACTGGCCGAGGCCCAAGCACGGCTGGACGCTGACCATCGAGGGTGATCCGTCGATGCAGACCCACTTCTTCAGCCTGGCCAGCTTCGCCCGCGAGGCAACGATGGCCGAGCACGTGCGGGCGGCCAACGTCGCCACGGCGATGCAGGTCCTCAACGCGGTGCCCGAGGTGTGTGACGCCGAGCCCGGGTTCGCCACGCTCGCGACACTGCCACTGATCCGCAGCCACACCGGGTTCCGGCGGTAGCGACTACCTGACGACGGCCGAGCTGGGTTCCCGCGGCGCGCCCAGCATGCCGCGGTGCGACGGCGGCACCCGTCCGCCTTCGTCGGTGATGCCGTAGCGGGTCGCCAGTTCGGCACCGATCACGGTGTGCCCGGACAGCTGCGCCAGCTCCGGATCCCGGTACAGCGCGTCGATCAGATACCCGGTGAACTCCGGGGTTTCGGCGTGCTCCGCGGTCTTGGCGAGGGCGTCGGGGTGCCCGGCGAACGCGGCCTTGAATTTCTCGGTCAGCAGGATGCCCATCCAGATGGACACCGTCGACACCCCCGTGTCGGCGAAGTCGACCGCCATGTCCGCGGCCAGTTTGTCCACCCCGGCCTTCTGCGCGCCGTAGGCCGGACCGTGCATGTAGCAGACCGATCCGGGCGACGAGGTGAACGCGATCAGGCCACGTTCACCGGCCAGCAGCAGCGGCGCGGCATACCAGGACGCCACGTAGGCCGAGCGCAACCCCACATCCAGCACATCGGCCAGCTCGATGGGTTTCTCCCAGAAGGGTTTCGGGTTGACCAGGTCGTCGTGGACCGCCGCGGCGTTGTTGACCAGAAGGTCCAGCCGGCCCTCCTGCTCGCCGATGCGCTCGAACAGCGCGGCCACGGCTGCGTCGTCGGAGTGGTCGAGTGGGACGGCGATGCCGCCCTCCCCCGGATCGGTCACCGTTCGTCCGGTGACATACACCCGCCAACCAGAGGCGAGCAGGGCCGCGGCGATCCCGCGGCCCGCGCCGCGGCTCGCCCCGGTGACGACGGCGATCGGGGTATCCACGGGTATCAACCTTAGGCGAGCCGGGCCCTCACCAGGGTCGGGACACCACCGGAATGAGCACGGCCGGTGAATCTCTCGCGCAATGTCGACTCGGCGTATGCGGTACGGAACAAGCCGCGCTCCTGCAGCAGCGGCACCACCTCGTCGACGAAGATCTCCAGACCGTCGGGGAACACATCGGGCATCAGGTTGAATCCGTCGGCCGCGCCGGCCAGGAACCATCGCTCGATGGTGTCGGCGACGTCGACCGGTGACCCGACGATGACGCGGTGGCCTGCCCCGCTGAATTCACGCACGGCCTGCCGCAGCGTCAGTTCGCGGCTCTCGATCAATCGCACGACCGATTCCCGGAATCCCAGTGATGCACCGAATTTCGCCGGATCGGCGACCTCTCCCAGGAGATGTGCGGGTACCGGTTCGTCCAGCGGATAGTCGGCCAAGTCCTCGCCGAGCACCTGCGACAGCCGCTCCAGGTCGTGACCGGGCGGCAGCAGGGCATTCTGGTCGGAGAACCGCCGCTCGGCCTCGGCCCTGGTGCTGCCGATCGTGGTGATCAGGCCGGGCAGGATCTTGACGTCATGCCGCCGCCGCCCGTACGCCACCGCGACGTCCTTCACATACCGGTAGTGGTCGATCCCGGCGCCCAGGTCGAGTTCGGCGCTGAAAACCGCATCGCCGACGCGACCGGCGAGCTCGCGCCCCTGAGGTGATCCACCGGCCTGCACCAGCAGCGGATAGCCCTGTGGCGACGGCCCCTGCGGAAGTCCCCCCACCACGGTGAAGAACTCGCCCTGGTGATCGATTCCGCGACCGCTGGGGTCTGCGGCATCGCGCCACAGCGCACGGACCACGTCGACGAATTCAGCGGCCCGCCGGTACCTGACATGTCGATCCGGATAGTCGGCGAGGCCGAAGTTCGCGCCGGCCGGAACCGAGTACGTGGTGACGATGTTCCAGGCCAGGCGACCCCCGGAGAGCCGGTCGAGGGTGAGCAGACGATGGGCCAGCTCGACCGGGTCGTTGAACGTGGAGGACAACGTCCCGATCAGGCCCAGGTGCTCGGTCTCGGCGGCCACCGATGCCAGGATGACGCTCGGCTCAAGTGCCTGCGACGGACGCAGTGCGGGATGCTCACGCAACGCCGGTCCGTCGGCCAGGAACAACGCGTCCAGTTTTCCCCGCTCGGCGAGCTTCGCCATCCGAACGTAGTAACCGGGGTCTGCGAACGCCGTGGGCGGCTCGCTGGTGCGCCGCCATGCGCCGGTGTGGATACCGAGGTTGAGCACGTTCACGTTCAGGATCAGCTGACCTGCACGGGTCACAGTCGTCCTCCCGGGTTGGGCACGGCCTCGAACACCGTCGGATTGCGGGTGAGGTCGGGCGCCACGGGTACCGGCACACCGAGTTGCTCCCGCAATGTCCCGGTCCCCCGATCGCCCAGCAGGCCCCGCTTGCGGGCGGCCGGCAGGACCTCGTGCAGGACGTGGTCCAACTCGGACGGGTCCAGCCTCAGCAGGACCCCGGATACCTTGGTGTGGCCGGCGATCCGCTCGAGCGCGGCGTCGATCGAGCCGGCCGATCTCAGCCGCACCACCACCTTGCCGGTCGCCGGGATCGGGTCACCGTCCTCCACGATGAGGTGGTCGGCAGCACCTGCGACACTGTCGCGAGCGAATCCGGCCTGCCGCCACACCGGGAGATCGCCCTGCACCGACCCGGGCACATTGAGCGGACCGGCGATGTCATATGCGTTGTGCACGTCGGCCCGCCGGATTCTCGACACGTCGGAGAACACCCCCGTATCCAGATCCCCCACCACCGAGTCCAGCGGCCAGGTTCGCCACAGCGCCCGCACCGCGACGACGGCGTCGTCGGTGTGCGCCGCGTCGAGGTCGGCACCGGTCCAGGTGTCGGTGTTGGCGTTGAGCGCGATGCTGTGGTCGAAGTCCAGCGCCAGCCAGCCGACCCGGCCGTGTGCGGCGTGATCCACCGAAACCAGCCTCCGGGCCAGGTTGTACGGGTGATCCCGGTGTGCGGCAGCCGCGACCACCAACCCGAGATGGCTGGTGTGCCGCGCCGCGATCGTGGCCAGCAGGGACGGGTCGAGGCCTTCTACCGTGACGTCGTTGGCCTCACCGCGGTCGGCACCGATCACCCAGTACGACACCCCGGCCGCCTCCAGCCTCCCGGCCAGTCCGGCGATACCGGCAACCCCGACATCGAGCCGGTCGAGACCGTCGCCGGCCACCTCAACCCCAACTGTGAGTGATGCCCCCATGAGCACCACAGTGATCCATTGACCCTCGCAGGACAACGGTTGCGATCACGGGTACTCCAATTGCCCACGGAGGCAACAGTTAAGTCGAACTGAACAGTCGGCTTAAAGTTCTTAAAGGTGCGAATGATTGCTCCACCCGCGGCGCCACCTTAGCGTTCGACCGGTGTTGAACTTCACCCTGCGGCGGATCGGGCAGTCGATCATCGTGATCGTATTGGCCTACACTGCAGTGTTTTTCGTACTCAATGTGCTGCCGGGAGACCCGATCGAGCAGCAGATCTCCAATCCTGAGAACCCGATCTCCGACCAGGATGCGCAGATGCTGCGTGACTATTACCGGCTCGGCGAACCGGCGATCGTGCAGTTCGGCGTATCGGTGGAGCGGTTGTTCACCGGGGATCTCGGATACTCGCTCAACAGCGGACAATCCGTGGCGCGACTGATGGCGCACGCACTGCCCTCGACGTTGGCCCTGGCCGGTGTGGCGTTCGTGCTGGCCGCACTGCTCGGCTTCGCCATCGCCTTGGCCGCGGTGTTCGCGCCTTGGTCACCGGTGCGTGAGTTCGCGCGGGTTCTGCCGCCGGCATTCCTGTCCATTCCGGTGTTCGTCACCGGACTCGTGGCTCTGCAATGGCTGTCGTTCAGCCTCGGATGGGTATCGGCCGTCCGCGACGAGGGAATGCGGTCGACAGTCCTGGCCGCGCTGCCACTGGCGCTTCCGGTTGCCGCGCCGATCGCCCAGGTGCTGATCCAAGGCCTGAGCAACGCGGCCGCGCAGCCATATGTGGAAGTGCTGCGCGCCAAAGGGCTCGACGACGGGCGCATCATCTTCGGCCATCTGGTCAAGAACGGCTCGATTCCCACCGTCACGATCGTGGCCATCACGGTCGGTGAACTGCTGGCCGGATCGGTCATCACCGAAACGATCTTCAACCGCACCGGAATCGGCTATCTCACCGAAACCGCGGTCCGCAACCAGGACACACCGATCATCCAGGCGGTGGTCATCACGGTGTCGGTCACGTTCGTCCTGGTCAATCTCGTGGTGGACGTCATCTACCCGCTGATCGACCCACGCATCGACAGATCGACCACTACGAGAGGCGCGCTGGTACCCGCATGATCCTGACCGACGCACCGTCCGCGGTGCCCCTTCCCAGGCTGCCCCGCCGGGTCAGCGTCAATCCGTGGGACGTCCCACCGGTTTTGCTGCTGCTGCTGGTCGCCGCGATGATCGTCGCACCTACGGCGATCGCCCCCTACGATCCGCTCCAGGAGAATCCGGATCTGCCGCTGGCCGGTCCGAGTCTCTCGCACCCGTTCGGCACCGACTACATCGGCCGCGACCTGCTCAGCCGGGTGATCGCCGGCACCGGCGCCACCATCGCCGGGTCGTTCATCGCCGTGGTGATCGGACTGCTCGTTGGAACGGTTCTCGGGTTGCTTGCGGCCTACTTCGGCCGCATCACCGACAGCATCATCGGCCGGATCATCGATGTGCTGCTGTCCATCCCGACACTGCTGCTCTCGATAACCATCATCGTGGCCCTCGGCTTCGGCACGGTGAATGCCGCCATCGCCGTGGGGATCTCATCCATCGCCGTATTCGCCCGACTGGCGCGATCCGAGGTGCTGGCGGTGCGAAACCTGCCTTTCGTGGAAGCCAGCGCACACCTGGGCGCCGGGCATCTCACCCTGTTGTTCCGGCACATCCTGCCCAATTCCTACTCCTCCGTGCTGGCCCTGGCTGCGCTGCAGTTCGGCGCCGCGATCCTGGCGATCGCGTCACTGAGCTTCCTGGGCTACGGCGCGCAACCGCCCGAACCCGAATGGGGACTGCTCATCTCGGAGGGACGCAACTACATCAACTCCGCGCCGGGCCTCGTGTTCTTTCCGGCAGTGGCGATCGTGTTGACCGTGATGAGTCTGTCGCGGCTCGCCCATATCATCCGAGAGAAGGTCGGCTGAGAATGAATTCTCCTGCACTGTTGTCTCTTTCCGGTCTGACCATCGAATATGGTCCGTCAGGCCGGCCGGTGGTCGACGACGTCTCGTTCGATGTCGGGGCGGGCGAGGTGGTGGCCCTGGTCGGTCAGTCCGGATCCGGCAAGTCCACCATCGCCCGCGCCGCGCAAGGCCTGCTGCCCACCAACGGCCGAGTCACCGCCGGAGACATCGCCGTCGAGGGTCGCGTGGTCACGTCACTGTCGCAACGCCGATGGCGCGAACTTCGCGGCAGCACCATCGGTTTCGTTCCACAGGACCCGCTGGGTTCACTCGACCCGCTCAAACCGGTCGGCGACCAGATCGCCGAAGTGCTGCGGGTGCACCGGATCGCCGATCGGGCCGCTGCCCGACGGCGGGCCGTCGAACTGCTCGAGCACGTCGGAATCGCCGACGCGAGCCGCCGGGCCGGTGACTACCCGCACCAGCTCTCCGGCGGGCAGCTGCAGCGCGTGCTGATCGCGATCGCCATCGCCGGCGAACCCCGGCTGCTGATCGCCGACGAGCCCACCTCCGCGCTCGATGTCACCGTGCAGCGACGCATCCTGCAGCTGCTCGACGAGTTGCGCGTCGAACATGGTCTCGGCGTTCTGTTCATCACTCACGACCTCGCGCTGGCCGAGCAGCACAGCGACACCGTGGTGGTGTTGCGCGACGGAGATGTGCGCGAGATCGGCCCCACCGCAAGCGTGCTCACCGCGCCACAGGACGACTACACCAGGCAGCTGATCGCCGCGGCGCCCGCGCTGTCGCCGGACAAGTACGCACACCGACCGACAGCGGGCGCGGCCGCCGAGCCGATCCTGCGGGTGGACCGGCTGGTGAAACGCTATGGCGAGACCCGTGCCCTGGACGCCGTGTCGTTCGAGGTCCGGACCGGGTCGATCCATGCCCTGGTGGGTGAATCCGGCTCGGGCAAGACCACCGCGGCCCGGGTGCTGGCCGGGCTCACCGACTTCGACTCGGGCGAGGTCCGGGTGAACGGATCCCTCCGAGCCGCGCAAACGCCGCTGCGTGCCGCGCAGCAGCGCGCGCAGGCCCGGATATTGCAGTTGGTACACCAGAATCCCCTCGCTGCTCTCGATCCCCGGTTCACCATCGGCGAGGCGATCGCCGAGCCGTTGCGGATCAACCGCATCGGATCCCCTGCTCAGCGTCGTCTCCAGGTCACCGAGGCACTGGACCGGGTCGGGTTGCCCGCCCACCTGGCCGACCGCAAGCCGCGGGAGATCTCCGGTGGCCAGCGCCAGCGGGTGGGTTTGGCCCGAGCCCTCGTGCTGCACCCGGCGATCCTGGTGCTCGACGAGCCGACCTCCGCGCTCGACGTCCACGTGCAGGCACAGGTGGTGGACCTGCTGATCGATCTGCAACAGGAACTGGCACTGACCTATCTGTTCATCTCCCATGACCTCAGCCTGGTCCGCCAGATCGCCGACCAGGTGAGCGTGCTCGAACACGGCAGGCTGATCGAAACCGGACCCACGACAGACGTTTTCACCGCTCCCTCAGCGGCCTACACCCGCCGCCTGCTCGACGCGGTCCCCGGCGTCCCGGCGCGTGCGGCGTGACGATCCGACGGGCGGTGGCCGCGATCCTGATCGTCGCCGGCTCGGTGAGCGCCTGCTCCGATGCCCCGTCCCCCACCCGGGCGCCCGGCGCCCGGGGTGGCGACCTGACGTACCTGGACGCCGAGGCGCCTGCCTCCTTGCAGATCCAGGTCAGCTACTGGCAGAACAGCCTGCTCAAGGACCAGATGCTGGACCGCCTGGTCTACCAGGACCCCAAGACGTTCGACTTCGTGCCGTGGATCGCGCAGAAGTGGACTGTCGACCCGTCCAAGCGCATCTACGAGTTCACCATCCGCGACGGAGCCAGCTACAGCAACGGCCAACCGGTCGACGCCGAGTCGGTGCGCCGCAACCTGGAATGGGAAGCGAAAGGAGACAAAGACAAAGGCATCACGCGCAACACCTACTTCCCGGAGGTCGACTCGATCACGGCCGACCCCGCACGCCGCACCGTCCGCGTCGCGCTGCGCAAGCCGTACGCGCCGTTCATCGCGGTGCTGTCGTTGAACACCTCAGGTCTGGTCGCCGACGCCACGATCGACGCCACCAAGGAACAGCAGTCTGTCGTCACCAACCTGATCGGGTCCGGACCGTTCGTCGCGACCTCGGAGATCCCGGACAAGCAGATCGTGCTGTCCAAGCGCCGGGGCTACAACTGGGCACCGGCGACCGCGCCGCACCAGGGCGAGGCGTATCTGGACACCGTCACCGTCATCCCGGTGACCGAGGACAGCGTCCGGGTGGGGGCGTTACGGGCCGGGCAGGCCGACGCCGTCCGCTACTCCCAGCCCCCGGATGAGCGCCTGCTGACCCGGGAGGGCTTCGATGTGCGCGGGCTGCGCACTCCCGGTCTGGCCAACACCCTCGACGTCCGCCAGACCGCTCCTTTCATGCGGGATATCAACGTACGCAAAGCGATCGGCTTCGGAATCGACCGCAACGAGATCCTGCACACCCTCTACACCGACAACTGGAAACCCGCCCAGAACATCGTCACGAAGAACTTCCCCGGCTACACCGATCGCAGTGACGCGGTCCGCTTCGACCCGAACGAGGCGATCCGGAGGCTGGAAGCCTCCGGATGGACCCACGTCAACACCGACGGCTACCGGGTCAAGGACGGCCACGAGTTGGCGGTGAAGATCTATGTGGATGTTTACGACCACACCGCCAAGCCGATGTACGAACTGATCCAGCGGCAATTGCGGCGCATCGGCATCCGGTTGGTCATCCGCCAGACCGACTTCGCCAACTACCCCACCGCCAGCATCGAGGATTCGGTGGGTCTGCGGCGCAACGGCTGGCCCACCGCCGACCCGGTGCGGTTGTGGCAGAACTACGACAGCAAGGGCGGCGATCTGTACGCCCTCGACGGCGCGGACCCGGCGATCGACCGCATGCTGCATGCCCAGATCGAAGCCACCGATCCGGCCGAGCGGCTGAAAGTGCTCGAGGAATACAACAGCTACGTCATCGACAACGCGTACTCCATTCCGCTGCTCGAAGACACCCAGATTTTCGCCGTCGCCCCACGGGTGCGGGGATTCGCAAACGCGGCCAACTCGGTGCCCTGGTTCTACAACGCCTGGATCGACGACACCTCGGCCGCAACCACCGGAAAGGATTGACACCGATGACCACCGACTCGGTACTGACGGCCCGTGCCGTTCCGCGGGGACAACAGCTGCAGGAGGTGCTCGACGCGATCGCCGCCGACTACCGCCGACGCCTGGACGAGGGCGGCCACGAACCACCCGGGCACGGGCTGAGCCTGGTGCGTGAGCATCGACTGGGCGCGGTCCGACTGGCAGGCGAACTCGGCGGCGGTGACTTCACCGTGCCCGAGTTCTTCGAACTGGTCATCAGGCTGGCCCAGGCCGACCCCGACCTGACCCACATCCTGCGGGTGCACTACGCGACAGTCGAGGAACTGCAGCGTGTCCCGGGCAGCCCGGCCAAGGATCGGTGGCTGTCCGTGGTGGCCGAAGGTCACCTGATCGGAGGGGTGAGCTCTGAGCTGACCAGCGCCCGAGTGGGCGGCCAGGCCTATGACACGAAGCTCGTGCGCTCCGCGGACGGGCTGCGGCTGACCGGCCGCAAGTTCTACAGCACCGGCGCCCAGTTCTCCGACTACGTGCGCGCCACCGCCGAGAACGAGAAAGGCGCGCCGGTCGCCGCGGTGATTCCGGCCGACCGGGCCGGCATCGTCCACGCGGACGACTGGGACGGGATCGGCCAACGCCACACAGGTAGCGGGACAACCATATTCGAGGATGTCGCGGTGCACGACGACGAGGTGTTGCCGATCGGCACCAATGTCGGAGTGGACCGGGCGCGCGGCGCGTTGGTGCAGCTGTACCTGCACGCGATCGCGGCCGGAATCCTCAAGACCCTGACCGCCGAGGCCGCGACGCTGGTCCGTGATCGCCACCGCACCTACACCTTTGCCACCACCGACACCCCGTCGGCCGACCCGCAGCTGCTGGAGATCGTCGGTGAGATCGATGCGGTGGCCTACACCGCCGAGGCATTGGTGCTGCGGGCGGCGACCGAGCTGGCCCCGGCCCTCGACACCGCCCGGGTCAGCGGGATCGACGCCCGCCTGGAGGATCAGGGCGCCGTGGCCGCCGCCCGGGTCAAGGTGGCGATCGAACAGCCCGCATTGCGGGCCGCCTCGCGCATCTTCGATGCCGGCGGCGCCTCGTCGGTGCGATCGGCGTCGCATCTGGACCGGCACTGGCGCAATCTTCGAACCCTGTTCTCCCACAACCCGACCGTCTACAAGGCGCGGGTGCTCGGCGATGTCGCGGTCAACGGGGCAAAGCTGCCTGACACCGGCTTCTTCTGATCACGAGCCCTATGCGAGACGAGCCGCTGAGCATTTCTGCTCAGCGGCTCGTTGCGTGTCGCCCGGTCAGCGCGAGGGCAGGCCCAGGCGTTCCAGTTGCTCGCGCAGCCGGTGTCGCCCGGACAGCGAATGCGGGCCGGCCAGCCGGCTCAGCACCCGCTCACTCCAGCTGCCCGACAGACCGTAGCGGTTGTTGTAGACCGCCAGCCGCTCGTCGTAGGCGGGCAGATGCGAATCCGCCGCCTGGGCGTCGTACCGCTCACGGTGCAGCACCGCGTCCTGGGGCAACCGCGGCTTGATTCCCGCGTTCTCTGTCGGGTCGGGAGTACCGACGGCGAGGCCGAAGGTCGCCACGGCGTGTGGCGACAGTCCCAGCTCGGCTGCTACCTCTTCGGGGTGGTTGCGGATCGCCCCGACGAAAACGGTACCCAGCCCCAATGATTCGGCGGCCATCACCGCGTTCTGCGCGGCCAGTGCGGTGTCGACGAAACCGATGATCGTGGTCTCCAGGTAGTCCGCACCATCCAGCGCTGCCCCCGACCGCTGCGCCAGCCGGCGCGCTCGCCCCAGATCGGCCACCCAGACCAGAAACAGCGGTGCCTCGTTGATGAACTGCTGGTTGTTGGCCAGCCTCGCCAGTCGGGCCTTGCGCTGCGGATCGCGGATGGCGATCACGCTCCACGGTTGCAGATTCGAGCTGGTAGCCGCCGACTGGGCGGCGGCGACCAGCGCCGAAAGTTGCTCATCGGTCACCGGTTCCGCGGTGAACCTGCGCACCGACCGATGCGCGAGTTGCAGTGCCAGCGTCTCGCTGTGCACCCCCAGCACCGCGTCGATGTCGCCGTAACGGGCGATGACGGTCACGAAGCCGCCGCCGCTGGAGCCTCTACACCGAGGTGCTCCGGACGGATCGACCGATGGCCGCCGACCTGATCGGCGATGGCCTCCAGTCGACCCAGGTGTTCCGCACCGAGCTCCACCGTGAGCGCTCCGAGGTTCTCCCGGAGGAACTCCGGATGGCGAGTTCCGGGGATCGGCACTACATCCTGACCACGCGAGAGCACCCAGGCCAGCGCGACCTGGCTGGGCCGGGCACCGATCTGAGCCGCGATCTCGGTCACGGTGTCGGCCAGCGCCCGGTTGTGGTCGAACACGTCGGCACCGAAACGCGGATGACGGCTCTGCACCCCCTTGATGTCCTCGGCGCTGCGCACGCTCCCGGTCAGCCAACCGCGTCCCAACGGCGAGTAGGGCACGATGCCGATGCCGAGTTCGCGGGCGACCGGCACGGTATCGACCTCGATATCCCTGGTGAACAACGACCATTCGTTCTGGATCGCGGCGATCGGATGGACGGCGTGGGCGCGGCGCAGGGTCTGCGGACCGGGTTCGGACAGGCCGATGTGGCGTACCTTGCCCGCCGCAACCAGTTCCGCCAATGCCCCGACGGTGTCTTCGATGGGCACCTCGGGATCGACGCGGTGCTGGTAATACAGATCGATGTGGTCCACCCCGAGGCGGCGCAGCGAACCCTCGATCGCGGTGCGGACGTATTCGGGCCGACCGTCCAGGGCACGCGCGTCGGGGTTGGAGTCGCGATCCAGCGCGTTACCGAACTTCGTGGCGATGGTCAGCGCATCACGCCGGCCCCGGATTGCCTTACCCAGCAGGATCTCGCTGAACTCGGGGCCGTACACGTCGGCGGTATCGAACAGCGTGACACCCAGGTCGATCGCCTCGGCGACCAATTCGGTCGCCTGCTTCTCGTCCTCGGCGCCGGCTGAGGTCCGAAAGCTCATGAACCCCAGCCCGATTGCCGATACTTCCGGCCCGCCGGTGCCCAGCCGCCGGTGCTCGATCGGTGGTTGTGCCTCTGTCATCAGTTGTCTTCTTTCTTAGGATCCGAAAAAGGGTTCACCGGAAACGGATTCGGAGACTCGTCCGTCGACGCCTGTGGGGACATCTCCCTCGAGGGTGACGCGGTAGAGCACCCGGTCGTAGTCGAGGTGGCCGGCGTCGGCGATCGCCAGGTGCGCGGTGGCCCGGTTGTCCCAGAACGCGATGCTGCCCGGAGCCCAACGGAACCGGACCGTGTACTCGGTGCGGGTCGCCTCGTCCCACAGCAGCTTGAGGATGGCCTCACTCTGTGTCGGCGAGTAACCCCGGATCTCGCGGGCACCGCGGGTGAAGCCGGGACTGACGAACAGAGCGCGCTCCCCCGTGACCGGATGCACCCGGACGGCGGGGTGATAGGTCACCAGGTTCGCCTCCCGCACCTTGCGGTCCCGCTGACTGCCGGCCACCGCACGGGCGTTGAACTGATGCTTGATGTCGAGCTTGTCGGCGAAGTCACGGAGCTCCTTGGGCAGGTTCTCGTACGCCGCAACGAGATTGGTCCACGCCGTGTCACCGCCGTAGGGCGGCAGGATGTGCGCGCGCAGGATCGACGCCGCGGGCGGGTTCACCAGTGCGGTGACATCGGTGTGCCAGCTGTTGTCGTACGAGGTGCGCTTGCGGCCCAGATGACGCTCATAGCGGCGGCTGTCGATCGGCAGGATCTCGGGGAACCCCTCCGGCGGCTCCTCCTCGTGCGGATGGGCCGGGGTCACCTTGCCGAAATTCCGTGCGAACGCGATCTGTTCGGCGTGGCCGATCTCCTGATCGCGGAAGAAGATGACTTTGTAGGTGTGCAGGGCGTCGCGGATCTCGTCCACGACGCCGGCCTCCAGCTCGCCGCGCAGGTCGACACCGTGGATCTCGGCGCCGATGTATCCCGCGACCGGCACGATGTCCAGACCGGCGTCGGTGAGAGGGCCGCTTTCCCTGACTTTTTCGGTGAGGTCGGTCATGTGCTGACTCCCTTGTCTTGACTCGGCGTTGGGCTGGCGAGCCGGTGGCCCGGATCTCGCACTCGTTAGCGTCAGCGCGCGGATTGGCTCGAACAACAGTCTTTGGCTACCGGAACAATTCAGAGCCGCTTAATGTCTGGCACGACCGGACAGATCTGATTAACGGATCGCGTAGCGTGCGGCCCTTGATGAGGTCCTCGGGGGCAATCACCATCGCTTACGACTACAACGCATCGGAGGCATACTCACGTGAGTGATCTGGAACGGCGCCGGCTCGGTGACAACGGACCGCAGGTGACCGTCCTCGGTTTCGGAGCCATGGAACTACGTGGAGAACCACACCGGAATCCGAGACCGCTGGACGAGTCGGTGGCCGCAGAGGTGCTCAACACCGTGCTCGACGAAGGCATCAACTTCATCGATACCTCGGTGGACTACGCCCTCAGCGAGGAGCGCATCGGCCGGCATATCGGTGCCCGGCGCGATGAGTACTTCCTGGCTTCCAAAGCGGGATGCCCGCTGGACTTCCAGCCTGACGCCCCGCCTGGACCCCTTCCACACGATTACTCCCCGGCCAACATCCGCGCCGGCGTCGAGCAGAGTCTGCGACGGCTGCGCACCGACCGCCTCGACCTGGTGCAATTGCACATCAGCCCGTCCCTGCAAGTGCTACGGCGTGACGGCGCGGTCGAGACCCTGACCGAGCTGCGTGAGGAAGGCAAGATCCTGTCATTCGGAGTGTCCTCCACGCTCCCCGAGATCGACGATCACCTGCAGATCGACGAGTTCTCGGCGTTCCAGGTGCCGTTCTCGGCCCTCGAACGCGATCTGGAGACTCGTATCCAGATCGCCGGTGACCGCGGCTTCGGCATCATCGTGCGTGGCGGTGTGGCCCAGGCGGGCAAGCGCGAGAAGACCACTGTCGACGGACGTCCGGTCACCTGGGCCGACACCGGCCTCGATGAGCTTCGCGACCAAGACAGCCAGCAGGGATTCCTGCTGCGGTATGCGATCACGACTCCGGGCGTTACGACAGTCATCGCCGGAACGGCCGACCCGGACCATGTGCGACAGAACGCGGTTGCCGCGCGCCGGGGTCCGCTCCCGGCCGATGTGTATGCCGAGGCCCGGCGTCGCCTTGATGACGCGGGAATTACAACCGCGGTGATTCCTGCCGACAGTCCCGTGTAAAGCCCTGCTCAGGGCCATTGTCAGGACCCGCGGTTGGCGCAACGCCGATGCGTCCACCCGGGTCCTTCTGCCATCATCGACTCTGTGAATTCGACGGACTTCACCACTTCGCTACACGTCGATCTCATGCGCGACTGTAGCGCGATCTGTTGTCGCTGAAGCAGCTCCGGGCCGCTGCCCGTCGCGCTGTCCCACAGCCACCATCGACAAACACCGATCGACGCCGCTGCCGTCCGTGGGGTGTCAGCCGCATATTCGTACCGAGCTGATGAGGTCCACCATGTCTCTCCTGCCTACCGCCGCCCATCGCAGTACCGGGGGTGTCTGATGCTGGACCTCCGCCGGATGATGCTCTTGTCCGATCTGGCCGACCTGGGCTCGGTGACCGCCGTAGCCGAGCGGCGCAGCATCACCAGTTCTGCTGTATCCCAACAACTTCGCGTGCTCGAAGAAGAAGCAGGAGCCGTGCTCTTCCGACGGGACGGCCGGACTCTCGGTTTGACCCGCAGCGGCCAGGTCCTCGCCGAGCATGTCCGCCGAGTTCTCGTCGCCGTCGACGAGGCCATGAGCGCGGTGGCCGAAACCCGGGACCGGGTGTCCGGGCAGGTCGCCATCGCCACGTTCAACATGGGCATTCCGACCCTGGCCGTGCCCCTGATGCAGCGCCTCAGCACCGAGGAGCCGAACCTGCGTGTACAGGTTCAACAGGACACGAGCGCGGCAGCGCTGCGGTTACTCCGCCAGGGCGAGGTTGACGTCGCGATCACCTGCCAGTACGACTTCCTCGGCGCGGAATCGACCGGCGGACTCACCACCGTGCCGCTGTTGTTCGAGCCGCTCGTGCTGTTGGCTCCCACCCATTCGCATCTGAGAATCCGCAAGCAGGGCCTGTCAGCGCTCGCCGATGGGTTCTGGGTTACCGGTCCGCAGAATTCGGGGCTGGGGATCGCCGCCATACATGCCTGCGAGAGCGCCGGTTTCACGCCACAGGTCAAGCACCGGCTGATCGGGGCACAGAACATCTGCGAGCTGGCGGCAACCGAGATCGCGTCGGCGATCGTGCCCCGGCTGTCGGTCCCTGCCAACCTGGAAAGCCTGGTCGTCGGAGGTATCGAGCTCGGCGGGCGGGCCATCAGCGCCGTCGTCCGCGCCGGCCGGCAGCGCGATCCGAACATCGGGCTGATCCTGCGCACACTGCGGGCGATCGCAGACCAGGCCCTACCCGGGCAGCCCTCCGAATCGCTCGGTGTCGCATCGTGACGCCCGGACGTCGCAGTTCGGCTTCAGCATTCCCGTAGCGCGGGTTTGCAGATTAATCCGGGCGGTGCGGATACGTTGCGACCTGATACATCAACAGATTTCGCACACACCCAGGAGGCCAGGTAGGTGAGCGCTCGTCAACTGCACCTGAACGCGTTCCTCATGAGCACGGGTCACCATGAGGCGTCGTGGCGCCTGCCCGAAAGCAATCCGTTCGCGGCAACGGACGTCAACCACTACGCCGAACTGGCCAGGACCGCCGAACGTGGCACCTTCGACTCGCTGTTCCTGGCCGACAGCCCCCAACTCAACGGCGACGTGGGCCGCCGTCCGCTCGGGGTGCTCGAGCCGTTGACGTTGTTGACGGCGCTGGTGGCGGTCACCGAACGAATCGGACTCATCGCCACCGCGTCAACCTCGTACAACTCGCCCTATAACCTGGCCCGCCGCTTCGCGTCGCTGGATCACGTCAGCGGCGGGCGCGCCGGCTGGAACATCGTCACCACCGCCACCGTGGACGCGGCCCGCAATTTCGGTCTCGACGAGCTACCCGACCACACGTCACGCTATGCGCGCGCCGACGAGTTCGTCCAGGTTGCCCAGAAGCTCTGGGACAGCTGGCAAGACGACGCAGTGGTCGCGGACAAAGCCGCCGGCGTGTGGGGGGATCGATCAAAGATCCACCCACCCGCTCACCGCGGTGAGCACTTCTCCGTGGAGGGCCCGCTGAACATCCCACGGTCCCCGCAGGGTTATCCCCTACTGGTCCAGGCCGGCTCGTCCGAGGACGGCAAGGCACTGGCAGCCCGCTACGCCGAGGCGGTGTTCACCGCGCAACAGACCTTCGAGGAGGCGCGAGCGTTCTACACCGAACTCAAGGCTCGCACCATCGCCGGGGGTCGCGACCCGGACACGATCAAGATCCTGCCGGGCATCGTCCCGGTCATCGGCAGCACCGAAGCCGAGGCCGCCGCCAAAGACCGTGAACTCGACGAGGCCATCGTCCCGGAGTACGCGCACCGACAGCTCGCCTCGACCCTGCGGATACCGCTGGAACGACTGGAACTCGATCGCGAGTTGCCCGACGATCTGCTGCCCGAAGACGCCATCGAAGGCGCCAAGAGCCGCTACACGCTCATCGTCGAACTGGCCCGGCGCGAACGTCTCACCGTACGCCAGTTGATCGGCCGCCTCGGCGGGGGCCGCGGGCACCGCACGTTCACCGGCACCCCGGAGCAGGTGGCCGAAACCATCGAGGCGTGGTTCCGCGGTGGTGTCGCCGACGGTTTCAACATCATGCCGCCAACACTGCCGTCCAGCCTTGAGCTGTTCGTCGACCACGTGGTGCCGATCCTGCGGGCCCGCGGTCTGTTCCGCACCGAATACACCGCAACCACGCTGCGCGGCCACTACGGGTTGGCCCGGCCGGCCAACTCTCACCTGCTCACGGAGGCGATACTTCGATGACCACTCAGGACCTCGACATCACCACGGCCGATCTCGCCGCCCAGGAGTCTCTACGTCTGCTCGGGCTCGACGGCAACAACTGGATCGCACCGCGGGACGACGTGGACCACGATGTGGCGATCATCGGCGCCGGCCAGAGCGGTATCACCACCGCGCATGCGCTGTTGCGTGCGGGAGTGGCCAATGTGACGGTGATCGATTCCGGTCGGCAGGATGCCGATCTGGCCTGGCAGTCCCGGGCCAGGATGCGCACCCTGCGGACCGCCAAATCGATCTCGGGACCCGAGCTCGGCAATCCTGCGCTCAGCTTCCGCGCCTGGTACGAAAGCAACCGCGGCGCAAATGCTTTCGATGACATCGATCGGATCCCGACATCGGATTGGGCAGACTACCTGAGCTGGTTTCGGGCGCAGACCGGGATAGCGGTGCGCCGGGGGATCCGGGTCACCGACATCGCACCCGGCAACACCGGCCTTCGGCTGACCCTGGAGCAGGACGGACGCCGGTGGACCGAGCACACCCGCAAGCTGGTTCTGGCCGGTGGCGTCTCGGGCACCGGAGGGCCGCACGTCCCCGCCGAGCTACGGACACTCTCGAACCGGCTGTGGGCGCACACCGCGGACCTGATCGACTTCGATGCTCTGCACGGGAAGACCGTTGCCGTCCTCGGAGCGGCGGCGTCGGCCTACGATGCGGCCGCCACCGCCCTGGAGGCCGGTGCGGCCGAGGTGCATGTGTACACGCGCCGACCTGCCGTCGTGGTCGCCAATCTCGCCAACCGCCCCAACCCGCTGGTTCAGGACGTGTTTCATCTGCTCAGCGATGCCGAACGGTGGGAGCAACGGGTCAGGGCGGCCCGGCAGGGGGCCAACGTGCCCGAAGACTCTGTTGCCCGCGCCGCCGCCTTTCCCAACTATCACCTGCATGTTTCGGCGCCCTGGTCGTCGGCGTCCGAGCAGGGCGGCAGGGTCCTGGTCGAGGCGGGCGACGGGGCGCGGACGTTCGACTTCGTCATCGCCGGTACCGGCTACCAGCAAGATCCGGCCACCCGTCCCGAACTGGCCACAATCGCGCCCTACATCGCGCGCTGGCAAGACGTATACCCCGCCCCGCCCGGGCTGGAGAACGAGATCCTCGGCCTGGCACCCTATCTGGGCCCGGGCTACCAACTCGCCGAGAAGGAGCTGGGATCGGCACCGTGGTTGGCCGATATCCACGTGTTCAGCATCGGCGCCAACGTCAGCTTCGGGCGACCGGTCGGCGACATCCCGAGCCTGCGGATCGGGGTTCCGCGCCTGGCCGAGGCGATCACCCGCGATCTGGTGCTGGCCGACCTGCGTGCCGCCGGGGATCCCCGATGACACTCCCCACGGAACCACTCAGTGCGACCGATCGCGAATTCCTCTGGTATATACCGAATACCGTCGACCCCGGCCACCGCGGAGACGACACCGTCGAGGGCTGGGGCACCCTGGACTACTCCGTGGATCTGGCCCTGCGTGCCGAGCGACACGGGTGGGGCGGTGCGCTCATCGGCACCGGATGGGGCCGACCGGACACGTTCACCGTGGCGACCGCAGTCGCCGCGCGGACCACGGCATTCACCCCACTGGTCGCGGTTCGACCCGGCTATTGGCACCCCGCCCACTTCGCCAGTGCGGCAGCCACCCTCGACCAGCTCAGTGGCGGTCGTCTGTTCATCAACATCGTCAGCGGCACCGACAATCTTGCGGCCTACGGGGACGGCGAGTTCGACAAGTCCCGGCGCTACGACCGAACCCGGGAATTCCTGCAGGTGGTGCGCCGGCTCTGGCGCGACGAAGACGTCACCTATTCCGGTGAGCACTTCCATGTCGAGCATTCGACCGTGGCTCCGCGAACATTCGGCGCCGAGCGTGGACGCCATCCCAGGCTGTACTTCGGCGGAGCTTCTGCGGCGGCCGAGGAGGTCGCCGCGGCCGAAGCCGACGTGCAACTGTTCTGGGGTGAACCCCTCGACGGGATCGCCGAGCGGATCGACCGGCTCACAACGTTGTCCGACAAGCTCGACCGGGCACATCCCCCGCTGGAATTCGGATTGCGGGTGACCACCCTGATCCGGGACAGCTCCGCGGAGGCATGGCGCGCCGCCGAGGCCAAGATCGCGTCCATCGCGGGCAAACCGGACCTGCACGGGTACGGGCAGGGCCCCGCGGTAGGGCAACAGCGCCTGCTCGACCTCGCGAATCGTGGCGAAGTGCTCGACTCGTGTCTGTACACCACCCCCGGCCGCTACGGCGGGGGTGGCGCGGGCACGACTTGGCTGGTCGGTTCGGCCGCCGAGGTCGCCGCCGCCCTCGCGCGCTATGCCGACCTCGGCATCCGGCATTTCGTCCTGTCCGACACCCCCTACCGGTCCGAGGTCGCCCGGGTCGGCGATCAACTGCTGCCGTTGTTGCGCAATCCGGCGCCATTGGCGTACTGAGCAACCCAGAATCGAGGCTCCCCGATGGCGACACCTCTGACCCGCCCGGTGGTGGTGTACGGCGTAGGGGCCATCGGCGGCGTGATCGCCGCCCGGCTACGGCTGGCCGGATTCGAGGTGACCGCAGTGGCCCGCGGTGCGCACCTCGAAGCGATCCGCGCCGGCGGTCTCACACTGGTGACGCAGGCCGGCGCCGATGCCGTGGACCTGTCGGTCGCGGCCCACGCCGGCCAGGTCGACTGGTCCGACGACCCGGTGGTGATTCTGGCCGTCAAGAGCCACCAGACCGCTGCGGCCCTGGAGGATCTCAGCGCCCACGCGCCCGCGGCCACGCGGGTGTTCGTTGCCCAGAACGGAGTGGCCAACGAGGCTGCGGTGCTGCGGAGGTTCGCTCACGTGTACGGCATCACCGTGATGCTCCCGGCCGCCCATCTGGAACCGGGAGTAGTTGTGCAACAGAGCTATCCGGTGGCGGGAATTCTCGACCTGGGCGCCTACCCGAGAGGGCACGACCAGCAGGCGGACCTCGTTGCGGCCACCCTGCGTGCCGCCGGCTTCCATTCCCGGGTCCGCGACGATGTGATGGCGTGGAAGCACCGCAAGCTCATCGCGAATCTCGGCAACGGTGTGGCTGCCGTGTACTGTCCCGGCCCCCAGGCCGACGAACTGGTCGCGCGCGCACGTAACGAGGCCGAACAGGTCCTCACAGCGGCCCGGATCCCTTTCGTGACCGCCGAACAGGACGCGCAACGTCGTGGCGATCTGCTGCAGGGCCGGGTTCACGACGACTACTTCAGCTCCACCTGGCAGAGTGTGGCCCGCGGGCACAGCCAGGTCGAAACGGACTGGTTCAACGGCGAAATCGTCTTGCAGGCCCGCCTTCACGGTCGGCAGGCACCGGTAAACGAGCTGATCCAACGCGTCACCGCCGAACACGCCAGGGTCGGCCGCCCAGTGCGTTCCCTGGATGCCGCGGCGGCACTCGCCAAGCTCGGGGCCGATTCCAGCACGCCCGCCGCCGCGTCGGTCTGACCCACCAGGCTTGCGCACGGCCCCACCGTGTGCCATCCCCGATGTAGCTGAGCTTAACCGTTCTGGTAGCCGATATTCCTTGTCGCGCAGCGTTATCCGCTTGACCATGAACCAACGCAATCCGTCAGCCCAGGGAAGGTACCTCATGCTCGATTCGCGGAGCAAGATACCCAGTCGATTCCGCCGCGGCGCCGTCACCCTCATCGCGGTGGCATTCGCGGCGACCGCGTTCGCCGGGTGTTCATCGGGCGGTTCCTCCGACCTGGCGCAGGATGACAAGGTTGTTCCCGCCGACCCCAGCAACCCGGTCCATTTCAAGTGGTCCGAAGATCCCAAGGCGCCGTCGCTGGTGAAGATCGCCGACGAATTCGGTCTGTGGGACAAAGCCAGCATCCGTCCCGAGTATGTGGGTGCGGTGGATTCCGGCCAGCTGCCCGCCCTGCTCGGGACGGGTGACATCACGTTCGCGTCGTTCATGTTCAACCGCTCGTTGTCGGCCGTGGCGGCCGGGGTCGACCTGAAGGTCATCGCCTCGCGCACCTACACGACCAAGGACGGGCCGCACATGGAGTACTTCGTACGCAAGGACTCCGATCTCGACGAGACCAACCTCAAGCAGTTGGAAGGGAAAACGGTCGGGCTGGCGTCGCTCAAGGGCTGCGCCGAGTTCATCCTCAAGGACTACCTCGTCAAGAACGGGGTGGACATAGACAAGGTCAAGTTTCTGACCCAGTCCGAAAGCCTTCTGCCGCAGTCACTTCAGCAGGGCGGCGTCGACCTTGCGGTGATCCATCCGCCGCTCAACGGCGTGCTGCGCACCGATCCCGACGTCAAGGTGGCGTTCTCCGACTTCAACAATTCCGGAAACGACGGCGGGCTGGCTCCGATCAGTGCCAGTGGCAAGTTCATCCGCAAATATCCCGAGCAGACCCGCGAGTTCATCGGGATTCTGGCCAAGGTGGCCAACTGGGGCAACGCCCATCCTGAGGAGTACCGCGACATCGTCGCCAAGCTCACCGGTCTGCCCAAGGAGCAGATCACCAAGTACTACTACGCGAACAATCTGATCCTCGACAAGGAACAGACCGGCTTCTGGTGGGGCCTGGCCGAACGCGTCGGAACCCTCACTCCCGAAGAATCCAAGCTCAAGCCGGAAGACATCGCCACCAACGAATTCAACCCGTACGCAAAATCTCCCGCCCTGATCGATTCCCAGGCCGACAACACCGAGATCCTGACCGACGGGGAGATCTGACATGACCCAGGCAAGCATTGCCGAATCTCCCGCCGACACCGCCGGCGTCAAGATCCGCGCCCGAGGCCTGCGCAAGGAGTTCCCGCACGTCGGCAAAGGCGTCAAAGACGCGCCGACCGTGACCGAGGTACTGCGAACCTTCGACCTCGACATCCATGAGGGTGAATTCCTGGCATTGCTCGGTCCCAGCGGGTGTGGCAAGTCGACTTTCCTCAACATCTTGGCCGGCCTGGAGAGTTACGACGGAGGTGAGCTACTGCTGGACGGCTCACCCGTACGCGGGGTGAGCAAGAACGTCGGGGTGGTTTTTCAGAGCTACGCCCTGTTCCCGTGGTTGTCGGTACAGAAGAACGTCGAAGTCGGGCTGAAGGTGCGGTCCATCCCATCGGACGAACGCCACCAGACATCGCAGCGGATCCTCAAAACCGTTGGCCTGGAGAACTTCGCGCACCACCTCCCCCATCGCCTCTCCGGTGGTATGCGTCAACGGGTCGCGATCGCGCGATCGTTGGCCTACGACCCCGAGGTCCTGGTCCTCGACGAACCGTTTGCCGCGTTGGACGCCCAGACCAGAGAGTTCCTTCAAAACGAACTGTTGCGGATCTGGGAGTCGGGTGCGCGCAAGAAGACGATCCTGTTCGTCACCCACTCCATCGACGAAGCGATCTTTCTGTCGGACCGGATCGCGGTGATGACGAAACGGCCGGGTTCGGTCAAAGACCTCATCGACGTGAGCCTGCCGAGACCACGCGACGACGATTCGCGCGCCAGCGCGGAATTCGGCCGTATCCGTGGTCAGGTGGCCCAGATCCTCAAGGAGGAGGTCGAAGTTGGTAACAACTGAAGCGGCTACGCCCACAGCCGTACAGCCGAGTCCGGCCGTCGAGCCTGCCCCCGGCGCGTCCCCGCGAACTCCCCTGTGGCGGGCACGGCTGGCCAAGTACGACAAATATCTCTACGGGGCTGTCGGCGTCACGCTGGTGGTGTTCGCCTGGTGGTCGGCAACCGCCACCGGGGTGCTCGACCCGAAGTTCCTGACACCGCCGCAGACCGTGCTGAGCAAGCTCGCCGACGGACTGGCAGCCGGGGGCGATCTGCGTCAACAGGTATGGCCCAGCTTGCGCCGGGGCCTGTCGGGCTTCCTGATCGGGACAGGACTCGGCGTGGTTCTCGGCATCCTGGTGGGCTCGGTCCGAGTGCTGGAGAAGGCATTCGACCCGGTGCTGCTGTTCTTTCGCAGCCTGTCGATCCTGGCGTTGTTCCCGGTGTTCCTGCTGTTCTTCGGTATCGGTGAACAGTCCAAGGTGGCAATCGTCACGTGGGCGGCGTTCTGGCCGGTCTTCATCAGCACCGTGAATGCGGTCAAGGGAGTCGAGAAGATTCTGCTCAACGCGGCGCGCACGCTCGGGGCCGGACGCGCTTACATCTTCACCCGGGTGGTACTGCCGGCCTCCGTCCCGAACATCTTCCCGGGGGTGCGGCTCGCGGCGTCCTACGCCTTTACCGCCTTGGTGGCAGCCGAATACCTCGGTGCCACAGAAGGAATCGGCATCTACATCCGCTCCAGCCAGGAGAGTTATCAAATCGCGGCCATGTATTCGGGAATCGTGGTGCTCGGCATCATCGGTGTCACTCTCAACCTCCTGCTCGCTGGGGTCGAAAAGCGCTTGACTGCCTGGCAACTCGGCCTTACCAACAAGTAGACGGGCGGCACATGACACAGCTATCGGTACTCGATCAGGTGCCTGTCCCGAGAGGGACGAGCAGCGGCTGCGCGATCCGCAGCAGCGTCGAACTCGCCCGCGAGGCGGAAGATCTCGGGTATGCCTCGTACTGGTTCGCCGAACATCACCTGGACCAGGGCCGAGCCTCGTCGGCACCGGCGATCCTGATCGCCCTTGTCATCCAGGCCACCAACCGGATCAAGCTGGGTTCGGCAGCGACAGTGCTGCCGTTTCACACCAGCCTGGAAATTGCCGAGGAGTTCGGTTCGCTGGCGGCGGTGGCACCGGGCCGTGTGGTGCTCGGACTCGGCCGTTCCAAGCAGGGCTACGGCAAGTCGGCACCCTACCGGGAGATCAGCGAGATCCTGACGGCGGTCACGGCGCACCCGGGGAGCCAGGACGGCGATGTCGCTGTGGCGGCCAACGGCAGTGACTTCCTGTTCGAGTTGCTCGGATATCTGTCCAACGCTCCACTCACGGTGCCTGACGATGAGTCGCGCATCCGCGAGATCCTCAACTACCTTGAGCGCCCGGTCGCAGTGGTCGGTGGCGAGGAGTACCGGGTCTCCCCCGGTTATCAGGAGGATCTCGGGCTCGCCGTGTTCGGCGGTGAATCAGGCTGGAGTGCGACCATTGCTGCGAAGTACGGTCTTCCGCTCTATGTCAATGCGCACAGCGTCAAGAACGACATCGTCGGCACGGTGCAGCGATACCGGGACGATTTCCAGCCCTCCAAGCGGCTGGACTCCCCCTACGTCGGCGTATCCGCACACGCCATCGCGGCTGAAACCGATGAGTTGGGAAGGCGTTTGGAGGAAACGTACCTGCGGACACTGGCCAGTCTGCGGGCCCGTGGAACCTATCTGCCGTCCGAACCGGTCACCGACGGCGGGTTCATCGAACCGGACAGCCAGAAGTTCGCCGACTCCCGCGCGCTGAGTTTCGCCGGTTCCCCGGGATTCGTGGTCGACAAGCTGCGCGCCCTGACCGGCAGCGTGTCCGCCGACGAGCTTCTGGTGAGCACCATCGTCTACGCCCCTGACGTCCGCCGCGCGTCCTATCGCCTGATCGCCGAGAACTGGGACTAGATCGCCATGACCACAACCTCGAAACCCCTTCGCATGTTTGGTGTTACCACTGCCGTGGTAACAGGCATGATCGTCACGGCGGCACCAGCGGCCGCCCATGTCCGGGTGGACGAAGGACAGCAACCTCCGCGGGGCGGCTACGGAATCGTGCGGCTCATCGTGCCGACCGAATCCGAGCAGGCATCCACGATCGGCGTGACCGTGACCGTGCCCGACAACATCGAGCTGACCTCGGCCCGCACGTTGCCGATTCCCGGGTGGACGGCGAATGTGGAGACCGAGCCAACCGGCGACGGCCAACGGGTGTCCCGGATCACCTGGCGCGCGATCGACAAGGCCGGCGGGATCAAACCCACGGAGTACGGTGAGTTCGCGTTCTCCGCGGGTCCGTGGCCCGAGAACGCGGAAACCGTCCCGCTCCTTTCGGATCAGTCCTACAGCGACGGTTCGGTGGTGTCGTGGAACGAGATCGCCGTCGACAAGGACAGCGAACCCGAACATCCGGCACCGGTCGTGACCTTGGGAGCGGCGGAGGCGGGCCACACGCATGACGGCCACGGCGCACCCACGCTGGTACCAGCCGGATCGCCGGGTGGCGAGTCGTGGCTATGGCGCGCGACCTCCGTCGTCGCGCTGTTGCTCGCACTCGGCAGTTCTGCCGCCTTGGCAGTCACGCTGCGGCGCAGGTCCTAGGGGTGTGCCGCGAACACGCGTCGCGCTGTGGGGGCTCATGATGATCGCCGCCGCAGCCGCAGGCCTGCTGTGGACGGCGGCCCCAGCCGTCGCTCACGCCACCGTCGTATCCAGCGCGCCGGCCGACGGCACACGCCTGGAGACCTCCCCCGCGGTGTTGACCTTCGATCTCGACGAGCCCGTCACGCTTGTCGACGGGTCGGCCCAGTTGATCGACGTCGACGGCACCCGGTACCCACTGGCGGGTCAACACCTGGAGGCCGGACGACAACGGATCGTGTTGCCGCTGAACGAGAAGCTGCCCGACGGGGCCTATCTGGCGACCGCCCGGGTAGTCTCCGCGGACACCCATGTCGTGTCCCTCTCGATACGATTCACGGTCGGCTCGGTCACCGAGCAGGGACAGTGGTCGCAGGTCGGTAGTGCGTCGGCAGTGGACCGGACAGTGCTCCTTCCGGTCAAGGTCGTGGTGTACCTGGGCACGATCGGATCGGCAGGCGTGCTGTTGGCTGCCCGCTGGGCGTGGCCGGACATCCTGGGAACACACCGGTTCCCGATCGTCTACCGGATCGGCGCGGCCCTGCTGATTCTGGGCTTGCTCAGCAGGTTCTTTGTACTGGCCGTCGAGCAGTCCGGGTCCGTCGCCGACATCTCGTGGGAGGCGGCGACAACGATCGCTCGCACGCCGTTCGGGGCCGCCCTGCTGGTCGCCGTAGTCCTCAGCCTGGCGGCGTTGCCCCGTCCGGCCGTCCTCGGGCTCGTACAGGCCGCAGCCGCGATTGCCGCGGTCACCTTGGGAGGGCACGGCGGCTCATCCGTCTGCCCGTTCGTGGCCACCTTCGTCCACATCTACGCGGTCGCCGTGTGGTTGGGCGGGATGACCCTGATCGCCCTGGTGCACAGGTCCGTTCCGCAGCGCTGGCACCGGGTCGCTGTCGCGCATGTGGGGTTGGCGGGCGCCGCGGGCGTGGTCCTGGCGGTGCTGCAGATCCGCCCGCTCGCCGCATTGACCACCACGGCATACGGAGTCACGCTCCTGGTGAAGATCAGCCTGGTGGCGGCCACGGTCGTCGCCGGGTACGTCGTCTACCGCGCTGCGCGCACGCATATTCCGAGCCGGGCCGTGCTCGTCGAGACCGTGCTGGCCCTGTTGATCGTCGGGGTGACATCGTCGCTGTCGTCACTGACGCCGGCTCGCGCCAGTTACACCACGAACGTGGCCATTCGACTGGATTTCGGCGGACCCGACGTGCTCGACGTCGATATCGACACGGTCCGGCGCGGCAGCCAGGTCGTCACGGTCCGCGACCCTGACGGTTCGCCCGACGCCGGGGTCGGTCTCGAATTGTCCTCAGCCCAGGCCAATGTCGCACGACTGCCGGTGGAACTCTCGCAGGACCGGACCACCGGTGACGCAGTGACGTGGCGGAGCGCCGGACTCATCGTGCCCGCGCCGGGGCGATGGAAGGTCACCGTCCGATTCGACAACGGTAGCGGACCGAAGCTGGCGTCGTTCTTCTACCAGGTGTTGTAGGAGGTTCAATGAGATTGGTACGCAAGGTTGCAACTGTGCTCGCTGCCGTATCGATCGCCGCAGCGATGTCGGGCTGCTCGGACGATGTGCCGGTCACGTACCCCGAGAACGCCTCAGGCGATGTCCTGCGAATCCAGGTGGGCGGCGAAGGCTACCGCGATGTGTTGGATTACGTGACGAAGAACCATCTGGCCGGTGACCTGAGACTGGAATTGGTGGACGCGGCCGCCGACGCCAATACCCAGGTGGCAGAGGGCAAGACCGACCTCGCCTTCTATCAGACCCAACCCGCCTTCCTCGGCAATCAGCAAGCCGACGACCACAGCACCCTGAGCATCGTCTCCAAGGTCGACGTGGCCCCATACGCCCTGTACTCGTCGAAGTGGAAGGATCTCAAGCCCACCGAGGACTGGGTCAACTCGAACCTGGTGGCGGACAAGATCACCGGCACGAGTCTGCCGCACGGTGCCGAGGTGGCCGTACCGGAGACCAAGGCCGGTTTCGCGCGCAGCCTGTACCTGTTGCAGACCGTCGACCTGGTGAAACTAGACCGCCCGTTCGGCGGCCTGTCAGTAGCCGATCTGTCAGTATCCGACGCCAATGTGCTGGAATCGCAACGACATCTGGCAATCCGCGGGATCGACTTCACCGAATACGCCGAGGACATCTATCACAATTACGACGCGGTGGTCCTGGACCCGACCACCGCGTCGTCCATCGGACTCGTCCCCGCCACAGACGCGTTGGCCATCGAGCCCGGACCCGGCAATCCCTACTCCCGCGTCCTGGTGGCACCAGCGAGGCTGGCGGGTGATGCGCGGGTGTCCGCACTCGCACACGCCCTGGAAGGCAAGGAGATAGCGCAGTACCTCAGCACCACCTACCACGGGAAGTTCATCTCGGCGCACGTGCCATTCGAACCGTGATACCGACCCGAACCGAATGAGGAGACCAGACATGACGATTACCGCACCCGCCAGTGACAAGCCCGTGACCATCGGCTCCACAGACCTCGACGCGCTGCTCGCCTACATCGACGCCGGCGTCGTCGATCGTGACGACGCCGACCGCCACCCGTTCGAGGAGTTCGAGGTGATCCGGGCCGCCCGCCTCGGCGCACTGCGGCTTCCGGTCACCGAGGGTGGCGGCGGCGCGACGCTGACCGATCTGTTCCGAACGGTCATCGCCCTCGGCGAAGCCGATCCCAACATCGCGCACAGCGTCCGCAATCATTTCAACTTCACCGAAAGCCTTTTGCGCCAGCGAAACAACGCTGACCGCCGGTGGCTCGACGAGGTCAAAGCAGGCAAGCTGTTCGGGACCTCGACCACCGAGTTGAGCGGTAAGCAGGCGGGCAGGCGTAACCGGGAGTTCGAGACCACAATCACCGACGGTCCCGACGGTCTGCGTCTGACGGGGACCAAGTTCTACAGCACCGGCAACCTGTACGCCGACTACCTCGTCGTGAGCTCGACCGGTCCCGATGGCGATCCGGTCCGGGCCGTGGTGCCGGCTGACCGCCCGGGCGTGCACGTAGCGCGGGACTGGGACGGAATCGGCCAGCGCTTCACCGGGAGTGGGACGACCAGCTACGACAACGTCGCTGTCGAACGCGAGAACCTCCTGAGCCGCGGAACCCTCTACGGCGAGCTGCCCTACTCGGCGACGTTCCCGCAGCTGTACCTCACCGCGGTGATCGCGGGGATCCTGCGCCGGGTGACCCGGGATGCGGCGGCGCTCGTACAGGGCAAGCAGCGCACGTTCTATCACGCCGCCTCCGAGCGCCCGGTCGACGATCCGATCCTGCAACAAACGGTGGGACTGCTATCCAGCCAGGCTTTCGCGGCGGAAGCCTCGGTGACGTCGGCCGCCGATGCGCTCTCGGATGCCTATGCGGCACACGGCACCTCCGATGAGCCCGACCTGTCACTGCGGGCGGCACTGGGCGCGGCCAAGGCCAAGGTCGTCGTCGACGAACTCGCCTTGCGCGCCGCGGGCGACCTGTTCGATGTCGGCGGTGGCACTGCGGCACGGCGCAGTTCGCACCTGGACCGGCATTGGCGCAACATCCGCACGTTGGCCGCACACAACCCGAGGACCTACAAGGCCCGCGCCATAGGCGCGCACGAACTGACCGGGGCGCCACTTCCGAACGGAGCGTTCTTCTGAGTACCCGCGAACTGCACCTCGGGCTCAACGCTCCTGGGCTCGGCACCTACAAGTCTGCCTGGCGACGCAACGGCATCGACCCCGGGTCGACCGCGACCGGCGAGTTCTACATCCGCCTGGCGCAATTGGCCGGGCAAGGGCTGTTCGACGCGTCCTTTCGCCCGGCACAGTGGCCGGCACATTTGAAACATGGTTCGCCACTTCAGCGGTCGATGGTTTCAACCCTGATGTTCGACGTCATCGAGGAAAGCCTGCCGCTGTTCGTCGACGAGGTGGTTCCTGCTACTGCAGGATCGCGGACTGTTCCGGCGCAAGTACACGGGCACCACGCTGCGCGACCACCTGGGCCTGCCTCGGCCCCTGTGGTGAAACACCGAAACCCAACAACACAAGGAGAATGGACGTGGATCTACAACTGACGGGCAAACGCGCGATCATCACCGGTGGCAGCAAAGGCATCGGGCTGGCGATCGCACACGCCCTGGCCGCCGAAGGCGTCGACGTGGTACTCGCCGCACGCACCCAGGACACGCTGGAGAAGGCCGCCGCCGAGGTCGCCGAACGCAGCGGCAGGCGGGCGATCCCGGTGGTCACCGACACCGGCGATGACGAATCGGTCAAGGCGCTGGTGGCCCGCGCCGTCGAGGAACTCGGCGGCGTCGACATCCTGGTGAACAACGCCTCGAATCAGTCTGTGGGGTCCGGCTTTCCCGGCCTGGCCGGTACCAGTGACGAAGATTTCTGGGCCGATGTCAACATCAAGGTGGTCGGCTACCTGCGCACCGCACGGGCCGTCGCACCGCATCTGGCGGCACAGGGCTGGGGCCGGATCATCAACATCAGCGGCCTCGGCTACCGCCAGACACATTCGATCGTGCGCAGTATCCGCAACGTCAGTGTGGCCGCGCTGACGAAGAATCTCGCCGACGAACTCGGACCACACGGGATCAATGTCACGGTGGTGCACCCCGGCCAGACCCGCACCGAGACCAAGACACCCCGATACCAGGCCGCCGCAAACGCCGCGGGACTCGACGTCGCCGAGTACGAGAAGCAGATCGCCAACAACGCGATCGGCCGGGTCGTCGAGGCCGCTGAAGTGGCGGACGTGGTCGCATTCCTGGCCTCACCGCGCAGCGTCAGCATCACCGGCGACGCCGTCGCCGCCGGCGGCGGACTGCTGGGCACGGTCAACTACTAGTTGACCGCCCTCAGCGCGTTTCGTCGAGCAGTGCCGTCTCGGGGATCGCATTCAGGAGCGCAAGATACTCAGGGTCTCGTTGGACTCTGCGCTGATGCAGCTCGACAATCTTCTTCCGCAACTCAGGATCACCGTCGTCGGATACTCCGCTGCCGACGGTCTTCTGAAGCAGCGGCAGCAGGACCCGGTCGGCAGCGGCGTGAAGCGGATCGTCGAAATAGCGTTCGAGCGCGTCGAGATCGGCCAGCCCGATGCTGAACCCATGGGTGAAACCGTCGGCAGGATCACCCAGATCCTGACCGACGAACACGAACGCCACCGGTTCTGCGTCCGCCAGTGCGGCCACCGCCGCGATCGCCCGGGACTTGTCTTCCTCGCCGACACCGGGTTTGAAGCTGAATCGCTGTGCAGTGATGATCATGCGGACCCTTTCCACTCGTCACGTCAATTCACCGTCACGACCGGACATCCCGGCACAGCTGTGCTCACGCTGAATTAATCGGTGGTCGGCAATTCCCGGGAAGTTTAGCGTCGCAATTGAATCGGCAGAATTCTCGATCCGTGAAGAAGGTGGACAGGGTGACATCCAGCCGTATGCGGCATTTCCGGAAATCGTCGATTGCGCTCGGATTGGCTGCTCTGGTCACTCCGGTCTTGCTGTCCGGGTGCAGCGACAAGGGTGACGACGGCGTCGTCACGTTCCGCTTCGCCAATTCGCCGACCGCCCTGTCGCTGGTGCGTATCGCCGACGAACTGGGTTACTGGAAGAATGCCTCGGTCCGTCCCGAATACGTCGGGCCCGCCACCGCCGTGCCCGCGGTGCAGTTACTCGACCAAGGGGCGATCGATATCGCAACCGGCATGTTCAACAACGACATCGACGGAAAGGTCAAGGGTTTCAAGTTCACGGCCATCGCGTCGAGCATGCTCGACCTGCCCAACGAACCCCATATGGCCTATTTCACCAAGGCCCGGTCCGATATCACCAAGGAGAATCTGAAAGCGATCGAGGGCAAGACAATTGGCCTTTCCGATTTCAACAGTTGCACCGACCTCGTGATCAAGCGCTATCTGAAGAAGAACGGCGTGGACCTGGACCGGGTCAAATTCCTGCAGCTCAAGCCCGAGCTCATCGCGCCCGCAATCGAACGCGGCGAAGTCGATCTCGGCGTGTTCCATCCCCCTCTCGTAGGTGTGCTGCTGAGTCAGCGCGACAAGTTCACGCAGGCCTTCACCTCCTATGACGAATGGGGCCCGCTCGGCGGGCAGGCACCGTTTGTCGCGAGCAATGCCTGGCTCCAGAAGCACCCGAAGGCCGCACGGGAGTTCGTCGGTATCATCGCCAAGACCGCGAACTGGGCCAACGCGCATCCCAGGGAATCCGCGGAGATCGCGGGCAAGACCACCGGCTATCCGGTCGAGCAGACCACCAACTGGCACTACGCGCCAAACGCACTGCTGGACAAGGCGAGTCTGCGGCTGTGGTGGGACCTGGTGAAGGACGTGGGCAATCCGCTGCCGGGCTCGGATGACCTCAAGCCCGAAGACATCGCCACCAACGCTTTCAATCCGTTTGCGAAGTCCGCCGATCTGCTGGAGTCCCAGGATCACAACACCACGATCCTCGACCGGGAGCAGAACACCGGCATCTTCAAGACCCATCTGGTCGACATCGCAGGGCTCGAAGACCAGAAGTGATCCGTCCGCGTGAAAGTCGGCTGACATGACCTACAACGTGCTCACCGAGCCGTCCTGGAAGATCGAAGCGAGTCGAATCACCAAGCGCTACCCCAAACCTCGGTCCCGATCGACCCAAGGGGCCACCACGGTGCTGTCGGGATTCGATCTCAAGATCAAGGGCGGCGAGTTCGTTTCGCTGCTCGGTCCGAGCGGTTGTGGCAAATCCACGTTCCTCAACATCCTTGCGGGCCTGGATACCTACGACAGGGGCACCGTTTCGATCGACGGCGAGCCCGTCGACGGCGTCAGCAAGAACGTCGGGGTCGTATTCCAAGGTTACGGGCTGTTCCCGTGGCTGACCGCACAGAAAAATGTCGAAGCCGGCCTCAAGATCCGCGGGGTGCCCAAAGCGCAGCGGCGCGAACGCGCTGCGGCGGTTCTGCGCACCGTGGGGCTGGAGGCTGCCGCGAACCGGCTACCCCATCAACTCTCCGGTGGCATGCGGCAACGGGTCGCGATCGCACGTGTGCTCGCCTACGAACCCGAGATCCTGGTGTTCGACGAGCCGTTCGCTGCCCTGGACGCGCAGACCCGTGAATTCCTGCAGGGCGAGCTGCTCCGGATCTGGGAGGCCGGCGATACGAAGAAGACGGTCCTGTTCGTCACCCACTCGATCGATGAGGCCATCTTCCTGTCCGACCGGATCGCGGTCATGACCCAGGCCCCCGGCACGGTCAAGACACTCGTCGATGTCGATCTGCCGCACCCCCGCGACAGCGATGTCCGGAACTCGGAGGCCTTCGCCCATATCCGGGCGCACGTGGCGCGAATCCTTCAAGAGGAGGTCCGAATTGGCCATCACGCTGGATGACCCCACGGGTGTGGAGGACCGCGACGACGACCTCGACATACCCAGTCCGTGGCTCGCCAAGTACGGCAGGTTCCTCGGCGGAGCGATCGGACTGACCGGGTTCCTGGTCATCTGGTGGCTGGTCGTGGCGACCGGCTACGTCAGCGACATGTACCTGGCCACGCCACAGGACACGGTCAAGGCGTTCGCCGACGGACTGCTGGACGGCACCTTGAGCTCTGAGATCTGGCCCAGCGTGCAGCGCGCCCTGATCGGCTTTCTGATCGCACTCGTGGCCGGGATCTCACTCGGAATCGTCGTGGGATCCTTCACGATCTTTCAGACCCTCGCCGAACCGGTCCTGGTGTTCTTCCGGAACCTCTCGCTGCTGGCGCTGCTGCCGGTGTTCGTCGTGTTCTTGGGCATCGGCGAGGAGTCCAAGATCGCGATCGTCGTCTGGGCGTGCTTCTGGCCGATCTTCGTCAACGCGGTCGGCGCGGTCGGCGGTGTGGAACGCCAACTGCTGAACTCGGCCCGCGCGCTCGGCGCGGGCCGTTGGTACACCTTCGTCCATGTCATCCTGCCTGCCGCGATCCCCGCGATCTTCCCGGGTATCCGGCTGGCCTCGGCCAATGCGTTCACCGCACTGGTGGCCGCCGAACTCGTCGGCGGGGCACAGGGCATCGGCATCTACATCAACAACGCCGCCCTGCGTTACCAGACCCCACAGATGTACGCCGGGATACTCGCACTCGGCCTGATCGGTGTAGTCGTCAACGCGGTGATGACCGGCATCGAATGGCGTGTCACCCGCTGGCAGCGGGGTTTGACCAACAAGTGACCCACGCAGCATCAGCGGTTCTCATCAGCCCGATTCGAACAGGCAGTACCCTGCCGGCTCTCCATTCCGGCTGGTGACGTCCATGGGTTTGACGATTCGTCCGGCACCCGGGTTGACCGTTGCGAACTAAGACGCTGCCGACGAGCGTTGAACCACACATGTTCGTCCGATTCGCCGAAGATCGATCATGAAGTTCCTGCTGCTGACCCTTGTCGCGCACCATCCCGACCCTGCGACGGGCCAGAAGAAGAGCCCCGCGGACCGGCTGCGTGAGGTCGTCGAAGCTGCCGAGCTCGCCGAGCAGCTTGGCTTCGACGGGTTCGCGGTCGGTGAGCGTCACGAGGACCCGTTCATCTCGTCCTCCCCGCCGGTGGTGCTGAGCAACATCGCGGCGCGCACCTCGCGAATCGGGTTGTTCACCGCGGTGACCACGTTGAGCCTGCTCGACCCGGTGCGCGCGTTCGAGGACTATTCGACGTTGGACAACCTGTCCGGCGGGCGGCTCGAGTTGATGATCGGAAAGGGCAACGGCGCGGCGCAGGCCGAGTTGTTCCAGGTCACGACCACCGATCAGTGGGACCGCAACCGGGAGGGCTACGAGTTGTTCCGCGCGCTGTGGAACCACGACCACGTGACGTGGTCCGGTCGGTTCCGGCCGGCCCTCGTCGACGCCAAGGCGCTCCCCAGACCTCTGCAGAAGCGGATCCGCATCTGGCATGGCAGCGCAACCAGTAAGGATTCGGTCGACCTCGCGGCGCGCCACCGAGATCCCATCTTCTCCGCCAACGTGACGTATCCGATCGAACCCTATGCCGACCTCGTGCGGCACTACCGGCAGCAATGGGAGTACTACGGCCACCGACCCGAGGACGCGTTGGTAGGGGCCGGGACTGCCGGTTTCCACATTGCACCGACGTCGCAGCAGGCGATCGAGGAGTACCGGACGTCGTTCGAAACCCGCCTCGCCTTTGCCCGGCGGGTCGGGCTTCCGGTGGTGTTCGAGTCGATCGAGGACTTCGTCGACCGCAGCTCGGCATTGGTCGGCAGCCCAGAGCAGGTGATCGACAAGGTTGGGCGTTACCACGAGCAACTCGGCCACGAGGTGATCCATCTCAGCGCCGACACCGACGGTGTGACAGTCGGCCAGAAACGACGCAGCCTTGAGCTGTTTCAGTCCGACGTCGCACCGGTCCTGCGCGAGAAGTTTCCGAGTCGGCCGCTGGCCGCACAGAGTCTGTTGGAAGGAGTAGTCGCACCATGACCACGATTGAGAACGCCGCGGCGTTCAGCCAAGCCTGGAATGAATGGCACGAGGGCCGCGAACGTTATTACGGGGACCCACTGGGCTGGGTCAGTCTAACCGGATTATATTGGCTGACAGACGAATTCGATACCATCGCCGACCTACCAGGGCGTTGGCGAGCGGACGCCGACGCGGCATACTTCGAAGTGTCGGGGACGGCCGAACGTCTGGAACCAGTGGAGGGTGCGCCGGGACTCCTGGTAGCCGATGGGGATCGGCGGATCGAGGTCATTCGGCGTACCGGCTCCGTGGCTCTGCGAGTACACGACCCAAAGTCACCACACCTTCAGGCATACAAGGGAATTCCGGCCTACCCAGCCGGTGAGCACTGGCGCGTCACGGGCACGTTCACCCCCTACGAGCGGCCGCAGAAGGTCACGACCGGCGCGGTCGTGGAGGGCCTCGAGCACCACCACAACGCCGTCGGCACCATCGACTTCGAATTGGACGGAACCGCGCTGCAACTCGTTGCCTTCGGCCGTCCTGACGGCGAGTTACAGGTGCTGTTCACCGACGCGACCAGCGGAGTGACGACTTATCCGGCCGCCAGGTCCTTGTCGATCGCCGCGCCCGATGGCGGCGGGACGGTGACACTCGACTTCAACCGGGCGTCGAATCTGCCGTGCTCGTTCACCGACTACGCAACATGCCCGGTGGCACCGGCCGAGAACAGGTTGCCCGTCGCCGTCGAGGCCGGCGAGAAGAATCCGCGTTGAGCCGGTGAAAGTCCTTGTCCCAGACGATCTCGGCGTCAAGACGCTGGAGACCTCCACGAACCTCGAGGCGGTCCGCTACGAGCCCGGCCAACCATGGCCGGCCGGGCATCTGGACGCCACCGTGGTGGTGGTCGGCTACGAATCCGCGGCGGCCGTGGGCTCACGGTTTGCCGACTTGCCGGATCTGCGCCTCGTGCAGACCCTCAACGCCGGATACGAACAGTGGCTGCCGTATCTACCTGACGGGGTCATCCTGTCCAACGCGCGAGGAGCACACGGTGGCTCGTCGGCGGAATGGGTGGTGGCCGTGCTCCTGGCCGTCTACCGGAACCTGAACCTGTTCAACGAACAGCAATCCAGGGGTGTGTGGCTGGCCACAAACACCGAGACCTTGATCGGCAAGCGGGTCGTCGTGCTGGGAGCCGGCGACCTGGCGGTCAACCTCGCGTCGCGGCTCGCACCGTTCGAGGCCGAGGTGACACTCGTCGGCAGGCGACCCAGGCCGGGCGTCCACGGGTTTGACGACATCGACCGGCTGCTGCCCGGCGCGGACGTGGTGGTCGCGATGCTGCCCGCGGACGAATCCACGCGCCACGTCATCGATTCCACGTTCCTGGCCAACCTGCGCGACGGGGCGTTGATCGTCAACGTGGGCCGAGGCAGCGCCGTCGACACCGATGCCCTACTGGTGGAACTGAGATCCGGCCGGCTGCGCGCGGCACTCGATGTCACCGACCCCGAGCCGCTACCGCAGGGTCATCCACTGTGGTCGGCACCTGGCGTGTTGCTGACGCCGCATGTCGCCGGGAGCACAACCGGCGCCTGGGAGAGGGCGTGGGAGATCGCGCACCACCAGATCGACGTCTACGCCGGCGGCGGCCTGCCCCCCAACCTTGTGCCGGGTGCCGGCCGGCGGTGACCCCGCGGGCCCTAGCCCGTTCGACTGGCTGTCAAATGGTAGGGCTCCAGACCGAGGTTCTCCCGCAAGGTCTCGCCCTCATACTCCTGACGGACCAGTCCTTTGTCGCGGAGTAGCGGGATTACCTCATCGGTGAGCCGGTCAAACGAGTTGCCCCCGTGCAGCGTGAATCCGTCGCAGGCACGCACGGTGAACCATTCGGCGAACACGTCGGCCACCTGTTCGGGTGTGCCGATGACATCCAGATGCCCACTGCCCCGGATCCGTTGGAGAAACTGACGCAGCGTGATGTTCTCCACCTCGGTGACCAGATCGCGCAACAGCAGACCACGGCTGACCCGGCGCTGGCTGGTGGCGAATGTCTCCCGGGGCGGAATCCGTTCGCCCGGAATGACATCGTCGAGGTCCAGATCTGCGAAATCGAAGAACGGCGCCTCGCGTGCGAGGAACTTGAGCCGGTCGGCGTAGAAATTGGGCTCGGCGAACACCTGCCGGTACTCGTCGCGCGCCGCCTTCTCGGTGTCGGCGATGTAGGTACGGATCCCGGGCAGCACGCGGAGTGCGTCGGGGTGGCGGCCACCCGCCTCCACCAAGCCCTTGATGGTGTCGTAGTAGGACCGGGCGTGGGCCAGGTCCGGGGTCGCGACGAACACCGCTTCACCGAACCGCGCCGCGAATCGGATGCCCTCCTCGGAGGCTCCGGCCTGGAACACGACAGGCAGGTCCTCGACGAGACGAGACACGTCGAGCGCCTGCTCGACCGAGTAGTACGGTCCCACGTGGTCGATGTTGCGGATTCTGGCGGCATCCACGGTCGGTGCACGACCATCCGTGAATGACAGCGCATCGGGAGCCCAACTCTCCCAAAGCTTCACGACGACTTCGATGAACTCAGCTGCCCGTGCGTAGCGTTCGGCAGGCGGAAGCAATGTCGCCGGCCCGAAGTTCACTTCACCGTTGAACGAGGTGACGGCGTTCCACCCGGCCCGTCCCCCGCTGACGTTGTGCAGCGTGGCAATCTGGCGGGCCACGTTGTACGGCTCGAAGAACGACGTCGAGGCCGTGACCACCAGCCCGATCCGCTCGGTCACCGAGGCCAGTGCCGCCGTCACCGCCAGCGGTTCGCCGAGCAGGCTCGGATCGTTGATGATGTTGTCCTTGTCGAACCCCAGGAAATCCGCCTTGAAAAACGCATCGATCTTGGCGTGCTCGGCCTGCTGCGCGAAGTCGACGATCCGTCTGAAAGCCGAACCCGGCGACGAGCCGTGGGCTTGGAGTCTGTCCGACCAGCCGCTCGGCCGGTCGAACAGCACCAGGTTCAGGTATTCGCGCCGCGGCGCCATCAGAAGAATCCACCGCGTGGGAGCGGCTCACCGGTGATCTCGTGGGCGCCAATGGCTTTCGCCTTGTATGTCTTGGGATTGTGCGCGGCGAGAGTCCGAATGTTGCGCCAGTGGCGATCCAGGTGGGCGCTGCGCCGGACGGTCGATCCGCCGCCGACGTCGAACAACTCCGAGGCCGCCCGGTTCGCTAGTTCGTCGATCACCACTTTCGCCTTGGCCGCCCGCAGGGTCGCCTCCAGCGAGAGCGCCTCTTCCTCGTCGGGCCGGCCGTGTGCCTCGGTGGCCGCCCCGAGCGCCTCCGCCGCCGACAGTACGAGCGCTTCGGCGGCGAACGCCTGACTGGAGAGCACGCCGACGCTCTGCTGCAGGATGGGATCGTCGACCGGGTTGTCGGCCGCCGCGTGATAGAAGGTCCGCCGCTTGGCCCGCACCAGTTCGGTGGCGTCACGAACGACGCGGCGCAGGATTCCGGCGATGACGGCGGTGAGATACAGCTGCGGGAAGGTGCCCTTGTAGGGCACGTCGCCCCCGAACCCGCCGGGCGCGAAGAAGTCGTCATCCGACACCGCGACGTCTACGAATCGTGTTGTCCCGCTGCCGGTGAACCGTTGACCGATGCCGTCCCAGTCATCCTCGATGACGACGCCGGGGCGGTCGGCCGGGACGATGAGCCGGACGGTGTCACCGTGCTGGTCGCTCGCCACGACTACGAGCCAGTCCGCATACAGGTTACCTGTGCTGTAGAACTTCTCCCCTGACAACCGCAGCCCGTTCGGCGTCTCGGTGATCGCGGTGGCGTACCGGTAATCGGGACTTCCGGCATGGGCGGTGCCCAGTTCGGTCGCCGATATTCCGAACAGGTCGCCGTTGCGGATGCGGTCGAACCAGCGTGCGTCCTCGGCGCGTGGGCGCCGGATGAGATTCTCGACGGTCCCCAGATGGTTGCGCACGCTGTGTGCGACATTCGGATCGGCCTCGCCGAGGGAGATGATCACCTCGAACAACTCGCGCAGGGTGGCACCGCCACCCCCGGAGGCGACCGGAAGGCGCAGTGCACCGAGCCGGGCCCGGCGAATCAGGTCGAACTTGGCGAAGGGCGGCTCGCCACGGTCATCGCGGTCGATGACGCCGTCACCGATCTGCTCGATCAGGTCACTCAGCTCCGGTGAGCCGAAAGTAACCGGTGCGGAATCAATCCGGGTATCGATGGTCATTCGCTGCACCCGCCCTAGTCGTACTTCTTGAACGGCACGGTGTCGTCCTGCGCCAGTTCGGCCACCAACCCCAACTCCCACGCCAGGTAGCGACGGAAACCGGCCTTGCGCCGCTCCGGATCTGTTTCGCGCCAGCCCGACGGCACCACGTCGTCGGGCTCGTGCAGCCAGTGTTCGATCCCGGCTTCCAACACGTGGCCGGAGTCTGTCCAGGACTTCGTGCCGCCGTCGAGAACCTGGACCGGGCGGTCCGTGGCGGCGGACAGCTCAGCTGCGGCGAACCGGGCCAGCACCGAATCCTCAGACGTCAGCACGATCGGTCCGGTGCCGGGGATGTCCGTGGCAGCCAGACGGGACCGGATGACGAACTGTGCACCGGGAATGTGGCCGGCGCGGTAGGCGGGACTGGCCGCCAGGTCGAGCACCACGACGTCATCGAAGGCTGAGTTCAGGTCGTCGGCGCCGGTCACGCGGTACCCGTTGGCTGGGACATCGAAAGGCGCTGGAATGGGTCCGGTTTCGAGTTCCTCGCCATCGAACGCATCGTCCAGCACGAACACCTCGCCCCAGCCGATCTGGGTGATCCACGACGCGGCGACAGTCGCGCGGACGGTGTCGTTGTCGACCAGCACGATGCGGGCGTTGTGGGTGCCGACATGCCGGAATGTCCACGGCGCGACGTCCCAACTGGGAGCCGAGCGTGAACCCGCCAGATGACCTGCCTCATACTCCTGCGGCGTGCGCACGTCCAGCAGGTACAACGACCTGACATCGGCCTCGTCGCGGAACCGCTGCAGGGTGGCCTTGTCTATGTGGACGATCGCGAAGCGGTCGGCGAACCGGGCCGACGCCGCTTTGGCCGAGGCGAGGGCGTCACCGCTGGGCAGTGGAACCGCCACGGCCTTGCCGTGGTCGAGGTCATGGCCCTCCAGCACCCAGGATTGAGTACCGCCCTCGAGCGAGACCACCCGGTTGGGCAACCCGGCGTTGATCAGCACCTGGGCACCGAGAATGCTGCGGGTGCGCCCCGCGCAGTTCACCACCACCAGGGAATCGGGGGACTTGACCGCCTCTGCGGCCCGGTAAACGAGTTCGGCTCCGGGGATGGAGGTTCCGCCCGGCAGGCTGTGATTCTCGAACTCGCCGATCGGTCTGCTGTCGAGCAGAACGATGTCCTCCCCGGCCGCGACCCGGTCGCGGAACTCGCCGACCGTGATGTGGGGGGTTTCGTAGACCTCCTCGATCCACTCCCCGAAGGCCTGTCCGATGACATGGTCACCGCCGGACTGCACCTTGTATCCGGCGTCGGCCCACGCAAGCAAACCACCGTCGAGGACGCGAACGTCGTTGTACCCCAGTGCCACCAGCCGAGCCGCCGCCCGCTCGGCGAGCTGCCCCTCACCGCCGTCGTAAATGACCACCGGCGTTGACACCCGCGGAATTCTCGTCTGTACCCGCAGCTCCAGCACACTGAGGGGAATCGAGACCGCAAGCAGGATCGAACCCTGCGCAGCGGTCACCCCAGCCTCCCGCACATCGACGAGCGCGTATTCAGCTCCTGCGGTGAGCAATTCGTGGAGGTTCCCGGCGGTGATCGTGGCGGTCGCGACTGTCGTCATTGGCCGAGTATCGACCCGGGCCGGGCCGTGAACAAGCAGCTTTGGCTACGGGAATGCGGCGCCCTGACTTAACTATTCAGCATGCCGATGGAGGTAATTTGCTCGTGTGCCACCTGCTCTCGATGTCCGAAACCTGCGCAAGACATACCGTTCGGGGTTCACCGCCTTGCATGCCCTGGATCTGGAAATCCCCGACGGCGCGTTCTTCGGATTGTTGGGGCCCAACGGCGCGGGCAAATCCACTCTCATCTCGGCGACCTGCAACCTGCTGCGCCCGACATCGGGTGAGATCCGGATCTTCGGTCACCCGAACGACTCTCGCACCGCGCGTGCACTGGTGGGCCTCGCCGAGCAGGAGGTGAACCTGGATCGCTTCCTGACCAACATCGAGGTGCTCATCTATCACGCCGGCTATTACGGTCTCGGCCGGCGCGAAGCCACCCGGCGCGCACACGACCTGCTCGAGCTGCTCGGCCTCGCAGACAAGGCGCACGGGCGTCCGCTCTTGTTGTCCGGGGGCATGCAGCGCCGACTGCTGGTGGCGCGAGCGCTGATCCACCGCCCGCGCCTGCTGATTCTCGACGAGCCGACCGCAGGCGTCGACGTCGAACTGCGTTCGGACCTGTGGAGTTACATGCGCGATCTGCATCGGATCGGGCACACGATCCTGCTCACCACCCACTACCTGGAGGAGGCCGAGGCGCTGTGCGACGAAGTGGCACTGATCAGAGCGGGTCGCCTGATATCGCGCGGCACCGCCGCGGGTCTGCGCGCCGAATTCGGTGCCACCGACCTCACCGAGGTGTACAACCGGGCGATGGCGGCGCCACTGGCGGAGGTGCTCAGTGAGTGAAAGCTGGCTGACCTCAGCACCGCTGACGCCCTACGATCGTCCTTATCGGCCCCAGCGACCGGCGTTCATGTGGCTGCTGCAGCGCGAGATCGTCCGCTACCTGAAAGTCTGGTATTACACCGTCGCCGGTCAGGTCCTCGCGGCGCTGCTCTTCGTCTTCGTCTTCGGGCTGGCGTTGGGCAGCCGCGTCTCGCCGGTCCGCGGGGTCCCCTACGACCAGTTCATCCTTCCGGGGCTCGTGGTGCTCGCGGTGGTCACGGCCGGCTACATCCAAGGGTCCGCGTCGCTGTTCGAAGCCCGTAAAGACCGATTCATCAATGCCGTCCTCGCCAGTCCACTGCGCTGGTGGGAGGTCAACCTCGCCCTGGTGCTCGGGTCGATCGTGCGCGGGATACTGATCTCGTCGGCGATCCTGCTCATCGCCATGCCGTTGACGGGTTCTCACATCGCCAGGCCCGGATACGCGATCATCGCCTTCGCTGCGGTGCTGATCTTCGCCGCGCAGGCCGGGATGGTCGCCGGGATGTACAACCAGACCCAGGAACATGTCGCGGCGATCCAGGTGCTGATCGTGCAGCCGCTGTGCTTCCTGGGTGGTGTGTTCTACTCCGTTCACGATCTGGCAATGACCTGGCGGGCGCTGAGCTACCTCAATCCGGTGTTCTACGCGGTGCAGGCGATGCGCCACGGCATGCTGGGTACGGCCGACATCCCGGCGCCGACGGCCCTGCTCGCCGTCATCGTCGCCGCCATCGCCGTCGGGGTGTTCCTGGCATACAAGTTCCGGACCGGGGCCCGCCTCAAGCCGTAGCGCCTCACGCGAACGCCGCCCGGGACCCGGCGCCGGCGTATTCGCGTTTGTAGATCCCTTTGGCCTGCAGCAGCGGGATCACCTGATCGATGAAGTCGGTGAGACCGGTCGGCGTGATCGCGGGGTTGATGTTGAACCCGTCGACCGCACCTGCGGTGAACCATTGTTCGATCTCGTCGGCAACGCGCTCGGGCGACCCGACGAAGCGTAGGTGGCCGTTGCCCGAGTCGGTGATCCGCAGGATATCCCGCAAGGTTGCGCCCGCGTCTGCGTGGCTGCGCACGATCTCGTGGAAGCTGCGCTCGCCCGCCAGGCTCTGAACCGGTGGAAGCCGCACCACCGGGAACGGCTCGTCGAATTCGACGCCGGTCAGATCGACCTTCAACCGCTCCTCGAGGATTCCGACGGAACGCTCCGGCGGATTCAACGCGCTGATCTCGTCGTGCAGCGCGTGTGCCTCGGCGTCGGTACCGGCCACGATGGGGATGAGCCCGGGCAGCACCTTCACGAGCGGTCCGGTGCGGCCCAACTGCTTCTGGGTGCGATGCAGATCGTCGCGGAACGCTTTGGACTCCGGGATCGTTCGTTGTGCGGTATAGACAGCGTCGGCGTAGGCCGCTGCCAGGCGACGCCCCGGTGCCGAGGAACCGGACTGGAATACCAGGGGCCGGTCCTGCGGGGCCCGGGGGACATCCAAAGCGCCGTGAACCGCGAAGTGCCTGCCCCGGTATCCGATCGGGCGGACACTGCCAGGTTTCGACTGCACCCCTGCGACCTTGTCGACGATCAACGCATCGGCATCCCAGCTGTCCCAGAGCTGATGAAGAACGTCGAGGAACTCGTGGGCTCGCTCGTACCGCTCACCATGTTCCGGAAGCGCGTCGTAGCCGAAATTGCGTGCCGCGTCCAATGATCCGGAGGTGACGATGTTGACGCCGGCGCGCCCGCCGCTGAGGTGGTCCAGGGTCGCGATCTGCCGGGCGACATTGTAGGGGTGGTTGAACGTCGACGAGAGGGTCGCGATCAAACCGATGTGGTGCGTGGTCGGCGCCAGCGCCGACAACAGCGCGACGGGTTCCAGCGGTGAGAACAACGTCGTCCAGTCATTGCTCCTGGCGGCCGGGGTGTTCGCCACGAACAGACCGTCGAACAGACCCCGCTCCGAGGTGCGGGCGTACTCCTGGTAATAGCTCAGGTCCAGCGCCCGTTGCGGCGTCGCGTCGGGATGACGCCATCCGCCCTGCGTGAATCCGATCGCGCGAATCACCGAGTTCAGCAACAGTTCCGCCATCCGCCATGTCCCTTCGTCGCCCAGGTCGCCCAATCAGGCTGTCCGCCCATGCGCTGCGGAACAACACCGGACCACTACGGGAACGCTTCAGCGCTCCTTAACCAATCCCGTAGCCCCAAAGCGTTGGTTACCCGACGACCGGCCGCGAAACTGTCCAGCGTGACGAGTCGATGTTGTGGTGCCCGCTTCCGGTGACCCACCGGAGGCGTCCGTCCGTCGTCGTCACACCGAGAAAGCCCATATATGACCAACTTCCTCGATCGCCGCGCATTCCTTGGGTTCGGCGCCGTAATGCTCGGATCCGGCCTGCTTGCCGCGTGCAGCCCCGGAGCGCAACCGAATCGGGTGGCTTCCGGACCCGCGGGACCGGCCGGCGACCCAGTTCGCGGTGGGACACTGACCTTTTCGGACACCGAATCGGTGACCAGCTGGCAACCGCAGAAGCTCGGGACCTACAGCGCGGGAAACCTGACCTTCCACACCAACGTGTTCCTGCTCTATTTCGACCCGTACCAGAAGAAGCTGCAGCCGTGGGTCGCGGAATCGTGGACCAAGAACGACGAGAACACCCGGTTCAGCTTCAAGATCCGCAAGGGCATCACTTTCAGCGACGGCACCCAGCTGACCCCGCAGATCGTGGCCCAGAACTACGAGCTCTTCGGCCGAGGTAACGAGAAGCTGCGGATCCCGGTGCACCCGCAGATTTCCCGCGGCTACGACCACGTCGAAGTCGACGGCGACACCGTGACCGTGGTGTTGTCCAAACCCAACCAGCAATTCCTCGTCGACACCACCCGGCTGAACTCCCCCATTCTCGGCGCGAAGACCATCGGATTGGAGCTCGAAGAGGCCGGCCGACCCGAAAACCACGTTGGTGCGGGCCCGTTCGTGTTCAAGTCCCAGGTACCCAACCAGTCCGCCATCCTGACGCGGCGGACGGGCTATCGGTGGGCACCGGCCAGTTCGCCGAATCAGGGCGAGGCCTATCTCGATGAGATCGTCTGGAAGGTCCTCCCCGAAAGCGGTTTGCGTACCGGTGCTCTGACCTCCGACCAGGTGGACGTCGCCCGTGGAATACAGCCGTCCGACGAGGCGACGATCCAGGCCGCGGGTTATCAGCTGCTGCTCTACCGTCCCCCGCTGGGCACATCGAACTACGCGGGCCTGCGGGTGGACAACGAGTTCACCAAGGATCCCCTGGTGCGCCGAGCGCTTGTGCTCGGCATCGACCGGGAGGGCCTGACCCGCGACGCGCTCACTCCGAGCTATCCCCCACCGATCTCGATCCTGAATGTCAACAACGCCAACGTGATCGATGTGGCCGGAGAATTCTCCTACAACCCGGACAAGGCACGCGGCCTGTTGGAGCAGTCGGGCTGGCAGCAGGGTTCCGACGGCATTCGCGAAAAGGGCGGCAAGCAGCTTCATCTGACGGTTCCGCAGAGCGCACAGCAGGTGGCGCTGGGGCCCGCGTGGGAGTACATCGCGCAGCAGTGGCGCAAGGAACTCGGCATCGTGCTGGACGTGCGCAACGATCCGTCGTTCGCCGCCGCGGCGAACAACGATGTCAATGTCCCGATCATGGTCAGCCGAACGTCGATCATCTCGCTCGGACAGAGTTTCGGCGGTGAGGGCAACGTCGCATTGCTCGGATCTGCGCCGGAGCTCACCGCGCTCTACACCCGTGAACTCGAGGCCCGCGACGATGCCGAGTTCAAAGCTGTTCAGGCCGAACAACAGAAGGCGCTGATCAAGGGGTCCTACGTCATCGCGTACTTCGAAGAGGCGCAGACATTCGGGGCCTCGCCCAAGGTGCACGTGACGTTCCAGACACAGACGTATCCGGACTTCTACAACGCCTGGAAAGCCGGATGACGGCGATTCCTGACGTTCGGACGGCATTCACGCCGGCCGGCTGGGGCACTCCCGGGTCGCGCCGGCTCGTCCGGTATCTCGCCGGCCGCGTCACGCAGGCCGTGGTCGTGCTGTGGTTGGCCTACACCCTGACATTCATCGCGATCACCCTGTTGCCGTCCAACCCGATCGAGATGTTCGCCGCGGACGACACCGGGGTGATCGACCCGCAGACCGTGGCGCAGATGAAGCTGTACTACGGGTACGACCACGGTGTCCTGCAGCGGTACTTCATCGAATTGAGCCAGGTTGTACGCGGAGGCCTCGGTTACTCGATGAGCACCGGCCAGACAGTGACACAGGCGATCGGCGACGCCGCACTGCCCACGTTGCGACTGGCGTTCACCGCGTTCGTCGTCGCCGTGCTCATCGCCGGGACGATCGTGTCCACCGCGACGCTGGCGAACCGGCGCTGGTTGCGTTCATCGGTCGTGGTTCTGCCGCCGCTGTTCGCCGCCGCGCCGGTGTTCTGGGTGGGCATCGTGGTGCTGAACGTCCTGTCGTTCCGGCTCGGCTGGATCTCGGCATTCCCGGACGGCACATTCTGGTCGATTCTGGTGCCCTCCCTGGTGCTGGGGCTGCCGCTGTCGGCCGCGATGGCACAGGTGTTGCTCAAAAGCGTGGACACCGTGCTGGAAAGCGACTTCATCGACGTAGTGCGCGCCAAGGGTGCAGGCAAGCACTGGGTGTTCTGGCGACATGTGGTCCGTAACGCCGCGGGTCCCGGGTTGACGGTGGCGGGCACAGTGCTGGGCACCCTGGTGGGCGGCACCGTGGTCACCGAAACCGTGTTCGCCCGAGCCGGAATCGGGCGCGTACTGCAGACCGCGGTCTCCCAACAGGATGTATCGCTGGTTCAGGGCTTCATCCTGATCATCGCCGGGGTCTACGTCGTGGTGAACCTGCTGATCGACCTGCTCTACCCCGCGCTGGACCGGCGGATTCTGCTGAGCACCGGCGGGGCACGATCATGACGAGCACGCTCACCCCACCGGTGCCGCAGCCGGCGACCCGTGACCGGGTCCGGTTCAGTCCCAGTGCTGTTGCCACCGCCCTGGCCGTCCTGGTGCTCGTGTCCGTTGCGCTCTGGACGATCTTCCCCTCGTGGTTCACCAGCCACGACCCGCTCATCGGTGAGGGCGCCCAGAGGTTCCTGCCACCGAGCCTCGACCACTGGTTCGGCACCGACCGGGCGGGTAGGGACACGTTCACCCGCGTTGTGCACGGCACCCGCAACACGGTGTACGGCGCCGTGATCGGCACCTCGATCGGGCTCGTCGTCGGCACGCTCCTCGGCGTGACCGCAGGAGTGCTTCGTGGAGCCGTCGACGCGGTCATCATGCGACTGGTCGACGTCCTGCTGGCACTGCCGGGATTCCTGCTGGCGCTGTGCATCGTCGCGGCGTTCGGTCCCGGGACCACCCACGTCGCCATCGGTGTCGGTATCGCCGCCGTGGCTCCTTTCGCGCGGGTGGCCCGCGGGGAGGCACTGCGTGTGGTCCAACTCGAATACATCGACGCCGCACGGGTTTCCGGGGCAAGTCCGGCAGCAGTGCTGTTCCGTCATGTCCTGCCCAACTCGGCCGGACCCATAGTGGCCCTGATCCCGACCGAACTCGGGGCGACGATTCTCAACATCGCCGGCCTGGGGTTCCTGGGTTACGGCGCGCCACCGCCCACACCGGAGTGGGGCACCCTGCTCTCGGAGGGCCGGGACTACCTGGCCAACGCCTGGTGGCTGACGACCCTGCCCGGGATCGTCGTCTTGATCGCGGTGCTGGCGGTGTCCCGCGCCGGCCGACTGCTACAGCGCCGCTTCAGGATCTGACGAGGAGTGTTCGATGACCACCACCCTGCCGACCGCCCCCGAGGACACCGCCCCGTCCACCACACCACCGGTGCTCGAGATCCAGAACCTGACAATCTCGTATCGCGGAGGCGCCCAGGCCGCGGTGCGCGGCGTCAACCTCACCATCCGGCCCGGCGAAGTCGTCGCGGTGATCGGTGAATCCGGTTCGGGCAAATCGACTTTGAGCAAGGCGGCGATCGGACTGCTGCCCGACAGTGCGCGGATCGACAGCGGATCCATCCGGGTTGCCGGACATGAGCTCACCACACTGAGCGAACGGGAGGTGGTCAAGCTCCGGGGTAAGGTGGTGGCGCTGGTCCCCCAGGATCCGGCCACATCGCTGGATCCCGTACAGCCGATCGGCCGCCAGCTCACGGAGGTCTTCCGGCTGCATCCCGGTGGAAAGCGGTTGTCGCGGGATGAATTACGGGCCAAAGCGGTCGAGCTACTCGACGTGGTCGGCATCGACCACCCCGAGCAGCGCCTGCGCCAGTACCCCCATGAACTGTCGGGGGGCATGAAGCAACGGGTACTCATCGCCATCGCGTTCGGGCTGCACCCAACGCTGCTGATCGCCGACGAACCCACCTCTGCCCTCGACGTCACCGTGCAGAAGCAGGTGCTCGAGGTCTTCGACCGGCTCACCGGGCAGACGGGAGTGGCCGTCCTGTTCGTGACACACAACCTGGCGGTGGCCTCTGATCACGCCACCAGGGCGATCGTGATGCGCAACGGCGAGGTACTCGACAACGGACCGATCGATGACCTGGTGTTGCGGCCGGAGCACGATTACACCCGCCAACTCATCAGCAGCGCCTTCGGTCTCGGCGACAGCGGTGCACCGGGCTCCCGCGCTCCTGCCGCGCCTGCGGATCCCGTCGTCGAAGTGGTGGGTCTGACCAAGGTCTTCGCCCACGGACCCAATGGGCACTTCAAGGCCGTCGACGACGTCACCTTCACCCTCACCCGCAACAGCACCTTCGCGCTGGTCGGCGAGTCCGGATCGGGAAAATCCACGACGGCCCGGTTGATCCTGGGCCTCACCCGCCCGGACGCTGGCGAGGTGTCCATCGAGGGCACGGAGGTCACCGGGCTGCGGCGGCAGGCCAAACGTGACGTATGGCGGAAAATCCAGCTGGTACAACAGAACCCACAGGTCGCGCTGGATCCGCGGCTCACCGTCGAACAGATCGTCGACGAGCCGCTGCGATCGTTCGGGCTGGGCGATCGCACTGACCGCCGGCGGCGGGTCACCGAGCTGCTCGATCAGGTGGGGCTGCCCGGTTCCTTCGCCACCCGTAAACCTCGCGAGCTGTCCGGCGGCCAGCAGCAACGGGTGGCGATCGCCCGGGCACTGGCTCCTCGATCTCCCATCGTGGTGCTCGACGAAGCGCTGTCCGCACTTGATGTCGTAACCCAGCGCCGCATTCTCGGCCTGCTGCACGAGGTCCAGCGCGAGCTCGAACTGACGTACCTGTTCATCTCACACGACCTCGATCTGGTGCGCTCGATCTCCGATCATGTCGCGGTGATGCGACGCGGCAGCGTCGTCGAAACAGGGCCCACTGAAAGGATCTTTGCCGAGCCGGGTTCGGAGTACACCCGCGCGCTCTGCTCGACGCCGCCCCCGGACACCGGCTGCGCAGCCAACTCGCGCAGATGACGTCATAGGCTCGACATCCTGCGCGGCCGCAATGACCTGAGACCAGATTTCGCAAGCCGAGTTTCACTGGATCGACGACGCCGGACACGTGTTGCAAGAAGACGTGCCGGCTCAGCTCCTCAGTAGCTCAGCGCTCCAACTCGATGACCGGGATAAGGCGTTTCGTCTTGCGTTGATACTCACCGAACTGGGGTTGCACCGCCGACTGCTTGGCATAGACGTCGTCGCGCTCTGCCCCGGCGAGCACCCGAGCGGTCACAGGGAAGCTCTCGGTCCCGAGTTCGACGACGGTATCGGGATGGGCCACCAGGTTGTGGTACCAGTCCGGGTTCGTGTCGGCACCGCCCTTGCTGGCAAAAATGAAGATTCGGTCGCCATCCAGCAACGGTACGAGAGGCGCGATCCGTTCAGTTCCGGACTTGGCGCCGGTGTGGTGGACCAGCACGAGAGGCTTGCCCTCGAACACGCCGCCTGCCTTGCCGCCGGATTCGTGGAACTCACGGATCACGGCGCGGTTCATCTCGTCGAAGTCAATAGCATCTGCCATGTCAACAGTTCCTTGCCTGTCTTGATGAGTCCGTGTTTACCAACCACCCGATCACGACATACATTCCGGGACAAGCGGGCGCCTCACCGACTCTTAAGTTGTTGTCAACGGTTCGCGTAGCCCCACCACGTTGTTCGGTGTCGGGCAGCCCGAGACACTCGGATCGTGACCACGTCCGACTACCGGCGATTGTTCCTGAGCGTCGCCGTCAACAGCACCGGATCCGCCGCCCGGTCCTGGACCTGGCCCGGGACGAGGTGGAACCGGTTCAGCGATTGGGATCACTATCTGCGCTCGGCCCAGTTGGCGCACGACGGTGTCTTCGACATCGTCTTCGTCTCCGATCACCCCGCGTTACAGCGGGACAATTCCGCGCGTCCGCTGCACAGCTTCGACCCGACGGTGTTGTTCTCGGCGATCGCCGCGGCGGTGCCCGACATCGGGTTCCTGCTCACCGCCTCATCGTCCTACAACTCCCCGTACAACCTCGCGCGCCGCCTCGCGACCCTGGACCACATCTCCGGCGGGCGGGTGATCTGGAATGTGGTGTCGAGCTTCAATCCCGACATCGCGGCCAACTTCTCGGCAGCCCCACTGCCGCCGCGGGCCGAGCGATACCGCCGGGCCGACGAATTCCTTGAGGTGGTCAAAGCGCTCTGGCTCAGTTGGGATACCCCGCAGGGCGCGGCACCGACCGATTCGGTGTGGAATGAGACGACGGCCCGCCGCATCGACCATCACGGCGAGTTCTTCGACGTGGCGGGCCCGTTGAATGTGCCGATCGGGCCCCAGGGCCACCCGGTGATCTCACAGGCCGGGGCATCACAGGCCGGAGTCGATCTCGCGGCCAAGCACGCCGACATCGTCTACGCGTCGCTGCTGCACAAACAAGCGGCGTTCGATTACCAGGCTCAGTTGCGCGCCCGGGCCGCCTACCACGGCCGGGGTCCCGATGAGATCCGCCTGATGCCCGGCCTGACCGTGATCGTCGGCGACACCCGCGAGGAGGCCTACCGCAAGCACGAAGCCCTCCACGGATTCAACGGAGAGGACGGGTTGATCGCGGACTTCTTCAAGCGCGCAGCGCTGTTCGACATCCCGGACCGGCTCGATCCGGACCGACCGCTGGATCCGAATTTGTTCTCCTACACCGAAGATCAGTCCCGGCCCGTGGGCTTCGTACGGTCGTTCGCAGAGCTGACCGCCGCCGAAGAGGTCACCCCACGACAATTGGTGCGGCGGGTCGAGGGCGGGCACCGGCTGGCGATCGGTACTCCCGAAGAGGTGGCGGCAACCATTCTCGAGTGGTGGAGCGAGGGCGCCGTCGACGGCTTCAACATCCATATCCCGGTGCTGCCGGAGGGCATCTCCGAGTTCAATCGCGACGTCATCCCGCTCTTACAGGTATCGGGCGCCTTTCCCACCGCCTACGACGGCTCCACGATCCGCGAACGACTCGGATTGCGCGATCCCCGGCCCGCAACGGGCGCATCCGTCGTCGCCTGACCCGCCACCAGCAGACCACCGAAAGGGACTTGTGTCCGCAGCATTTCAGTCCAGTCTGGCCCAGTTCCGCCGGATCTTCGATCAATTGGCGAGCAAGGCCGGCGAGCGCCATCAGACGCATGAATCGGTCCACGAGGAGATTCAGGCGCTCGCCGCGGCCGGTTTCGGGCGGTTGCGGGTTCCGGTCGAGCACGGCGGGTTCGGCGTCGACCTACCGACGCTGTTCGAGTTGCTCGCCGAGGCGGGCCAGGCTGATTCCAACGTGCCGCAGATTCTGCGCGGCCATTTCACCACGGTCGAGATTCTCCGGCAGTCCCCGTCGGCCGAACTCCGCACCCACTGGCTACGCCGCATCGCCAACGGTGCGATCTTCGGCAATGCGCAATCCGAACCCGCGGCCGACAGCCCAGACTTCCTGCCCACGACCCGTCTGCACCGGGTCGGCGGCCGCCCGGTGATCTCCGGAGTGAAGTACTACTCGACCGGAGCCCTCTACGCCGACTACATCCGCGTCGCGGCGACCGTGGACGACCCCGGCGACGCCGCCAATGACGGCAAGGTCACCTTCGCGATCGTGGCGGCCCGCGACACCGGCGTCACCCACGACGACGACTGGGACGGGATCGGACAGCGCCTCACCGGCAGTGGAACGACGCATTTCGACACGGTGCCCGTTCAGGACAACGGTGATCTGGGCCGTTCCAAGGAGAATCTGCGCTCCATTCAGGCGTTCGTGCAGCTCGTGCATCTGGCCAACCTCGCCGGCATCGCACGCAATGTCGTCGACGACGCGGCTGAGCTGGTCAGGTCACGCGTCCGCACCAACCTGCATGCGCTGTCGGAACACCCCACCGACGACCCCGAGGTGCTTGCCGTTCTCGGCCACCTCTACCGGCAAGCGCAGACCGCCGATGCGCTGCTGGCCTCGGTCGCCGCGAGCCTGGAACGCGCCAACCAGGTTGCCGCGGCCGGGCTGGATGCAGAAGAGGACTATGTGCGGAACTTCATCGACGTGTCGGCGGCACAGGTCTCGATCATCGAGGCGGTGCTCGACGCGGGTGCCCGGATCTTCAACGCCGGCGGAGCATCGACCATCCGCGAGGGAACGAGCCTGGACCGGCATTGGCGCACTGCACGAACCCTGGCCTCCCACAATCCGGTCGTCTACAAACCGAGAATCATCGGGGACTTCATTCTGAACGGGGCTATCCCGAAGTCGAACTATGACCGTGGACGCGCTGCGACGACCACGAACGTCTCCGGATGAGCAGCCGGTACCCGGTCCGCAGTCCCGCGAATTCCGTTTCGCCTCAATCCAACCGATCGTCACCGCGGTCCACACAGCGAAGGATGCCCATGCGCCGAAGGTTCAAACTGATCGCCGGTGCCACGCTGGTGGCCCTACTGGCCGGCTGCGCCTCAAACCAGCAACACGCGGCGAGTTCAGGCCCCACCGGTGAGCCCACTCCCGGCGGAACGCTCACCTTCTCCGACGTCCAGTTCGTCACAGATGCGCTGAGCACCAACTACACGACGGCCAACCTGCTGTTCCAGGTGGTCGACCGGCTCGTCTATCTCGATCCCAAGACCGGCGAGGTGCACGGTTGGCTGGCGAGTCAGTTCTCCCGCAACGGGGACGCGACGCAGTACACCTTCACGATCCGCGACGGCGTCACCTTCAGTGACGGCACACCGTTGACCGCAGACGTGGTGAAGGCAAATTTCGACCAGCTCGGCAAGGGGGATCCGAGCAAGAAGATCCCGCCGTTCAGCGATTTCGTCGGCTACGACCACAGCGCGGTGAACGGCAACACCGTCACTGTTTTCCTCAACGAACCCAACAGCAACTTCTACCGGGTCGCGGCCAACGGCCGGGCCGCGATCCGCGGATTGAAGACGTTGGCCCTCGACTACGACGGTCAGGCCAAGATCGAGAACGTCGTCGGCTCAGGGCCTTTCATCTACGAGTCCCAGATCCCCGACCAGGAAGTGGTCCTCAAGAAGCGCCCGGACTACGCCTGGCCACCGACAACCTCACCCAACCAGGGCGCGGCCTACCTCGACAAGCTCGTGGTACGGGTCATCGGCGAGCCCGGTCTGCGGGCCGGCGCTGTGCAGTCCAAACAGGTCGACCTGGCCCGCGGTATCCAGCCGACCGACGAACCGGCCCTGAATCAGGGTGGCTTCCAGGTGATCCCCGTCGCAGCACCGGTGCTGACCGCCAATATCGTCGGCTTCAGGATCAACAACGATCTGGTCAGTGACCAGCGGGTGCGCCGTGCCCTGCAACTGGGCATCGACCGCCAAGCCGTGGTCGACACCGTGCTGTCGCCCAGCTACCAGGCCGCCGATTCCGTTCTCGGACACGATGACCCGCTGTTCTCGAACGAAAGCGCCGATCTCGGCTACGACCCTGTGAAAGCGGAGAGCCTGCTCGACGAGGCCGGCTGGAAGGTCGGCAACGACGGCATCCGCGAAAAGGACGGCAAGAAGCTCAACCTCACTCTCGCCGCATCCAACCAGAGTGTGGTGTTCCGGCCGGCGTTCGAGTTCATCGAATCAGGCTGGCGGAAACTCGGTGTCGCACTACAAAACCGGGCCGGTGACACCACGTTGTTCAACGCCGCCAACGCCGACGGATCGACGCCCCTGCTGGGCACCCGCACCGGATACAACAACGGCCTGGGCCTGTTGTTCGGGCGCGACAACGGCAACTTGACGTTCGCCAAGAACGACGAACTGATCTCCCTGTCCAAGGCGGAGCTTCGGGCGACCGATCCGGCCCAGGTCAAAGATGCCGTCGCGCGGATCCAGAAGAAGGTCATCGACGACCAGCTGGCATTGATCCTTTGGGACGAGGTGCAGGTGCACGCCGCCGCGCCGAACGTGCACGTCGAGTTCACCAACTACACCGAGCCGCTGTTCCAGAGCGCCTGGAAGAACTGACCGCACAGGGATACCCAGCCATGATCAAATACGCCGCCGCTCGCATCGGCCAGTCGCTCCTGGTACTACTGCTGGCTTTCACCGTGATCTTCTGGGGTGTCAGCATCCTGCCCACCGACCCGGTGTCGATCTTCGTCGCGAAAGGCGACGGCTACTTCAACCCGGACATCGTCGCGCAGGTCAAGGAGTTCTACGGCTACGACCGGCCGGTCTACGTACAGTACTTCTCGCAGCTCGGTCAGCTGCTGCACGGCCAGTTCGGGTTCTCACTGTCCAGCGGGCAGTCGGTCACCGACCGGATCGGCGGCGTGATCGGCGAGACGCTCAAGCTGGCCGCGACGGCGACAGTGCTGGCGCTCGGTTTCGCGCTGGGGATTCTGCTGTTGTCCTCGACCACCCGGTTCGACTGGCTCCGGACCTTCATCCGCAGCATCCCCCCACTGTTCAGTGCTGTTCCGACATTCTGGCTGGGGCTCGTCATCCTGCAGATCTTCTCGGTTCAGCTCGGCTTGTTCTCGTTGTTCCCGGATGGGTCCATGGCCTCGCTGCTGGTTCCCGCGGTGGTGCTCGCGGTGCCGATATCAGCACCGATCGCCCAGGTGTTGCTGAAGAATGCCGAAGCCACGCTTGCCCTTCCACACATCAACACCGCGCGCGCCAAGGGCGGCAGCCCGACCTGGGTGATCCGCAAACACGTGTTGAAGAACGCGGCCGGTCCCGCACTGACGGTCACGGCGACCACCATTGGCGCACTACTGGGCGGTTCGGTTGTCACCGAGACCGTGTTCTCGCGGTCCGGTTTGGGCACGGTGCTGCTTCAGGCGGTGTCCAACCAGGACATTTCCCTGATTCAGGGCCTCGTGCTGCTCACCACCTTCGTCATCGTCGGGGTCAACCTCCTGGTGGACCTGATCTACCCGATCCTCGACCCCCGCGTCACCAAATCGCAGCGACAGGGTTTCAACACCCGGTTGGGTAGGTTCGCGTGACCGCCGATGTCTCATCTCCCCAACATGTCCTCCAGCCGAAAGCCGTGTGGGCCAAGTCCATCTCGGTGATCACATCCGCGCCGTGGTCGGCGCGGGTATCGGGTGCGATACTCGTCCTAGTCGCCGCATGGGCCATCGTCCCTGGACTGTTCACCAGCCAGGACCCGCTCAACGGCAACCGCCTGGAGAAGTTCCAGCCGCCCAGCTGGGCACACTGGTTCGGCACCGACCATCTCGGCCGGGATGTGCTGACCCGCGTCATCTATGGCACCTCGCACACGATCCTCACCGCGGGCCTGGCGGTGACCGTCGGTCTGGCCGTCGGCAGCATTGTCGGCATCATCGCCGGTGTCGCAGGGCCGTTCGCCGACGCCGTCGGAATGCGGTTCAGCGACGTGCTGTTGGCGCTGCCCGGGTTCCTGGTGTCGGTGTGGATCGTCACCGCCTACGGCGCGGGCCCACTGTCGGTGGGCATCGGTGTCGGCATCGGATCGATCGCCATATTTGCCAGGGTGTTTCGCGCCGAAGTGATGCGGGTGCGAGCACTCGACTACGTGGAAGCGGCGTTCCTGTCGGGCGAGAGCCGATGGTCGGTGATCCGGCGCCACATCGTCCCCAACGCCGTCGGTGCGGTGGTGGCTCTGGCCGTCATCGACCTGAGTGCCGCGATTCTCGCGATCTCGGCGCTTGGCTACCTCGGGTACAGCGCCCCGCCGCCCACACCGGAGTGGGGCCTGCTGGTCGCCGAGGGACGCAGCTACCTCGCCACCGCCTGGTGGCTGACCTCCCTGCCCGGCGCGGTCATCCTCGTCGTCATCGTCGCTCTCGGCGTGATCAGCAGACGCGTCCTGAAGTCCAACAACATCTGACCAGGAGCATCCGACATGTCCGAACCCCTGCTCGAATTGTCCGACCTCACCGTGACGTATCCGGGCGATACCGCTACCGCCAAGCCCAAGATCGCCCTGGACCACATCGGCCTGAGCCTGTCCGCGGGTGAGTTCGTCGCCGTGGTCGGCGAATCGGGTTCAGGCAAGACAACACTGGCCAACACCGTGATCGGATTGCTGCCCGCCACAGCGACGGTGAGCGCCGCAAGGCTCGCTCTCCGCGGCAGCAGCACCCTCGGACTGAACGAACGTGAGTGGAGTCGCATCAGGGGCACCGCCGTGGGATTGGTTCCCCAAGACCCTGGTGCCTCACTGAACCCGGTGCGCACCATCGGATCCCAGATCGGCGAGATCTTCGACCTCAAGGGCGAGAAACTCAGCAGACGCGAGCGCAGGCAGCGCTGCATCGAGTTGCTCGAGCAGGTGGAGATCGATCATCCCGAGCGCCGCCTGAACCAGTACCCAGGGGAACTCTCGGGTGGCATGCGCCAACGGGTGCTCATCGCGATCGCGTTCGGGCTCAACCCCGAACTGCTCGTCGCTGACGAGCCGACCTCGGCCCTCGACGTGACGGTGCAGAGTCAGATCCTGCGGGTGTTCGACCGTCTGGTGGCCGAACACGGCACCACTGTCCTGTTCGTCACCCACGACATCGGTGTCGCCACCGATCACGCGTCGCGAGTGGTGGTGATGCGCAACGGCACAATCGTCGAGGATGCCCCGGTCGACGACATCATCAGCCGGCCCGAGTCGGACTACACGGCCATCCTGATGCGCCGTGTCTCGACCGTGTCGCGCCCACCCGTGGCACCCGCCCGGTCGGAGGCAGAGGAGGTCATCCGCGTCACCGACGTGTCCAAGGATTTCCGGATCAGCCGCCGTAATCGGCACACCGCGGTCGACGACGTGAGCCTGGTGGTCCGGCGTGGCGAGACCGTGGCACTGGTCGGCGAATCGGGATCGGGCAAGTCTACGACCGCCAAGTTGATCATCGGCCTGACCAGGCCCACCCGCGGATCGATCGAGGTGCTCGGTCGCGATGTGACCAGACTCGATCATCGGGCACGGCGGGCACACTGGAAGAACATCCAATTCGTCTACCAGAACCCCGATTCCGCATTGGACCCGCGCTGGACGGTGCGCCAGATCCTCGAAAGCCCCTTGCATTCCTACCATCTGGGCGACAGCGATAGCCGCGTGCAGCGGGTCGCCGAGGCGCTCGACAACGTCAACCTCACCCGCGAGAAACTCGACCGGCGCACCGCTGAACTCTCCGGTGGCGAACGTCAACGGGTGGCGATCGCCCGGGCGCTGGTGGTGCAACCGGAGATCATCCTGCTCGACGAACCACTGTCGGCACTCGATGTCGTGACGCAGGACCAGATCCTGAGTCTGTTGCTCGAACTGCAGGACGGACTCGGGCTCACCTACCTGTTCATCTCGCACGACCTGTCGGTGGTGCAGCGGTTGTCGCACCGCGTCGTCGTATTGAAGTCGGGCCAGGTGGTGGAGAGCGGTGATACCGCGACCGTGTTCTCATCGCCCACCTCGTCCTACACCCGGGCCCTCATCGACGCGGTGCCCGGCCGTCGTCTCGCCCAGTTGGCTCTGGCCTCATGAAGCTGTGCGGCCGCATGACAGACCTCCTCACCCGATGACCGAACCCGGACATCTTCATCTCAATCTCAACCTGCTGGCCACCGGTCGCCACGACCACGCCTGGCGTTCACAGACCGACGTCATCGACCCCGTCGATATCTCGCACTATCGCGAGATCGCCGGCATCGCCGAGCGCGGCCTGTTCGACTCGCTGTTCCTCGCCGACAGCCTGGCCCTGGAGGGCGAGGCCTACCGCCGGCCGTGGCGTGCATTCGACCCGATCGTGTTGTTCACCGCGCTGTCACAGGCGACTGAGCGCATCGGGTTGATCGCCACGGTGAACGCGCTGTTCACCGAGCCGTTCACGATCGCGCGCCAAGTGGCGAGCCTGGACCACATCAGTGGCGGACGCGCCGGCTGGAACATCGTCACAAGCCTGAATCCCGCCGCGCAGGCGAACTATTCACAGGTGGCCGCGATCGGCCAACACGACCGCTACCGCAAGGCGCAGGAAGCCGTACGCGTGGTACACGCCTTGTGGGACAGCTTCGAACCCGGCGCCATGCGTCGCGATCCGCTGGCAGGCATCTATCTGGACGCCGACAAGGTGCATCCGATCGACCACACCGGAGAGTTCTTCTCGGTCACCGGCCCGTTCGTGCTTCCGCCCACGCCCCAGGGACGTCCGGTCATCGTTCAGGCCGGAGACTCCGAGCAGTTGCGCGCCATGGCCGGTCGATGGGCTGATGCGATCTTCACGGTCCAGCAAGATGTCCGGGCGGCACGTCAGTTCGCCCGGGACGCCAAACGGCGCGCCCGCAAGAACGGCCGATCCGCGGACGACCTGAAGATTCTGCCCGGCTTGTACGTGGTGGCGGCCGGCACGGAAACCGAAGCGCTGGCCCGTAAAGCCGAGATCGATGCCCATGTCGACGTGGTTTCCGAACGCGAGCTACTGGCTCAACGTATCGGCGCAGACCCCGAGATGCTCGCCCTCGACAAGCTGGTTCCGGCCGCTGTCCTCGACGCTCCGCGCGCCGCCAGATCAGTGAGTCCTGCATTCGCCAAAGCTCTTGTCGCACAGTCACAGAACGAGAACCTGACGGTACGCGACCTGTTGACCCGCAATCCCGGCGGGCATCGGTATCTGGTGGGCTCACCCGAATCCATCGCAGACAACCTGGAACTGTGGTTCCGTGAACGCGCCGCCGACGGATTCAACCTGAACATCGACCGGCTACCCGACGGACTGACGGCGTTCGTCGACCACGTAGTGCCGATCCTTCAGCGGCGCGGCATTTTTCGCCGCGAGTACACCGGATCGACGTTGCGCGATCACCTGGCCGGGTGAACTCAAAGACACTGCATCACGTGTGGTTTCACGCTGAGTGAGGTAAACGGTTGTCCCTGTCGACGGTCGTTTCTAGGGTCGGCACCATGACCCGCCCGCGGCTGATCCTCAACGCGTTCACCATGAACACCGCCACTCACGTCTCCTACGGGTCGTGGCGAAACCCACAGACCCGCAGCCTCGAATTCGATCAGCTCGACGTCTGGGTCGATCTGGTCAAGTTGCTCGAACGCGGCAAGTTCGACTCGGTGTTCTTCGCCGACGTCGTCGGCCTCTACGACGACTACCGCGGCGGGTGGGATACCTATCTGCGCGAAGGCCTGCAGATTCCCAATCACGATCCGTCCGCGATCGTCTCGGCGCTGGCCCTGTCCACCGAACACCTCGGCCTGGTGATCACGAGTTCGGTACTGCAGGACCATCCGTTCTCGTTCGCCCGCAAGATCTCCACCCTCGATCACGCTTCGAAGGGACGCATCGGCTGGAACGTCGTCACCAGCGCGCTGCAGAACTCGGCGCGCAACTTCGGGCTGACCGAACGCGAGGAACACGACGAGCGCTACCAGTGGGCCGAGGAGTACACCGAGGTCGTCTACAAGCTGTGGGAAGGATCGTGGGAGGACGGCGCGCTGGTGCGGGACCGGCAGCGCGGCATCCACGCCGACCCCGAGAAGGTGCACAAGATTCATCACGCCGGCAAGCGCTACCGGGTGGAGGGACCGCACCTGAGTTTCCCGTCGCCGCAACGCACGCCGGTGATCTTCCAGGCCGGCACCTCCACCGCCGGAAGGACATTCGCCGCGCGCCACGCCGAGGGCGTGTTCATCAACGCGGCCTCGCCCAAGGGCGCCACCGTGGTCATCGACGACACCCGTGACCGCGCCGTGGCGGCCGGGCGCAGGCGCGAGGACATCAAGTTCTTCCAGGGCCTGTCGTTCGTGGTCGGATCCACCGAGGCCGAGGCGCGGACGCGGGCCGCCGAACTCGACGAGTACCTGAGCGTCGACGGTCTGATCGCGCACCGTAGCGGCGGTATCGGCGTGGATCTGGGCGGGCTGGACCATCACACCCCTATCGGCGATCTGGCCCCCGCCATTCAGGGCACCCGCAGCACCATCGAGGCACTCATCGCCGCGGCGCCACCGGGCACCAATCCGACCATCGCCGACCTGGTCCGCCAGCAACAGGAATCCACCCGGATCGTCGGCACTCCCGAGCAGATCGCCGATGCGCTCGAAGTGTGGCAGGACGCCGGGGTCGACGGGGTGAACATCCGCTACATCACCACGCCGGGCACCTTCGAGGATTTCATCGACCACGTGGTGCCCGAACTGCAGGCCCGCGGACTGGCCCAGACCGAGTACGCCCCGGGAACCTTGCGCGACAAGCTCTTCGGCGAGGGACCCGCCCTCCCTGAGCGGCATCCGGCCCGGCATTGGCGGGGCAAGTTCGGCGCGGCCCAGGCGGGGACTTCGTCAACAACGGTCAGCGCGTAACCGTGGACCACCCAACCGGCAGATGTTTGACACCGTGCACGAACGCCGAACGCAGGATCGCCGGTTCACCTATCGCGACGATGTCGGGGACCTGGCGACGCAGTTCGTCGAAGGCCACCCGGATCTCCCGCCGAGCGAGGTTGGCTCCCAGGCAGAAGTGCACTCCGCCGCCACCGTATCCGACATGCGGATTGGGGTCGCGCAACACGTCGAACCGCCATGGGTCGGCGAAGATCTGCTCGTCACGGTTGGCCGAGTTGTACCACATCGAGACCTTGTCCCCCGCTTTCATCTGAACGCCGCTGCGCTCCACGTCCTCGGTGAGCGTGCGCCGCATGAAGATGATCGGTGACGCCCACCGCACGATCTCCTCGACGGCAGTCGGCGTCACCCGGTCGAAGTCGTTCCACCACGTGGCACGTTCGTCGGGATAGCGGCTCAGCGCCACCATCCCGTGGCTGATCGCATTGCGGGTCGTGTCGTTGCCCGCCGCCGTCAGCAGGATGAAGAACGACGCGATCTCATTGGACGACAGTCGTTCTCCGTCGACTTCGGCCTCGATCAGGCTGGTCGTAAGGTCGTTGGCGGGATGCTCGCGGCGCTGTTCGGCCAGGGCGACGCCGTAACCGGCGAGTTCGGTGGCCACCTGCAGATACTCGCCGTACTCGGCAGTGGACACCTCGTCGTCGCCGGCCCCCATCAGCACCGAGGTCCAGTGGAAGAGCTTGGCCCGATCTTCTTCCGGAACGCCCATCATGTCGCAGATGATCTGCAGTGGCAGTGGCGAAGCCACCTCCTCGACGAAGTCCGCGGCGCCATCCGGATGTGCGTCGACCATCTCCGCCACCAGGCGACGCGCACGGTCCCGCACGCTCTGCTCGATCCGCGCGATCACCTTGGGTGTGAACGCCCGGTTGACGATGCACCGCAGCCGGGTGTGGCGAGGGTCGTCCAGCGTGATCATCGACCCGAAGAACTCGGCGATATCGGCGGGAACCTCGTTGAGTGATGTGCTGGTCGGGCTGGAACTGAACAGCTCGGGGTGACGGCTGGCGAAGTGCACGTCCTCGTACCGGGTCAGCGCCCAGTGCCCGGCGCCGGCGGGGAATCCGGCGAAGTCGGCCACCCCGAAGAACGAGACGGGCGCGTCGTGACGGAGTGTGGCGAAGGCCCCGTCACGCGCATCGTCGTCACGCCCCCAGAAGTCGAGTGTCCCCAGGTCGATGTCGGCAAGTGGCACCGACGGTGGCGCGGTGCCGTTGTTGCGGTGGGCGATGCCGGTGATTGCTGTCATCGTGGTCCTCCCCGACGTCCTATCCGCAGTGTGACACCCCTCACAGCGACGGTCCAGCACTGTGGGCCCAATAGTGCTGCAGCTATTGGCGTTCGCAATCAGTTCGCCGGGCCGCCGCGATCTCATCGCTGGTCGTCAGCCACGCATCGGGTTGCGCGGCAAGATACTCCAGAACCTGGTCGAGGTACTTGTGCCGGAACGGTTGCCCGATCACGAACGGGTGCAACGCCAACGCCATCACCCGGCCGCTTTCAGCCGAATCGGCATGCAGCTGCTCGTACTGGTCGATCACCATTTGCACGAACTCGCTTCCGGTGAAGCCCTTCCCGAAGATCAGGAGGTCATTGAGTTCCACCGAGTACGGCACGCTGAGCATGCCGGGAACGGTCAGCGGGTAGGGCTGGTCATCGTTGGTCCAGTCGAGGACATAGTGAAAACCGAGCTCGGCCAACAGTTCCGGAGTGTTCGCGGTTTCGGTCAGGCCGGGACCCATCCAGCCGCGTGGGCGCCGGCCTGTCGCGTCGGCGATGTCTTCGGCGATCTCGGCGAGAATCCGGCGCTCCTCGTCGACGTCGAACCCGGTGTGCAGGATCGAGTTGGTCTGCCCGTGCGCCAGCCACGCCCAGTCCCGTTCCACACCGGCGGCCACGATCTGCGGATGGTGCTCGATGACAGCCGAATTGAGCAGCACACTGGGACGGATGCTGTGCCGGTCGAGAGCCTCGATCGTGCGCCAGATCCCCACCCGGGCGCCGTAATCGCGCCAGCCGTAGTTGAGTGCATCGGGAGTCAGTTCCGCGGTGCCCGGCCAGATACTCGTCGAGGGGCGATCGGGGAGGAAGTGCTCGACGTTGAGCCCGATGTACACCGCGACGCGCGCGCCGCCGGGCCAATGGATCGGCGCGCGCTCGGTGATCGGGCTGTAGGTGAAAGGCGGTTGCAACGTGGTCATGACGAACGGTACGAGGTGACACCAATGTCAGGGTCAAGTCGCGTCGGTATAACTGGCATATGCGTATAGGCGAACTCGCACGCCGCACCGGGGTCAGCCAGCGGTCGCTGCGCTACTACGAACAGCAGGGCCTGCTGGTGTCCGACCGCACGCCCGGTGGGCAGCGCGAGTATCCGGAGAAGGCCGTCGACCGGGTGATCCGCATCCAGGAGCTCTACGCGGCCGGGTTGCACAGCCGCACCATCTCGTCGCTGCTTCCCTGTATGCGCGACGCCGACGGCGGACCTGCCCCGCAGGCCACGCCCCGCCTTCTCACCGAGCTTTCGGCCGAACGCGACCGGCTCGAACAGGCCATCCGGGAGTTGGCGACCTCACGCGAGATCCTCGACGGTGTGATCGACGCGGCATCGGGCTGACGCAGCTCCTACAGACGGTCGAGTGCTGCCTGCAGGCGTCGGCCGACCTCGGCTGCGATATCGGCCAGCGCGGGTTCGTCGGTCACCTCGGCCATCAGGTTGGGGTTCATCGCCTCGACGACCACCACCGCGCCATCGCCGCGACCGGTGCGCAACACCACGTTGCACGGCAGCAGCACGCCGATCGGCGGAAACGCGTTGAGCGCCTGCTGGGCGAACTGAGGGTTGCACGCACCCAGGATCAGGTAGTCGCCCAACTCGTCACCGGCACCACCGCCGAGTTTGGCGTTGAGCGTCGTGCGGATGTCGATCTCGGTCAACACACCGAACCCCTGATCGGCCAGCGCTTCTCGCGTGCGAGCGACTGCCTCGTCGAACGGGCCCCTAGTGGTGGCCACCAACGCGATGTCCATCTCTTGTTCCTTCCGTCGCATACCAGGCGAGCACGCGTCCTGCTGCCACGCTACCTGCCGAGTGCCGCACAAAGAGCGGAACGACCGCGTGAAATAAATACCCCCAGGGGTATGTTGCAACCGTCGAACGAATCGACCTACGGCCATCGCCGGCCCACTCGACACAAGACAAGGAGGTCAGAATGACCACCCGAAACATCGGCTACGCGGACTTCGAGTCCACGATCCGAGACAACGACATCGTGCTCGTCGACTTCTGGGCTTCATGGTGTGGCCCATGCCGAGCATTCGCCCCCATATTCGAACGGTCGGCCACCAACCACCCCGAGATCGTGCATGCCAAGGTCGACACCGAGCAGCAAAGAGAGTTGGCGGCGCTGATGGAAATTCGGTCCATCCCCACCATCGCGGCCTTCCGCGAAGGGGTTCTGGTCTTCAGCCAGCCCGGGGTTCTGCCGCCGGCGGCACTCGAGGATCTCATCTCCCAGGTCGCGGCACTCGACATGGACCAGGTCCGGGCCACTATCGCGGCCCGGAAAGCCAAGAGCCACAGCACCGCGAGCTGAACGAGGAAGACCATGTGCTACATCGCCAAATGTCCGCACTGCGGGAAGACAACCTGGGACGGCTGCGGCCAACACGCCGCAGAAGTCATGAGCTCGGTGCCGCCGACGCAGCGCTGCAGCTGTGCCAACCCGACGCCGGGTGACCGCGCTCGGCGATGACGGCACGGCCGTGGGGAAGAATCGTGGTCGCCATGACTGACGACGACGATCCGCCCGCCATCAACCGGCGACCGCACATCCTGCGGCTCGTCGCCTTCGCGGCGTTTCTGTTCGGCCTGTTCTATCTGGTGGCCGTCGCCCGCATCATCGATGTCGACGACATCCGCAGCCTGGTCGCCTCGACGGGTCCCGCCGCACCGCTGGCATATGTCGTGGTGTCGGCGTGCCTCGGCGCGCTGTTCGTGCCGGGTCCGATCCTGGCCGCGGGCAGCGGAGTGTTGTTTGGTCCGGTGCTGGGCACCTTCGTGACCTTGGGCGCGACGGTGGGCACCGCGGTGGTGGCCAGCCTGATCGGCCGGCGCGCGGGCCGCGACAGCGCCCGGGCCCTGCTCGGGGCGCAGCGGGCCGACCGGCTGGACCACCAAATCCAGCGCGGCGGCCTGTGGGCGGTGGTCGGGCAGCGTTTCGTCCCCGGACTGTCCGACGCCCTGGCGTCCTATGCCTTCGGCGCATTCGGTGTGCCGTTGTGGCAGATGGCAGTCGGTGCCTTCATCGGCTCCGTGCCGCGCGCGTTCGTCTACACCGCGCTGGGCGCGTCGATCGGCGATCTGTCGGCCCCGCTGGCCTATACGGCCATCGGGGTGTGGTGCGTCACCGCCGTCATCGGGGCGTTCGCCGCCCACCGCGGCTACCGCTCCTGGCGCCGCCACCACTCCGAGGCCGGTCAGGCCCCGGAGCAGTCCTCCTGACCGCTACTTTCCGAAACCTGCGTTGCGCAGCGCCTCGGCCATCGAGCCCATGGGCTGGTTGGACTCCCGGCGACCGGAGTTGTTGCCGCGGTTCTGGTTTCGCCGGTCACCGCCGCGACCCTGGTTGCCGCCGCCGTCACGACGGTTCTGGCCACCCTGACCGCCCTGACCGCCCCGGTCGGGCCGCTTGCCCTGCTCGCGCTGGGGGGTGTCGTTGAGCCGCAGGGTCAGTCCGATCCGCTGCCGTTCCACATCGACGTCGACGACTTTGACCTTGACGACCTGGCCGGACTTCACCACCTCGTGCGGGTCGGAGATGAACCGGTCGGCCATCGCCGAGACGTGCACGAGACCGTCCTGGTGCACGCCCACGTCGACGAAGGCGCCGAAGGCGGCCACATTGGTCACCACTCCCTCCAACACCATGCCCACCTTCAGGTCGGCGACCTTCTCGACGCCGGCGGCGAAGGTGGCGGTGGAGAACGCCGGGCGCGGGTCGCGGCCCGGCTTCTCCAGTTCGCCCAGGATGTCGGTCACGGTCGGGACACCGAACCGCTCGTCGGCGAAGTCGGCGGGCTTGAGCCCCCGCAGGGTGCGCTCGTCACCGATCAGCTCGGCCAGCGTCACGCCGGAGCGGTCCAGGATGCGCCGCACCACCGGGTAGGACTCGGGGTGCACGCCGGAAGCGTCCAGCGGGTCCTCCCCGTCCCGGATCCGCAGGAAGCCCGCGCACTGTTCGAAGGCCTTGGGACCCAGGCGCGGAACGTCCAGCAGCGCCTTGCGGCTCCGGAACGCACCCACACTCTCGCGGTGCGCCACGATGGCTTCGGCCAGCGATTCGGTAACCCCGGACACCCGGGCCAGCAGTGGCACCGAGGCGGTGTTGAGGTCCACACCGACCGCGTTCACCGCGTCCTCGACCACCGCGTCGAGGCTGCGCGCCAGCGAGCCGGGCGTCACGTCGTGCTGGTACTGCCCGACGCCGATCGACTTGGGGTCGATCTTGACCAGCTCGGCCAGCGGATCCTGCAGCCGGCGGGCGATCGAGACCGCGCCGCGCAACGTCACGTCGAGGTTCGGCATTTCCCGGGCCGCATACTCGGAGGCCGAGTACACGGACGCACCGGCCTCGCTGACCATGGCCTTGGCCGGCGCCTTGGCCCCTGCCGACCGGATGTCGGCGATCAGCTCGGCGGCCAACGCATCGGTCTCACGTGAGGCGGTGCCGTTGCCGACGGCGATCAACTCGACGTTGTGCCGGGCGACCAGGGCTGCCAGGGTGGCCTTGGCCTGGTCCCACTGCTTCTGCGGCTGGTGCGGGAAGATCGCGCAGGTGTCGACGACCTTGCCGGTGGCGTCGACGACGGCGACCTTGACCCCGGTGCGGAAACCTGGGTCCAGTCCGAGGGTGGCGCGGGTGCCTGCCGGGGCGGCCAGCAGCAGGTCCTTGAGGTTGCGGGCGAACACCGCGACCGCCTCTTCCTCGGCGCGCTGACGCAGGCGGATTCGCGCGTCGACGGCGGCCGAGATCATCAGCTTGGCGCGCCAGGCCAGCCGCACGGTAGTGGCCAACCACGGGGTGGCGGGGGCCTTGACGGACATGTCGATACCGAGTGACTGGGCGATCATCGCCTGGTACATCTCGTCCTCGCCGCCGTCGAAGTTCAGTGACAGCGCCTGTTCCTTCTCGCCGCGCAGCACCGCGAGCACCCGGTGCGAGGGCATGTTCTCCAACGGCTCGCTGAACTCGAAGTAATCGCGGAACTTCTGAGCGGCAGGGCTTTTCGCGGCCTCTTCGGACCACGGGGCGGTCCGCAGCGAACCGTCGGACCAGAACTTCTCGCGGGTGGCGCCGACCAGCTCGGCGTCCTCGGAGGCCCGCTCGATGATGATGTGGCGAGCGCCTTCCAGCGCCGCGGGCGCGTCGGCGACGTCGTCGTTGAGGAATTCACCGGCGACCTCGTCGGGCACCAGCGTCGGATCGGCCAGCAGGCGGTCCGCCAGCGGCTCGAGCCCTGCTTCCCTGGCGATCTGGGCCTTGGTACGCCGCTTGGGCTTGTACGGCAGGTAGATGTCCTCGACCCGGGCCTTGGTCTCGGCGGCCATCAAGGCTGCCCGCAGCTCGTCGGTGAGCTTGCCCTGCTCCTCGATGGAGGCCAGCACGGCCTCACGACGCTGGTCGAGCTCACGCAGGTAACCCAGGCGCTCCTCGAGCGTGCGCAGCTGGCCGTCGTCGAGGCTGCCGGTGACCTCCTTGCGGTACCGGGCGATGAACGGGACCGTCGAGCCCTCGTCCAGGAGCTGGACGGTTGCGGTTACCTGCCTCTCGGCCACGCCGAGTTCCTCGGCCAGACGGGCGGTTACGGATTTGATGGTTCCGACGGTCACGCTCTGAGTCACGTCGGAGGACCCTACCGAATCGGACGGACAACACCCGGTCACCGTGAAGTGTGTGTCCTGCCACGAAAAAACGGCTCCGGATATATCCGAAGCCGCCTGCGGTGATGGTGGTCCCGGCTGGGTTCGAACCAGCGACCTTCCGCGTGTGAGGCGGACGCTCTCCCACTGAGCTACGAGACCGTGGGAACGACGTCGAACACTAGCACGCATACCCGGCCAGACCCGAATCGGTATCCGCCGGATCGACTTGTTTGATTTGCCAAATATGCACGCCGACGTGGGCGTATGGTCACCCGTCATGGTTCACCTGCGGGTCCGCTGGCCAGGGGTCGGCGGCGCGGTTTTTGCTGCTAGTGCGCTATTTTCCGGCTGCCACAGCACCCCGGCCCCGATGACAGATCGGGCCCCTGCCGTAACGCCGAGCATCCGCAGCATCTCCGATGTGGTGAACCGCCAGGTCAAGGAGCCGACGGCGTTCACCTCCCCCTCGGGCAACGTGCGGTGTTACCTCGACACCACGACGGCGCGCTGCGACATCTCCGAACGTAGCTGGGCCCCGCCGCTGCGACCGGCCAGTTGCGCGTTCGATTACGGCCACGGCATCACCCTGCGCCAGGGCCGGCCCGCCGAGTTCATCTGCGCCGGCGGCGACACTCCTCGTGCGAGCACCCAACTGGGAGACCGAGACTCGATCACCGCCGGGGCGCTGCGCTGCGAAAGCGCTGCGACGGGGATCACATGCCGCGACACGAACACCCGGCACGGGTTCGTCCTCTCGCGTGAGGCCTATCACCTGTTCTGAAACACGGTTTTCAGCTGCACTTTGCCCCCGCGTAATGGGGATTTGTGTCCGCGCACGTCGGTGGACTAATGTTCTGCATCGCGACGGGCGACGATCTCGCTCGTGGCGCGCGGATGTAGCGCAGTTGGTAGCGCATCACCTTGCCAAGGTGAGGGTCGCGGGTTCGAATCCCGTCATCCGCTCGAAGGTGCGATTTGTGGCATCAACCCCAGTGGTGGAGTGGCCGAGTGGTGAGGCAACGGCCTGCAAAGCCGTGCACACGGGTTCGATTCCCGTCTCCACCTCCAAGAAAGAGTTTCGACCCGCGCGATTAGCTCAGCGGGAGAGCGCTTCCCTGACACGGAAGAGGTCACTGGTTCAATCCCAGTATCGCGCACCACGCTCGAACAGCTCAGGCCCGGTTTCCGAACCGGGCCTTTTCTGTTGTTCGAGGAATGACGCAACGCCCTTACTCGGCTACGCCGAGCCCGCCGCAGCGGGCTCGGCGTACGTAAGCCGCTGCCGGGTGGCACTTTTCGGCGACGCCGCTCGAATCGTCAGCTGGTGCCCGGAGGTGGCACGGGCATAGGCGGTGGCGGCACCAGCGGTACGGGTGGTGGTGGCGGCGCCGGCGGAGCGGCCGGCGGGACGGGATTTGGCACGACCGTACCGATCGACGGCGGCGGGGGCAGCGCAGGAGCGGGCGGCAGCGGGTCCGCAACCGCGGCGGGGTCGGCAATCGGGCTGCCCGGTGGCACGTCTTCGAGCCGGGTAGCGAGAACGGGCACGGTGATCACCGCGCCTTGCAGTCCGCACTCATTGGATTGGATGGTGGTGGTCTGAGCGCCGGCCAGCGCGCCGTCCGGCTGCGGCGTCAATGCCAACGCCGTATCCATCGCCTGCGCCTGCCCGACGATCAGCGCCTCACAGGGCAGTGAGCCTCTCCCCGGTTCGCCTTGCCAAGAATTGTTGAGGAAGCGGAACACGGCTGTCATGCCGCCACCCTCGAGGGAGGGAATGGCGTGGTTGGCGCCATCCATGCGCGTCGACGTCGCCGCACATCCCGAGGGTTTGCAGGTCGATCGGAATGCCCACCAGTAGCTGGCGATTTGGTTGCCCGCCGCCGGCCAGGGGTTGCCGTTGAGGGTGGCGTGGGGGTTGTCGTAGTCGAGCCGGTAGAGACCGTCAAAGACCGGCCCGCTGGGCGCTGGAGTGGCCGCCGCGTTCGTGGCGCTCGCGGTGACGGCGCTCGGCGGTGGGCTCGGCGGCTCACTCGCTGCGGCGTCAGCGGATGGCCACAGCTGCCACAGGCCGACACTGGCGACCAGACCGACGGCGGCGATCGCCGCGACGGGTAGCCGATACCCTGCCGTCGGTTGACCGGGTTCCGGTGCGGCCGGCGTTGGTGCCAAAGTCAATGCGGGCATCGGGGTTTCATCGGCCAGGGCGTGTGCGAAGGCGCCGCAACTGACGAACCGGTCAGCCGGGTTCTTGGCGAGGGCCTTGGCCAGCACCGGGTCGAGGCCGGCCAATTCGGGCCGGGTGTCGGCCAACAGCGGCGGCTTCGAGTTGACGTGGCGGCTCACCACGACAGCGGGATTGGAGTGCTCGAACAGCTGAACCCCGGTCAACAGGTGGTACGCGGTGCAGGCCAGGGCGTACTGGTCGGCGCGGCCGTCGACGTCCTCCCCCACCAGTTGTTCAGGTGCCGCATAGCCGGGCCTGTCCACGGCCCCGTCATTGCGAGCGATACCGAGGTTGGTGAGAACCGCGCGCGGTTCCCCATCACTGTCGAAATCAGCGACGATGATGTTGGCCGGTCTGACGTCGCGATGCACAGAGCCATGTTTGTGTGCGTAGTCGAGCGCACCGGCAACCCCGATGAGGATTGGGAAAACCTGTTCGCGCGGCAGGCCGTTGGGGTATCGCTGATCGAGAAGACCGGCAAGATCCGTGCCGTCGACGAAGTCCGTCGATATCCAGAGCTGACCGTCGTGTTCGCCGCGGCCACGGACCCTGGCGATGCTGGGATGCCACAACCTCGCGGCCACATCCGCCTCACGGCCGAACCGCTCCCGGTACCCGGGTTCGGCGGACCAGTCCTCGCGCAGCACCCTCAGCGCGTCATGGCCGGGACGCCGGGGATGCTGAGCGAGGTAGACCTCCCCCGTCCCGCCTGAGCCCAGCAGTCGGACGATCCGGAACACGTTGAACGTCTCACCGACGTTGAGCGGCATCCACGAATCCTACGAACTGCCCGGTGACGCCGATAGCCGGTATCCGCCAGTTCGCCGGCGCAGATTGTTTGCGTTGCCCCACAATGCAAGTCAGAACCAGCGATTTGTGTCTGCACGCATCGGTCAGCTAGTGTTCGCCTTCGCGACGGGCGACGATCTCGCTCGTGGCGCGCGGATGTAGCGCAGTTGGTAGCGCATCACCTTGCCAAGGTGAGGGTCGCGGGTTCGAATCCCGTCATCCGCTCAACGTCACACCGACACGACCGTGCCTCCCGCATCGATGTGCACGTAGTCGAAGGCATCCTCGATCGCCGCGATCCCGTCGTCACCGAAGCCTTGGTCATGGACCGTGGCCACGATCGCGTCGCGCCCGTCGGAGAATTTCGCGCCATCGTCGAGCATCGTCATGGAGACGTAGTAGAGCTCGGCCCACTGCTGATCGGTCACATCCGCGGTCCGTTCGTCGGTCATCATCCGGTACGCGGCATGTCTGAAGATGGTGCTGTTGTAGTGTTCGCCCCCCTCGACGGCGTCGCCCGTGTAGAGATCGTCGTAGTCCGAGAGGTACCCGGGCGTCGACTCCGGGTCGGCCAGGCTATGGATGGCCTGGTCGTACGTGTTGGCCAGGGCTCAAGTGTCCCGCGCCCGGCAACGTGCCGGCAGCAAATTATCAGCTGCGCCAACAACCTGCGGGGCGAACAGGTCAGCCGGACAGATCGCTGCCCGCGATGGCGTCCTGAACCCGCTGGGTCAGCGCGGGATCCCAACCGCGCGGCGCCAGGATGTCGACCCACAGGTCAGCGGCATCCGGGCCGAAGGCATGGCCATACCCGTAGGGCACGTCCGCGGAGAAGATCATGTCCAGCGTCACCTGCCAGAACGTCACGAACGGCAGCCATCGCATCCCCGGGTCCACATCGGGACCCAGCGGTTCCCGTAACCAGTCCGGACGGTGCAACAGCAGGTCGAACGACCACCAGGTGATCGGGTCGCTGGCGTGCTGCCAGAACACCACACGCGGAAACTCCCACGGGCCGGCCAGATTCACATCGGAGGTCCGGGAGGCGAAGCGGATGTGGCGCCCCTCGCCGACCACCGGCAGGCGTTCCAGCGAGCCGGGGTCCCGATTCGCGGTGATCCTCCCCCACGGCTGCGCGAAGTTGGGTGTACCGACCAGCAGCGCACCGTCGGTGCGGGCGACGATGTCCGCACCGGAGGCGAACGCCGACTGTCCGCCGAAGGAACCCAGGCTCTCCCCGAACACCACGAGTTTCGGACGCTCGGCCTCCGGCAGCGCAGCCCAAAACCGGTGTACCGCTTCGAACAACGCCTGTCCTGCCAACGGCGGGGTCTCGCGGTCGGCGATGAAGGATAGCGCGCTGGGCAGGAACGAATACTGCATCGACGCGATCGCGGTGTCCCCGTCGTTGACGTATTCGAGGGCGGACGCGACATTCGGGTTCACCCAACCGCGGCCCGTGGTGGTCACGACGGCCAGCACCTTGCGCTCGAAAGCGCGGGTGCGGCGCAGTTCGGCGATCACCTGCTCGGCGATGCCTTCGACACTGTCGGCGGAGGTACGGCCGGCATATACCCGGATCGGGGTGAGTGCCGGGGCTCCCGTCACCTTCGAGATCTGTTGGGCGCTCGGGCCGCCGGCCACAAACGTGCGGCCTTCCCGCCCGAGGGTGTCCCACGCCTGCGCCGAGGCCGGCGAACCGGAACGCTCCGGCGCACTCGGTTGCGTCACGCCCTCGGCGGTGCTCTTGTCGGCCACCTTCGCCGAACGCTCGGCCATGCTGAGCAGTCCACGATGCAGCGCACCGTCGAGCCCCATCGCCACCAAGGTCACGACGATGACCACCGCGGCCAGCCGGGCCGCCGGACCGGGTATGAACCGCCCACCGAGATCAGTCAAACGATTGGTGGCCCAACGCAATCCGCGCCCGATAGCGACAAGAGCCAAGGCGATGGCCACCGCGATCAACAACACCAGGATGTAGAAGGACCGCTCGGTGCGCGGCATCCCGATCAGGTCGCGCAGGATCTGCTGCCACCATGACCCGAGCACCAGAAACGTCGGGACGACCACGACAGCGGCACCGGCCAGCGTCCACCACCCGATCCTGCGGGTGCGCGAAGACCACTGCGGGCGGATCCCGCACCGCCGCACCACCCATGCGACGGCGCACCCCAGCCCGTATCCGATCCCGACGCTGATACCCGTCGCGACCCCTTGCAGATACCAGGCGCGCGGCAGCAGTGACGGGCTCATCGACCAGGCGAAGAACAGCAGCGCCACCGACAAACCGACCGGATGCAGGGTGCGCGCCGCAGTGGCGAAGCGTGAAGGGATAGGTGAGCCCCGCAAGGCACGCAGCACGAAGGACCACCGTTCATTCAGTTGGGTATCGAGACTTCAGTTGGGTATCGAGACTGTAGTGGACCGCGCGATCGCCGGCCGATTGCTAAGGATGTACTAACAGCTTCGGATTTCGCAGCGGGCGTTAGAGTCGAGCGTGCCCAGGATCAGCGCCTCATCGGTCGAAGAACACCGCGAGCTGGTCCAACAGCGCATCTTCGAGGCGTTCGCGACACTCATGGCCGAGCACAGCTTCGACGCGATCACGATGGCCAAGCTCGCGGCCGAGGCCGGGATCGGCCGGACCGCGATCTATCACCACTTCCCTGACAAGGAATCCGTGGTGATCGCCTTCGCCTCGCACGAGACCACCCGCTACCTCGACGGGTTGCGGGACGCCCTGTCCGACGTCGATGATCCGGTCGGACGCCTGGGGGTCTACATCCGGCATCAGCTGGAGGCCGGGCAGGAATTCCACATGGGCATGGGTATGCAGCTCTACGGAGCACTGTCGACCGAAACCATGCTGGCCATCCGCGACCATGTGGTGGCCGTCGAGGACGTGCTTCGCGAGATCCTGGCCCAGGGTGTGGCCACCGGGCAGTTCGTCGTGGACGACGAGCCCGCCACGATGTCATTGATTCACGCGTGTCTCGCGCCGCGCCACCTTCCGGTGGAGGCAATCGAACGATTCGTCCTGCGCGCACTGGGCGCCACGCTCTAGCCGCGACGCGGCCTCCCGAACACCCGTAGCTCCCCGAACCCGTCGGCACCGTGCTAGGTTTCCGACAGGTTGTCAGCATCATGCTGACAAGCTGTCAAAGTTGAGCCCTACCAAGTGGAGCCGAGAATGCCGCCAAGCGCTGTCGCAACCGAGTCCGTCCGTTCGCTGTCCGCGGCGATGCGTCAGGACTCGACCGACCAGCACGACGCCGCCGAGCAGTCGCCGTTCGTCACCGAACTCCTGAGCGGCCGGGTCAACGAGCAGGGCTACGTGGACTATCTGCTGCGGTTGCGGGCGATCTACGACGCGCTGGAGACCGCCGTCCGGGAGCACCGCGACAACCCCCTCGTCGGCGCCGTGTACGACCCCGCACTCGAGCGGCTGGAAGCCATCGATGCCGACCTCGCCCACTGGGCACCCGGCGCGGACCGCGTCGTCGACTCACCTGCGGTACGCGCATACTGCGCCCGGTTCGCCGACGCCCCCTGGGGCGGGGCGCTGGTGGCGCATCACTACACCCGCTACCTCGGCGATCTTTCCGGCGGCCAGGCCATCGGTCGTATCTTGGGGCGCTCGTTCGACCTCGGCGGCGAAGGGCTGGCGTTCTACGACTTCCCGATGCGGCCCAAGCCGTACAAGGACGCTTACCGCGACCGCCTCGACGGACTGGGCCTCGACGGGGATGAGATCGATCGCGTGGTCGACGAAGTAAAGCTGGCGTTCAGCCTCAACCAGCGCGTCTTCGACGAACTGGCCGAGAACCTGTCCGCCTACCGCCGCTAGTTCAGCACGAACCCAAATTGACGATTCCGCCAAAACATAGGAAGTTCATACCCCAAATCGGCTGAAGTTAGCTTATGCTAACCATACTTGTCCGATGGGGGAGCAAACGATCGAAAGGAGACGCCGGGCCGCCTGCATGCACTGCACCCCGGACAACGCCGATGACCATCTGCACCCCCATCCCCAAAGCAGCAAATAGCGACGCCACCCCGTCCCCCACCCTGCCCGGCGGTCTGCGATGACCGCCCCGGTCTGGATGGCCGTCCCGCCCGAAGTGCACTCGGCCCTGCTCAGCAGCGGCCCCGGCGCCGGACCGCTGTTGGCAGCCGCCGGAGCATGGAGCGCCCTGAGCACCGAATACTCCTCTGCGGCAAGCGAATTGACGGCCCTGATGGGCACCGTGCAGGCCGGAGCCTGGGAGGGTCCGAGCGCCGAGCGTTACACGGCGGCACATGTTCCCTACCTGGCGTGGCTGAGCGAGACGAGCGCGAGCACCGCCGGGGTGGCCGCCCAGATCGAGACCGCGGCGGCGTCCTACACCGCCGCACTGGCGGCCATGCCATCGCTGGCCGAGCTGGCGGCCAACCGGGCGACCCTCGGTGTGCTGGTGGCCACCAACTTCTTCGGGATCAACACCATCCCCATCGCGGTCAACGAGGCCGACTACGTTCGCATGTGGATTCAGGCCGCGACCACGATGACCGTCTATCAGGGGGCTTCCGAGGTGGCGATGACAGCCGCACCACCGTCCACCGCGGCGCCCATACTGCTGGCCCCGGGTGTCGGGGAAGCAGGCGCCGGGTCGGCGGCCATGACGCAGTCGGCCGCGGTGGCCAGGGCCGGCGAATCGGGCTCGTCCCTGAGCCTGAGCGACTTGATCAGCTCGTACGAGGAGTTCGTCGAATGGATCGAGGCCAACGATCCGATCGGGAATTGGATCAAGGGGCAGTCCGACCACTTCTACGGCATGTACGACCAGCTCCGGGAATTCATTCTCGAGCCCTGGAAGATCCCGCAGATCCTCGGTGAGATCATCGCCGACCCGTCGTTGCTGTTCAGCACCTATATCAATGTGTTCTTCCTCGGTGCCTACGCGGCGACCTTCGCGGTGCTGGGCACCCCGCTGTACGCCGCGGCGGTCGCTGCGGCCTCGCCGGCCATGCTCGGACTGCTCGGGATCGTCGGGATGGCGAATGCCTACGACATTCCGATCGAGGTGCCGGCCGAGGAGATCGCCCCGCGCGCCGAGCAGCCTGCGGTGGCCGCGCTGCCCGGCTCCCCGGCACCCGCATCGGTGACCGCGGGCGCCGCACCTACGACGGCACCCAGCTCCGCGCCCGCCGCCCCCGCACCGTCAACTCCCGCTCCGATGCCGGCCGGGGCCGAGAACGCCCTCTATGCGGTGCCGGGCGGAGGTTCAGGATTCGGTTTCGGCTCGACATCGAAATACAGCGCCACAGCCAAGGCTTCGGACTCCGTCGGGGCTTCCGCGGCGGCCGCAGCGACGGCGGCAGCGATCAACAAGCGACGGGCCCAGGCCCGCAAGCGTCGCGGCGGGACGGCCAAGGACCGCGGTTACCGCTACGAGTTCATGACGGCCGACGGCGACGCCGCCGCGCCCACGCCCGAGCAACCCGCGAGCACCAGCGCATCCGGCAGCGGCGCCGGAGATCTCGGATTCACCGGCACCTCGATGAAATCCGCCGTTGCGGGCCCGGCCGGGCTGACCATGCTGGACGATGACACGTTCGGCAGCGGTACCACCACCCCGATGATGCCGGGCAGCTGGCAACCTGGGGCAGACGAACAACCCGAGAACGAGGCCGGCGCCTAACCGATCTGTGTTGAGGCCGTGAACAATTGGTGAGAACCCGAGCCAGAGGCCGTGCGTGACGCCCGGTGCCCGGCAACTCATGGCAATACTGGTGTCTCCGAGCTGAGGGGGCATCGCATGACCGGCAACACCGCGCAGCAGCCCGGCAGCTGGGAAAGCACGCTCCCCCACTTCTCGACCATGGAGAAGCACGGCGGCATCACCGTGCCGATCTGCCGGCCGTCGGAAACGCTGCGGTTCTTCGCCGGGCTCAGCTTCGTGCTGTGGGCGGTGGTCGCGGTCGGCGCGGGTTTCTGGTTTCACAGCATGCAGACCCACGACCCATCGCCCTGGTTGGGTGTCGCGACGATCGTGGGTTCGTTCCTGCCCGCCATCCTCGCGACCATCGTCGCCGACGAGGCCCGTGACACGTTCGGACAGCGCAGGACCGGCAATTGGATCGCCCTGATACCGGTGTTGTCCGGTGTCGCGGTCGGGTTACTCGGTGCCGCCGTCTGGTTCAGAGATTTCGGCAGCGGAGTCATCGCGCTGGCCAGCGTGGTGTGCTCGGCCGGCGCGGTGATCGCGACACTCACGGCATGGCGGGGTGCGCGTTACATACGGCGGCGCCAAGACCGGCTGGCGGCCTTGCGCGGCCACGGCGTTCGTTCGGCGGGCGAGCTGCGCAACCTGAAATTCCTGAAACGCTGGACCGCGGACGACCCGCAGTTCACCGTCACGGTCGCATTCGAGGGTCCGACCGGACACCGGGTGGTGACTGCGAACATGGTCGCCGATCACGCCCGGGTTCCGCTGGCGGGGTCACCCGTCGTCGTCTTCACCGCGCCTCACGACACGGGCGACGACGTCCTGATCGAACTCGACCCCGCCAACCCGCCCCAGTTCGACCCCGATCCCGGCGGCCGCTACCGCAAGCCGAGCGGCAATTAGCCGTTGCGGCTTGCGAGCTCCCGCAGCACCAGATCGGTTGCGTCCCAATCCATGCACTTGTCGGTGACCGACTGTCCATAGGTGAGCGGCCGCGCCTCGGGCGCCTGCGCACCGGCGACCAGGAAGCTCTCCAGCATCACACCGCTGATCGGCAGCCCGTCACGAACCAGCTGGGCCACCTCCACGGCCACCGACGCCTGGCGGACATGGTCCTTGCCGGAATTAGCGTGGCTGCAATCGATCACGACACGAGCGGGCAGCCCGGCACCGGTCAGCTTGGCTGCGGCATCGGCCACAGCGTCGGCCCCGTAGTTCGGTCCGTCGGTCCCGCCGCGCAGGATCACGTGGCAGTCCTCATTGCCTGCGGTGCTCACCACGGCGCCGCGGCCCATATCGTCCATACCGAAGAAGACATGCTCGGCGGCAGCGGCTTTCACGCCGTCGACCGCGACCTGGATGTTGCCGTCGGTGCCGTTCTTGAACCCGACCGGCATCGACAGCCCCGACGCCAGCTGGCGGTGCACCTGCGACTCGGTGGTCCTGGCGCCGATCGCGCCCCACGCCACGGCGTCGGCGATGTACTGCGGGCTGGTCGGCTCCAGGAACTCACACCCGACGGGCAGGCCGATGTCGATGATGTCGAGCAGCAGCTGACGGGCCACCCGGAGGCCACGCGCGACATCGTAGGTGCCGTCCATGCCCGGGTCGTTGATCAGACCCTTCCAACCGGTGGTGGTGCGCGGCTTCTCGAAGTACACCCGCATCACGATCTTGAGCTGATCCTTGAGCTCGTCGGCCACCTTGACCAACCGGCTGGCGTATTCGAGCGCGGCCGCGGGATCGTGCACCGAACACGGACCGACGACCACCAGCAGCCGGTCGTCCCGACCGGCCAGGATGTCGGCGATCTCGTCGCGGTCGCGGGCCACCCGCTCGGCGCGGCGCTCCCCCAGCGGGAACTCGGTCAGCACATCGTGCGGGCTGGGAATCGCGCTGAAACTACGGACCCGTCGGTCCGATGTGGCGGGGGCGTTGGCGATCTGCGCCAAATTCATTTTCAGGTGCCTTCCTGGGTGGTGGGCACCTGGCAAAGGATCCGGCGCCCTGTAACGACGAAAGGCAGCGACCGATGGTCACTGCCTGGGCTCCGGGTGGATGCGTGCTTAGTGCTGCGCTTTATCGGCTCCGCCCGGAGCCTCGATAAAGCGCCAATAGCTGGCACACACACCGATAGTCACGTCGGCCAGGCTACACCACTGAGCAGGCAGGGCAACAACCGGTGCGTTCACAACCGTGAGTTGTGACCACGACCTACGATCCTGATCATGCCGCTCAGCGCCCGGATGCCCGAGCTGGCAGCGTTCGAAGTGCTGCTGGCGATCGCGCGCACCGGCAGCCTCGGAGCCGCCGGGCGTGAACTGGGTCTCACCCAGCAAGCCGTGTCCGCCCGCCTGGCCTCCATCGAAGCCCAGACCGGGGTGAGGTTGGTGCAGCGCAGCCCCCGTGGATCGCGGCTGACCGCGGCCGGTGCGGTGGTCGCCGAGTGGGCCGACCAATTGCTCGACGTCGCAGGGCGCGTAGACGCCGGGTTGGCCGCGATGCGCAGCGAAAGCCACAGCCGGATCACCGTCGCGGCCAGCCTGACCATCGCCGAGCAACTCATGCCGCGGTGGCTGGTGTCGCTACAGGCCGATGCCGCGCGCCGCAATGTCGCGGCACCACAGGTCATCCTCACCGCGGCCAACAGCGACCAGGTGATCGCCGCGGTGCACGACGGTTCGGCCGACCTCGGCTTCATCGAATCCCCGGGTACGCCGGCCGGTTTGCGCAGCCGGGTGATCGCCCATGACGAGTTGGTCGCCGTGGTACCCCCGGATCACAAGTGGGCCCGCCGATCGGTCCCGGTCAGCCCGACCGAACTCAACGAGAAGGCGCTGGTGTCACGGGAAACCGGTTCGGGCACAAGGGAAGCGCTCAGTTCTGCGCTGCGGTCCGCGTTGGGCCCGTCGAGCCGCCAGTCCGATCCCGCGATCGAATTGTCCTCGGCGGCAGCGATGCGCGCCGCGGTGCTGGCCGGTGCTGGGCCGGCCGTGATGAGCCGGTTGGCCGTCGATGACGACCTCACGCTCGGCCGCCTGCGCGAGGTGCCCATCGCCGGGCTGGATCTGCGTCGCGAGTTGCGCGCCATCTGGTCGGGAGGCCGCACCCCGCCTGCCGGGGCGGTGCGCGACCTGCTCAGTCACATCGCTTCACATCAACACCGCCGAGAGTGACGCAAGGGTCGTTTCCACAACCGAGGTGCGACCTCTGCGTCGCGCTCGACGCACCCGCCAAGTGTCAGCCGCGCAGTAGCCGGCCGGACCGCACCCCGCGCACCGTGTTGGTGGCGACCGTGACCCAGGCGCCGAGCAACAGCACGTACAACACGACCGCAAGCCCGGAAATGGCCGCCGCACCGGTGGCGGCACCCAGCGCGGTCGCACCCGTGACGCAGGTGCCCACCGGGAAGGTGAAGCTCCACCAGGTCAGGCTGAACGACAACCCGCGCCGCGCGGCGTGCACCGTGAGTGCGGTCGCGAGGCAGAACACGAACGCTCCGAATCCACCCATCACCAGGCCGTACACGATGCCGAAGGCATGCAGCGCCGAGACCGTGGCCGCGTCGGTGAGCACCGATCCGGCGTGGGCGGCCAGCAGATTGGCCGCGGTGATCGACTGGCCGACAACACCGAGCACGATCCACACCGTGGGAATCGCCTGCACCTGGCTGAAGCCGCCGTGCATGAGCCGCGAATACACCATGGTCGTGGTGATCAGACCGGCCAGCAGGCCCAAACCGAACATGGCGTAGCAGGCCACCAGCAGGGTCATCCCGGCCTGTCCCGGGCCGAGGTGGGACAGCAGCAGGGCGCCGGTGGAGGCCGACACCATGGGCGAAACCACCGGCATCATCCAGGCCGGGACCGCCTCCACGTCGGTGTGGTCCTCGCGGGTGATCATCGCGAACGGAAGCCACAGAGCGACAACCAATCCCAATACCGTGCCGGCGGTCCACAACACCACGTCCAGGGCCAGCGCCGCGGACGGCCCGATGATCGCCGGGCCCAGCAGCAGCGCCCCGGCCCCGACGGTGAGCAGCGCCATGGCCGGTGCACCGTAGAACTGGCCCACCACATGATGCGCGGCATAGGCTTTCGCCTGCTCGCGGTGCCGGATCCAGTGCGTGGCGAAGGCCGCGGTCAGCACCACCAGCACGGTGCCGGCAAGAACCCATACCGCAGTGGCGAACTCGTGAAGTCCCGGCACATGCAGCGGCAGGGTGGCCGCGGCCGTCGCGACGATTCCGGTGCCCATCACCGAGGCGAACCAGTTCGGCGTGATGTGCCGGAACGCCGAACCCGCACTGTCCAATTCGGCCAGCAGAGCGGTATGGAACGGCCTCTCGGCTGTATAGGCGGCGGAGTAAATGGTCACGTCAACAATGTTCGCGGCGACGATCGATCACCGGTAGGCGCCACAATGTTGTGGCGTCACAAACCAGACTTGTGACTCACACGTACCGGTTGCGGCCTGCCAACGCCCCGACCGCCATCTGCACCAGGTAGACGACCAGCACCATGGCCCACGGCGCGGTCCAGCCGCCGGTCATGTCGTGGAGCAGCCCGAACGAGAACGGACCCACGCCGGCCAGCAGGTAGCCGAAGCCCTGCGCCATCCCGGAGAGCCGCGCGGTGTCCTCGGCATTGCGGGCACGCAGCGCGATCACTGTGAGCGCCAACGAGAACACGCTCATCCCGATGCCGATCAAGAAGCTCCACAGCAGCGGCGCCGCGCCCGGATCCACGAGCAGGCCGATGGTGCCGGTGATCCCGACGACGCCCAGCCCCACGATCCAGCCACTCTGGTTCTTCTGCTTGGCCGCCAGCGGCGGAACGATCAGGCTGATCGGGACCGCGAGGATCGACACCAGCCCCAGCAACAGCCCGGCATCGGTCTTGCTCACCCCGTTGTCGATGAACACCTCGGGCAACCAGCCCATCACGACATAGGCCAGGAACGACTGGCAGCCGAAGAACAGCGTGACCGTCCACGCCAACGGGCTGCGCAACAGGGACCGCGCGGATGCACCCGAGGGAGCTTTCTCGGTGCGGGCCTGGCTGATGCCGCGGGCGCCGACCAGCCAGAACAGCAGCGCGACGACAGCCACCAAGGCCCAGGAGCCCAGGGCCCCACGCCAGCCGCCGAGCAGGGGCTCCAGCGGCGGGGTGACCGCAGATCCCAGCGCCCCGCCGCCCTGCAGGGCCGCGGTGTAGATACCGGTCATCAGACCGATCTGGGCGGGGAACGATCCCTTGATCACGACGGGGATGAGCACGTTGACCAGCGCGATACCCCCGGTGGCCACCAGCGTTCCGCCGATCACCACGTACGGCCCGTCCAGCACCCGCACGACCAGGCCGATGCTGAGGATCACCAGGGCGACCGAGATCGCCCGCCCCAACCCGATCCGGCGGGCCAACCACGGAGCGGTCAGTCCGGCTGCCGCGAAGCACAGGCCCGGCAGGGTGGTCAGCACGCCGGCCCAGACCGCCGAGGCACCGAGCGATTCCCGCATTTCCCCGAGAACCGGTCCGATGCTGGTGATGGCGGGGCGCAGGTTCAGCGCGGTCAAGATCACCGCCACGACAAGCAGGACTCCGCCCGCTGCCATCGTCCCGGGGCGGACCTCTACGGCACCGTCCAGCTCGAGCTCCAGATCGTGCTCGTAACCGTTCAGGGATTCATTGCGCAGGGTCCTACTCACCCGGTTATGATGCCATACATCCCATGATTGGATGAAAGGACTTTCCAGTGCCGCTCGCCACAACGCGACGCACGGGCCTGGTCGACCAGGTCATCGAGCAATTGCGCACCCTGGTCACCTCCGGCGAATGGCCGGTCGACAGCCGGATTCCCACCGAGCCCGAACTGGTCGAGGCCCTCGGCGTCGGGCGCAACACCGTGCGCGAGGCCGTCCGGGCCCTGGCGCACAACGGCATCTTCGAAGTACGCCAGGGCGACGGCACCTACGTGCGCGCCACCAGCGAGGTATCGGCAGCACTGCGCCGGCTGTGCGGATCCGAACTGCGCGACGTGCTGCAGGTCCGCCGCTGCCTCGAGGTGGAGGGCGCCCGACTGGCCGCCACCGCGCGTACCGAGGAAGACCTCGCCGAACTCCGCGCCCAACTGGCGCACACCGACACCACCGACCACGCGCAGTTCACGCACTCCGACACCGAGTTCCACCTGGCCGTCGTGCGGGCGTCGCACAACCCGGTGCTCATCGAGATCTACCGGGGACTGCTGGAGGCGATCACCGCCAGCGTCGCGACCACGAGCGCCGCCCCCGGCGGCATGTTTCCGCACGACGGGTTGGTGGAGGCCATCGCCGCAGGCGACGTGGAGCGCGCCGGGCGCGAGGCCGCGGGCTTCCTCGACGAGATCCTGGCCCGGTCAACGGTTCAGGACTGCTGAGCAGCCCGGGGCCTAGAACGGCGCGTCGTCTATGCGCGCCCGGGTCAGCGGCAGCCGTAGCAACAGCCGCGCACCGCCCAGCGGACTCTCCAGCAAAGCCGCTGTGCCGCCGTGCAATTCGGCCTGCTGGGCGACCAGGGCCAGGCCCAGGCCGGATCCAGAACGCGACGCGGTGGAGCCGCGAGCGAACCGCTCGAACACCTCGGCCCGTTCCACCTCCGGCACCCCGGAGCCGTTGTCGTCGACCACGATCTGCACGTCGTCGGCCGAACTGACTGCGCTGAGCCGGATTTCGGTGGCGCCACCGTGTTTGACGGCGTTGGCGATGGCGTTGTCGATCACCAGGCGCAGACCCGCGGGCATGCCCAGCATCAGCACCGTCGGCGAGGGCATCAGGGTGGCCCGCAGGCCCGGGTACGTGCGCAGCGCGTCGTGCGCGGCGCGATCGAGCAGTTCGGTGACATCCATCGGCACGAAATCCTCGACCGTGGTCAACTCCCCCTGAGCCAACCGCTCCAGGGCGGTCAGGGTGCCCTCGATGCGGCTCTGCGTGCGCAGCACGTCCCCGATCACCTCCTGGCGCTGCTCGGCGGTCATGTCCAGGGTGGACAGCACTTCCAGGTTGGTACGCATCGCCGTCAGCGGGGTGCGCAGTTCATGGGAGGCCACCGCGGCGAAATCGCGGGCCGATTCCAATGCGGCCTTGGTGCGCTCCTGTTCATTGCCGATGCGCGCCAGCATGCCCTCGACCGCCTCGGCGATCTCCACGGCCTCGCGCACACCGCGCACCTGCACCTCGTCAGGCTTGGACTGCGCGTTGATGGCGCGGGCCTGCTGGGCCAGCAGGCGAAACGGCGTGATCATCACCAGCGAGATCATCCAGCCCACCACGACAGTGCTGCCGATGACCCCGCCGCAGATCAGCAGGACCCGCAGGTGCAACTCGTCGATCCGGCGCTGCGTCTCCGCCAGCGGCGCCCCGAGCGCGATGCTGGCCGGACCCGCGGTGAACGTCCGCACGCGGTACTCGACCCCGTCGATGGTGGTGTTGGCGTAACCGTTCTCCAGCCGCGGCAGGACGATGTCGCTGGGCACCGAGACGCTGACACCGCCGATGTGCGCGGTGCGGACCAATCCGCCGTCGTCGGGCATGGACTTGTCGGCCGAACCCTGCTTCGTGGCAGTGAGCAGCGTGCTCACGTCACCGAGGCTGCTCAACGAATCCAGCCGCCGGTCCAGCTGGCTGTATTGGTCGTTGGTGACGCCGATCCATACCCAGGTCCCGAGCGTGATGACGGTGACGACCACCGACAGCGCACCGACGATGACGATGGTGCGCAGCGACAGCACCCGCATCACCGGCCGCAGCACGGGCCGCAACAGGTTCAGCACGCGCTCTTCGAGATTCACCGGCGCTATCTTGCCCGATCCGCGCGGGTCGATGCCCGGGCACTCCACCGACCACGAATCATCGTCAACTTGTGGTTGACGACATCAGATCGTCAACCTAGAGTTGACGCATGAGCCAACCCGTCACCATCACCAACCCCGTCCGTCTCGACGACCTCATCGGCGCGATCAAGAAGGCTCACACCGAACCTCTTGAACAGTTGATCGACGCCGTGATCGCCGCGGACGCCCTCGGCGAGATCGCCGACCACCTGATCGGACATTTCGTCGACCAGGCGCGGCGCTCGGGCGCCTCCTGGACCGACATCGGCAAGGCCATGGGAGTCACCAAACAGGCCGCCCAGAAGCGCTTTGTGCCGAAGGTTCCCGATTTCGACCCGGCCGCACTCGATCCCAACGCCGGATTCGGCCGGTTCACCCCGCGGGCCCGCAACGTCGTCGTCGTCTCGCAAAACACCGCGCACGCGGCGCGCAACGCCGAGATCACCCCTGAACACCTGTTGCTGGCACTGTTCGCCGAACCCGACGGAATCGCCGCCAAACTCCTTGTGAGTCAAGGCATCACCGCCGAGGCCGCCCGTGCCGCCATCACCCTGCCGCCGCCCAGCGGGGAGGTACCGGCACTGATCCCGTTCAACGGGGGCGCCAAGAAGGCGCTGGAACTGACCTTCCGCCAAGCACTTCGGCTCGGCCACAACTACATCGGCACCGAGCACATCCTGCTCGCCCTGGCCGAGGCCGAAGGCGAGGACGGACCGCTGCACCGGCTCGGCGCCGACCCGCAGCGCTTCGAGACCGAACTGGCCGCCGCCCTGGCCCCGTTCGCCGCCAAAGGCCAGGACACCGAAGAGGAATGAACCGGGAATGAAAGCGTCGGCGCAACCGTAGAACCTGATGTGTTTCTCAATGACGCCGCACGCGAGTTGATCGGCGCAGGCGCCGACGCCACGCTCGTCACGCTTAATCCGGACGGTAGTCCACAGGTCACCCTGGTCTGGGTGGCGTTGCAGTCCACCCCGGACGGTGACGAACTCGTCACCGCCCATCTGTCCGAACACAAGAAGGTCCGGAACGTCCGCCGCGACCCCCGGGTCGCGGTGACGATCGTCGATCCCGGCCGGGTCGGCGAGGTGATGCGGCCGTACCTGGCGATCAACGGCACCGCGCGCATCGTCGAAGGCGGTGCACCGGAACTTCTCGAGGAGCTGGCGCAGACGCTGGCCGCTCCCGACGCTCCGTTCCCGCCGAAGGATGCGCCGCCAGGGTGGCTGACCCGCATCCGGATCGACAAGGTGGGCGGCGTCGGGCCCTGGGTGTCCTGACCCATCCGGCTGTAACACGTTTCACTCTGTGCGATCATGCCTGGCATGCCTCGCTGGTTTGCGTTCATGTTCACGGCCATGGTGGTGGCGGTTACCGCCCTGGTGGCCCCGCCGGCGGCCTCGGCCGATAGCACCCCGATCGGCAACATCGGCGAGACGCTGCGCGTCCAGACCGACAACGGCATCGTCGCCGATGTCACCGTGCACGACGTGCTCGCCAGCGACGTTCCGCCCGGCTGGGGCTGGAACGGCTCGCCGCGATGGCGCGCCCAGGGCGGGCCGTGGCGGGTCCCGATCACGGTGACGACCCTCCAGGCACCCAACCCATATGCGATGGCGCTGGCCTTCACCTTCAACGGCGTCACCCCGTACGCCGACGCGTACGCACCCAAGCACACCGATGCGCCCAACCGGCTCGAGGCCGCGCTGCGCAACGCGCCCCCGGGTGCCACCGTCAACGGCGATGTGTACTGGGACGTGTACCGCGCACTGGTCACCAACGTGGTGCTGACCGACACCAAGTCGGGCAAGCACCTGGCGCAGTGGAATCTGTGGCAGCCGGGCGCGCCCCTGCCTTGATCAGCCTCGCCACGGCGGCTGATCTTCCGGAACTCGCGGCGGTCGCCGCCGCCACCTTTCCCCTGGCCTGTCCCCCGTCGGTGACGCCGGACAACATCGCCGCATTCATCGCCGAGACCCTTTCGGTGGAACGCTTCGGCGAGTACCTCACCGATCCGAACCGCATCGTGCTGGTGGCGCGGGAGGACTCGATAACGGGATACGCCATGCTGATTCACGGTGTCCCCGACAACAGTGACGTCCAGCGGGCGGTGACGCAGCGGCCCGCGCTGGAGTTGTCGAAGATCTATGTGCTGCCCGGTCGGCACGGCGGCGGTGTGGCCCAGGCCCTGATGTCCGCTGCCCTGGGCAGCGCGGCCGAATCCGGCGCCGGCTGCGTGTGGCTGGGGGTCAACCAGCAGAACCGGCGCGCTCAGCGCTTCTACGCCAAGAACGGTTTCACCGTCAGCGGCACCAAGACCTTCCGGCTCGGGACCCGCATCGAGAACGACTACGTGATGGTCCGCCCGGTCTAGGCGGTCTTCTGCTGCGCGGCGGCCGTCAGGGCCAGCAGCCGCGACGTGGCCCGCAGGTACTTCTTCCGGAACCCACCGGCCACCATCTCCGGGCTGAAGATGGTGTCCAGCTTGGTCCCCGATGCCAGCACCGGGACACCCGCGTCGTAGAGCCGGTCGGTCAGTGCCACCAGGCGCAGCGCCACGCTCTGGTCCTCGATCGGGTGCACCCCGGTGATGAACACCTCGGTGACGCCTTCGATCAACGCGTGATAGCGCGACGGGTGCATGGTGGCCAGATGCGCACACAGCGCGTCGAAGTCGTCGAGGGTCGCGCCGGCGACTTGCTCGGCGCGCTGCGCCACCTCGTCATCGGACAGCGGCTCGGGGGCCGGCGGCAGGTCACGATGCCGGTAGTCGGGCCCCTCGATCCGCACGGTGGTGAAGATCTGGGCCAGCGTGTTGATCTCACGCAGGAAGTCCTGGGCGGCGAACCGGCCCTCACCCAACTGTTCGGGCAGGGTGTTCGAGGTGGCCGCGATCGACACCCCGCGCTCAACCAGAGCCGAGAGCAACCGGGAGATCAGCGTCGTGTTGCCCGGGTCGTCGAGTTCGAACTCGTCGATGCACACCACCACATAGTCCGAGAGCAGGTCGATGCACTCGTTGTAGCCGAACACGCCGGCGAGCTGGGTCAGCTCACCGAACGTGGCGAACGCCGTCGGTGCTTCGCCCTGAGACAGCGTGTAATAGGTCGAGGCCAGCAGGTGGGTCTTGCCGACGCCGAACCCGCCGTCCAGGTACAGCCCGACCCCGGGCAGGACCTCGCGCTTGCCGAACAGCTTCTTCTTACCGGCCCGTCGAAGCCTGGCCTGCTCGCAGAAACTGCGGCAGGATTCCACCGCGGCGGCCTGGGACGGTTCGGCGGGATCCGGGCGGTAGCTGTCGTAGCTGACGTCGGCGAACGTCGGCGGCGGAACCAGCTGGGCGACCAGCCGCTCCGGTGTGACGGTGGGATGACGATCGGCGAGATGAGCGACGCCGCTGGACCCGTGCATGGGGGCAGCGTAGCGACGTGCTCCAATTCAGTTCATGTCCGATGACACCGCCGGCACGAACCTGACCGTGCTGGGAAACGTCGACAAGATCGCCGACGGACAGCTGGCCCAGTACTACGCCTACCCCGATGACCTGCAGAGATGTTGGGTGCGCGGCAACATGATCAGCAGCCTGGACGGCGGTGCCACCGAGGACGGCAAGTCTGGCGGGCTGGGCGGTCCGGGTGACCGGGCTGTGTTCAATCTCATGCGCCACGCCGCCGACGTCATCCTGATGGGCGCGGCGACGGTGCGGATCGAGAACTACTCCGGCGTGCAGCTCTCGGTCGCCCAACGGCAGGAGCGCCAGCGGCGTGGCCAGGCCGAAGTGCCGCCGATCGCCGTCATCACCGCATCGGCAGAGCTCGACCACCACTCCAAGTTCTTCACCCGCACCGAGGTGGCGCCTTTGATCCTCACCGCCACCGAGACCGTCTCCGACGCACGGCACCGGCTGGGCACTCTCGCGGAGGTACTCGACGCCTCCGGCGCGGACCCCACGCGCGTCGACCCGGCGGTGGCACTGCGAATCCTCGCCGAACGCAAGCTCTTCCGGGTGCTGACCGAGGGCGGCCCGTCGCTGCTGAGCCTGCTCATCGAAAACGACCTGCTCGACGAGCTGTGCCTGACCGTGGCGCCGATCCTGCTCGGCGGCGTGGCGCGGCGCATCGCCACCGGTCCGGGCCAGGCGCACACCCGGATGCGGCCCTCACGCCTGCTCACCGACGACGAGGGCTACCTGTACACGCGCTACGTCCGCGGGTAGTGCAAAACGTGTCGCTACTGTGGTCAGCATGCGTCATCAGCTGGTGAAAGCCCTGCGAAGGTCGGCGGTCGCCGTGCCCGTCCTGTCACTGGGGCTCACTGCCTGCGCGCCGCTGTTCGCCGCAGATCCGCGCTATGCCACCGATTCCGGTGCCCACCCGCAGGGACAGCCCGTGACCACCTCGGCGGGCCCACCCAGTGCCCCCGGCATCGACGCGCCCAAGAATGACCTGTCCTGGCGGGACTGCACCCCGCGCGTGTTCAGCGACGCCGGCGTCCAGCCGACTCCCGACGTGACGCTGGACTGTGCCACCTACGACGCCGATCTCGACTCGATCAACGGGGCCACCGGCACGGTGAGCATCGGCGTGGTGCGGGCCCGGTCCTCGCAGACCCCGCCCGACGCCGGTCCCCTGGTGATGACCACCGGATCCGACATCCCCACCTCGGTACAGCTGCCGACGTGGTTGGCGCGCTCGGGAACCGACATCCTCAAGACTCATCCGATCGTCGCTGTGGACCGGCGCGGTATCGGTATGTCCGGCGCGCTGGATTGCCGCGACGTCTACGACCGCCAGGAAATGCAGGACCAGACGCAGTTCCAGGCCGGTGACGATCCGGTGGCCAACCTGGGTGCGGTCACCATGACCGCGACCACCAGTTGCACCGACACGATCGCCCCGGGCGACTCGTCCTACGACAACGCGCACGCCGCCGAAGATCTGGAGCGGCTGCGCAGCACCTGGGATGTGCCCTCCCTGGCTCTGCTCGGCGTCGGCAACGGTGCCCAGGTGGCGCTCGCCTACGCCGGCTCGCACCCCAACAAGGTGTCGCGGCTGATCCTTGACTCCCCACTGCCGCTGGCGGTCGGTGCCGAGGCTGCGGCCGAACAGCGGGTCAAGGGGCAGCAGGCCGCACTGGACGCGTTCGCCGCGCAGTGCGTGGCCACCAACTGCCCGCTGGCCCCCGACCCGAAGGGCGCCGTCGATGCCCTGCTGGCCGACGCCCGCGCCGGCCGCGGACCCGGCGGAGCCTCGGTCGCCACGCTGGCCGACGCGATCGCCACCGGATTGGGCTTCCCCCAAGGCGACCGGGTGGCCGCCACCAACAACCTGGCCGGCGCCCTGGCCGCGGCCCGTGCAGGCGACGCAGGACCGATCTCGGGTTTGATCACCCAGGCCGACAACCTGCGCCAGACCGACGGACAGTTCGTCAACTCCTGCAGCGACGCACTCAACCGGCCCACCCCGGACCGCGTCCGCGAGCTGGTGGTCGCCTGGGGCAAGCTCTACCCGCAGTTCGGCGCTGTCGGCGCGCTGAACCTCGTCAAATGCCTCAACTGGCCCAGCGGCACGGCACCCAAAGACCCGCAGAACCTCAAGATTCCGGTGCTGCTCCTCGGTGTGCACAACGACCCGATCGTCGGCAACGAGGGCGTCGCCGCCGTCGCCGCGACCATCATCAACGCCGGCGCCAACAACCGCCGGGTGATGTGGCAGGGCATCGGCCACGGCGCCAGCATCTACACCCCGTGTGCACTGCCCCCGCTGACGGGCTACCTCAACAGCGGCAAACTGCCTGAGACCGACACGTACTGTCCCGCCTGACGCGGGGCCCGATCGGCGTCGGTATAAGGTTCGCTGGTGGCGGCAGCAGATTCCATCATCTCCGGTTTCGTGAACGCATTCCGTCCCCGCACCTCCGCGCCGAGCACCGCCACGGTGCTGCGCTCGGTGCTGTGGCCGCTCGCGATCCTGTCGATCATCCATCGCAGCTACGTGCTGGCCACCAACGGCTACATCACCGACGACTTCGGTCCGGTGTATCGCGCGGTGTCGAACTTCCGGCGGCACTGGGCGATCTACAACGAGCACTTCAGCTACGTCGACCCGCACTACCTGTACCCACCCGGTGGCACGCTGCTCCTGGCGCCGTTCGGCTTCCTGCCGGAGTTCGCGTCCCGGTTCTGGTTCGTGGCGATCAATTCCGTGGCGATCATCATCGCTGCTGCTCTTCTGGTACGGCTGTTCAAGTTCTCGCTGACCTCGGTGGCCCTGCCTGCCCTGCTGCTGGCCATGTTCTGCACCGAATCAGTCACCAACACCCTCGTTTTCACCAATATCAACGGCTGTGTGCTGCTGGCCGAGGTGCTGTTCTTCACCTGGCTGCTGTCCGGCAAGGTGGGTCATCAGTGGTGGGCCGGCGCGGCCATCGGGTTGACCCTGACGGTCAAACCCGTTCTGGCCGTGCTGCTGCTGTTGCCGCTGCTGAACCGGCAGTGGCGGGCATTGGTGACGGCCTTCGCCGTCCCGCTGGTGTTCAACGCGGTGGCCTGGCCCTTGTCGGCCGACCCGATGGGCTTCGTGCGCAACACGGTGCCCTACATGTTCGAAACGCGTGACTACTTCAACAGCTCGATCATCGGCAACGGCGTGTACTACGGGTTGCCGGAGTGGCTGATCCTGTTGTTGCGCATCGGGTTCGTGATCCTGGCCGTGATCAGCCTGTGGTTGCTGTACCGCTACTACCACGAGCGCGATCAACTGTTCTGGATGCTCACCTCCTCGGGCGTGCTGCTGATCACCTCGTGGCTGGTGCTGTCGCTGGCCCAGGGCTACTACTCGATGATGCTGTTCCCATTCCTGATGACCGTGGTGCTGCCCAACTCGGTCCTGCGCAACTGGCCGGCCTGGCTGGCCGTCTACGGATTCATGACGATGGACCGTTGGTTGATGTGGCGCTGGCCCACCACCGGGCGGTACCTCGAATACATGAAGATCACCTACGGCTGGTCGCTCATGCTGATCGTGGTGTTCTGCGTGTTGGTCTTCCGGTATCTCGACGCCAAGCAGGACGGCAGGCTCGACGAGGGCATCGACCCGCCGTGGCTGAGCCGTGCCCGGGAACCCGAATCAGTCTGAGGTGAATTGCATGACCTGACCCGCCAGCCGGGTCTGGGTCCGCATCTGCAGGCCGTACCGCCCGCAGACCTCGTCGAGTTCGTCGGGATCGACCAACCGGAACGGTGACCGGTCGAGCCGGTGGATCGCCGTCGCCATCGGAGTGCGGGTCAGGTCGTAGCCGGTGAACACACCGCCCGGCCGCAGTACCCGGGCGATCTCGGCGATCGCCTTCTCCCACTCCACGATGTGGTGCAGCATCAGGCAACTCAGCACCGAATCGAACGAGTCGTCGGCGAAGGGCAGATCGGTGGCATCGGCCCCGCGCACGGTCACATCTGGATATGCCTGCAACCGCCGGGCCGCCGAGCGCACCATGGCCGGATCGAAGTCGGTGGCGGTGATGGCCAGCTCCGGGTTCGCCTGGCGTAGCCGCGCCGCGATATCGCCACTGCCCGAACCGATTTCGAGAACATCGTGGCCGAGCCGATCGACCGGGATGCTACCGAGGACAGCCTGCCCGGTTCCTCCGCGCCACAGTGCCGTCTTGCAGAATGCGCGCTCGATCCGTGACATTGCCGGCATGTGGGCTCCCCTTGTCGATGTGCTGGTACCCCAGCTTGAACCGGTCGCCACCACCGCCGCTTGTACGGATCCGTCCGATCAGCTCAATGCCCGCGCCACATCACTGGGTGCGATCCCGGTCAGTTCACGACACACCCTGGTGGCGTGCGCGCCGTCGGAGAATCCGGCCATGTGTGCCGCATCGGTGATCGATGCGCCCGCGCTCAGGTGCTCCAACGCGGCCAGTAGCCGTGTCCACCGTGCCGTCGCCGCGAACGAGGTCCCGGTCTGTTTGCGGAAGAGCCGGCCCAGATAGTCCGCCGACATCGCCACCTCTCCGGCGACCGAACCGAGATCGGTACGACTGGGTATCCGGGCGGTGACGAGTTCGATCGCCTGGCGCACCTGCGGGTGCACCGGCGTCCCGGCGGGGGCATCGGACCTGCCGAGCAGGGCGTCGACCACCATGTCCGCCGCACCGGTGAGGTCCCCGGCCCGCGCTGCGGCCGCCACCGCGGTGGCCAGCGGCTCGGCGCCGTCCACCGCCCACAGGCCGGGATGGCGGGCGTGCGTCTGGATCGTGGCGTTAAGCGTTGTGGCCGTGCCTGTTTCAGGCCCGAGATAGATCGACAGCGCCGCGCGCGCACCGTCGGGCCGCATCGCATGCCTGGTTCCGCCGGCCACTGCGGCGATGGAGCAGCGCTGCTCGGTGCCGTCTCCGGCCACCAACGCCAGCGGGCCATCGATGCCGATCGCGAGTTGCACCGCCGGATGGTGGTGCAACTCGATGTCACCGAACGAACCCACCACCGCCACCATGCCGGGTCCGGTGGTCCAGCTGCCGCGCATACCGCAGGCTACCGCTGCCGCAGCGGCGCAACCATGTCCACGTGTTCCTCGATCACATCGGAGATCACCATCGCCCCGTGGGGATTCTGATGCACGTGATCGGTGGTGAGGATCAGGCCCCGCGACGCCGCGATCCGCTGATCCTGGCCCGGGCGCGCCGCGGTGGCTTGTACGGATCCGTCCTACCTGGCGCGCACCGCCGGACAGCACGTAATTTGGGGGTATGACGACCGACGGTCCCAAGCTGCAACTGACCGATGACGAGTGGCGCGAGAAGCTGACCCCCGAGGAGTTCGCGGTGTTGCGCCGGGCGGGCACCGAACGGCCCTTCACCGGTGAGTACACCGACACGAAGACCGAAGGCGTGTATGAGTGCCGGGCCTGCGGAGCCGAGTTGTTCCGCAGCACCGAGAAATTCGAATCCCATTGCGGTTGGCCGTCGTTCTTCGATCCGGCCGATTCGGCCGCAGTGATCCTGCGGTCGGATACCACGCTGGGCATGCGCCGCGTCGAGGTGCTGTGCGCCAACTGCCACAGCCACCTGGGCCACGTGTTCGAGGGCGAGGGCTACCCCACCCCGACCGATCAGCGGTACTGCATCAACTCGATCTCGCTGAAGCTGGTGCCCAAGACGGACTGACGCGGTGGCCGTCCTCAGTCGACGCGGGTGGCGTGCACCTCCCAGAACGGCATGTGCACCCGGCCGTCGACCAGCCATGGTTCGATCACCCGCAGTCGTTCCAGCAGAGGGGTCATCTCGTCGGCCATGTCAGGGTTGCGCGCGGCCATCATCTCGAAGACCTCGACGCTGACGTTGCCCTGGTAGGTCGTGGTTCCGAGATAGGTGATCTCCCAGCCACCGTCCGGAAGGACTTCACGGAAATCGTCGGCAGTCATCGAACGCGGCATCCTGAAGCCGTTGACGTTGTGCTCACCGAACTCGTACATGTACAGCCGCGCGCCGGGTTTCGTGGCCCGGTGCAGCGCCCGCACGTACGACTTCTGCAGTTCGGGCTCGCCCGTGAAAACGTGGTAGAAGGCGGTATCGACGACAGTGTCGAACCTTCCCTCCAGTCCCTCCAGCTTCGTCGCGTCCGCCACCTGGAAATCCACCGTGACGCCGGCCTTCCGCGCGTTCTGCCGGGCCCGCTCGATCGCGGCCGGTGACGCGTCAACGCCCGTGGCCGACAACCCTTTTGACGCATAGTGGATGGCGTGGTGACCGGGCCCGGTGCCGGGATCGAGCACCTCGCCCTTGACGGCGCCCAGCGCGACGAGCTGCTGCACGACGGGCTGCGGCCCGCCGATGTCCCATGGTGTCGCGGCCGGCAGTCCGTGCGCCGTCCGCTCGTCGCGGTACATCTCTTCGAAGCGATCGGATTCTTGCGGAGCAGTCATGGCCGCGAGGGTAAACCCGCTAACTAAAAGCCCAGGTCAACCACCCCTGCGAGCAGACGCAAATGTCCCCGACACGCCGGTTGCACAGGGACATTCGCGTCTGTTCGCGCAAGGAGAAAGCTACGGCAGCTTGGCGACCAGGTCCTCGACGCTGACCCGCGGGCCGGTGAAGAACGGTGTCTCCTCGCGGGTGTGGCGACGGGCGTCGGTGGCGCGCAGGTCGCGCATCAGGTCGACGATGCGGTGCAGCTCGGGAGCCTCGAAGGCCAGGATCCACTCGTAGTCGCCGAGGGCGAACGCGGGCACCGTGTTGGCCCGCACATCCTTGTAGCCGCGGGCGGCCATGCCGTGCTCGGAGAGCATGCGGCGACGCTCCTCGTCGGGCAGCAGGTACCACTCGTAGGAACGCACGAACGGGTACACGCAGATGTAGTTGCCCGGGTCCTCACCGGCGATGAAAGCCGGGACGTGGCTCTTGTTGAACTCGGCCGGGCGGTGCAGCGCCACGCTGCTCCACACCGGGTCGCTGACCCGGCCCAGCGCGGTGGTGCGCCGGAAGTCCGAATAGGTCGCCTGCAGCGCCTCGATGTTGTCGGCATGGGTCCAGACCATGAAGTCGGCGTCTGCCCGCAGGCCGGCCACGTCGTACAGGCCGCGCACGACCACCCCACGCTCTTCCTGGGTCTTGAAGAAGGCCGTCGCCTCGTCGATCACCGGGGTCCGTTCGTCACCCAGCTCCCCGGGGCTCACCGCGAACACCGAGAACATCAGGTAGCGGATGGTGGAGTTCAGTTCGTCGTAGTCGAGCTTGGCCATAGGCCTATCGTGCCACGCCGTTGTACACCAGTTCCGCGGCCGCCCGGGTGGCGGTGCCCACACACGCCGGCACCCCGATCCCGTCCAGATAACCGCCGGCCACCGCGAGCGTCGGGGGCAGTCCCGCACGCAGTTCGGCGACCAGATCGCCGTGGCCGGGTCCGTACTGCGGCATCGCGTCGATCCAGCGGTGCACATGGCTGTCCACCGGGTCCACGGTGACACCGAACAGCGTGTTCAGATCGCGCGCCGACCAGGCCAGCAGATCGTCGTCGCCGGTGTTGGCGGCCATGCCGTCGCCGTAGCGTCCGAACGACAACCGCACCATCTCGACGTTTCCGCGCCGGCCCCACTTGCGCGACGACATCGTGACCGCCTTGGCGTTGAGGTGCTCGCCCGCGGCCACCAGCACACCCGATTGCTGCGGCAGCGGTGTCCCGCCCGGCAGCGCCAGGGCCACGACTGCCGCCGAGGCCACCCGGATGCGCCTGGCCGCGGCCGCCGTACGGGGGGCGATGTGTTCGATCAGCGACGGCAGGTGCGGCGCCGGAACCGCCAGCAGCACCGCGTCGGCGTGCCAACTGGCCCCCTCGTCGTCGAGCACCGACCAGCCCCGCCCGCGACGGTCCACCCGTACCGCGGCAACCTGGGCCCACCGCACGTCGGCGCGGCGACGCAGCTCCTCCAGCAGCACGGTGTACCCGCCGTCGACCGCGCCGAACACCGGTGCGTCCGACGGTGGCGGCAGCGCCTCACGCACCGCCTCGGTGAGGCTCTGTGCCCCGCGGTCCAGCGCGGCGGCCAGCGACGGGACCGCCGAGCGCAATCCGATCGTCGCCGAGGACCCCGCGTACACGCCGGTGAGCAACGGGTCGACGGACCGCGTCACCACCTGCGGGCCGAACCGGTCACCGACCAGCTCGGCGACCGACGGATCGGCGCCCCGGCTCCACCGCAGAGGCCGGGAGCGCTCGTCATGGATGCGGGCCACGGTCTCGTCGTCGACAAGACCCAGCAGCGACGACGCCTGTGCCGGAATGCCCTGCAAGGTGCCCTGCGGCAGCTGGTGCAGCCGCGCCCCGCTGTAGATCAGCGGCCGGGTACCGGTGGGGCTGAGCCGGCGGCCGGCCAGGCCGAGCTCGGCGAGAAGGTCCAGCATCTCGGGTCTGCGCACGATGAATGCCTCGGCGCCGACATCGAACGGCTGCCCGCCGACCCGTTCGGTGCGCAGCACACCGCCGAGCCGGTCAGCCGGATCGAGCAGGGTGATCTGGGCCCGCGGTCCGGCCGCGAGCCTCAAGCGATATGCCGCGACGAGTCCTGAAATACCGCCGCCGACAACGCAATAGGACGCACTCACAGCGAGTGCACCAGCGTCACCGCCTCGGTGATGATGCCGGGATCGGTCGCCGGCAGCACACCGTGGCCCAGGTTGAAGACGTGGCCGGCCGCTCCGGCCGCCACCGCGGCACGCCCGTCGTCGACCACGCGCCGCACGGCGACCTCGGCCACCGGCCAGCCCGCCAGCAACACCACCGGATCGAGGTTGCCCTGCAGGGCGCTGCCCGGCTTGACCCGGGCAGCGGCGTCGACCAGCGAGGTGCGCCAGTCCACCCCGACCATGGTGGCCGGCGCCGAGCCCAGGGCTTCGGACATCGCCCCGAGCAGCTCTGCGGTGCCGACGCCGAAATGGGTCATCGGCACCCCCGCTGCGGCCATGGTGGCGAACACCCGCGTGGTGTGCGGAAGCACGTAGGTGCGGTAGTCGGCCAGTGACAGCGTCCCGGCCCAGGAGTCGAACACCTGCAGGGCATCGACGCCGGCGTCGACCTGGGCCTGCAGGAAGGTGATGGTCAGATCGGTCAGTGCGGTCATCAGCGCATGCCAGGTCGCCGGTTCACCCAGCATCATCGCCTTGGTGCGTTCATGGTGGCGGCTGGGCCCGCCCTCCACGAGGTAGGAGGCAAGCGTGAACGGCGCGCCCGCGAAGCCGATCAGCGGTACCTCGCTCAGCTCGCCCACCAGCATCGAAACGGCCTCGGTCACCGGCGAAACCTGTGCCTGATCAAGCGGTTTCATGCCTTCGACATCGGCCACCGACCGGATCGGGTGTTCGATCACGGGCCCCACGTCCGGGACGATGTCCAGACCGATCCCGGCGGCCTTCAGCGGCACCACGATGTCGGAGAACAGGATCGCGGCGTCGACGCCGTGCCTGCGCACCGGCTGCAGGGTGATCTCGCAGACCAGTTCGGGGTCGAAGCAGGCCTCCAGCATGCGGTGCTGGGCACGCAGCGCGCGGTACTCCGGCAACGAGCGGCCGGCCTGCCGCATGAACCACACCGGCACGCGGTGCGGAGTGCGGCCGCTCGCGGCGGCAAGATAGGGGGAATCGGGCAGCTCCCGGCGGGTATTCATCGGCTCCTATGGTGCCACGTGCCCGTGGGCACGCACCGTTGCCGGTTCGTGACGCCGCGACTTCGGCGCGCCTGCGTCCCGTCCTGCCCGTATCCGCTAGCGTCAAACGCCGTGACCTCTGCCGAACCGGCCCAGTTCCGGACGGCGGTGGCGGCGATGAACGCCACCACCGTACGGCCGGAAATCGAACTGGGTCCGATACGACCGCCACAGCGGCTGGCGCCCTACAGCTACGCGCTGGGCGCCGAGGTCCGACATCCCGATGCGGCGGTCATCCCGGAGCGCTCCGAGGGTGACGCGTTCGGACGGCTGATCCTGCTGCACGATCCCGAGGGAGCCGAGGCCTGGGACGGCACCATGCGGCTTGTCGCGTATATCCAGGCCGACCTGGATTCCAGCGAAGCCGTCGACCCGCTGCTGCCCGAGGTGGCCTGGAGCTGGCTGGTGGACGCCCTGGAATCGCGGGCCGAGCACGTCACCGCACTGGGCGGCACTGTCACCGCCACCACCTCGGTGCGCTACGGTGACATCTCCGGCCCGCCGCGGGCACACCAGCTCGAACTGCGGGCCTCCTGGACCGCCACCAACCTGGAGTTGGGGCCGCATGTGGAGGCATTCTGTGAAGTGCTTGAGCACGCTGCAGGGTTGCCCCCGGCAGGTGTGACCGACTTGAGTTCCCGTACGCGCGCGTGAGATGACTGACGAAGACCCAGAACCAGCCGAGCCCGAAGAGGCCGACTCGACCCCACTGCTGTCACCCGCCGAGGGGGTTCCAGAGGTCTGCGTTACCGCCGGTGAAATATCCTCTGCGGCAACATCTCTCGCGAAGGGCAGCGGGCCCTTCGCGATCGATGCGGAACGGGCGTCGGGCTTCCGCTATTCCAACCGCGCATACCTGGTGCAGATCCGGCGCGCCGGCTCGGGCACGGCACTGATCGACCCGGTCAACCACGGCGGCTCCCCCATCGATGCGATGGCGCCGGTGGCCGAAGCGCTGTCCCAGGACGAATGGGTGCTGCACGCCGCTGATCAGGACCTGCCGTGCCTGTCCGAGATCGGCCTGCGTCCGGGCAGCCTCTATGACACCGAGCTGGCCGGCCGGCTGGCCGGTTTCGAACGGGTCAACCTGGCCGCGATGGTGCAACGGCTGCTCGGCCTGCAGTTGATGAAGGGGCACGGTGCCGCCGACTGGTCCAAGCGCCCGCTGCCGCAGGAATGGCTCAACTACGCCGCGCTGGACGTCGAGGTGCTGCTGGAACTGCGCAACGCGATCGCCGCGGTCCTCGAAGAGCAGGGCAAAACCGACTGGGCGGCACAGGAATTCGAGTACCTTCGCACCTACGTGGCCCAGCCCACCCGGCGTGACCGCTGGCGGCGCACCTCCGGCATACACAAGGTGCGCAACCCAAAGGCGCTGTCGGCCGTCCGCGAGCTGTGGACCACCCGCGACAGCATCGCCCGCGGCCGCGACATCGCGCCCGGACGGATCCTGCCCGACTCGGCGATCATCAACGCGGCCACGGCAGATCCCAAGACCGTCGAGGAGCTCACCGCACTGCCGGTCTTCGGTGGCTCCAAACAGCGGAAGAGCGCCAAGGTCTGGCTGGACGCACTGAACCGGGCCAGGGAGAGCACCGACCCGCCAGAGGCCAACGACACCCAGAGCGGCCCGCCGCCGGCGGCTCGTTGGGCCAGGCGCAAGCCGGAAGCGGCGGCACGGCTCGAAGCCGCCCGCGCCGGCCTGGCCGAACTTTCCGAGCGCGTATCGGTGCCTGCCGAGAACCTCATCACCCCCGAAGTGGTGCGCCGGCTGTGCTGGGACTGGCGTCCGGTCGGCGACGTTGCCACCGCGGTGTCGGAATTCCTCGTCGAGGCCAACGTCCGCCCCTGGCAGCGGGAGCTGACGGTGCCGGTGCTGACCGCCGCACTCAGCGCCGACTGACCCTTCGGCTCACCCGCCGATGCGGTCGATGTGGGCCAGGAAATGTGACAGCACACCCTGTGGATCCTCGATCTGCGGCCAGTGCGCGATGTCGTCCGCGAGCATCACCACGTCGGGATCGGGAATCACCTCGAGATAGCGCTGCGCCATGTGCCTTCCCGAATTCGGGTCCGACGGCCCGTCGATCAGCCGCATCGACACCTCGGTCTCCCGCATAGCCCGCACCCACCGGTTCCGGTAGGTGTAGCGGTCGTTGACGAACCGGCCGAGCTTGTGGATGACCCGCTTACCGTCGTTGTACTCAAGGATCTGATGGAACTTCTCCATCAGCTGGGGCGACGGTTTGGTGTTCACCCCGAACATCTCGTTGATGGTGGGCTCCACGATCCGGCGCGAGAACCGGCTGCCCTGCAGCGGACTCATGATGTCGCCCAACGGGGTTCGCGACATCGCCTTCTGCAGCAGCCGTGGGGTGTAGGCCTCGTTGAACAACCCGCCGTTGAGCCAGGTGATCGATTCGATGTCCAGTGCGCCGTAGGACCGTCCACCGAATTCGTGGCGGGCCAGCAGTTCCTGACCGACCGATACTCCCAGGTCATGGGCCAGAATGTGGGCGCTGCCGACCCCGAGGTGATCCAGCAGCGCCTCGTGCATGTCGGCATGGTCCGGTACCGAGTAGCCGTAGGCGGCGGGCTTGTCCGAGAAACCCATCCCGATCATGTCCGGCGCGATGACCGTGAACCGCCCGGTCAGCGTGGGCCAGATCAGCGACCAGTCCCACGAGTTGAACGGATAGCCGTGGATGAGAAGAAGATTCGGCCCGCTTCCCTCGACCCGGTAGAAGATATCGAAGCCCAGGTAGTCGAAGAACCGCCCGGCGTCCTTCCAGCTCTGCAGTTCGGCGTCCATATCTGCAACCTAGTTCACCGCGCGTCCCGGCGTTCGCGACCTGATTTCACCATGGCCGCGCCGGGACTGGAATATCGTCAGTGCGGTGGCACAGCGGGAAGAAACGGACGACGAACAGGAGCGGGAACGCTTCGCGGACCGGGTGGTGAGGATCGCCGAGGACGCTGTCTACTGGTCGATCGCCGCACTCCTGCTCACCGGGTCAGTCGTGCTGATCATCGCTCAGGTCAAAGTCTTGCTGCACCTGGGCGACTCCCCGACCACTCAGGTGATGCTGGAGTTGCTCGACGGCCTGCTGCTGGTCTTCATCTTCGTGGAGCTGCTGTACGCCGTGCGGACCTCGCTGCGATCTCGCGAGCTCGTCGCCGAGCCGTTCTTGATAGTCGGCATCCTGGCCTGCATCAAAGAAATCGTCGTGGTGTCCGTCGACGCGGCAAACCTGTTCGACAAAGGACCCGAGTTCGCCCGCGCCATCGTGCAGGTCGGCGTGCTCGGCGCCCTGGTGCTCGTCCTTGCGATCGCCATCTTCGTGCTGCGGCTACAGCGAACCGGCGCCGACCACATTCGCGACAGGCCGGACGATTCCTAGTCGACCTGTTGGCTGACTTCCTGCGCGCCTTCCGGCGCACCGATCGCGGCGATCCATCCCGTGATCTGCCGGGCGATGTGCTGGTCGGTCAGGCCGATCTCGGCAAGCACCTCTCCCCGCGAGGCGTGGTCCTGGAAGACCTGCGGCACACCGAGATCCCGGCACGGCACATCGATCTCGGCGTGACGCAGTGCCGCGGACACCGACGACCCGATGCCGCCGTGCACGCCGTTGTCCTCGACTGTGACCACCAGTTTGTGACCGCGGGCCAGCTCACCGAGGGCCTCCGGAACGGGCAGCACCCAGCGCGGATCCACCACCGTGACACCGATCCCCTGATTGCGCAGCCGCTCGGCGACCGCCAGGGCCATGGTCGCGAACGAGCCCACCGCGACCAGCAACACGTCGTCGGTCAGACCGGTCGCGGGCACAGCGAGAACGTCGACGCCCCCGCGCCGCTCGACCGCCGGAACATCCTCACCCACATCACCTTTGGGGAACCGCAGGGCGGTCGGGCCGTCCTTGACGGTGAGCGCCTCGCCGAGCTCCTCCCGCAGCCGCGCACCGTCGCGGGGGGCCGCGACCCGGATGCCCGGGATGATGCCGAGAATCGACAGGTCCCAGACCCCGTTGTGGCTGGCCCCATCGGGCCCGGTGACACCGGCCCGGTCCAGCACCATCGTGACGGGCAGCTTGTGCAGCGCCACATCCATCATCAGCTGGTCGAACGCGCGGTTGAGGAACGTGGAGTAGATCGCCACGACCGGATGCAGGCCGCCCATGGCGAGCCCGGCCGCTGAGGTCATGGCGTGCTGCTCGGCGATACCGACGTCAAAGAACCTGTCGGGGAACCGATCCCGGAACGCACTCAGACCAGTGGGCCCGGGCATGGCCGCGGTGATCGCCACGACATCACGCCGTTTGGTGCCGATCTTGACGAGCTCGTCGGAGAACACCGACGTCCACCCGGGCGCCGAAGCCTTCGTCGGCAGCCCGGTCTCGGGGTCGATGACGCCGCAGGCGTGCATCTGATCGGCTTCGTCGTTCTCGGCATGCGCGTAGCCCATGCCCTTGCGGGTCACGACGTGCACGATCACCGGGGCATTGAAGCCGCGGGCGTTGCGCAGCGCGTTCTCCACCGCATGCTCATCGTGACCGTCGATCGGCCCGACGTACTTGATGCCCAGATCGGTGAACATCACCTGCGGGGCGACCGCATCCTTGATGCCCGCCTTGATGCTGTGCATGCACTGGTAGCAGAACTCCCCGACCACGGGCAGCCCGCGCACGGCCTTGCGGCCCTCTTCCAGGATCCGCTCGTAGGCCGGCTGCAGGCGCAGGCCCGCGAGGTGATCGGCGAAGCCGCCGATGGTGGGCGCGTAGCTGCGGCCGTTGTCGTTGACGACGATGACCACCGGGCGGCCACCCGTCGCGATGTTGTTCAGCGCCTCCCAGCACATGCCACCGGTCAGGGCGCCGTCACCGACGACCGCCACCACATGGCGATTGCGATGCCCGGTCAGCTCGAAGGCCTTGGCCAGACCGTCGGCGTAGGACAGGGCGGTGCTGGCGTGGCTGGACTCCACCCAGTCGTGCTCGCTCTCGCTGCGCGACGGGTATCCGGACAGCCCGTCCTTCATCCGCAGCGTGTCGAAATCCTGTGCGCGCCCGGTCAGCATCTTGTGCACATAGGCCTGATGGCCGGTGTCGAAGATGATCGGATCGTGTGGCGAATCGAACACGCGATGCAGCGCCAAGGTGAGTTCGACGACACCCAGATTGGGGCCAAGATGTCCACCGGTTGCAGCGACCTTGTGGATCAGGAACTGACGGATTTCCTGTGCCAAATCAGTCAGCTCGGACTGTGACAGGTGCTGCAGATCAGCGGGACCGCGGACCTGTTCAAGCATCCAGCCAGTGTACGCACGCATCCCGAAGTCAGTCCTGTCGAGGCTGATAGATGTCGGGCACACCGTCGTGGTCGGCATCGACGGTTTCCAGCTCGTGAATGCGGCGATATGCGGCGTTGCGCGACACCAGAACCACCGCGGCCAGCAGGCCTGCGACCACCGATCCGGTGACCACCGCGATCTTCACGTCGTCGTCGGCCACGGTCGCGTGCCCGAACGCCAGTTCCCCGATGAGCAGCGAGACCGTGAAACCGATCCCGGCCAACATCGCGACACCGAGCACGTCTCGCCAGGCGAGATCCTCATCCAGGCTCGCGTGGGTGAAGCGGGCCAGCAAATAGGTGGTTCCCAGCACGCCGATGGGTTTGCCGAGCACCAGGCCGGCGATCACCCCGATGGTCACGGGATGCGACAACGCCGTGGCGAAGCCCGACCATCCACCGACCGTCACGCCCGCGGCGAAGAACGCGAACACCGGCACGGCGAACCCCGCCGAAAGCGGCCGAACCAAGTGTTCGAAGTGCTCGGCCGAAGCATGGCGGCCCAACACCGGAACGGTGAAACCGAGCAGCACCCCGGCCACGGTGGCGTGGACGCCACTGGCGTGCACGAACGCCCAGGCCAGGATCGCCGGCGGCAGCAGGATCCACCACTGACGCATCCCCCGCTGCACCGCGACCGCATACAGGCCGATCGGGATCAGCGCCGCCACCAGGGGTCCGAGCGCCACGTGGTCGGTGAAGAACAGAGCGATCACCGTGATGGCCAGCAGATCGTCGACGACCGCCAGCGTCAGCAGGAAGATCCGCAGCGCCGTGGGCAGGTGAGTGGACACCACGGCCAGCACCGCCAGCGCGAAGGCGATGTCGGTGGCGATCGGTACCGCCCACCCGCCGAGGTTCTCCGGATGGCCCGAGAACAGATTGATCCCGACGAAGATCGCCGCGGGCACCACCATGCCGCCCACGGCCGCCGCGATGGGCAGCGCGGCACGGGCCGGATCACGCAGATCCCCCGCGACGAACTCGCGCTTGAGCTCCACGCCCACGACGAAGAAGAAGATCGCCAGCAGCCCGTCGGCCGCCCAGGCCGACAGGCTCAGGTCGAGATGCAGGGACTGCGGACCGACGGTGAACTCCGAAAGTCGGTGATAGCCGGATGACCACGGCGAATTGGCCCATACCAGCGCCGCGCCCGCGGCAGCGAGCAGCAACGCCCCGCCGACCGTCTCGGTGCGCAGCAGCTCGGAGACCCGCTGCCACTCCGGCCAGGACCCGCGCGCCAGCAGTCGTCGGCTGCTGTGTTCACGGCGATTGCTCATGGGGCTCCTGGGGTCAGCATGCATCGAACGCCGACCAGACTTCCCGGCACACCTGAGGTAAACGCTAACAGGTGAGGTGGTCGAGCAAATACCGGCGAAGTCCGTGGCAGCGCCTCAAACCGGCGACAAAACCGCGGCTCCCATGATTACGTAAGGTGAAGGCGAAGTCGATTACTCCGGGGTGCGGGTTGAGTCCATTCGATAACTACTACGCGCGTACCGCGCTGCTCGCTGCGCAGGGCAAGCGCATCCAGATGCAGCGCCTCGTCGGGGTCACCATCGTCGGCTTGAGCCTGGTTCCGCTTTTGTTGCTGGTCAGCCCGAAGGGCCCGCACGGAGGCCTGCAATACGTGGCTGTGGCCGTGGCCGTCGGCGGCCTGACCCTGGCGCAATGGTGGTGGCGGCGGCAGTGGCCCAGCCGCACCCAGTCGTGGACCGTCGTGTCGATGGGCACGGCCTGTATCGCGGCGACCTGCATCCTGCTGGTGGATCCGGTCGTCGGGCTCATGGGGTCCAGTTCCCTGAGCCTGATCACCGCCTATACGGCCTTCCTGCACAGTCGCCGGGTGCTGTACCTGACCTGGGTGGCCTCGGGCGCGGTGGTGGCCTTCCTGGGCGTGCGGGTAGGGCTGACGGATGTCTGGCTGGGAGCCGTGGGCACGCTGGTGGCACTGCTGGTGATCCTGAGTACCTCGGCGTTATGCCGGATGGCAGTCGAGTTGATCGAACCCGACCGGGTTCAGCACCCGGCCGAGATCGACCCGCTGACCGGTCTGCTCAATCGCGAGGCGTTCGACATGCACACCGCCACGATGCTGGGCTCCCACAGCCGCCACGACGATCAGTACCTGGTGGTCGTAGCGGTCGGCATCGACGACATGGCGCTACTCAGCGACATGGACGGCAGCCACAGCACGTTCCACGCCCGGGTCGCCGTCGCGCAGGCCATCCGTGAGACGGTGCGCCACAAGGTCCCGCTGGCCCACGTGTCCGACAGCGAGTTTCTGATCGCCGACGTGTTCAAGACCAACGACCCCTCGCCACTGGTCAACCGGATCCGGATGGCCATCACCACCACGCCCATGCGCCTGACGGCCAGCATCGGCACGGCCTGCAGCCAATTGCGCCCGCTGACCGAACTGCCCACCCCGCAGGTCGTCGACGCCCTCGTGGCACTGGCCGATACCGCGATGAACCAGTCGAGGGCCCAGGGCGGCAACCGGGCCACCTATGCGCACTTCCCCACCCCGACGATGGGGCCTGACACCCAGGAGTGAGCGGCGCGGGTCCACCCGGGTCAGCGGGTCAGCACCGCGATGCACTCCACATGGTGGGTGAGCGGGAAGGAATCGAACACCCGCAGCTCCTCCACGGCGTAACCGTGCCGCAGATACAGCCCGATGTCCCGGGCGAATGACGCTGCCTCACAACCGATGTGGATGACCCTCGGCACCTCGGTGGCGGCAAGCGCGTCGATCACCTCCCGGCCGGCACCGGTGCGCGGGGGGTCGAGCACCGCAACGTCGGGACGTCCCGACTCGGCCGACAGGGCGCGACGCACCGATTCGGTGACCACCGAGACCCAGGGCAGGTCGGCCAGAGCGCTGCGCGCCGCACGTGATGCCCCGCGTGAGGTGTCGACGGTCAGCACGCGTCCGTCCGGCCCGACCAGTTCAGCCAGCGCCGCGGCGAATACCCCGGCACCGCCGTACAGGTCCCACGCCGTCATGCCCGGCTGCAGCCCTGACCAATCGGCCACCAGCCCGCTGTAGAGGGCCGCCGCATCACGGTGGGCCTGCCAGAACGCCGTCGCCGGCAGCATCCACTGCCGCCCGCCGACGCGCTGTACCGCCTCGTAATCGCCTTCGATGACCCGTGTCGTACTTTTCGGACCGCCCGCTCGGCTGCCTTTACGGCCGGTCACCTTGGGGCCTGATTGCACGATGTGCCTGCGGCCGTCGGAGTCCAGGACCACGTGCACGTGCGCGCCCGGCGTCCAACGCATCTCGGCCAGGCCATCGATCAGCTCCGCGGGCAGTTGTCCGCAATCGAGGTCGGTGACCAGATCGGCGCTGTGGTACCGGTGGAATCCGGCCCGGCCGTCGGCGGTGGTGTCCAGTCGCACGCGGGTCCGCCAGCCACGGACTTCCCCGGCACCGACCGGTTCGGCGACCGCAGTCTGTTCGTCGCGCCAGGTGAATCCGCCCAGCCGGGCCAATTGGTTGGCCACCACCGAGCCCTTGAGCCGCCGCGCCGCCTCCGGCTCGGCGAACGCCAAATCGCAGCACCCGGCGCCGTCGACCCCGGCGATCGGGCACAGCGGATCGACGCGGTCACCAGAAGGTTCCAAGACCTCGACAACCTCGGCGTGCCAATACGACCCACGTTCGTCGAGCACCTTGACCCGCACGGTCTCGCCGGGCAGGGCGTAACGGACGAACACCACCCGGCCGTCGTGGCGGGCCACGCAACTGCCGCCGTTGGCCGCCGGTCCCGCGGTCAGCGTGAGTTCCGTCATTCGAGGAACCCCCTGCGAGCATCACCCGGGGTGGCGCGCGGCTGCAGCGCCTTCAACCGCTCGGACGAACTCAATTGCCACGGAACCGATGTCACCATCACGTTAGGCATGAACAGCAGCCGGCCCTTGAGCCGCAACGCGCTCTGGTTGTGCAGTACCTGTTCCCACCAGTGCCCCACGACGTATTCGGGGATGAACACCGTCACCACGGTCCGCGGCGATTCCTTGGTGACCCGTTTGACGTAATCGAGTACCGGCCGGGTGATTTCACGGTAGGGAGAGGCGATGACCTTCAGCGGCACGCTGATATCGCTGTCCTCCCACTGGTGCACCAGCGCACGGGTCTCGGCGTCGTCGACGCTGACCGTGATCGCCTCCAGCACGTCCGGCCGGGTTGCCCGGGCATAGGCCAGCGCCCGTTTGGTCGGCAGATGCAGCTTCGACACCAGGACCACCGCGTGGTTGCGGCTCGGCAGCACGATGTCGCCCGCTTCCTCGTCCTCCTTCTCGAGCTCGCGGGCCACGGTGTCGTAGTGCTTGTGGATGAGCTTCATGATGACGAACAGCGCACCCATCGCCAGGATGGCGATCCAGGCACCGGCGAGGAACTTGGTCACCACCACGACCACCAGCACCGTGCCGGTGGCCGTCAGACCGACCGCGTTGATGATCCGCGACCGCATCATGTGCCGCCTCACCGCCGGGTCGGTTTCGGTGCGCAACAACCGGGTCCAGTGCCGGACCATGCCGATCTGGCTGAGCGTGAACGATACGAACACGCCGACGATGTAGAGCTGGATCAGCGCGGTCACCTCGGCGCGGAACGCCACCACGAACGCGATCGCCGCGAAGGCCAGGAACAGGATGCCGTTGGAGAACGCCAGCCGGTCACCGCGGGTGTGCAGCTGCCGCGGCAGGAACCGGTCCTGTGCCAGGATCGACCCGAGCACCGGAAACCCGTTGAACGCGGTGTTGGCCGCCAGCACCAGGATCAGCGCGGTGACCCCGGCGATCAGGTACAGCCCCACCGGGAAGTTGTGGAACACCGCGTCGGCCAATTGTGCGATCAGCGTCTTCTGGTTGTAGTCCGGTGGTGCGCCGATCAGCTGTTCGTGTGGCCGTTCGGCGATCTGCACTCCCGTCGCCTTCGACAGCAGGATGATCCCCATGAACAGGGTGACCGAGATCACCCCGAGCAGCAGCAGGGTCGTCGCAGCGTTGCGCGACTTGGGCTTACGGAAGGCGGGCACCCCGTTGCTGATCGCCTCGACACCGGTCAGCGCTGCCGAACCCGAGGAGAACGCCCGGGCCACCAGGAACACGAGTGCGAAACCGAGCACCTCGCCGTGTTCGGGACGCATCTCGAAACCGGCGGATTCCGCGCGCAGTGGATGATCCAGAACGTAGATCTGGAACAGCCCCCAGCCCAGCATGATGTACATGCCGACCATGAAGGCGTAGGTGGGAATCGCGAACGCGGTGCCCGATTCCCGCAGCCCGCGCAGGTTCATCGAAGCCAGCAGCAGGATCGCCACCACCGCGAACAGCACCTTGTGCTGCGCGACGAACGGCACCGCCGAGCCGATGTTCGACATCGCCGACGACATCGACACCGCAACTGTCAGCACGTAATCCACCATCAGAGCGCTGGCGACCGTGAGCCCCGCGGTGGGCCCGAGGTTCGTGGTGACCACCTCGTAGTCCCCGCCACCAGACGGATAGGCGTGCACGTTCTGCCGGTAACTCGCGATCACGATCAGCATCACGCCCGCCACCGCCAGGCCGATCCACGGCGTCAGGGAGTAGGCCGTCAGCCCTGCCACCGACAGCACCAGGAAGATCTCCTCCGGCGCGTAGGCGACCGACGACAAAGCGTCGGAGGCGAACACCGGCAGGGCGATCCGTTTGGGCAGAAGGGTGTGAGAGAGCTTGTCGCTGCGGAACGGCCGCCCCAGTACCAACCGGCGCGTCGCCGTCGAAAGCTTGGACACGAGAGCCAAGACTAAGCCCGAACGGGAAAAGTCGTCACAAAGCTGTAGCGTTCGAGGGCACGGATAGCGCAACAGCGCGTTTCTGCCACCGGAAAGGACCGTCGGGTGCGTGTAGTCGTCATGGGGTGCGGCCGGGTCGGCGCCTCCCTCGCAGACAGCCTGGCCCGCATCGGCCACGAGGTCGCGGTCATCGACCGCGACAGCACCGCTTTCCACCGGCTCTCCCCGGAGTTCACCGGCGAGCGCGTGCTCGGGATGGGCTTCGATCGCGATGTGCTGCTGCGCGCCGGAATCGAAGAGGCCGGCGCCTTCGCAGCGGTCTCCTCGGGCGACAACTCCAACATCATCTCGGCCCGGGTGGCCCGCGAGACATTCGGTGTCGAGCGCGTGGTGGCGCGCATCTACGACGCCAAGCGTGCCGCGGTCTACGAGCGGCTGGGCATCCCCACCGTGGCCACGGTGCCGTGGACCACCGATCGTCTGCTCAACGTGCTGACCAGGGAGACCGAGACCACCAAGTGGCGCGACCCCTCGGGCAACGTGGGCGTGGCCGAACTTCCGCTGCACCAGGATTGGGCCGGGCACCTGGTCACCGATCTGGAGGTCGCCACGGGCGGCCGGGTGGCCTTCATGATCCGGTTCGGCAACGGCTACCTGCCCGAACCGAAGTCCGTGATCCAGGCCGGCGACCAGGTGTACGTGGCCGCCGTGTCCGGGCACATCGCCGAAGCGCTGGCCATCGCGGCGTTGCCGCCCAGCGAGGACTTGGAGTCTCACTGATGAAAGTTGCCATCGCCGGGGCCGGGGCCGTGGGGCGCTCGATCGCCCGCGAGTTGCTCGACAGCGATCACGACGTGACGCTGCTGGAGCGCAATCCCGACCATATTGACGTCGACGCCATCCCGGCCGCCCACTGGCGGCTCGGTGACGCCTGCGAGCTCAGCCTGATGGAGTCGGTCAAGCTCGAGGAATTCGACGTGGTGATCGCGGCGACCGGTGACGACAAGGTCAACGTCGTGGTCAGCCTGCTGGCCAAAACCGAGTTCGCGGTTCCCCGGGTGGTGGCCCGCGTCAACGACCCCCGCAACGAGTGGCTGTTCGACGAGAACTGGGGTGTGGATGTGGCGGTTTCGACACCGCGCATGCTCGCCTCGCTCGTCGAGGAGGCCGTCGCGGTCGGCGATCTGGTGCGCCTGATGGAGTTCCGTAAAGGGCAGGCCAACCTCGTCGAGATCACGCTGCCCGACGACACCCCGTGGGGCGGGCGTCCCGTCAAGCGCCTCGATCTGCCCCGTGACACCGCTCTCGTGACGATCCTGCGTGGCGCCAGGGTGATCGTGCCCGAGTCCGATGAGCCCCTCGAGGGTGGCGACGAGCTGTTGTTCGTGGCCGTCACGGAGTCCGAGGACGAACTGCGCGAACTGCTGCTGCGTCCGGCGCCGCGCTAGCTGTACTGCCCAGGCAGGTTGGCTAGCCCGCTGCTGTATCGCGCTCGACCGGCGCTGCGGCGTCCTGGGCGTGTACGGCGCGCTGCGCGGCCCGGATGGCCAGGTAGGTCACCAACGCGGCGACAGCGGTCAGCGGCCAGCCCATCGCGATACGCGCGAAACCCAGCCAGCCGGTCTGGTCGGAGTCATAGAGGTACTGCTGAACCAGGAATCGCGACGCGAACACCGCGACCCAGGTGAGCGTGGCGACGTCGAAGGCCACAACGGCCCGACGGACATCGCGCCAGGCCCGGTCGTGTGAATTCACCCAGCCCCAGATGTAGCCCACCAGCGGGCGCCGGATCACCACCGACACCCCGAACACCACGGCATAGATCAGCGAGCTCCAGATGCCAAGCAGGAAATAGCCTTTCGACTCCCCCACCAGATAGGCGATGAGTGCGCTGACCCCGACCGCGAAGAATCCCGACACCGCGGGCTGAATGGAATCGCGGCGGATCAACCGCCAGATCAGGATCAGGGTCGCCACGCCGAGTGCGGCGGCGATCGCCGGCAACAGCCCGAACGCCGTTGACACCGGGACGAAAACCACCACCGGCAGCGACGAATAGATCAGGCCGCTGATGCCGCCCATCTGGTCGAGCACGGCCCGTCCGCCACCATGGGCAGGGGTCGGCGCCGGCTCACTCTCGGATCGCGGGGGCGCGTTGTTGTCGGGCTGACTCACTTCTGGATTTCGTAGCGGGGGTTGTAGATCGCCTTGGCGCCGTTCTCCAGCTTGCCGACCCGGCCGTGCACCCGCAGGGTGCGGCCGGACTCGATACCCGGGATGCGGCGCTGCCCCAGCCACACCAGCAACACCGTGTCGGTACCGTCGAACAGTTCGGCTTTGATGCCGCCGGAACACCCCTTGCCGTTACATTCGACGCTGCGCAGGGTGCCGACCATCGTCACTTCCTGGCCGCGCTGAGCATCGATCGCCTTGAGCGCGCCGGTATTGGCGGCTTCGTCGCTGAGCTCTTCGACATCGAGCTGTTCGGGGTCTTCCGTCAGGCGTCGCGTAAGCCGGCGCAGATACCCTTCGGCCGTAGCCATGGCCTCTCCTGACCTTCTGCAGATCCACTGTGAATCCGCCCAACCAAGGCCACGGTAGACCTCTTGCACGGGGAATGCCACGTGGGGTGTGGGTCGGCACGCCGACGATTTGACGGGGCAGGCACGATCGTGTGATGAGCGTCATTCTGCGCGGTGTCCCAACCGTTCTGCTGCCCGGCACCGGGTCCGACGACAACTACGTCTACCGGGCGTTTTCGGGTGCACTGCACGCCGCCGAGGCTCTGGTGGTGACCCCGCCACCGACTCCGGACCGGCTTGTCGAGGGTTACCTGCACGCGCTGGACGACGCGGCCCGATCGGGCCCGATCGCCGTCGGCGGAGTGTCCATCGGGGCCGTCGTGGCGCTCCGGTGGGCATTGGACCATCCCGGCCACACGGTGGCGGTGCTGGCCGCCCTGCCGCCCTGGACGGGCTCCTCCCAGCACGCCCCCGCCGCACTGTTGGCCCGGCAATCGGCGGACCTGTTGCGCCGCGATGGGCTGGCGGCCACAGTCGCGCAGATGCGTGCCTCCAGCCCGCCGTGGCTGGCCGACGAACTCGCCCGCTCCTGGGTGGGCCAGTGGCCGACGTTGCCCGATGCGATGGAGGAAGCCTCGGGTTACCGCGCACCCGGCAGTGCCGAACTCGAACAGCTCCGGGTGCCCATGGGCGTCGCGGTGGCGACCGACGATCCGGTGCATCCGGCCGAGGTCGGCTACGAATGGGTGGCCGCGGCACCGCAGGCGGCGTTGCGGTCGGTCACCCTCGAACAGATGGGGCTCGACACCGGCGTGCTGGGTGCCGCCTGCGTGGCGGCCCTGCACGAGGCCGCCAGCGACACCGTCGCAGGCTGATGCGCGGGTGTACTACCCGCCGGTGATGGTGCGCAGCTGCTGCATCGCCGAGCCCTGCTCACTGCGGCGCGCCACCGGCTCGGCCGGAGGCTGATCCTGCGGCAACGCCTGAGTGGCAGCGGCGAGCTGCTGGGCGGCCTGCTGCACCGCGGCCTGCTGCGCTGCGGCGCGCAGTTGGGCCGCCATCGGCTCGGGCAGCTCCACCTGCAGTGGCGTGCGCACCGGCAGCGGTGTCTCACCGCGACGAATCACGGTGTCGGCCAATGATGCCCGCGCCTCGGCGGCCAGCGCGTCGATGGTCTCGGGGGCACCGTTGACCACGCAGCGCACCATCCAGCGGTAGCCGTCGACGCCGATGAAGCGCACCACTCCACCGTTGCCCGCGCCGACCACCTCGCGGCCCCACGGGCCGTCCTGGATGTTCACCGAGCTGGCGTCCTTGCGCAGCGACTCGGCGAGCTCGCCGGCCACCTCACGCCACAGGCCCGCGCTCTTGGGCGCGGCGTAGGCGGCGATGGTGAACCGCCCGTTCGGGGTCACCACCCACACCGCGCTGGGCGCCCCGGCCTCGTTCAGCTCGACCTGGACCTGCCCGCCATCGGGCATGGGGATCAGCACCGAGCCGAGGTCGAGCCTGCCCTGCACCGCGACCGCGGGATCGTCGAAGTCCTCGATGTCGAACGGGCCCTGGTCGGAATCCTCGTCGACATCATCGGCCACGTCCGCTGAGGACGACTGGTCGGCGACCAGCTCGTCATCGTTCCGACCGGCCGAATCGTCAGCCGAATCCTTGCTCTTGCGTTTTCCGAATGCCATCACAAACTCGCATGTCCGCCGGAGGAACCGTGGCCGCCTTCGCCACGGGAGGTGTCAGCCAGGCCCGCCTCGTCGAACGAGGTCACCTCGACCAACTCGGGCAGTTCTACCCGCTGTACCAACAGCTGGGCAATCCGGTCACCGCGGTTGATCACGATCGGCGTGTCGGGATCGAGGTTGATCAGCGAGACCTTGATCTCGCCGCGATAACCGGCGTCTACGGTGCCCGGACTATTGACGATCGAAAGTCCCACGCGTGCAGCCAAACCCGAACGCGGATGGATCAATCCCACCATTCCGTACGGAATGGCCACGGCGACTCCGGTGGGCACGAGCTCCCGTTGCCCGGGGGCCAGCTCGACATCACGCGCGCTGTAGAGGTCTACGCCCGCGTCCCCATCGTGCGCCCGGCTGGGCATCGGTAGTTCGCGGTCCAATCGGACGACCGCCAGAGAGGTGGACACGACGTCACAGATTACTCTGAGCCCCGTGTCAGACACGCGCGCAACCGCCCAAAGCGTTCACTACCGCGAACGTTTGTGGGTGCCGTGGTGGTGGTCGCTGCCGGCTGCGGTGCTGGCAGGGGTCATCGCGTTCGAGATCGGCCTGGCCGCGCCGGCCATTCCGGCGTGGTTGCCGTACCTGCTGCTCTTCGGCGTGGCGGGGGCTGTGCTGATGTGGTTCAGCAAGACCGAATTGAAGGTCGTGCGCCACAGCGGTGGCGACACCGAGTTGTGGGTCGGTGACGCACACCTGCCGACGAGCGTCATCTCCCGGACCGCAGAGGTGCCGCGGTCCGCCAAGTCCGCCGCGCTGGGTCGCCAACTCGATCCCGCCGCCTACGTCGTCCACCGGGCCTGGGTGGGCCCGATGGTGCTGGTGGTGCTCGACGATCCGGATGATCCCACCCCGTACTGGCTCATCAGTTCCCGCCATCCGGATCGTGTCCTCGGTGCGCTCCGCGGCTGAGCCGCGAATCTAACTGCAGCGGCTGAGCCGCCGTCAGGCGGCGCAGTCCGTGCAGATCATCACGCCGTTCTTCTCGCTTGCCAGCCGGCTGCGGTGATGCACCAGAAAACAGCTGGAGCACGTGAACTCGTCGGCCTGCTTCGGGACCACCCGTACCGACAATTCCTCGCCGGACAGGTCTGCGCCCGGCAGCTCGAACGACTCCGCCGTTTCTGTTTCGTCGACATCCACCACCGCGGACTGCGCCTCGTTGCGACGCGCCTTGAGCTCCTCCAGCGAATCCTCAGAAACCTCGTCTGCTTCGGAACGCCGTGGAGCGTCGTAGTCGGTAGCCATCGTCTGTGTCCCCTCCCTTACCTTGCAGCAGAGCTTTGTACCAGCGTCGAACGCATTCCCCAAATGATTCGTGCCCGTATTGCCACACGTTTCAGTGTGATTTACATCACACTACCGTCTGAGCTCTACTGCGTCAGCGAACACCATTGCCCTTAGAGTGCAGGTGTGGTCGCGCAAATCACCGATGGCACCGCCTTCGACCGTCACGGTCGACCCTTCCGTCGGCGCAGTTTCGTTCCGGGCATTGTGCTCTTCGTCGCACTCGCTGTGGTGACGATGATCGTCTGGATCATCGCCCTCAATCAGCCCGCCGATGTGCACGAGGCCACGGTCTGCAACAACCCGCCGGCCACCGATCCGGCCGCCCCGAAGCTGGGTGAGCAGGTGGCCAGTTCGGCGATGACCGAAGTCACGCCGGCACCGCTGGCCGAGACCAGGATCCGGGTGCTCAACGCCAGCGGCCAGGGCGGCCAGGCCGGCGAGGTGGCCGGGGCCCTGCGCGATCTCGGCTTCGCCCAGCCCGAGGCGGCGAACGACCCGATCTACGCCAGCACGCGGCTGGAATGCCAGGGCCAGATCCGGTTCGGCCCGTCCGGCCGCACAGCCGCCGCAGCGGTGTGGCTGGTGGCTCCGTGCACCGAGCTGTTCCAGGACGAAAGGCCGGACGCCACAGTCGATCTGGCGCTCGGCACCGAGTTCAGCGAACTCACCAGCAACGACGATATCAAGGCCGTGCTGGCCAGCCTGCGCCCCGACGCCACCGCACCGTCGGATTCCGCACTGCTGTCAAAGATCCATACCGGCACCTGCTAGCGCCTCGTGCAGGGCGTCGGCGATGCCCGGCGCCGACGCCGCCGCGTACTCGGCACCGGGAGCGGTCGGCAGCCACACCGTCGCCCCGGCCTCGGCGGCGATCAGCGCCGCCGCTGCCCAGTCCCAGACCTGCACACCGTCTTCGTAGTAGGCGTCCAGCCGGCCCGCTGCCACCATGCACAGATCGAGCGCGCACGAGCCGATGCGGCGCACGTCGCGCACCGAGGGCAGCACCTGGGCCAGCACCCCGGCCTGCCGCGCCCGGTGGGTTGGGGCGTAGGCGAACCCGGTACCCAGCAGCGCCATGGACAGATCCTCGACGCGGGAGCACCGCAGCTGCGTGCGCACCCCGTCCCGCACCACTTCGGCACCGTGCCCCAGGGCGGCCGAGTAGACCTCGCCGGCAGGAACATTCGCCACGGCCCCGGCCACCGACCGTCCGTCGTACTGCGCGGCCACCGATACCGCGTAGGCCGGGATCCCGTAGACGAAGTTGACCGTGCCGTCGATCGGGTCGAGCACCCAGCTCAGTCCCGGGCGGTCGTCCTGCTGACCGCCCTCCTCCTCCCCCAGAATGGCCTCTGCGGGCCGCAACACCGCCAGCCGCTCACGCAGCCACCGCTCGGTTTCGGTGTCGACGATCGTGACGGGGTCGGTCGGGGTGCTCTTGGATCTGACAGTCCGCACATCGTCACGTACCCCGGCGCCGAACACCTCGGCGCGACGGCGCGAGACGAACTCGGCGGCTTCGGTGGCCAGTTGCTCGGCCACGGCACGCAAGGCGGGAGCATCGAAACTGTTGTCGGTCACGGCCCTATCGCAACATCTTCTGACCGAAAAGTCGCTTCGCAGTGGATGGCAGACCAGCCGCGGGTGCGATGTTCACCGACTAGGGTGGGGACGCGCCTTGGTTTGTCCCTCATCCTGTCCGACAGCCTCACCGCCTGTCCCACAAAGGAGCACCCATGACCGCACCCGACGCATCCGCGGCAGATCCGGTTTCCCCCGCCGACGCGCAACACCGCGGATTCGGCGTCGACGTCGGCGGCAGCGGGATCAAGGGCGGCATCGTCGACCTGGACACCGGGCAGCTCATCGGCGAGCGGTTCAAGCTCGACACGCCGCAGCCGTCGACGCCCGACTCGGTGGCCAAAACGGTGGCTGCGGTGGTGGCCGAGTTCGGCTGGACCGGCAGCGTGGGCGTCACCTACCCGGGCGTCGTCACCGACGGCATCGTGCGCACCGCCGCCAATGTCGACAAGGGCTGGATCGGGGTGAACGCCGCCGAGGTGATCAGCGCCGCGCTCGGCGGGCAGCCGGTGCGCGTGCTCAACGACGCCGACGCGGCAGGCCTTGCCGAGGAGCGTTACGGGGCGGGCAAGGACAACAGCGGCGTCGTGGTCCTGCTGACCTTCGGCACGGGCATCGGCTCCGCGGTGATCCACAACGGTGTGCTGTTGCCCAACACCGAATTTGGCCACCTGCAGGTGGAAGGCAAGGAAGCCGAACACCGCGCCGCGTCCTCGGTCAAGGAACGCAAGGAGTGGAGTTACGCGCGGTGGAGCGAAGAGGTGAACAAGGTTCTGGTGACGATCGAGAACGCGATCTGGCCGGACCTGTTCATCGCGGGTGGCGGCATCAGCCGTAAGTCCGACAAGTGGCTTCCCCTGCTGAAGATCCGCACCCCGATCGTCCCGGCGGCGTTGCTCAACACGGCAGGCATCGTGGGTGCGGCCATGGCCAGTCAGGATCCGGGGCCCACCGGCACGCAACCTACCGCCGGGTAACTTTGCCGCTTTCGGTCGGTCACGTGGCGAAATTTGCCGCTCGGCACGGTGAACACCCACACTGTCGTTACAATGGTCCTCGGCGGCCGCCTACCGAATAGCGGTGAATATCCCAGCCGATAAGAACGCCAACATTCGATAGCAGACGCTTTCGGTGGAGTATGCCCATGCCCACCGAGAATTTCGCGAGACCGAAAGGGTGTACGTGGCAGCGACAAAGGCAAGCCCGGCGACCGACGAGCCGGTGAAGCGCACCGCTACCAAGACTCCCGCCAAGAAGGCCCCGGCCAAGCGGGCAGCCAAGAGCACCGCGGCCAAGGCCGAGGGCGGTACCGCCACCAAGCGCGCCCCCGCCAAGAAGGCCACGAAGGCCGCGGCGGGCAAGCCCGAAGACGTCAACGACGATCTGGAGACCACCGACGATCTCGAAGCCGAGCCCGGCGACGTGCTCGACGTCGACGACGCCGACCTCGAGCTCGACGAGGAACTCGACACCGACGACGAGGTCGAAGATTCCGCCGACGACGAGGACGAGGACGACGCCGAGGAAGGCGAGAGCAAGGACGCCAAGGCCGCCGCGCCGGCCAAAGCGGCCAAGGCCGACGAGGAACACCCCGAGCCGTCCGAGAAGGACAAGGCCTCCGGCGACTTCGTGTGGGACGAGGAAGAGTCCGAGGCGCTGCGGCAGGCACGCAAAGACGCCGAGCTGACGGCTTCGGCCGACTCGGTCCGCGCCTACCTCAAGCAGATCGGCAAGGTCGCCCTGCTCAACGCCGAGGAAGAGGTCGAGCTCGCCAAGCGCATCGAGGCCGGGCTGTTCGCCACCCAGAAGATGGCCGAGTTCGCCGAGAAGGGCGAGAAGCTCACCACCCAGGTGCGACGCGACTACCAGTGGATCTGCCGCGACGGCGATCGCGCGAAAAACCATCTGCTGGAAGCCAACCTGCGTCTGGTGGTGTCGCTGGCCAAGCGCTACACCGGCCGCGGCATGGCGTTCCTCGACCTGATCCAGGAAGGCAACCTGGGCCTGATCCGCGCGGTCGAGAAGTTCGACTACACCAAGGGCTACAAGTTCTCGACGTACGCCACCTGGTGGATCCGCCAGGCCATCACCCGCGCCATGGCCGACCAGGCCCGCACCATCCGTATCCCGGTGCACATGGTCGAGGTGATCAACAAGCTCGGCCGCATCCAGCGTGAGCTGCTGCAGGACCTGGGTCGCGAACCCACGCCCGAAGAGCTGGCCAAGGAAATGGACATCACGCCGGAGAAGGTGCTGGAGATCCAGCAGTACGCGCGTGAGCCCATCTCGCTGGACCAGACCATCGGCGACGAGGGCGACAGCCAGCTCGGTGACTTCATCGAGGATTCCGAGGCCGTGGTGGCCGTCGACGCGGTGTCCTTCACCCTGCTGCAGGATCAGCTGCAGTCGGTGCTGGAGACGCTCTCCGAGCGCGAGGCCGGCGTGGTGCGGCTGCGGTTCGGCCTGACCGACGGTCAGCCCCGCACGCTCGACGAGATCGGTCAGGTCTACGGCGTCACCCGTGAGCGCATCCGCCAGATCGAGTCCAAGACCATGAGCAAGCTGCGGCACCCCAGCCGCTCGCAGGTTCTGCGCGACTACCTCGACTAGCACCCGGCCCGGTCCGGGCCGCCACGTGCCACAACGAGATTGGCCCCCTCCGTCTGACGGAGGGGGCCAATTTCTTACCGCAGGCGACGGGCATCTACACCGGCCGGTCTGCGCTCATCAGCTGTCCGAATCGGCGGAGGCCTTCTCGGAACCGGCGGTGTCACGCGAAGCGCTTGGCGCGCCCGCAGTCTCGGACACCTTCTTGGCGGCACCGGTGATGCCGCCAAGGGAGGACTTCACCGTCGACCTGAGCTGATCGGCGGTGTCGGACAGCGCGGTACGAACCTGTTCGCCGGCACGCTTGGCATCGGTGAAAGCCTTGCCGGGCCTGACCATGTTGCCGGCGGTCAGGTCGCTCGCACCGTTGCCCCGCACCGAGGAGGTGACCTTCTGGGTCACGTTGTCGCGGCCGGAACCGGCCGATTCCGGCGTGTCCTTCGGATCTGGCACCACAGCGTCCAGTGGCTTCAGCAGGTCCGTGGCCGAACCCGTGTCCGGGACGATGTTCTTGACCGTTTCGGACACCTTGTCGGTGAGATCCGGCACCGGATCGGAATCCGGATTGCGCGCCTGATCGATGGTCTTGCCGACCCGCTTGATGACCTCGGCATTGATCGCACGGTTGAACTTGGCCACCGAGAAGGAGGCATCGGCCACGCTGCGGTTGATCGCCGTCGCAACCTTGATCACGTCACCGGTGGCGAATGAATCCGTCACCTGCTTCATGGCGGCCTCGAGCTGGCGGGTCAGTGTCCGCATCTGCACCCCGACCTCGTGCCCGAAGGTCGGCTCGGGGCTGAACCGCTGGCCGTTCCAGTCCACCAATGTCCAGCCGTCCTCGGGGTTTCCCTCGATGACGACGTAGTCGGTGTTGCCCAGTGCGTGCTGGCTCAGCAGCATGCCCTTCTCCGCCAGGGTCAGGTTCTTGGCGTTCATCATGGTCCAGAACATGATGGTGCCGCCGTGCGAGAACACGACCGCGTTGCGGTCGCCCTTGTCGTACATGGTCTTCAACGCGCCGTCGACACGCGCGTCGAACTCGTTGCCGTCGATCGACCCCGGGATGCGTGCGCCGAGCTGACCGGCGAACGCCCAGGCGATCGGAGACTGGAGATAACCACCCAGTGCACCGCTCTCGGGTGTGCCCTCGTAGTCACCCGCCTCGATCTCCTGCAGGCCGGGCAGCACCTGGATCGGCAAACCCAGATAGGCCGACATCGGTTCTGCGGTCTGCTGGGTACGGATCATCTGCGACGCATAGATGGCGTCATAGTTGTTGTCCCCCAGCTTGTCGGCCACCGCCTGGGCCTGCTCTCGCCCCAGCGGGGTGAGCGACGGACCCGGCGTCGAGGTGTCGATGTTCCCCGACGTGTTGCCCGCGGACTGACCGTGGCGCACGAAGGTGACCCGCATGTTCTCGGCGGCCCATGCGGGCAGCACGGACATCACGAAGAAGCCGAAGGCGGTCAGCACGATGCCGAGGGCTCTCCATGTCGTTCTCGAACGACGACGCACAGCGGGTACGGCGCCGTTGTCGAACTTGCTATGTCGGTCCATTTCCTCTCCATCTGTCAGGTTGTCGAGCACGCCGCAGTGGCGGCTCAGGTTGCCCGGCCGAATGCGACTCCCCGACTGTGGATTTCGCCGAGAGCCGCTCGGTGTGTCGACCGCCTCACTGGGCCGGGCCATGTGATGGTCCGCACTCGCGGTGCGACGGGGACCCGCAATCTCGCTCAGCGGTACAAAACGAGTCCCAATCGTGCTGGCCGAGAGCCGGATCCCGTGAATCCCGCTGCGCGGAACACACAGACCCGGGCCGGCGCCGGCGTGGTTTGGTGAGCCAAAGGACCCGTTGCCGTGTGCGGACAACCCGACGAACAGGTGGAGATGACAGTCGATCCGGAGATCGCAGAACTGCTGCCCGTACTGAATACCGGTTTCCCTGCCGTCGAGACGATGAGCGGCGCCGAGGCCAGGGCCGCCGTGCGGTCCCGGTATCGGGCACCGGACCGTCCGCAGCCGATCGATGCGGTCGAGCAGCGGACGATACCGGGTCCCGGGAGCGATGTTCCCGTCCGGATCTACTGGCCGGAAACGTCTTCCGGTGCCCCGGCACCCGTGGTGCTGTTCGCGCACGGCGGTGGATTCGTGTTCTGCGACCTCGACACCCACGACGACCTGTGCCGGGACCTGTGCAACGGCATCGGTGCGGTGGTGGTGTCCGTCGACTACCGGCTGGCACCCGAAGCGCGTTGGCCTGCCGCGGCCGACGACGTGTACGCCGCGTTGTGCTGGGTTGCTCGTACGGCCGGTGAACTCGGCGCCGACGCGTCTCAGATCGTTGTCGCGGGCGACAGCGCAGGCGGAAATCTCGCCGCCGTCACCGCGATCCTCGCCCGCGATCGCGGCGGTCCGGACATCGCGTGCCAGGCACTGCTGTATCCGGTGATCGCCGCGGATCTCGACACCGAGTCCTACCGCCGGTTCGAGGCGGGCTACTACAACACCCGCGCCGCCATGGCGTGGTACTGGGACCAGTACGTTCCGGACGCGGGCGACCGCAGCCACCCCCATGCGTCGCCGCTGCGGGCGGATCTGTCGGGGCTGCCGGCCGCAGTGGTGATCACCGCGGGTTTCGACCCGCTGCACTCCGAAGGCGAAGACTATGCCGAAGCGCTGGCGGCCCAGGGGGTTCCGGTGGTGCACCGGAGTTACCCCGGCGCCATCCACGGGTTCATGACCATGCCGGCGCTGACCCTGGCCGGTACCGCCAGGCGGCAGGTGTGCGCCGACATCCGGGCGGTGCTGGGCGGTGACGGCTGACCGACGCTATGCGGTCAGATCCTGGTGGATGTCGAAGCCCTTGTAGCCCGCCGCCGCGACATCGGCGATGATCTCGCCGTACACGCCGAAGCCGCCGACGAACGGCATGAACACCCGCGGCTTACCCGGGATGTTCGCCCCGAGGTACCACGAATTGGCCTGCGGCATAAGCGTTTCGGCGGCACGCCGGGTACATTCGGCCACCCACTCGGCTGCGGCGTCCTCACGCGCCTCGATCGCCGGAGCGCTCCGGGCGTCGAGGAAGGCGATCGCATCGGCGACCCAGTTCAGGTGTAACTCCGAGTGCAGCACCATGTTGGCCAGCACCGAGGGGGCGCCGGGACCGGCGATGTTGAAAAGGTTCGGGAAGCCCGGGACACCGAGACCGAGGTAGGTCGCGGGCCCTTCCGCCCACGCCTCGTTCAGCGTCCTGCCACCCCGGCCCACCACGTTGAGCTTCTGGACCGATCCGGTCATCGCGTCGAACCCGGTCGCCAGCACGAGAGCGTCGAGATCGTAGTGCGCCTCGGTGGTGTCGAGGCCGGATGCGTCGATCCGCTCGATCGGAGTGGCCCGCAGATTCACCAACGAGACGTTATCCCGGTTGAAGGTCTGGAAGTAGTTGTCGTCGGTGCAGATTCGCTTGGCGCCGATCGGATGATCCTTCGGGATCAACACGTCGGCGACCGCGGGATCGTCGATCACGGCCCGCACCTTCTGCTCCCAGAACAGCCGTGCGGTGTCGTTGGCCTCGATGGTGACCAGCTGGTCCGGGAAGGCCTTGGAGAACAGCACACCGCCCAGTTCCCAGCGCCGCTCGTAGGTCTGCCGCAGTTCCTCGGCGGAGACGTCCAGGGCGGACTCGGGGTGAGGCTGATGCGGTGAGCCGCCCCCGCTGAGCATCGAGAGCCTGCGCCGCTCGGCATACCCGGCTTTCTGGGCGGCGCGCGTTTCATCGTCGAGCGGAATGTTGCCGGCCGGCACGCTGTAGTTCGGGGTGCGCTGGAAGACGTAGAGCTGTGCGGCTTCCTTCGCGATGTGCGGGATCGCCTGGATGCCCGAGGATCCTGTGCCGATCACGCCGACCCGCTTGCCGGTGAAATCAACGCCTTCGTGCGGCCAGTGCGCGGTGTGGTAGACCTCGCCCGCGAACGAATCGAGGCCCTCGATCGCCGGGATGTTCGCGTTCGACAACGGCCCGACCGCCAGGATGCAGAACCGCGCGGACACGACGTCACCGCGGTCGGTGCGGACCTCCCAGCGCAGCGTCTTCTCATCGAGCACCATGTCGGTCACGCGGGTTTCGAAGGAGATGTCGCGCCGCAGGTCGAACCGGTCGGCCACGTGGTTGAGGTAGGCCAGGATCTCCGGCTGGGTGGCGTACTTCTCGGTCCAGTTCCACTCCTGCTCAAGGGCGGAGTCGAACGAGTAGGAATAGTCGACGCTCTCCACGTCGCAGCGCGCGCCCGGATAGCGGTTCCAGTACCAGACTCCGCCCACCCCGGCGGCGGCCTCGAACACCCGCACCGAAAGGCCTTGCCTGCGAAGGCGATGCAGTGCGTACAGCCCAGCGAAACCGGCTCCCACCACGACCACATCCACCGCGGCGGATTTGTCGGCGGTACCTGACGGAGCTGGCTGGGCTGTCACATCGTTGCCTTTCGATTCATGATTCGGCTCGTCACGTTACGAACCGGAGAGCGCAGCGGACAGCCGTTGTCTCACTCACCGGTACTAGGCGGCATCGTCGCAGCACTGCCCCACCCATTCCCGCTGAATGAGACTTTCCGCCACGCCACCACCGTGACGAATATCGTTGCGTTCATCCACCGCGGCGCTGCGGCCAGGATCCATCCTGACTCCGGCCCGGGTTTTACCCTGAAAGGAAATTGTTGGGATGCAAGCAGATTCGGACAGCTTGTCGGATGTCGTAGCGGTCGTCACCGGCGGCGCACGTGGCCTCGGCGCATCGTTCGCCCGGCACATCGTCGCGCGTGGCGGCAAGGTGGTGATCTCCGACGTGCTCGACGAGGACGGCGCCGCGCTGGCCGCCGAGCTCGGTGCCGACGCCCGCTACGTCCACCTCGACGTGACCGATGCGGCGCAGTGGCAATCCGCGGTCGAGCTGACCCTGGCGGAGTTCGGCACTCTGAACGGCCTGGTGAACAACGCGGGCATCTCGACCGGCCAGTTCATCGAGCACGAGCCGCTGGACCACTTCCGCACCGTGCTCGAGATCAACCTGGTCGGCGTCTTCAACGGCCTTCAGGCGGTCATCGCGCCGATGCGCGCAGCGGGTGGGGGTTCCATCGTCAACATCTCCTCGGCCGCCGGCCTGATGGGCCTGGCGCTGACCGCCGGGTACGGCGCATCCAAGTGGGGTGTGCGCGGCCTGAGCAAGATCGCCGCCGTGGAACTGGCACCCGACCGGATCCGGGTGAACTCGGTGCATCCCGGCATGACCTACACGCCGATGACCGCACAGATCGGCATCGCACAGGGTGAGGGCAACTACCCCAACACCCCGATGGGCCGTGTCGGCGAGGCCGACGAGATCGCCGGCGCAGTCGGCTACCTGCTCTCCGGCGCCTCCACCTACGTCACCGGCGCGGAGATCGCCGTCGACGGCGGCTGGACCGCCGGTCCGACCGTGAAATACGTGATGGGACAGTAATGGTCATGAATCGACTTGAGGGCCGCCGAATCCTGGTCACCGGCGCAGGATCCGGGATCGGACAGGCCACCGCGCTGCGACTGCTGGACGAGGGTGCCGCGGTCGTCGGCGCCGACATCTCCGCCGAGGGCCTGGAAACCACCCGGCAGAGCGCACAGGAGGCCGGCACCGCAGACCGCCTCACCGCGCTGACGATGGACATCGGCGATGAGGCGTCGGTGGTCGACGGCGCGCGTGCCGCAGTCGAGACGCTGGGCGGGCTCGATGCAGTGGTGAACGCCGCGGGCATGCTGCGCGCGGTGCACACCCACGAGATGAGCCTGCAGGCGTGGAACCAGATCATCACCGTCAATCTCACGGGGACGTTCCTGGTGATCCGCGAGACTCTGCCGGCACTGCTGGAGAATCCGCAGAGTGCGATCGTGAACTTCAGTTCGACGTCGGCGGCGTTCGCCCATCCGTACATGGCGGCCTATGCGGCCAGCAAGGGCGGCATCCAGGCAATGACCCATGCGCTTGCCCTGGAGTACGGCAAGCAGGGCCTGCGGGCGGTCAGCGTGGCGCCGGGCAGTATCAAGTCCGGAATCACCGACGCCACACCGGGACTCGTTCCCGCCGACAGCGACTGGTCGTTGTTCGCCAAGTTGTCGCCGATCATGCCGACCAACCTGGCCTCCGGCGGTGCCGGGATGGGTGCCCCGTCCGCGGTCGCGGGCGTCATCGCGATGCTGGTATCCGACGACGGTGCGTTCATCAGCGGCACCGAGATCCGGATCGACGGCGGAACGCACGCCTGATCACAGGTGACGAAAACGGTGGGCGGCGCTGACCTCAGCGCCGCCCACCGTTCTTCCGTGGAGCCGTCGGGCTACGGGGCCACGGCCTTCGACTCGCCGACGACCGTCGCGAGACCGACGTGGGCATCCCGCCACAACCGCTGCACCGGGCTGTTGCGGCGCAGGGCCTCAACGCTTGAGTGGCAGACGATCTCATCGATCGCACGCACCGCCCGGCGAGCCGCGGCGATCTGGTCGCGGCGTGCACGTGCCCGCATACCCGGGTCGATCGGCCCGTCCAGCACCCGGTTGAACGACGCCGTGAGCGTGTCGAGCAGCGCCAGCCGCGACGCCCGGATCTCGGCGGCGGCGTGTTCGGAGACCGGACCCTCTGAGCCCACCGCGTCGACGTGGTGGGCCAGCGCACCCTCGGCCATGCCGATCACCGCGGCCGTGATTCCCAGCGGTGCAATGGTACTGAGCGGAATGTGGTAGATGGGATTGCGCAGGCCCGCGCGTCCCGCCGCGGTGCCGTCGACGATGCTGTTGTGGTTCAGCAACCGATGTCCCGGGATGAACGCGTCATCGATCGCGATGCTCTTGCTTCCGGTACCGATCAACCCGATCGCATCCCAGGATTCCTCGACGATGCTCAGATCCGACCGCGGCACAAGCGAATACCCGAGTCCGTCGGTATCCCCCGTACCCACCACACGGGCGCCGACGACCACCCACTCGCAGTGGTCGATCGCCGCGACCGACCGCCACTCGCCGGAAAGGCGATAGCCGCCGTCGACAGGCAGGAGCACCCCGGCAGGCGTGTGCGCCGAGGCGATCCAGACGTCGGGATCCGCCTCCCACACCTCGTCGCGCAGACGACGGTCGGCCGAGGCCAATGCCCATGGCGGCACGCCGACCGAACCGGCGACCCAGCCCGCCGAGCCGTCCAGCCGGGCGATCTCGAGCACCGCCTCGGCGAAGTCGCCGGGATGGGTCTCGATCCCGCCGAACTCCTCGGGCTGCAGCATGTGCATCACCCCGCACTCTCGCAGCGCGTCGACCGTCCGGTTGTCGAGCCGGCCGAGCTTCTCGTTGACGGGCCCGAGTGCCTGTATCCGATCGGCATTGTCATTGATGCCGTCGAGAACGTCCCTGGTCATTTCAACACCACGCATCCAAAACTCCCTTGTCGCGCATCGCGTGCCGACCCTCATGGTCGGGTACTTGTGTCATGTGCTTGCGGCGCGATCCCGCTGAGTGAGATGGTGGGTGACCCATTGCTCGACGTCCGAGGGGGCGCAGGTGCCGGCATCCGCCAGTGACGCGACGTCACGACCACGCGCCGAACAGCGCGACACGGCCGTATCGATGGTGGACCGTGTCGCCCTGATCCTCAACGTCTTCGACGAACCGGGCAAGCACCTGCGGCTGGACCAGGTCGCCGGCCGGACGGGACTGCCCCGGTCCTCGGTGCACCGGATTCTCAAACAGTTGCACAGCGCCGGGCTCCTGCAGCACCGTCCCGACGGCTACGCGCTGGCCGCCTCCCCGCTGCCGGTGACCCGGATGGTGGACCATTCGCAGCTGCGCAGCGTGGCATCCTCCACCCTGTCCCGCCTGCATGCCGACACCGGACTGGTGGTGCACCTCGGGGTGCTGTTCGGCGGTGACGTCGTCTACCTCGACAAGGTGGCCGGCCGCAACAGCGCGGTGGTGCCCACCCGCGTCGCCGGGCACACCCCCGCGCACGCCAGCGCCCTGGGAAAGACCATGCTGGCCCAGCTGCCCGCCGAGGAGGTGGACGCAGTCCTGGGGCCACGGCTGACCCGGTCGACGCGGTCCACCATCGGTGATCTGGAGACCCTGCACCGGGAACTGGCCCGGATCCGCTCGCGGCACGGCCTGGCCTACGACAACGAGGAACTGGCGATCGGGCTGACCAGCGTGGCGGCCCCGCTGCGCTCTGCCGACGGCGAGGTGGCGGGCCTGTCCCTGACCGGTGCGGTCCCGTTGCACCGCCTGCAGCGGACCGCCCCGTTCGTGATCCGCGCGGCCCGGCACATTTCCCAGCAACTCGGCGCCGGCCGGGATGCCACGTCGGCGGCCCCGTCCCAGGCGCAGGCCACCGACAACCTCCTGTCCCGCGTGCTGCGGACGCTCACCTCCGACGCGTGGGTCTGACGCCACGACTACCAGAGGATCTCGTCGACCTCCATGCCGAACGAGTGGCGACCGACGAGTGCCAGCACCTGCTCCACATTGCTGGCAACGTGGGTCTGCGCGGTCTGGACGTCGCGCCACACCCGCTCCACCAGCGGGTCCTCGGTATCGCGGCCGCCCGAGTGCGCGATGAACGTCCGGATCGCCGCGACGGCGCGTTCGGAGGCCAGCACCTGGTCCCGGCGCGATCGCAGTACCAGGTCGCTGCCCGGGGCGCGGTCGGCACGCGCGGACTCGATCAGGTCGCCGAGGTTGCGTTCGATCTGGGCGACCGACAACTCGAGGTCGCTGCACGCCATGGCCACCGGCTCGACCGATGAGCCGGCCCGGGGCCGCAACGCCGAGAGGATGTTCTCGGCCGCACCGAGCAGGGGAACCGTGCCGGTGTGGGTGTACATGGTCGGTTGCGGCAGCCGGTACAGCGGAGCCAGTGTGCCGAGCTGCTCGCCGCTGACCCAGCCGAACGTCCGGTATCGCGGAACCACCGCACCCGAGACGACGACATCGTGAGCGCCGATACCGCGCAATCCCACGCTGTTCCAACTCGATTCCACGACGAAGTCGGCTCGCGGCACCAGGGCCACCAGGAAATCCTGGGCCGCACCGTCCTCTCCGACCAGCACCGCGGCAGCCATGAGCCATGACGCGTGCAGGATTCCGGTGCACCGGCTCCACCGGCCGGACAACCGGAATTCGTCGCCGACCCGTTCGAGCCGGCCCGTCGGGGCATACGACTCGCAGAGCAGGGTCCGCGGGTCCCGCCCCCACACATCGCGCTGGGCACGCTCGTCGAACAAAGAAAGATGCCAGGTGTTGACCCCCAACCACCCGGCCAGCCAGCCGGTGGAGGTACACGCCGCGGACAGGTCGCGGGTGACCGCCAGGTACTCGGCCGGGTCGGCTTCCATCCCGCCGAACGCCTTGGGCCGCAGCATCGCAAAGAAACCCGCATCGTGCAGATCGCTGATCACCGACGGGTCGACGGCCCCGGTGCGGTCGACATCGGCAGCGGCGTCGGCGATCGCCGGCAGTGCCTGACCCACCGCAGCGCGCACATTCTGCGTCATCAGTGCCGCCCTGTCCTTCCCGTCCGGTATGTCACCATCGTGGATACCATTCGTCACCCCTCCCAGGAGGTCATATGGCCGAGCCGCCCGGTGCACCCGGTACCGATCCCGGTGTCTCGGCTGCTGAATCGATTGCCGTCCTGCGCGATTCGGAATCGTGCCGGTTGCTGCAGCCGGTCCGCTTCGGCGGGCGCGCGGCCTCCCGGTCGGCCTCGGTGGTGTCCGGCTTCATCGCGGCGGTGGCCGACCTCGCCGAGCGCGACGGATCGGGCGGGTGGTTCGCCGCGGCCGTCAATACCTCGGCCTATCGGGTTGCGAGCCTGGGCGATGCTGCTGCCGAACGCGTATGGGGCGCCGACACCGGCGCCCTCGTCGCCGCCTGCGAGGAGCCGGCGGGACTGTTGACCGCCGAGGCCGGACAGTTTCGGTTGACGGGCCGCTGGGAGTCGGTGACCGGTGCGCTGTGCGCGGACTGGCTGCTGCTGAGCGCCCTGGACGGGGACTCGGTCCGGTGCGTCCTTCTCCCCCGGGACACGGTGCGGGTAGACCAACAGGCCGGCCTGCGCGGCCTGGATGCCGCCGGAATCGGCGACGTCGCGGTGTCCGATGCGCTCGTCGACACACAGGCCGTGTTCGAGAGTCCCGACGACAGCTCTTGTGCCACGGGAGAATTCGATGATGCCGGGCCTCCCTACGGGATTCTCGCCGGAGTCGCGCGCACTGCCGCCGTCGTCGGCGCGGCCTCCGGCGTGTGGCAGGCACACGTCGGCCAGGTCCGCCGCCGACTGGCCACCTCGTACGGCAGCGAGGACACGACCGAACTGACGGCTTCGGCGGTACTGGTGGCCAAGGCGGAGTCGGACATCGACGCCGCGCGGCTGCAACTCGTCGCGGCGCTGAGCGCCGACGCTGCCGGCGCCGCGACAGCGCTGCGCCAGGCCGTCACCCGCGCTCGCAACGCCGCCGACCAACTGTTGAGCAGCGGCAGCCGGCACGCGCTGGACGCGACGGATCCGGTGGCCCGCCTGTGGCTCGACGTCCTAGCCGGATACCGCCTGACGATCCGACGGATCGGCGGGGACCTCAACGCCGGCTGAGTTCGCCCGCGCTGACAGCTCGGCCAGCGCTTGCGGCACCCGGTCGGCGATCCCGTACGGGTCCGACACCTGATCACCACAGGTCAGCACACAGATCGCCATCTCGTCGCGATAGCTCCATCCGGTGAAATTCAATCCCATCGGGAACACGATCGGCCCCGAGGAGATGAGCTGTTCGATCGGCGCACCGCCCCAGTACAGGGTGTTCTGCGGGCCGCGCATGTTGGACGCGATCAGGCTGAACATCGGGCGCCGCTTCATCTTGGCCCCGAGGATCGGCAACACCCGCGAGTACAACCAGAACAGCGGCCAGTACTCCATCCAGTCGTGCTGCAGCCAGGCGTCGCGCTCGGCCTGCACCTCACGCGCGGTGCGGGTCGCCGAGGCGACGGCGGCCAATCGCTCCACCGGATCGGCGATGTGGGTCGCGAGGTCGACGTTCCAGCGCGCCACCTTGTTGCCCCACTCGGCTTCGGTTTCGTCCGGGCGCATCGACACGGGCACCACGGCGGTCATGCTCTCGTCGGTGAGCTGTCCGTTCTCGGCCAGGTAGTCGCGCAGCGCCCCACCGCAGATGGTGAGGAAAACGTCGTTGATGGTGACGCCGAACGCTTTCGACACCCGCTTGATCTCTGTCACGTCGCAGCGCCGGTAGGCGAATCGGCGGCTGGCCGAGAACGGTTCGTTGAAGGGCATGGCCGGTGCGGCGAAAGCTTCTGCGTAACCGGGCTTTCCGGCCTTCTGACGGCGGCGGATCACCCCGGTGACCGCCGCGGTGCGGGCGATGATGCTCGGGAAACGTGCCAGTGCCGCGATCTGGTGGCGCAGCACGCGCGGCCACCAGAGCCACGGGGCCGGGCGGCGCTCGTTCGGCAACGGCGTCGACCGCGGCTGCGGCAACGGCGTCTGCGGGTCCGCGCTGTAGAGGGTTTCCAGTAGCCGCAGTGAGGCGGTGCCGTCGGCGACGGCATGGTGAATCTTGAGCACCAGCGCGACGCGCCCGTCGGCCAGGCCCTCGACGTACCACAGCTGCCAGGCCGGCCGACCGCGATCCAGCGCCACCTCGAAGATCTCGCCGATGGTCGCGGCGAGCTCCTCGTCTCCGCCGGGTGCGGGCGCGGTGGTCCGCTGCAGATGATGCTCGATGTCGATCTGCGGCCGCGAAACCCACCACGGCCGGCCGAACCCCACTCGCGGGGACAGCAACTGCCACTGCATGGGCTCGATCTGATCGACCCAGCCCTGCACGGCGGTCTTGAGGCGGTCGAACGTGAGCGGTTCGGACATCTGGCTCGGGTCGAGCACGACGGCCTTCATCGTGTGCTGCGGTTGGACGGAGCTCTCCCATGCCAGGAAGCTGTTGTCCTCACCCTTCAAACGCCGCATTCTCAACCTCGCTTGTCCGGCCGCCATTACGGCTCTTTCTGTGGCTGCCATCACTCTTATCCAAACGTGTGTCCCAGTAGACAAGCTGTCCCGCCCAGCGAGACTGCGTGGCTCGTGGCCGGCTCGGTGCGCCGTACGGTTTGCGCCATGAAGCGAGCTATTCCGCGCCCTGCCGGCCTCGTCGCCAGGGTCAATCGACTCCGGGTGGTCGCCCGCAGCGTCGCCGTGCTCCGCGAGTCAGGCCTGTCCGGCGGGGCCGCCGACGGCATCCGGCAGGCCAAGCTGGTCCGCCGGTTCGGGGGCTTCGCCGCCGTGATCGAGAGCGCCGCAACCCGCGATCCCAATGCCATCGCCATCACCGACGAATGGGGCGATGTGACGTTCGCCCAACTCAACGACCGGGTGAATGCACTTGCCCGGGCCTGGAACTCACGCGGTATCGGCGCGGGCGCGGTGATCGCGGCGCTGTGCCGGGATCACCGAGGGCTGGTCACCATCCTGGCCGCCGCCGGCAAGGTCGGGGCGCAGCTGCTGCTGATGAACACCGGCTTCGCCAAGCCGCAGCTCGCGGATGTCGCGGCTCGCGAGAAGGTCAACGTATTGATCTACGACGAGGAGTTCACCGACCTGGTGAGCGCCATCGATCCGGGGGTTCGGCGCTTCCTGGCGTGGACCGATGAACGCTCGACAGCCGATGTCGAGGGGTCGCTGGAGGGCCTGATCGCCGCCACCTCACCCGCGCCGGTGGCCGCACCCGCCAAGCCGGGTGGCATGACGCTGCTGACCAGCGGCACCACGGGCACGCCCAAGGGCGCCCCGCGCGGCAAGACCTCTCCCCTGTTCTCGGCGCAGCTGTTGGACCGGGTGCCGCGGCGCCGCGGCCAGACCTGCATGCTGGCCGCGCCGATGTTCCACGGCACCGGGCTCGGCCAGGCGGTGCTGTCGCTGGCGCTGGGCAACCGCCTGGTCCTGCGGCGCAAGTTCAACCCCGAGGAAACGCTGCGCGCGGTCCAGAACCACGGCTGCGACGTGCTGGTCGTGGTGCCCACGATGCTGCAGCGAATCCTGGCGCTGCCCAAGGATGTTCGCGATCGCTACGACACGTCGTCGCTCAAGATCATCTTCGTCTCGGGCTCGGCCATGCCACCCGACCTGGTCGAGCGCACCCTCGCCGAATTCGGTCCGGTGCTCTACAACCTGTACGGCTCAACCGAACTCGCGGTCATGACCGTCGCGATGCCCGAGGACCTGCTGCACGATCCGCGGACCGCGGGCCGGGCGCCGGTCGGGTGTGCGGTGCGTCTGTACGACTCGCAGGGTGTGCAGATCACCGAGCCGGGAGTGATCGGCCGGGTTTTCGCCGGCAGCGACGTGAGCTTCGCCGGCTATACCGACGGCCGCACCAAGGAGTCGATCGACGGACTGCAGAGCAGCGGCGACGTCGGCCACTTCGACGACACCGGCCGGCTCTACATCGACGGCCGCGACGACGACATGGTGATCTGCGGTGGCGAGAACGTCTATCCGCTGGAGGTCGAGAACCTGATCACCAGCCACCCAGAGGTCGACGAGGTGGCGGTGATCGGGGTCAGCGACGACGATTTCGGCCAACGGCTCAACGCCTATGTGGTGCTGATCGACGGAGCCACCCTGGCCCCCGATGACATCAGGGACTACGTGCGGGCGAACCTGGCCCGGTACAAGATCCCCCGGGACGTCGAGTTCCTGAGCAGGCTGCCCCGCAATGCCACCGGCAAGGTGCTGCGCGGCGAGCTGACCGGGGGTTCCAGGTGACCGGCTCACCCACGCCCGACGAGACCATGAAGCGCGAGGTCGCCGGACGGATGGGCGACGCGTTCGCCCCGATCCTCTCCGGCGGCAACGACCCCATCGCCGCCGCGGCCGAGGTGCGGGCCCGGCTCAAGGCCAGCCGCCGACCGGCCAGGCCCATGCAGGTGAGCAGCGTGGAAAACCGGGCCGTTCCCGGGCCTGCCTGCGACATCCCGGTGCGGATCTACCATCCGCTGGACCCCGCCGACTCCTGCATCGACACTGACGCCGGACTGCCCGTACTGGTCTATTTCCACGGCGGCGGGTTCGTCCTCTGCGACCTCGACTCCCACGACTCGTGCTGCCGCAGGCTCGCCAACGGCATCGGCGCGATTGTGATCTCGGTCGATTACCGGCTGGCACCGGAGCATCCCTATCCTGCCGCCGTCGAAGATGCCTGGGCCGCAACCGAATGGGCGGCTGCCCACGCCTCCGAGCTCGGCGGTGACCCGGCCCGGCTGGTGGTCGCGGGCGACAGCGCGGGCGGCAACCTGGCGGCGGTGGTGGCGATGACGGCCCGGGACCGCAGCGGACCGCCCATCGCATTCCAGGTGCTGATCTACCCGGTGGTCGACCAGCGCCGCAAGTCGTCGCTGTCCAGCCCGCACACCAAGAGCGGGGTGCTGACCGCCGAGCACATGCAGTGGTTCACCGCGCAGTACCTCGGTGCCAGCGGCGCCCAGGCCGAGGTGTCGGCGTCGCCGATTCTCGGTGACATGACCGGGCTTCCGGATGGACACGTGCTGACCGGGGCGCTGGATCCGCTGTGCGAGGAGGGCGAGGAATACGCCCGCATGCTCGCCGCCGGCGGCGCGGAAGTCAGCGTCCGGCGCTACGAGCGCGGTTTCCACGGATTCTTCAACCTCGCCGATCACCTCCCCGCCGCGGCCGAGGCCACCGAAGACGTGTGCGCCGTCGTCCGCGAGGCCCTGTACGTCCCGAACCGAACAACGAAGACCACACCTGAAAACCATTGAAAGGCAACCCATGAAGCTTGCGAACACCCGCGCTCTGGTCACCGGCGCGAGCCGCGGACTGGGCAAGAGCATCGCCGAGGTGCTGGCCGCCCGCGGTGTCGACGTCGCCGTGGTGGCGCGTGATGCCGAGTCGCTCAACCTGCTCGCCAAGGAGATCGGCGGCAAGGCCTACCCCACCGACCTCACCGATCCCGCCGCCGTCGAGGCACTGCTGGACCAGGTCGAGGCCGACGGCCCGGTCGACATCCTGGTCAACAATGCCGGAATCGACCGGGTGGGCCTGTTCCCCGACGCCAGCGCCTCCGACGTGCAGAACCTCCTGCAGGTCAACCTCGCCGCGCCCCTGGAGCTGTGCCGACAGGCCATGCCTCGGATGGTGCGCCGGGGCCGCGGTCACATCGTGAACGTGTCGTCCTACGGGGCGATCGCGCAGGGTCCCGGCGTCACGTTGTACGGCACCTCCAAGGCCGGACTGAGCCATTTCACCGCAGGCATCCGCGCGGAGCTGCGGGGCAAGCCCGTGGGCACCACGCTCGTCCAGCTCGGCGAGGTGCGGACCGACATGATCGACCACATCCGGGAATTCACGCCCGCCCGCAAGACCATCGAGCGGTTCGAACGCCTGCGCATGCTGCCGTCGTCCGCGCTGGAGCCCGAGGTGGTGGCCACTGCCATCGCCGACGCCATCGAACGCAACAAGCGCCATGTCGTCATGCCGCGTCAGATCGTGGCCATGGCCAAGGTCACCGAGTTCCCCCGCCGGATGTCGGAGATCCTGCTGACCGGCATCGACCAGAACGAGAAGTAGTGATGACAGACGCAAAGCTGATGGATCTGTCCGGCAAGGTCGCGATCGTCACCGGCGCCGCACGCGGACAGGGTGAGGCCGAAGCGCGGTTGTTCGCCGCCCTCGGCGCCCGGGTGGTATTGACCGACGTCCTCGCCGAGGAGGGTGAGCGGGTCGCCGAATCGATCGGCGCCGCCGCCCGTTTCGTCCGCCACGATGTCGGCAGCGAAACCGACTGGCGCGTGGCGGTCGACACCGCGGTCACAGAGTTCGGCCGGGTCGACGTACTGGTCAACAACGCCGCCATCTGCAAGGTGGTGCCGCTGGCCGAGCAGGACACCGCCGGATTCGAGCAGATGCTGAGGGTCAACCTCATCGGCGCCTTTCTCGGGATCCAGGCCGTCACGGAACCGATGAAGGCCGCCGGCGGCGGATCGATCGTCAACATCTCGTCGCAGGCGGGCGTGCAGGGACTCGCCGGCTACACCGCATACGGCGCATCCAAGTGGGGCCTGCGCGGCATGTCGAAGGTCGCGGCAATCGAGCTGGGCCCGTTGGGTATTCGCGTCAACACTGTCTACCCCGGGATGATCGACACACCGATGATCGCCCACCTTGAGGTGGAACGCGGCCTCGGCGGCCATCCCGGTGCACCGCTCACGCGCGTCGGCACCCCCGAAGAGGTTGCTGACGTCGTCGCGTTCCTGGCCTCGGATGCGTCGTCGTACATCACCGGCGCGGACCTGACGGTCGACGGCGGCGCCAGCGCGGGCCGGATTCCGGTGACGCCGGCCCACACCAGCTGAACCCCAGGCGAGGTCCCCGGCCGCTCACGCCCCGGGCAGCACCAGGATCTTGACGTGCGCCTCGGGATCCCGCAGCGCCTCGAACGCGTCGCCCAGACCGCCCAGTCCGACGCGGCCCGTGATGATCGCCTCGGCGTCGATCTCGCCGTCGGCCAGCCGCTTCAGCACGGTCTCGTAGGCCTCGTGGTAGGGGCCGTGTCCGAAGTTGATCGCGATCTGCCGGAACTGGGCCACCACCGGGATGATCGTCTCGTCACCGAAAGGTGAAGCGACGACCTGGATCCGGGAACCGAACGGCAGAGTGTGGGTCAGGGTGTTAAGGGTGCCGACGCGCCCGCTGCACTCGTAGGCGATGAGGATGCCTGAGCCGCCCTTGCCCTCAGCCAGCATCGAGTTCCAGCGCTCGATCGGATCCTGCTCATCGGGGTCGACCACGATGTCGGCGCCCATCTTGAGGGCGAGCTCGCGGCGCTTGGGCGACGGCTCGGCGGCGATGACGGTGTGCGCACCATGCGCCTTGGCCGCCAGAATCGTACCGAGACCGATGGAGCCGCAACCGATCACCAGGGCGGCGTCGGTCTCGGTGAGGCCCGATTGCTGCACGTGCATCTCACCCACGTGCAGCGGTTCGGCCAGGGTCGCGTGTTCGAGCGACAGGCCGTCGGGCACCTTGCGCACCCAGAAACCGTCGACGACGATGAATTCGCCGAAGGCCCCGTGGTATTCGTTCGAATAGCCGATGATCGTCGGGATTCCGGTGTCGGCCTCGGTTGCGACGCCGATGCCCGCGACCCGGTCGCCCACCTCGAAATCGGTGACACCCGCGCCGCATTCGACGACCGTGCCGGCGTACTCATGCCCGAGCACGATGGGCTTGCTGTGGTCGAACACGGCGAGCGGGAACCCTCCGGCCGCCGCGACAGAGACGAACCGGCACGGATCCTTGGACATGCTCAGATCGCTGCCGCAGATGCCGCAGGCCGCGACCTTGATGCGCAGTTGTCCAGGCCCGGTGGCGGGTGGTTCGGTGACGTCGGTGACGGTGAACCGACCGTCGAAGTATTCGGCCGCGCGCATCACGCCCGCTGCCCGGCGAGCTGCTCGGCAGGCTGGCCGTAATAGTCGGTGTGCGCCTTGGTGATTGCGCCGATCAGGCCGCCGAGGAGGTACTCGCTGTTGTCCTCGGCGAACTGCAGGCTGGCCTGCCGGCCTGCGTTGCGCTTCTTGAAATGCGGTACCACTTCGGAGGCGAACAGTTCATAGCTGCGCTTGGTGTCCTCCCAACTGGCCATGTCCACATGCAGGATCAGCAGCGTGCCGAATCCGCCGGTCTTCTCGATGAGGCGCTCGATCTGTGCGATCGCATCTTCGGGCGTGCCGATGATCACCTGACCGAACTCGCCCAGGTTGTCGGTACGCCACTGGTTGATGATGCCCTCGGGTGTCTGCGCCCAGTCGGGGTGGATGCCCTGCTGCCGGTTGACGTATTCGGCGATGGCGTGGATCCGGCGGCTGACGGCCCGTTCGGCCTCGGCCCGGGTCTCGGCGATGAACATCGGATTGACCAGGCGCCAGGTGGAGCGGTCCGCCCGATGCCCGTTCGCTGCCGAAACCTGCTCGTACACACCCCAGTTGCGGTCCAGCACCTCGAATCCGCTCGGCGAGCTGGCGGCCAGTGACAGCAGGGACAATCCGTGCGTGCCGGCGAGCACCGACCCGTTCGGAGAGATGGTCGACGCGGTCGCCACCTCGACACCGGCCGGGTCGTAGGTGGGCAGCTGGGCCCGCGCATCGCGCAGCGTGAACCAGTCGGTCTCCATGTCGACGACCTCGCCGCGCAGCAGGCGCAGTACCGCCTCCAGTGCCTCACCCTGCATCCGGCGCTGGTCGATCGGGTCGATCCCCATCATGTGCGCGTCCAGCGGGATCTTGCCCGGGCCGGTGCCGACGATCAGCCTGCCGCGCGTCTGCAGATCGAGTTGGGTGATGCGGTCCGCGGTGATCAGCGGGTGGTGGTACGGCAGCGACATCACACCGGTGCCGAACCGGATGCGTTCGGTGCGTTCGGCCGCCGCCGCGATGAACACGTCTGGCGCAGGGACGGTTTCGGATCCGGTGGAGTGGTGCTCACCCATCCACGCCTCGTCGAATCCGAGATGGTCCAGATGTTCCATCAGATCGATGTCACGCCGCAACTGCAGTGCCGGGTCGGCGTTGAGGGGGTGATAGGGCGCCAGGAACGCCCCGAACTTGATCGAGCTCGAATTCCACATGCCCGGGACGCTATCTGGATCAACTGATTGGATCAAGTGATCCAGAAATTTTGCCGCGGAAGCTCCCGCTGGGTAGGACGGATCAGTCAGGAACCGAGGAGGCGATCGACTCCGCCGACGACGAAACACACGAGGTCTTCGTAGAAATCCCGCAGTTCGCCCTCGTCCAGCCGGCTACCGTTGCGGCGCCATTCGTCGGCCCGGCTCAGCGCTTGGATGAAGTTCATGATCGAGATGGCCCACCGCAGTTCCAGGCGGCCCGGATCCGAATCGGGAAACACCCGCTGGACCTGTGCGAACAATTCGTCGGGCAGGCGCTGCTCGGTATCGAGCAGCACCGGATTGTTCTCCTGCGAGATCTGCGCGATGATCTTGATCCAGCGCATGCCCCGGACGCGGTGGCGCAGCAGCAGTTTCAGGTACGGCTCGGTCACCGCCCGGACGAGAGCGTCGGGGCTGGGCGCAACCGGATCGGCCGCGAGCACCGCCACATTGGCGGCGATCTCGTCGCGCACCGGCGCACCGACGTCGGTGAGCACCGCGCGCAGCAGGTCATCTTTGGATCCGAAGTGGTAGTGCACCGACGCCGCGCCGAGGCCCGCGGCCGCGTTGACCGCCCGCACGGATACCGCATCCACCCCTTGGGCGGCGAACAGTCGTTCGGCAGCCTTCACCAGGCGCAGCCGGGTGGCCGCGCCCTGCCGATTCTGGGCCGCGCCGGACACGTGACGAGCATGTCACGTGCCGCACCGGCCGCTGAGCTGCGCTCTACCCCGACGGCGTGTCGGCCAACGGCGCGAACCGTCCCTGATCGTCGGGTTCGTAGACCGTGGTGGTCATCACAGCGTCTACCGGCAGCGGACCGTACAGATGCGGGAACAGCATCGCCTCGGGGTCCGTCGGAACCCCCGGCTCCCAGCGCACCGGATCGGTGAGCTTCGCCGGATCGATGTGCAGCAGCACCAGGTCGCCGCGTCCGGAGTAGAGCCGGTTCGCGGGCAGATGTACCTGCTCAGGAGCCGAGAGGTGGACGAAGCCCTGCACGCCGAGTGAGTCAGGGCGATGTTCGCCGCTCCGCTGAGCCGTCAGCCAGTCCTCGGCGCTGCACAAGTGAACCAGGACACGCGGCGATGGATGCATACCGTCAGCTTGCCTGTCCAGCAACACGGCGACCAAGTGAGACACGACACACCGGTGAACCCTTGGGGAACAAGGCCGGAATCCAAAACGTCTGACAGAGTAGACATACGCAATCACGACGACTTTGCCGAGATGCGCAGAGCAGAAGACGGAGGAGCCATGAACGCAACTCTGACAAGCCCGGAGCTAACCAGAGCCGATCGCTGCGATCGTTGCGGTGCGGCCGCACGCGTGCGCGCGAAGCTGCCTTCGGGGGCCGAGCTGCTCTTCTGCCAACACCATGCCAACGAGCACGAAGCCAAGCTGGTCGAGCTGGCCGCGGTGCTGGAAACCAGCACCGCAGACGCCTGACGGCCATCAGCCGTCGTCTCGGACACCACCCGCCTGGGCAGGAGCACGTTTCGTCAGTAATGCTTGACTGGTCATGACTGGCCAGCCGCTTCCAGTACCACCATCACGCCACCACATCTGGCACATCACTCGGCGCACGTTGTCGAAGAGCTGGGACGATTCCATCTTCTCGGAATCGGCGCAGGCGGCGTTCTGGTGCGCGTTGTCGTTGCCTCCCCTCCTGCTGGGGATGCTCGGCAGCCTGGCCTACATCGCGCCGTTGTTCGGGCCGGACACCCTGCCGACGATCCAGGACCAACTGATCAACGCGGCGAACAGCTTCTTCTCCCCCAACGTCGTCAACGAGATCATCGAACCGACGATCCGCGACATCGTGAAGGGCGCCCGGGGCGAGGTGGTGTCGGTGGGTTTCGTGATCTCGTTGTGGGCCGGGTCGTCGGCGGTGTCGGCATTCGTGGACTCCATCGTGGAGGCCCACGATCAGACACCGCTGCGGCATCCGGTGCGACAGCGCTTCTACGCGCTGGGCCTGTACGTGATCATGCTGGTCTCCGCGATCGGCTTGGCGCCGCTGCTGGCGCTCGGACCCCGGGCGATCTCCGAACACATCCCGGACAGCTGGGACAACGTGCTGCGTTACGGCTACTACCCGGCGTTGTTCCTGGCGGTGTTCGTCGGGGTGACCATCCTGTATCGGGTCTCGTTGCCCGCACCGATCCCGACGCACCGCCTGATGCTCGGCGCGGTGCTGGCCACCGTGGTGTTCCTGGTCGCCACGTTCGGGTTACGGATCTACCTGACCTGGATCACCAGCACCGGCTACACCTACGGCGCGCTGGCCACGCCGATCGCGTTCTTGCTGTTCGCGTTCTTCCTGGGTTTTGCCATCATGCTCGGCGCCGAACTCAATGCGGCCATTCAAGAGGAGTGGCCCGCGTCGGACACCCACGCCAGGAGACTGCGGGAATGGCTGGAGGACAAAGCCCTCAACGGCGGCGCCCAGGCACCGGTCGAACCCCGAGTGCCCGAGCCCCTGTCACCGCCCCGGCCGCCGCCCGCTTCGTGAGTTACTTCTTGAGCGATTCGTAGATCTTCTTGCAATCCGGGCACACCGGAGAGCCCGGCTTGGCCGATTTCGTCACGGGGAACACCTCGCCGCACAGCGCGACCACATGGGTGCCCATGACGGCACTTTCGGCGATCTTGTTCTTCTTGACGTAGTGGAAGAACTTGGGGGTGTCGTCGTCGGTCCCGTCGTCGACGCGTTCGTCGGTGTCCGGGCGCTCGATGGTCTGGGTCTGCATAGTTTTATTGTGCTCCTCACGTCCGCGGGTTTTTATTGTGCCTGGCTGCGGGGCATAGGGAAATCCGCCTGCCACCACGCGGTCCAGGTGTGGAACAGTAGAGGCATGAAACAAAGCCACGAGCTGAGTTTCGACGACGATTTCGGCGACGATTTCGGCAAGGAAGCCCGCCCGGTTCTCATCACCAAAGCCGCACCCTCCTACGAAGTGCAGCATCGCCAGCGTGTCCGCAAGTACCTGACGCTGATGGCCTTCCGCATCCCCGCACTCATCCTCGCCGCCGTCGCCTACAACATCTGGCAGAACGGGCTCATCTCGCTCGCGATCATCGTGGCGTCGATACCGCTGCCCTGGATGGCGGTGCTGATCGCCAACGATCGTCCCCCGCGCAGCGCCGAGGAGCCACGGCGTTACGCCGGTCACGGCGAGCGGATTCCACTGTTCCCCACCGCGGAGCGGCCGGCGTTACAGAAGGAACCGTTTGTGCCACCGCAACCGGACGCAGCGCGATCCGGCGACGATGACCCCGCCTGAGCGGCTTCTTTAGCTATTCTCAGGACATTCTCAGGTCGGTTCGGAAAAACCCCAGCTCAACGGGTATGAATCCGGGGATCGGCGGGAACTCTCATGGCGTCTACGACGTTGTAGATCATGACAGTTCGAGCTGATCAGGAGGCCGTCATGGCAAATGCCACCACAAGCCGCGTCGACAGTGATCTGGACGCCCAGAGCCCTGCCGCCGACCTCGTGCGCGTGTATTTGAACGGCATTGGCAAAACGGCGTTGCTCAACGCCGCCGATGAGGTAGAGCTCGCAAAGCGCATCGAGGCAGGCTTGTACGCCCAGCACGTGCTGAGCACCAAGAAGCGCCTGGGCGAGAACCGCAAACGCGATCTGGCCACTGTGGTCCGCGACGGAGAGGCAGCGCGCCGGCACCTGCTGGAAGCCAACCTCCGCCTGGTGGTCTCACTGGCGAAGCGCTACACGGGTCGTGGAATGCCGCTGCTGGACCTGATCCAGGAAGGCAACCTAGGTCTGATCCGCGCGATGGAGAAGTTCGACTACACCAAGGGCTTCAAGTTCTCCACGTACGCCACGTGGTGGATTCGCCAGGCGATCACCCGCGGGATGGCGGACCAGAGCCGCACCATCCGTCTTCCGGTCCACCTGGTCGAGCAGGTCAACAAGCTGGCCCGGATCAAGCGTGAGATGCACCAGAACCTGGGCCGCGAGGCCACCGACGAGGAACTGGCCGAAGAGTCCGGTATCCCGGTCGAGAAGATCAACGACCTGCTGGAGCACAGCCGCGATCCGGTGAGCCTGGACATGCCGGTCGGCACCGACGAAGAAGCCCCGCTGGGCGACTTCATCGAGGACTCCGAGGCGATGTCGGCCGAGAACGCCGTGATCTCCGAGCTGCTGCACACCGACATCCGCCACGTGCTGGCCACGCTCGACGAGCGCGAACAGCAGGTGATCCGGTTGCGGTTCGGCCTGGACGACGGCCAGCCCCGCACCCTGGACCAGATCGGCAAGCTGTTCGGCCTGTCCCGCGAGCGGGTCCGCCAGATCGAGCGTGAGGTGATGGCCAAGCTCCGCAATGGCGAGCGTGCCGATCGGCTCCGCTCCTACGCCAGCTAGTCCCTCCTGACGATGTGCCCCGCCGGTTTCCCGGCGGGGCACATCGCGTATCCAGGTGTTTCCGGTCATTTTTTGCCCATATGTCCTGGGGTTTTCCGCGATGATGTGACCTGCCCGACGCCCCTATGTTGCGCCGCAGTTCAGACGCCGGGAACGGTAGACTGTGCGGTGACGTTTGGGCTGGGAAGGCGCGCATGAACGATCTGGTCGACACCACCGAGATGTACCTACGAACGATCTACGACCTCGAGGAAGAGGGCGTGGTGCCGCTGCGTGCCCGCATCGCCGAACGGCTCGACCAGAGCGGTCCGACGGTCAGCCAGACGGTGTCGCGCATGGAGCGCGACGGCCTGTTGCACGTGGCCGGCGACCGCCACCTCGAACTGACGGACAAGGGCCGCGCCCTCGCGGTCGCCGTGATGCGCAAGCACCGGCTGGCCGAGCGGTTGCTCGTCGACGTGATCGGGTTGCCGTGGGAGGACGTCCACGCCGAGGCGTGCCGCTGGGAGCACGTGATGAGCGAGGATGTCGAGCGGCGCCTGGTCCAGGTGCTCGACAACCCCACCACCTCGCCGTTCGGCAATCCCATCCCGGGCCTGTCGGATCTCGGGGTCGGCGCGGCCGGCTACGACGATGTCAGCCTGGTCCGGCTCACCGAACTCCCCGTCGGGCTGCCTGTGGCGGTGGTGGTGCGCCAGCTCACCGAGCACGTGCAGGGCGACACCGAGCTCATCGGCCGGCTCAAGGATGCCGGCGTTGTGCCGAACGCCAGGGTCACCGTGGAGGCCAACGACCACGGCGGCGTGATGATCGTGATCCCCGGGCACGAACAGGTCGAGCTGCCCCATCACATGGCGCACGCGGTCCGCGTCGAAAAGGTCTAGCCGCTCAACCGGCCCTGCGCCGCCACGTCCGTCGTGGCGGTAACCGGACGCCGACCTGCTCGGCCAGCCGATACCCGGTGACCGCCAGCTCCCGGATCCGCTCCGGGCGCATCCCCGATTGCAGCGCGGAGTCGAGCATGCCGGCCATCCGGTGCGTCGGCCGCGCCCGCAACGCCGCATCCAGGGAAACTCCGGCCAGCGGGCCGTCACCACGCGCGTACGCCGAAAAAGCCAGCAGGACAAGAGCTTCCACCCGCCACGGGTCGGGAAGATTGCGGGCCAGCAGGGCCCACAAGGCTTCGGCCTGATCGGCGCACTCCCCGACCGCCAGCGCGTAGAGCGTGTCGCGGACCCGTGGATCGGCCAGCCCCACGGCCAGCTGCGCCAATTCGGCCACACCGGGTGCATCGCCCTTCGCCACCTGCAGGGCCGCTGTCATCGCGGCCTCGACATCCCGACGCACCTCGGCATCGGGGCGCGCCTCCGGGCACCCGGGCCGCTGTGTCACGAGCGCCAGCGGGCGCCTCATCGCGTCAGTGGCGACCGGGTCCGGCTGGATCACCCGCAGCAGTTCGTCACGGCTGGCGTAGAGCCGCCTGCCGTCCAGCACCGCGGCCGCCGCCAGTGGCGACGCACCGGGGTCGTCCACCCTCCCGTGTTCACCGCAGCCGTCGGCACAGCGCCAGAAACCACCGGCAGCCACCTTGTCCACGACATGCGCGGCATAGAGCTCGATGCCGTCGGCGGCCAGCGCCTGGTCCAGCATCGACGCCAGGTCGCGATAGCGGTCATCGCACGCCTGGCAGTCCGGGCTGTCCCCGTCCACGACTACCGCGATGACCGCGTCTACGCCGGCCGCGGCCGCGAGGCCGACCAGATGCTCGACGCATTCGGTCATGTCGTCTGCCAGATCGGCGCGCATGACGCAGCCCAACTCGCCCCGGTCGACCGTGACCAGGACGAGGCTGCGGTGCGGCACGAATCCGAGCACTGCGGGTAGCGCGGCGATCAGCGCACCGGGACGGGTGAGGTGGAAGTCGAACTCTGGCGAGGATGGCGATGGCGTTGTCATGGCCCGACCGTGCCAACCGGAGCCGTCACGGGCCGTCGCCCGAACCCGCCGGTTGCCGCCGGCTGGGGATGGACTCCGCGCTGGGGATAACCCGAGGCATTTGTTCATCCGGTATTCGGTCTCGCCGACATGCGAGAAGGCGGCAACCGGCGTAAATAGTTTTCCCATGGGTTCGATGCAGGAGTACGACCTCGTCGTCATCGGTTCGGGTCCCGGCGGTCAACGCGCCGCCATCGCCGCGGCCAAGCTCGGCAAGTCCGTTGCGGTGATCGAGCGGGGCATGATGCTCGGCGGGGTGTGCGTCAACACCGGCACCATCCCGTCCAAGACGCTGCGCGAGGCGGTCGTCTACCTGACCGGCATGAGCCAGCGCGAGCTCTACGGCGCCAGCTACCGCGTCAAGGACAAGATTACCCCGGCCGATCTGTTGTCCCGCACCCAGCACGTCATCGGCAAGGAGATCGACGTCGTGCGGTCCCAGCTGATGCGCAACCGCGTCGAGCTCTACACCGGCCACGGCCGGTTCTCCGACGACCACACGATCGTCGTCGAGGATCCCGGTCGCGCCGAACTCGTCACTGTCCGTGGACGTTTCATCGTCATCGCCACCGGGACCAAACCGGCCCGGCCGGCCGGGGTGACATTCGACGAGGCACGCGTGCTCGATTCCGACGGCATCCTCAATCTCGCTACTCTGCCCACCTCGATGGTGGTGGTCGGGGCCGGGGTGATCGGCATCGAATACGCGTCGATGTTCGCCGCCCTCGGCACCAAGGTCACCGTCGTCGAGAAACGCGACGACATGCTGGAGTTCTGCGATCCCGAGATCATCGAGTCCCTGCGCTTCCACCTCCGCGACCTCGCGGTGACGTTCCGGTTCGGCGAAGAGGTGACCGCTGTCGACATCGGTACCTCGGGCACGGTGACCACCCTGGCCAGCGGCAAGCAGATCCCCGCCGAGACCGTGATGTATTCGGCTGGGCGCCAGGGGCAGACCGAACATCTCGATCTGGCCAACGCCGGCCTGGAAGCCGACAGCCGCGGCCGCATCTACGTCGACGACAACTTCACCACGAAGGTGGACCACATCTACGCGGTCGGCGATGTCATCGGCTTCCCGGCGCTGGCCGCGACATCGATGGAGCAGGGCCGGTTGGCCGCCTACCATGCCTTCGGCGAGCCCACCAAGGCGATGATGAGCCTGCAACCGATCGGCATCTACTCGATCCCGGAGGTGTCCTTCGTCGGGGCCACCGAGGTGGAGCTGACCAAGGACTCGATCCCATATGAGGTGGGCGTATCCCGGTACCGCGAACTGGCCCGCGGCCAGATCGCCGGCGACTCCTACGGGATGCTCAAACTGCTGGTGTCCACCGAGGACCTGCGGGTGCTGGGCGTGCACATCTTCGGCACGAACGCCACCGAGATGGTGCACATAGGGCAGGCCGTGATGGGTTGCGGCGGCACCGTCGAATACCTCGTCGACGCGGTGTTCAACTATCCGACGTTCTCAGAGGCGTACAAGGTCGCGGCGCTCGACGTGATGAACAAGCTGCGCGCGCTCAACCAGTTCCGGTTCTAGCAGTCGGATTCGAGTGCGGCGGGCGCGGCGTCGCCGGGTCCGCCTGCCTCGGCCCGGACCAGTAACCGGGCGATCCGGTCGTCGAAGTGCGGCGAGTAGGACACGTCGTCGTCGCATCCTCCCCCGTCGAGTCCGCCGACCAGACCGGTCACCGTCGACCCGGAAACCCACGGGGAACCACTGAAACCGTCGGTCAGGCCCGCGCAGGCCAGAGACGGGAACCCCTGCGGTGACCATTCGGTCGCGCCGCGACACGCCAGTGGGCTGCCGCCCTCGCCCATCGGGTAGCCGGTCACCGTCACCGGAACACCCGGCGCGGGCGCCGAACCCAGTGTCAGCCCGCCCCCGGCCGCCGCGAGCAGACTCACCCCGGAGCCGCCGGTGACCCGCACGATGGCGTAGTCGGCTTGCGGATCCTGCTCGGCGAGCCAGCGCGGGTCCAGATACACCGTGCTGACATGCCAGGTATCACCACCGCTGGCGTCGAACCCGGGGACGAATGTGGTGTCGACACCGTCGAGTAGACAGTGCGCAGCCGTCAGGATCAGATTGCCGGACGCGCTGGCCAGAACAGATCCGCTACAGGTGTGCGTCGTGGTGTCGCCGAGGAACAGCGCACCGACCCGCCGGTCCGGCGTCACCGACTCGGCCCCGGCCTGCGACAACGGGCTGGCCGCCACCGGCGGACTGCTCGGCGGGGCCGAGGTGGGGGCGGTTCCGCCGCCTGCGGTCATGGCGCCGGGACCGGTGCACGCCGCGACCCCGGCAGTCATCGCTGCCGCCGCGACTGTGAGCTTCACCATCCGGGTCACCTGCATCATCACGATTTTGCCTGATCGTGGGGATATCCGCCGGAATGCCGAACCCGTCCCGGCGCGTTCGCACGCACTAGCGGGGCGGAACGACCCCCAGCCCGGGTATGCGGGACACTAGATGGCATGGCGGTAGGCCGTCACAGCGTCCTGCCGCAGCGAGGAGACGAAGCGAGATGACCGACAGCACCGACACCCCAGACCAGCACTACCAGCCCGATCAGAGCGGTATGTACGAGCTTGAGTTCCCGGCGCCGCAGCTGTCCTCCTCGGATGGCAGTGGCCCGGTACTGATCCATGCCCTGGAGGGGTTCTCGGATGCCGGTCACGCCATCCGGCTCGCCGCCGAGCACCTCAAGGACACCCTCGACACCGAACTGGTGGCCTCCTTCGCCATCGACGAGCTGCTCGACTACCGGTCCCGCAGGCCGCTGATGACGTTCAAGACCGACCACTTCACCAGCTACGAAGAACCCGAGCTGAACCTGTACGCGCTGCACGACGACGTGGGCACGCCGTTCCTGCTGCTGGCCGGCCTGGAACCGGACCTGAGGTGGGAGCGGTTCATCACCGCGGTGCGGCTGCTCTCCGAGCAGCTCGCGGTGCGGCGGGTGATCGGCCTCGGCACCATCCCGATGGCGGTGCCGCACACCCGCCCCGTCATGCTCACCGCGCACGCCAACAACAAGGAACTGATCGCCGACCACACCCCCTGGGTCGGCGAAGTCCAGGTTCCGGCGAGCGTCTCCAACCTGCTCGAGTTCAGGATGGCCCAGCACGGCCACGAGGTGGTGGGTTACACCGTCCACGTCCCGCACTACCTGGCCCAGACGGCCTATCCACCGGCCGCCGAGGCCCTGCTGGCCGAGGTGGCCCGGACCGGTTCGCTACAACTGCCGCTGGAGAAGCTGTCCGAGGCCGGTGCCGAGGTGTACGGCAAGATCAACGAGCAGGTAGAGGCCAGTGCCGAGGTCGCCCAAGTGGTGACCGGGTTGGAGCGCCAGTACGATGCGTTCGTTGCCGCACAGGAGAATCGGTCTCTGCTCGCGCGTGACGAGGAGCTGCCCAGCGGTGACGAGCTGGGAGCCGAGTTCGAACGGTTCCTCGCCCAGCAGACCGGTGACAAGTACAAAGACGACAAGTACAAAGACGGACGAGATGGCTTCGGCGACGGATTCCCGACCGGCGACAACCACTCATAGGAGCCCGATGGCGGGCCGAGAGCGAGGTTGACCAGCATGACCGAGCGCAAACCCCATCTGCGGACCGTTCGCGAGCTCACCCCGACGCTCGAGTACCGCACGATCCACGGTTACCGGCGGGCCTTCCGGGTCGCCGGATCAGGTCCGGCGATCCTGCTGATCCACGGCATCGGCGACAACTCGACCACGTGGCACACCGTGCAGTCGGCGCTTGCGCAGCGGTTCACCGTGATCGCCCCGGATCTGCTCGGCCACGGCAGCTCTGACAAGCCGCGGGCGGACTATTCGGTGGCGGCCTACGCCAACGGCATGCGCGACCTGCTCAGCGTGCTCGACATCGACAGGGTGACCGTGGTCGGCCATTCCCTGGGCGGCGGCGTGGCCATGCAATTCGCCTACCAGTTCCCGCAGTTGGTCGACCGCCTCATCCTCGTCGGCGCCGGCGGGGTCACCAAGGACGTCAACGTGGCGTTGCGGGTCGCCTCCCTGCCGATGGGCAGTGAGGCCCTGGCGCTGCTGCGGCTTCCCCTGGTGCTGCCGGCGATGCAGCTGGCCGCCCGCGCCGCGGGCGCAATGCTGGGCTCAACCGGTCTCGGGCATGACATTCCGGACATGGTGCGTATCCTGGCCGATCTGCCGGAGCCGACGGCATCGGCGGCGTTCGCCCGGACTCTGCGTGCCGTGGTGGACTGGCGTGGCCAAGTGGTCACCATGCTGGACCGCTGTTATTTGACCGAATCTGTTCCCGTGCAACTGATCTGGGGCGACTCCGACTCGGTGATCCCAGTCGGCCACGCCCGGATGGCCCACGCCGCGATGCCCGGTTCCCAGTTGGAGATCTTCAAGGGATCCGGGCATTTTCCGTTCCACGACGATCCCGACCGCTTCGTCGAGGTGGTCGAACGCTTCATCGACACGACCGAACCGTCGGTCTACGACCAGGATCGGCTCCGCGCCCTGCTGCGCAGCGGACGGACCGAATCGGCGATGACCGGGCCGTTCGATACCCAGATCGCGGTGCTCGACGCGATGGACGCCGACGAACGCAGCGCGACCTGACCTTCTACCCGAACGGGGTCTCGTCGCGGTCCGCCCGGGGAGGGTGGGCGGCGACGTAGCATCGGACCATGGCCATCGACGTCACCGTGTTACGCGTGTTCACCGACTCCGACGGCAAGTACGGCAATCCGCTCGGCGTCGTCGACAACAGCACCGTCGCCCCCGGCGACCGGCAACGGATCGCGGCCGAATTGGGTTACAGCGAAACCATATTCATCGATCTGCCGCAGCCCGGCGGCAACTCGGCCAGTGCTCACATCTTCACCCCGGTCGCCGAGCTGCCGTTCGCAGGGCACCCGACGGTCGGTGCCTCGTGGTGGCTGCGCGAAACAGGGCTGCCGGTCCACACCCTGCGAGTGCCCGCGGGAATCCTCCAGGTGGAGTACGACGACGATCGCGCCGTCGTCAACGCCCGCTCGGAGTGGGCACCGGAGTTCGCCATCTACGACCTGGCCTCGGTCGACGAGTTGCTCGCCGCCGATCCCGACGATTTCACCGATGCCGACGAGAACTACCTGTGGGCCTGGATCGACGAGGCGAACGGCACCTTGCGATCGAGGTCGTTCGCCCCGCACCTGGGGATCCCCGAAGATGAGGCCACCGGCGCGGCGGCGGTGCGGATGACCGACTATCTCAGCCGGGATCTGACGATCATCCAGGGCAAGGGCTCGGTGATCGAGACCCGCTGGAGTCCGGAGGGCTGGGTTCGCCTGGCCGGCCGCGTCGTCAACGACGGCACCTCCCGACTGGACTGAACCGGGACCGAACCCGGGCCGGATTACGCCTCGGCGCGGTGGGCCCGCAGGGCCTCGATCTCGCGCTCGAAGTCTTCGGCTGACGAAAATGACCGGTACACCGAGGCGAATCTCAAGTAGGCGACCTCGTCGAGTTCGCGAAGCGGTCCGAGTATCGCCAGGCCGACCTCGTGACTGGGGATCTCGGGTGTGCCCAGTCCGCGGACGGCGTCCTCGACCTTCTGTGCAAGTACGTTGAGGGCGTCGTCATCGACCTGCCTGCCCTGACAGGACCGACGTACCCCGCGGATGACCTTCTCGCGGCTGAACGGCTCGGTCACCCCGCTGCGCTTCACCACGGCCAGCACGGCCGTCTCAACAGTGGTGAATCGGCGTCCGCATTCAGGGCAGGACCGCCGGCGCCGGATGGCCTGTCCCTCGTCGGTCTCGCGGGAATCAACCACACGCGAATCAGGGTGACGGCAGAACGGACAATGCATTACCGCTCCTTCGTCATGCCGCCGGACAACTAGCTCGAGCGCCCTTGAGCGTACCCGCGTTGCCCGCGGGAGACTCACCGCCGGGTGCAGTGGGGTGTAGGTGCTCAAGCCGACGCCGGCCAGTGTGGCTGGCAGCCAGGACGATTCAGCGGACATCGCACTGCTCAGCCAACCGGGGCGAGCAGCGTCTGCCCTGCGTCGATCGCCACCGAGTCGAGCTGGTTGAGATCGCGGATCTGCTCGACGACCCGGGCCACCGGAGCATCCGGGGCGACGCGCCGGGCCACCTGCTGCAGCGTCTCCCCCGACTTCACCTGGACCACGGCCAGTTCGGTCGGCGTCGGAGTCTCGGCGCCCACGACCCCGCCGAGTTGTGCCACCAACCCCAGCCACACGGTGATGCCGGCGGCGACGAGAGCCAACAGGACCGTGGTCAACGGCGTGATGGGCCGGCTGCGATGAGACGCCCGCGACATCAGTACGCCGGTTCCGCGGTATCGGACCGCACCGATGTCGGGACGGGACGGCGCGGGCCGCTGGACCCGGCGTACCGGCCGCGGCGCGGCGGCGCCGAACTGGGCGCGGGCGCGGGGCGGCTGCGACTTCTGCGTGGCCCGAACAGCGCTGGAACGGCTATCGGCGGGGATATCGATGATCGCCATCTGACTGCCTTTCGGTGGGTCGTGTTCGCTCTTGTGTTCGAACATAGTCGCTCATGTGTTCGATGGATAGAACATGTGATCGAACTGTTGCCAAACGATAGAACGGACCACCGACAAGTTCGGGCCGCGAAGCCCGCGCACGACCCGCGCCAGGCCCCTCGTGAGCCCCTCGCGCATCCCACCAGCGGACACGCGCGCAACACGCGTCGAACACATGTTTGATTAATGTTCGACCAGCGACTACATTCGGCCTCATGAGCGACGACCGCAGCAGGGACGGCAGCATCGACAGCCCGGCCGGATCGGACAGCGCGGGCCCACGCCGGGCCGAGGGCGGCCTCACCGACCGGCAACGGACCATCCTCGACGTGATCCGCGCGTCGGTGACCAGTCGCGGCTACCCGCCCAGCATCCGCGAGATCGGCGACGCGGTCGGCTTGACCTCGACCTCATCGGTCGCCCATCAGTTGCGCACCCTCGAACGCAAGGGCTACTTGCGGCGCGACCCCAACCGGCCGCGTGCCGTCGACGTGCGCGCCTCCGACGATCCGGCGGCCGCAGTGGTGTCCACCGATGTGGCCGGCTCCGACGCGTTACCCGAACCGACCTTCGTGCCGGTGCTGGGGCGCATCGCCGCGGGTGGTCCCATCCTGGCCGAGCAGGCCGTCGAAGACGTCTTCCCGCTGCCCCGCGAACTGGTCGGCGAAGGCTCGCTGTTCCTGCTCAAGGTCGTCGGAGACTCGATGGTCGACGCCGCGATCTGCGACGGCGACTGGGTGGTGGTGCGCCAGCAGAGCGTGGCCGACAACGGCGACATCGTGGCAGCCATGATCGACGGCGAAGCCACCGTCAAGACATTCAAGCGGACGCGCGGTCAGGTCTGGCTCATGCCGCACAACCCGGCGTACGACCCGATCCCGGGCAACGACGCCGCGGTGCTCGGCAAGGTCGTCACCGTGATCCGCAAGATCTGACCAGCCGAGATCGGGCCCGGCCGCACCTCGATGTGGCCGGGCCTTTCGATTTCAGTCGGCTCGCACAAATCCGTTTGTGCGAGCGAATTCCTCACTGGCGAACCAGATCTCGGCCGTCGCGTCGTCGTACTCGCTGCTGTCGGGCGCCCAGTACCGACCGGACTTCGTGTCGGCCTTGATCGGGTAGCCCTCCGGTGCGCGGTTCGGGTCGTCCAGCGGTAGGTGAATGGCCGTGGCGCTGGGGATCTCATCGAGTTCGATGGCCGCATGGCGCCCACTGTGGGCCTCGCTGCTATAGGCCTCACTGCTGTAGGCCTGGCTGCTGCTGTAGGCCTCGGCCTCGGTGATGACCCGGGTCGGAGCGGTGTCGACGTTGTCCTGATCGCTCGGCACGGCCAAGCCCGCCGCCGCGAAACCCGCCGCTTCACGCACCCCGCCGGCCGGGCTCGCGAGCGCCCGGGTATCCGTCAGGTCCTCGTCCGCGAGTTCCGCTTCGATCTCACCTTCGGTGTCATCACCTTCGGCGACTTCCTCGAAGTCGGCATCTATGGGCGCGTCGGGATCCTCGTCCTCGTCGAAATCGTCGTCCTCGAAGTCATCTTCTTCGAAGTCGTCGTCATCATCGAAGTCGTCGTCGTCCTGGTAGCCGTCGTCTTCGTACCTGTCGTAACGCTGTTGGGGCTCCGGGCCGGCCAGCTGCGAGGAATCCTCGGGTGGCTCGTCCTCCTCGCCCGGCGCTCCATAGCCGCCGGGCGATCCGTGCGGAGCGGCCCATTGACTGACCGGCATCGCGATGTCGGTGGGACCGTCGTACGGGGACGCCGCCGCGCCCCCCGCCGATTCCTCGCCCGGCCCGGCGAATCGCGCCGTCGTGGCCTCACCGGCACCGTAGACGGAACTCGGCGCGTAACCCGCCTCCCGCGCCCCGCGCTCGTCACCGAACTCGTCGTCGTACCCACGCGATTCGTAGCGCGCGTCGTCGTACCCGCCCTCGTCATAGCGCGGTTCGCCGGGACCGCCGTCGTAGTCGTCGTCGAACGGATCGTGGTCGAAGTCGTCATCGTCACCGGCCCGGCGGCGGTGCCACAGCGCCGCACCAACGATCAGCCCTGCGAGCAGCAGAACCGGGACCACCGCGATCAGCCACCACCAGCTCCAATGCCAGGAGAACGGCTTCTTGGTGTCCGGGCCGGAAGGCTGCGGACCGGTGGCGTGCGGCTGTCCCACACCCGGAACCTCCAGCCCGCTCAGCTCGGAGGCGAGTTTCGAGGGCTCGGTGGTGAACGTGTTGGCGTCGCGGTCCCAGGAGATCGCTCCACCGCTGAACCGCTGGCTGATGACGGTGCCGTCTTCGGTCTGGTCGGCCATCGGGGCGCCCAGTGCGCCCTTCGCCCCGCCGAGCTTGTCCCAGGCCGCCTTCATGGCGCCGCGGACGATCACCGCGCCGTAATCGGGAGTCCAGAAGATGACGGGGTTGTCGGCGGCGGCGAAGGTGCTGATCCGGCTGTTCGGGCCCAGCCCGCCCTCGGACTCGCTGGCGGTCGGGAAGCCCAGATCGCCCTCGGGACCGCCGACGCTCTCGTACTTCTCCAGCAGCTGGCCGGTGATGGCGTTGGCCCCGGTGGCCGGGGTGTAGAAGATCTTGCCGCCGGCGTAGTTCTGGCCGAACCCACCGTCACTGATCGGATACTGGTCGCCGTCCTTGGCTCCCAGCGGGCCCATCGCCCCGCCTGCCGCACGCCGCGCCGCGGCGATCGCCGCGGCGGGATCCGACGGTATGTCCAGGCCGGCGAGCTGATCGGCTAGCTCCGGCGGCACGGTCGTGAACGCCTTGGTCTTGCGGTTCCAGGAGATCTCGCCGCCGGTGAACTTCTGAGAGCTCACGTCGCCGTCGAACGACTCATCTTCGGCCGGGACGCCCAGTACACCGGCAGAACCGCCGAGTTTGTCCCATGCGGCGTTGATGGCGCCCCGGACCACCCGGGCACCGGTGGACGGGGTCCAGAAGATGACGGGATTGTCAGGCGCGCTCAACGTCGAGTTGCGGCTGTCGGGAGCACGCCCGGCGCCTTCGTCGATGGTGGGGAATCCCAGGTCGCCTTCGGCCGGGCCACCCAACGACTCGTACTTCTCCAGAATCGCACCCTGCATGAAGTGAGCGCCGGTCGCCGGGGTGAAGAACATCTTGCCCCCGGCGAAGTTCTGCGCGAAGCCCGAACCCGCTGCGTACACGCCGCCCTGACGCGGTCCCAGTGGGCCACCGTCGCCGCCGCTGGCCTCCCAGGCGGCGGTGACGGCGGCGTCGGCGTCCGACTCCGGGGTGGCCGAAGCCACCGCCGGCACCATCAAGCCAGCGACCACGAGTGCGAGCATGCCGACCGCCAACCGCCACACGGCCGCGCTCAGCCTCGCTCCAGGCCTAGTCATGCGCTCTCCCCGCTCGTTCGGCAAAGTTTTCTCAGAAATGTCCCGCCCCGACAACTTTGCTTCAGCAGGTGACGATAACCAACTAACGCGGCCGATCATGACCAAAAAAGCCCCAATATCTGGGTCTGACGCCCCAGATTTGGGCTTCTCGGGGCGCCACGCCGGGTGATTCCGGTGCGTCAGACACCCAGACTGCGTCCGATGATCTCCTTCATGATCTCGGTGGTGCCGCCGTAAATGGTCTGCACCCGGGCATCCAGGTAGGCCCGCGCGACCGGGTACTCCCGCATGTAGCCGTAGCCGCCGTGCATCTGCAGGCAGCGGTCGATGAGCTCGACCTGCTTCTCGGTGGAGTACCACTTGGCCATCGCGGCCTGCTCCACGGTCAGCTTCTCGTCGAGGTGCAGCCGGATGAACTCGTCGACCATCATCCGCACCACGGTGGCCTCGGTCGCCAGCTCGGCCAACAGGAATCGGCTGTTCTGAAAACTGCCGATGGGCTTGCCGAATGCCTTGCGCTCCTTGGTGTACTGCACCGTCTGCTCCAGCACCGCCTCCATCGCCGCTGCGGCCATGATGGCGATCGAGATGCGTTCCTGCGGCAGGTTCTGCATCAGGTAGACGAAGCCCTGGCCTTCCTCGCCGAGCAGGTTCTCGACAGGCACCTTGACATCGGTGAACGACAGTTCGGCGGTGTCCTGGGCGTCCAGGCCGATCTTGTCCAGGTGCCGGCCCCGCTCGAAGCCCTCCATGCCGCGCTCCACCACGACCAGGGAGAAGCCCAAGGCCCCCTTCTCGGGGTCGGTCTGAGCGACGACGATCACCAGATCGGCGTTGATGCCGTTGGTGATGAAGGTCTTCGACCCGTTGAGGACGTAGTGGTCGCCGTCGCGGACCGCCCGGGTCTTGATGCCCTGCAGGTCGCTGCCGGTACCGGGTTCGGTCATTGCGATCGCCGTGATCAATTCGCCCGTGCAGAACTTGGGCAGCCAGCGCTGCTTCTGCTCCTCGGTCGCCAGCCGCAACAGGTAGGGCGCGACAACGTCGTTGTGCAGGCTGAAGCCGATGCCGCTGTAGCGGCCGGCGACGGTCTCCTCACAGACGATCGTGTTGTACCGGAAATCGTCGTTGCCGCCGCCGCCGTACTCCTCGGGCACCGCCATCCCGAGAAAGCCCTGCTTCCCCGCCTCGAGCCAGACGCCGCGGTCGACGATCTTGTCTTTTTCCCACTGGTCGTGGAACGGCGCGACATGCTTGTCCAGAAACGCCCGGTACGACTCGCGGAACAAGTCGTGCTCGGGCTCGAACAACGTGCGGTCGTACTTCACAACACTGCTCATGGTGTGACCTCCGGTACTGGTTACGGATTTGGGGCCAACCTATACCAACCGGGTGGTTGGTCAGCCCGGGGTGGGTGACTACCGCCCGTAAACTCGGGACATGCCCCAGTCCCCCGCGAGCCTCGCGCACTGGGGTGCCTTCACCGCCGACCTCGCCGACGGCGACATCAGCGCCGTCACCCCGCTGGCCGGTGACGCCGACCCCTCGCCATTGCTGGGCAACCTGGCCGGCTCGATCCGGCACCGCTCCCGGGTCACCGGACCCGCGGTGCGCCGAGGCTGGCTGGACGACGGCCCCGGCCCCAGCGCAGAGCGGGGCGCCGATGAGTACGTCGCGGTGTCCTGGGACGAGCTCACCGAATTGCTGGCCGGCGAGCTACGACGGGTCGTCGACACCTACGGCAACGAGGCGATCTACGGCGGCTCCTACGGCTGGGCCAGCGCCGGACGCTTCCACCACGCCCAGAGCCAGGTGCACCGCTTTCTGAAAATGCTTGGCGGCTATACGTTTTCCCGGCATTCCTACAGCCTGGGCGCGACCGGGGTAATCATGCCACGGGTGGTCGGGACCCACGACGACCTGTTCAAACGCTCCACCGACTGGGACGTCATCTCCGAGAACACCGAGCTGCTGGTGTGCTTCGGCGGTGTCGCACTGAAGAACACCGGCATCAATCACGGTGGCACCACGGCACATCCGGCCCGCGACGCGCTGCACCGGTTGCGTGACCGCGGCGGGCAGATCGTGTCGTTGAGCCCGTTGCGCGACGACGTGGACGGCGACTGCCACTGGCTGGCCCCGGTCCCCGGCACCGACGTGGCGGTGATGCTCGCGCTGGCCCACGTTCTGGCCACAGAAGGCCTGGCCGATCTCGATTTCCTCGACACACACTGCGCCGGATACCAGCGGTTCGAACGGTACCTGCTGGGCCGCGACGACGGCATTGCCAAGAGCCCGGAGTGGGCGTCGGCGATCAGCGGGCTGCCCGCCGAGGAACTGACCGCACTGGCTCGGCGGATGGCCGCCTCGCGCACCCTGGTCACCGTCAGCTGGTCGCTGCAGCGGGTCCGGCACGGCGAACAGGCTCCGTGGATGGGACTGACCCTGGCCGCGATGCTCGGCCAGATCGGGCTCCCCGGAGGAGGTTTCGGGCACGGCTATGGCTCGATGAACGAGCCGGGGCTGCCGCCGCTACGCTGCGGCCTGCCCGCCCTGCCGCAAGGGCCCAACCCGGTGCGGACGTTCATCCCGGTCGCGGCGGTCACCGACATGCTGCTGCACCCAGGTCAGCCGTTCGACTACAACGGTATGCAACTGACCTACCCCGACATCAAGTGCGTGTACTGGGCCGGCGGCAATCCGTTCCACCATCACCAGAACATCCCGAGATTGCGCCGGGCCCTGTCCCGCGTCGACACCATCGTGGTGCACGACCCGTACTGGACCGCGATGGCCAAGCACGCCGACATCGTGGTGCCCTCGACCACCGCCTATGAACGCGAGGACTACTCGGGATCACGCAACGACCCGCTGCTCGTGGCCATGCCCGCGCTGGCGCAACCGTATGCCGACTCCCGCGATGACTACACCACGTTCTCCGCCCTGGCCGAGCGGCTCGGCTTCGGCCCGCGGTTCACCGAGGGCCGCACAGCGCGCGAGTGGCTGGCCCACATGTATGAAAAGTGGTCTGCCGGGCTGGATTTCGAGGTACCCGGATTCGACGAATTCTGGGCCGCCGGACACTTGCGCCTCCCCACCGAACCGGGGCTGACGCTGCTCGCCGATTTCCGCGCCGACCCGGTCGGGCGGCGGCTGGCCACACCGAGCGGCCGAATCGAGATCTTCTCCGCCGAGATCGACGGGTTCGGCTACGACGACTGCGCAGGCCACCCCCGCTGGTACGAACCGACGGAGTGGCTCGGCGGGCGGCGCGCCCAGGCATATCCGCTGCACCTGCTGGCCAATCAGCCCGCGACCCGCCTGCACAGTCAACTCGACGGCGGCGCCACCAGCCAGTCATCGAAAGTTCAAGGCCGTGAACCGATCCGGATCCACCCGGATGACGCGGCGGACCGCGGGCTCGCCGATGGCGACGTGGTGCGGGTGTTCAACGACCGCGGGGCGTGCCTGGCCGGAGTGGTGATCGACGACCGGCTTCGCCCGGCCGTGGTGCAACTGTCGACCGGGGCCTGGTTCGACCCGGCCGATCCGGCCGACCCCGATTCGATGTGCATCCACGGCAATCCCAACGTGCTGACCGAGGACGTCGGGACCTCTTCGCTGGCCCGCGGCTGCACCGGCGCGCACGTCCTGGTGCAGGTCGAGAAGTTCGCCCGCACGCTGCCCCCGGTACGGGCGCACGAGCCACCGGTGATCAGGACACGCTGAAACCGTTGGGCGGCCGCCACTTCGGCCGTTTGTGCGGTAGCGGTTGTGTGCCGGTGCAAAGATCCCCTTCAGCGCTGACCGCGGCGTCAGCAGAAGGAGATCTGGCCGATGCGATTCTCACCCCGTTCTGCTGCCAGGTCGCTGCTGGTCGGCACCGTGGCCCTGTCCGGTTCCGCCGCGATAGCGGTCACCACGACCTTCACCGCCGACGTCGTGCTCAGCGCCACGGTGCTGGTGGTTCCGGGTACCGGCACACCGAACCCGGCGTTGTCGCAGAACTACGAGGATCACGCGGTCCAGTACTACGTGGCACCGGGCAGCACCTGCACCGACGTGACGTGCGTCGGTGTTCCCTACATCGCCCAGTTCTGGCCGTTCCCGTTCGCCGGGTGGGGCGGGCTGGAGGGCGCCAAGTGGAACGTCTCGGTGCAGAGCGGAGTCTCGAGTCTGGCCACCGCCTACGGTGCGCAGCTGACCCCGCCGGCTCCCGGCCAAGAGCAGAATTACAACCCGGACCACGAGGTCGTGATCTTCGGCTATTCGCAGGGCGCCACCGTCGCCGGCATCTACAAGGGCAATCTCGCATATCTCAACAACCCCGCCGACCCGACGTTGCCCACCAACGTCTCGTTCGTCCTGATCGGCAACCCGAACCGGCCCAACGGCGGCCTGTTCGAACGTCTCGCAGCGCTGGGCACCGTGCCCGTCCTGGACGCGACGTTCGGCAATCCGACGCCCACCGACACCGCGCCCGACGGGGTGATCAACACCGATGACATCGCGCTGCAGTACGACGGCGTCGCCGACGCACCGTCCTGGGTACTGAACCCGTTGTCCCTGGTCAATGCGCTCGCCGGGTTCGAATACGTGCACGGCACCTACCTGGCCCCGAAGGGCGGTGACGAGGCCGGCGCGACGCCTTATGGGTACACACCCGAGCAAGTGCAGGCCGCGGTCGCCAATGCCCAGGCCAACTGCTCGGAGGCCACTCACTGCCAGGTGCACGGCGACACCCGCTACATCACGCTGCCGGCAAAGTATCTGCCGATCATGCAGCCGCTGATCGACCTCGGCGCGGCGACCGGAACGTCCGCTGTGGTGATCCCGCTTGTCGATCTGGTCTCACCGGCGATGCAGACGTTGATCGAAACCGGCTATGACCGTGGCGATTACGGCAGCCCGACGCCGTTCCAGCTGGTGCCGAGGGTCAATCCGGTGAAGCTCGTCACCGACCTCATCAACGACATCCCCGAGGGAATCCAGGCAGCACGCAACCCTGGCCTCGACCCATTGCCGGGCTGGTCCGACCCCACTGAATCCGCCACCGCCAACGCGCAAGACGCCGTGAAGGTTTCGAGCACCACGGCAAACACACCCCAGTCGCCCAAGCTTCCTGAATTGCCCAGACTCAATGTGCTCAAGGTGAACCCACTGGCCGAGACGACCACCGGGGGCGAAGACACACCGGCCACCGAGATCAAGCGGCCCAAGCTGCGGGCCGGCGACATCCACCCGGCGCGTGACCTGGCGAAGTCGATCCGCAGCACCGTACGCAAGGCGCTGGCTGGCCCGAACGGCACAGAGGGCACCAAGGGCAAGGTCAAGGCGGCCAACACCAGCGAGAAGAAGCCCGCGGCCTGAGACCCGCCGCACGGCCGACGAGCCGGATCAGAAGGTGGCGAACTCGCTCAGGCTCGCCGCGAGTGCCATGGGTACTCGCGCCTTGATCCGGGTGCCCTCGGTGGTGTGCTCGGTGGCGTCCACCCGGCCCTCGGCGTGCACCCGCGCAACCAGGTCCCCGCGGTCGTAGGGAATCGTCACGTCCACCGTGGCGTCGGTGGGCGGGATCATCTCCGCCATCCGGGCCCGCAGCCGGTCCAGCCCGTCACCGGTGTGCGCCGAGACGAACACCGCGTCGGGCAGGGCACGCCGCAGCGCGGCCAGCCCCAGGCCGGTGGCAGCGTCGATCTTGTTGACCACCAACAACTCCGGCGGTGGGGCGATGTCGTACTCGGCGACCACATCGTTGATCACCTGACGGACCGCGTTGATCTGCGCCAGCGGATGCTCGTCGGAGCCGTCCACCACGTGCACCAGGAGGTCCGCGTCCACCACCTCTTCGAGGGTGGACCGGAACGCCTCGACCAGCTGGGTGGGCAGGTGCCGGACAAAGCCGACGGTATCGGTCAGCACGAATGGCCGCCCGTCGTCGAATTCTCCACGCCGCGTGGTGGGTTCGAGCGTTGCGAACAGGGCGTTCTCCACCAGCACACCGGCCCCGGTCAAAGCGTTGAGCAGGCTGGACTTGCCGGCGTTGGTGTAGCCGACGATGGCCACCGAGGCGGCATCCGAGGACAGCCGCCGGCTGCGCTGGGTGTCGCGGATCTTCTTCATGTCGCGAATCTCGCGGCGCAGCTTGGCCATCCGTTCACGGATGCGGCGGCGATCGGTTTCGATCTTGGTCTCACCGGGACCGCGGGTTCCCACGCCGCCACCGGCCCCGCCGGCGCGACCGCCGGCCTGTCGTGACATCGATTCACCCCAGCCGCGCAGCCGGGGCAGCATGTACTCCATCTGGGCCAGCGACACCTGCGCCTTGCCCTCCCGGCTCGTGGCGTGCTGGGCGAAGATGTCCAGGATCAGCGCGGTGCGGTCGATGACCTTGACCTTCACCACCTTCTCCAGCGAGTTGAGCTGCGCGGGTGACAGCTCGCCGTCGCAGATGACGGTGTCGGCCCCGGTCGCGAGCACCACCTCGCGCAGTTCGACAGCCTTGCCCGAGCCGATGTAGGTGGCCGGATCGGGCTTGTCGCGGCGCTGGATGAGCCCCTCGAGCACTTCCGAGCCCGCGGTCTCGGCCAGCGCCGCCAACTCGGCCAGGCTGGCATCGGCATCGGCCGCGCTGCCCTCGGTCCACACACCGACCAGGACCACGCGCTCCAGCCTCAGCTGGCGGTATTCGACCTCGGTGACGTCGGTGAGTTCGGTGGACAGCCCGGCGACGCGGCGCAGTGAGGCGCGATCTTCGAGGGCCAGCTCACCGGTGCTGGGAGTGACGGGATGTTCTGGATGAGTCATATGTACTTACAGGTTGTCACGTGGATCGGGCCGCGCGCACCCCAATTAGGCGTGCGCAGCGTTCCACCAGTCGTTGCTCAGCTCACCGCGGGCCACCAGTACCGAGGGGCCACGCAGATAGCTCGTGGACTCGGTGATGGTCACGGTGACCTCACCGCCGGGGATCCGCACCCGCAACGTCCCGGTGCCCGCGCCCGCATGCGCCAGGGCCGCAAGCGTGGCCGCGACGGTGCCGGTACCGCAGGAGCGGGTCTCTCCGACGCCGCGCTCGTGGACGCGCATCGCCACCGCGCCATCGACCGGAACGGTGAGGACCTCGACGTTGACGCCCTCGGGGAACAGCTGCTCGTCGAAGGACACCGGCGCACCCACATCAAGGGCCGCCAACTCGCCCTCGGTCAGCCCGACACAAGCCAGATGCGGATTGCCCACGTCGACGGCCACACCGCTGACGCTGCGGCCACCGACCACTGCGGTTCCCGAACCGAACCGGTTGGCCTTGCCCATCTCGACGGTGACGTCCGCGGTGGTGTCGTCGACGTTGTGCAGCACCACCGGACGTGGCCCGGCCAGCGAGCCGACCACGAACTCGTCGGCGGATTCCAGCCCGGAGGCGCGCAGGTAATGCGCGAAAACCCGCACCCCGTTGCCGCACATCTGGGCGATCGAGCCGTCGGCGTTGCGGTAGTCCATGTACCAATCGGATGCCGCGACCCCGTCGGGCAGTCGCTCGAAAACGCCGGCGGCCTGCGCGGCTCCGGCGGTCGTCACCCGGAGCACGCCGTCGGCGCCAAGACCGCGGCGGCGGTCGCAGAGCGCGGCCACGGCCGCCGGTGTCAGCGACAGCGCGGCGTCGAGGTCGGGCAGCACCACGAAATCGTTCTGCGTGCCGTGCCCTTTAGCGAAGATCACCTGTTCAGGATACGTGCCGCCACACCCGCAACGCGTCGTGCACCAGCCCGTCGGCCGCCCCGTCCAGCCACGCCACCCGATGATCGCGCCGGAACCAGGAGCGCTGGCGGCGCACATAGCGGCGGGTGCCGACGAACGTCGGTTCCCGTGCCGCGGCCCCGTCTCCCCCGCCGTCGAGGTCGGCCAGCACCTGCGCGTAACCGAGGGCACGTGCGGCGGTGACCCCATCACGCAGGCCCCGGCCGATCAGCGTCCGCACCTCGTCCACCAGACCGCCGGCGAACATCAGGTCGGTGCGCCGCTGCAGACGTTCATCGAGAACGGTTGTCTCCCAATCCAGTCCGATGATCGCCGTATCCCAGCGGGGTGTACCGATACTCGGCGCCGAGGCGGCGAACGGTTGGCCGGTGAGCTCGACGACCTCCAGGGCCCGCACGATCCGCCGACCGTCGGTGGGCAGGATCGACGCCCCCGCGGCGGGGTCCACCCGGGTCAGCTCGACGTGGAGGGCGGCCACCCCCACCTCGGCCAGCCGAGCTTCCCACCGGGCCCGCACCTGTGGATCGGTCGCCGGAAATGTCCACTCGTCCAGCAGCGACTGGATATAGAGCATCGAGCCGCCGACGATCACCGGGACGGCGCCGCGGGCCGCGATCGCCTCTACGTCGGCGGAGGCGTCCTGCTGGTAGCGGGCCACCGTGGCGGTCTCGGTGACCTCCAGGACATCGAGCTGGTGGTGCGGGATGCCGCGCCGCTCGGCGACGGACAGCTTGGCCGTGCCGATGTCCATGCCGCGATAGAACTGCATCGCGTCGGCATTCACGATTTCGCCGCCCAGTTGCTCGGCAACCGCCAATGCCAGGTCCGATTTCCCGGTGCCGGTGGGCCCGATGATCGCGATCGGCCGCGTCATGGCAGCCATTCGCCGACGAAGTAGCCGACCCCGTAGGGCGCACCGCGGTACATCTCCCGCGCCGAGCCGGGAGCGGATCCGATCAGGCCAGCCAGCACCTGGTAGGCCACCCTGCCGAGTACCGGTTCGGGCAGCTCGGCCAGCGCGGCGAGGTCACCGGTGGCCAGCGCGTCGTCGAGATCCTGCTGCGTGGCAGGAGAATCAGGCAGGTAACCGCCGGGGGCCGAGGGCGTGAGGGTGTGCAACCCGTCGGCCACGATCAGGACGCCGACCTGCTCCGGGGATTCGTCGATCCTGGCCCGCAGCGCGCGGCCCCGGGCCAGCGCCTCACCTACCGGGTGGGATGCGGCGTAGGCGTGCACCTCGATCCCGGCACCGGCCGTGGCCTGGCCGCGGATCCACCCGGCCACCAGCACACACAGCGGCAGTTCGGCCGGCTCGCCCACCGCGCCGGGACCGAGCGCCACCGGGACGTCGACGCCGTAGCCGGCGAAGGTCCCGGCACAGTCGGGTCCGTACACCTCGTCGCGGGGGCCGACACCGACAGCCAGCCAGCGCGCAGGCAGCGAACCCGCTGCGGCGAGCACCGCGTCGCGCAACCCGGCCACCTCGGTCGCCGCCGCCCCCACGAGTTCGGGTACGAGAACCGGCGTGGCGGGGACGATCGCGATGGCGCTCAGCACGTCACCAAACTAATGCGCGGCCCCCGCTGCGCTGCGAGGAGTGGTGGTGATCGACGCCTGCGACGCCGCCGGATGCGGCCGATCCGTCCCGGCACATCGGAGTTTGTCAGGGCATTGAGCCGAAAGCCGTGGGCACGGCACAGCACGACCTGCTTGAATAGCGGACAAGCAACAGCATCAGGCGCCGCGTCGCGCGGCAGATGCGCGGGCAACCGCGCGGAGTACGAGGAGCGGATATGACAACCAGTGAGCCAGGCGGAGCCACCCCCCCGACCACCTCCGGGCCCACGCCCCGGTTCGGACGGGTGGACGACGACGGCACGGTGTGGTTGATCAGCGGATCCGGTGAGCGCGTCATCGGCTCATGGCAGGCCGGCGACACCGAGTCGGCGTTCACCCACTTCGGCCGGCGCTTCGACGATCTGCACACCGAGGTGGCTCTGCTGGAACGTCGGCTCTCCTCCGGCACCGGCGATGCCCGCAAGATCAAGTCCGCGGCCGCCGCACTGGCCGAAAGTCTGCCCACCGCAGCGGTTCTCGGCGACGTCGATGCCCTGAGCGCACGTCTGGCAGCGATCCTGGAACACGCCGACGCCGCCGCTGCGACCGAGCGGGCCCAGCGTGACGAGCACCGCGCCGCACAGACCGCACGCAAGGAGGCCCTGGCGGCCGAGGCCGAGGATCTGGCCGCGAACTCCACCCAGTGGAAGTCCGCCGGTGACAGGCTGCGCGAGATCCTCGACGAGTGGCGCACCATCACCGGACTTGACCGCAAGCTCGACGACGCCCTGTGGAAGCGCTACTCGACCGCGCGGGAGACGTTCAACCGCCGTCGCGGCTCGCACTTCGCCGAACTCGACCGCGGCCGGGTCGGCGCCCGCCAGGTCAAGGAGGGGCTGTGCGATCAGGCCGAGCAGCTGTCCGGGTCGACCGACTGGGGCGCCACCGCCGCGGCCTTCCGCGACCTGCTGTCCCAGTGGAAGACCGCGGGACGCGCCGCCAAAGACGTCGACGACGCGCTGTGGCACCGGTTCAAGGCCGCCCAGGACACGTTCTTCGCGGCCCGCAACGCCGCAAACGCCGAACGCGACGCCGAGTTCAAGGCCAATGCCACCGCCAAAGAGGCGCTGCTGGCCGAGGCCGAGAAGATCGACACGACCGATCTGGATGCGGCCCGCGCGGCATTGCGGACCATCGGCGACAAGTGGGACGCGATCGGCAAGGTTCCCCGCGAACGCTCCGCTGACCTGGAACGACGGCTGCGCGCCGTGGAGAAGAAGGTCCGCGACGCTCCGGCCGGTGGCGTCGATCCCGAGGCCCAGGCTCGTGCCGACCAGTTCCGCTCACGTGCCGAGCAGTTCGAGAAGCAGGCCGAGAAGGCGGAGGCCGCAGGCCGGGCCAAGGACGCGGCCGAGGCCAGGGCGAGCGCCGAGCAGTGGCGTCAGTGGGCCGACGCGGCGGCGGAAGCGCTGGGCAAGCGCAGCTAGGGCTGGTCCGGCTGGTCCGGCTTCTTGACTGCGGGGTCGGACTTGGTGACGTCAGGCTTGGTGACATCAGGCGTGGGCGTACCGGCACCGGGGATGCCGAGCACGCCGTGCTGCTGTTGCTCCGCGGCCTGGCGGCGACGATCCTCCTCGGCCGCCAGCTGCAGCGCGGTGCGCGACCACACCACCCGCGCCCAGTGGAAGGTCAGCACGATCACCGCCAGCCAGCCCAGGATCAGCCCGATCCCGGGGCCGGGATGGCCGGCGGCGGTCTGACGCGACCACACCGCGAGCATCCCGAGCGCGCTGGCAACCGCCGAACCGGCCAGGGCCACCCAGGCCAGCGCCCAGCGGCGGGTGATCAGCGCCAAGGTCGAGAACCCGACCGAGAACACCAGCGCCAGCCAGGTGAACACCCGCGAAGGCAGTGAGATGCCGTCGGCGACAGCCGTGGCGTCACCGACCAGAACGTCGAATCCCTTGCTGGAGCCGGTGTGCGGCAGCACGAACGACAGCAGCACCACGAACACCAGGATCGCCACCACCATCGCGCGCGGACCCGAGTCGAACTCCCGGGTGACCTTGCGTTCGACGGCGGCGAGGTCGTCCTCGAACCGCTCGAAGTCGCCTTCGTTGCTCAACAGCCACATCCTCCTGATGGCGGCGGGGTCTCCGGCGCACCGATCCGCGGCAGCCCCAGTCCGACGCCGGTACGGGGGCGCTGCCCGGCCGCGTGGGCGTCGCCGGCGCGGGTGCGCCGATGGCTCGCCAGCGGGGCGTCGGCGATCAGATGGTGCGGCGCGGCGCCGGTCACGGTCGTGGTGACGATGTCGCCGGGCCGAATGTCGTTGTCTCCGGGGGTGAAATGCACCAGGCGGCCGTCGCGGGCCCGGCCCGACATGCGAGCGGTGGCGGCGTCCTTACGTCCCTCGCCCGTCGCCACCAACAGCTCGACCGTCCGGCCGATCTGAGCCTGGTTCTCCTGCAGGGAGATTCGCTCCTGCAGGTCGATCAGGCGCTGATAGCGTTCGGTGACAACCGCTTTCGGCAGCTGGTCAGGCATCTCGGCGGCCGGGGTACCGGGCCGGATGGAGTACTGGAAGGTGAAGGCGGCGGCGAACCGGGAGCGCTCGACGACGTCGAGGGTGGCCTGGAAATCCTCCTCGGTCTCACCGGGGAAACCCACGATGAGGTCGGTGGTGATCGCGGCGTCCGGGATCGCGGCCCGGACCTTGTCGATGATGCCCAGGTAGCGGTCGGCCCGGTACGAGCGACGCATCGCCTTCAGGATGCGGTCCGAACCGGACTGCAGCGGCATGTGCAGCGTGGGGCACACGTTGGGGGTCTGCGCCATCGCCTCGATCACGTCGTCGGTGAACTCGGCCGGGTGCGGCGAGGTGAACCGGACCCGCTCCAGCCCCTCCACGTCGCCGCAGGCGCGCAACAGCTTGGCGAACGCGCTGCGGTCGCGCGGCAGTTCTGGGTCTGCGAACGACACACCGTAGGCGTTGACGTTCTGCCCCAACAGGGTGACCTCGAGCACGCCCTGGTCGGCGAGGGTCTGCACCTCGGCCAGGATGTCGCCGGGCCGACGGTCCACCTCCTTGCCGCGCAACGACGGCACGATGCAGAACGTGCAGGTGTTGTTGCAGCCCACCGAGATCGACACCCACGCCGCGTAGGCGGACTCGCGCGTCGCGGGCAGGGTGGACGGAAACTCCTGCAGCGCCTCGACGATCTCGACCTGGGCGGCGCGGTTGTGGCGGGCCCGCTCCAGCAGCGTGGGCAGCGACCCGATGTTGTGGGTGCCGAAGACCACGTCGACCCACGGGGCGCGGCGCAGCACCGAATCACGGTCCTTCTGCGCCAGGCAACCGCCGACGGCGATCTGCATGTCCGGATCGGCCTGCTTGCGCGGGGCCAGGTGGCTGAGGTTGCCGTAGAGCTTGTTGTCGGCGTTCTCCCGCACCGCACAGGTGTTGAACACCACGATGTCGGCGTCGGAGCCGTCCTCGGCCCGCCGGTATCCGGCGTCCTCCAGCAGGCCCGACAGCCGCTCGGAGTCATGCACGTTCATCTGGCAGCCGTAGGTGCGGACCTGATAGGTGCGCACGGCACGCTCGCAGGTCGTCGACTCCTCGCGCGAGCGCTCGTCGGTAGCCGGGTCGGCCGTCGCGTCCCGGTTCACCATCGTCGTCACGGCCTCAATGGTACGGAGCCACCCAAAACGTTAACGCGGCGGATTCACGAGATCCGGGCAGGCTGGACGTTCCCTGGGTAAGGTCACCTGCCATGGGAAGCCCCGGCGAGCAGCCGCAGGTCGACAATGCAGCACCTATAGATGTGCCGATGATCTCACTGTCGGGAGTCAACAAACATTTCGGATCGCTGCACGTACTGAACGACATCAACCTCGAAGTGGGCCGTGGCCAGGTCGTCGTGGTGCTCGGCCCGTCGGGTTCGGGTAAGTCCACCTTGTGCCGCACGATCAATCGGCTGGAGACCATCGACTCCGGCAGCATCGCGATCGACGGCCAAGCGCTGCCGGCCGAGGGGCGCAAGTTGGCACAGCTCCGCTCCGATGTCGGCATGGTGTTCCAGTCCTTCAACCTGTTCGCGCACAAGACGATCCTGGAGAACGTCACGCTGGCGCCGGTGAAGGTGCGCCGGAAGTCCAAGGCCGAAGCGCGCGAGAAGGCTATGGCCCTGCTGGATCGCGTCGGGGTTGCCAATCAGGCCGACAAGTACCCGGCTCAGCTGTCCGGTGGTCAGCAGCAACGCGTCGCCATCGCGCGGTCACTGGCCATGAACCCGAAGGTCATGCTGTTCGACGAGCCCACCAGCGCCCTGGACCCCGAGATGATCAACGAGGTTCTGGCGGTGATGACCTCGCTGGCCGGCGAGGGCATGACGATGGTGGTGATCACCCACGAGATGGGCTTCGCCCGCCGGGCGTCTGACCGGGTGGTGTTCATGGCGGACGGCGCCATCGTCGAGGACGCACCGCCGGCCGAGTTCTTCGACAATCCGAAATCCGATCGCGCCAAAGATTTTCTCGGCAAGATCCTTCATCACTGACGCTCCGCACTGACGCTGCACCCGAAAGGAACCCGAACATGCCATTCGTGCCGTTCAAGTTGGTCGGTACCCTCGCGCTCGCGATCGCCCTCCCCTTCGCCGCGACGGCCTGTGGTGGCGGCGGCGGTGACTCCAGCAAGATTGTCATCGGCACCAAGTACGACCAGCCCGGGCTCGGTCTGAAGAAGCCCGACGGCACCATGTCCGGCTTCGACGTCGACGTGGCCAAGTACGTGGCCAATGAACTCGGCTACCCCGAGGACAAGATCGAGTGGAAGGAAGCCCCCTCGCCGCAGCGCGAGACGCTGATCCAGAACGGTCAGGTCGAGTACATCGTGGGGACCTACTCGATCACGGATGCACGCAAGGAGAAGGTCGACTTCGCCGGCCCGTACCTGCTCACCGGGCAGAGCCTGCTGGTCCGCGCGGACAACACCGACATCACCGGCGCAGCTTCGCTGGAGAACAACAAGAAGCTGTGCTCAGTGTCGGGTTCTACCCCGGCCCAGCGGATCAAGGACGAGTACCCGAAGGTGCAGCTGCAGCAGTACGACACGTACACGCTGTGCCTGGATGCACTCAAGAGCGGTGCCGTCGACGCGTTGACCACCGATGAGGTGATCCTGGCCGGGTACGCCGCGCAAAGCCCGGGCACCTTCAAGATCGCCGGGGACACCTTCTCCGAGGAGCGCTACGGCATCGGCCTGAAGAAGGGTGACACCGAGTTGCGCAACAAGATCAATACCGCGCTCGAGAAGATGGAGTCCAGCGGCGCCTGGAAAGAAGCGTTCGAGCGCAACCTCGGCCCCGCCGGTATCCCCACCCCGGCACCGCCCGCCGTCGAGCGCAACTGATCCGGAGACAGCGCACCGACTGTGGAGATCTTCGACGCATACCGCGATCAGATATTCGCGGCGTTCTGGACCACGATCCAGCTCACGGTGTACTCCGCGATCGGTGCGCTGATCCTGGGCACTGGGCTGGCCGCCATGCGGCTGGCTCCGGTGCCGGTGCTCAATTGGCTCGGCGCCGCGTACGTGAACGTCATCCGCAACACTCCCCTGACCCTGATCATCGTGTTCTGTGCACTCGGAGTCGGGCAGACGCTGCGGATCACCCTGGTCGACCCGCATTCACCGACATCGATCGCGGACAGCAACTTTCGCCTGGCCGTGCTCGGATTGACGGTCTATACCGCGTCTTTCGTATGCGAGACGGTGCGTTCGGGGGTCAACACGGTTCCGATGGGTCAGGCCGAGGCCGCCCGGTCACTGGGCTTGTCCTTTGGGCAGAACCTGCGATTGATCCTGCTGCCGCAGGCATTTCGCGCAGTGATCATCCCGCTCGGTTCGGTGTTGATCGCGCTGACGAAGAACACCACGATCGCGTCGGCGATCGGCGTGGCGGAAGCCGCCTTGTTGATGAAGGAGATGATCGAGTCGACCGCCGCGGTGCTCACCGTCGGTGCCATCATGGCCGCCGGGTTCATCCTGCTGACGCTGCCGCTGGGGCTGCTGTTCGGGTGGTTGGGTAAGCGTCTGGCGGTGGCTCGCTGATGAGCGCATCGGTCCTGTTCGACGCCCCGGGGCCGCGGGCGCGGGCACGCAACTTCATCCTGGCGGTGCTGGCCGCGTTCGGCGCCGGTGCACTGATCGTGTTCGTGCTCTACCGGCTCTGGGAGAAGGATCAGCTCCAACCCGAGAAGTGGAAACCGTTCCTGACCTCGGATCTGTGGGTCACCTACGTGCTTCCCGGGGTGCAGGGAACACTGACCGCGGCGGCGGTGTCGATCGTTTTTGCCCTGGTGTTGGGCATGGTGCTCGGTGTCGGCCGGCTGTCACCGATTGCTCCGATCCGATGGATCTGCTCGGTCGTCGTGGAGTTCTTCCGCGCGGTGCCGGTGCTGATCATGATGTTGTTCGCGTTCTTCCTCTTCGGCATGTACGACGTGTTCCCGTCCAAGTACATCGCGCTGGCCGGAGTGGTGACCGGGCTGACGCTCTACAACGGGGCGGTAATCGCCGAAATCGTTCGAGCCGGCGTCCATTCCCTTCCCCGTGGTCAGCAGGAGGCCGCGTGGTCATTGGGATTGACGTGGACGCAGACCATGCGACTGATCCTGTTGCCGCAGGCGATCACCGCGATGCTGCCGGTGCTGGTTTCGCAACTGGTCGTGGTGCTCAAGGACACCGCCATCGGCTACCAGATCACGTTCGTGGAGATGGTTCGTCAGGGTACGAATATCGGGTCGGCCTACGCCAACATCCTGCCCGCCCTGATCGTCATCGCGGTCTTGATGATCAGCGTCAACATGGCGTTGTCGTCGTTGGCCACCAGGATCGAGCAGCGCTTGCGTCGTTCCAGCCGCGGCCCCGCGCCGCTGGAGGCCGAGGCCGTCGAGCAGGAAGGCGCACCGGGCGCGCAGGTGTTGCACACCCAACGGGACTGACGGCTCAAGTCAGGCGGTAGCCGCCCGAGGCGACCGCCCGCCGAACCTGGTCGGCGGTCTCGGCCGCATCGAGTCCGCTGTTGTCGATGACGTGACTCGCCAGTTCGCCGAGTTCGGCAAACGCACGATGCATACCGGTGATGGCATCGGGATCCTTCAGATCCTGGCCACTGCGCGTTTGCGCACGCCGTAGAGCCGTATCGAGCGTCGGCCGCAACACGATGTAGGAAATCGTGAGTCCGGCCTGTGCAGCCAAGCCGCGGAACGGTCCGAGAAACCACGGTCCGACGATTCCATCGACCACCACATCGAAGCCGCCGCCGGCATAAGCCGCGACCGCAGCGACGATCGCATCGATGACCACTTCGTTCTGGCCTTGTGCCTCAGGCAGATACGGCGCGATGTATCCGGCGCGGATCGCGCGGTAGAACTGGTCGGTCGTCAGATGCACGGTCGGCTTGTCCGCCGAGCCGGCGATGAGGTCAGCCACCGTGGTCTTTCCGCTTGCGGGGGGACCGGACAGGATGACCACGTCACCGTTCACGTTGAGTAAAGCTACCGTGCAGACGGTCGATCGATAAGCTGCGCTCATGGTCACCGCTGACAGATTGCTGGCGTTCGCGGCGATGTCGTTCGTACTGATCGTCGTGCCGGGGCCGAGCGTCTTGTTCGTCATCGGCAGGGCGTTGGCGCACGGCCGCCAGACTGCGCTCACCACAGTTGCCGGCAATGCGCTGGGTGCCTACGTCCTTGTGGTCGCCGTGGCATTCGGTGTCGGCGCTGTCGTCGAGCGATCCGTTGTCGCGTTCACCGCTCTCAAGCTTGCCGGTGCCGCGTACCTGATCTACCTCGGCATCACCGCTTTCCGTCATCGTGGCAGGCTGCAATCCACTCTCGATGGCGGCGGCCCACAACACGGCGTCGGACGCACACTCTGGGATGGATTCGCGGTCGGCGTCGCCAATCCGAAAACCATCGTGTTCTTCGCCGCGGTGTTGCCACAGTTCGTCGAACGCGGCCACGGTCACGGCGTCATCGTTCAGATGTTGATCCTCGGGCTGGTCTTCAATCTGATCGCGATAGCTTCCGACTCCGTGTGGGGCCTGGTCGCAGCTACGGCCAGAAGCTGGTTCGCGCATTCACCGCGAAGGCTCGCCATGGTCGGCGGCGTCGGCGGACTCGCCATGATCGGGTTGGGCGTGACCGTTGCCGCCACCGGCCGAAAAGACTGATCACACCCGGCGGCGCTCGCGTTCGCCGGCCAGCTCGACGCTGACGACGTCGAAGGCCATCGACTGGTTGTAGCCGCGGCGAGCCAGCATGCCGACCAGCCTGCGCGTCACCTTCACGTCGCCGTCATCGTCGTCGAGCCGTTCGCGGCGTAGTTTGTCACGGACCAGCTGCTCGGCCCGTTGCCGTTCGGCAGCCGGATCCAGGTCGGCCAGCGCCGCGTCGATGACGTCGTTGTCGACGCCCTTCTTGCGAAGCTCAACAGCCAAGGCGCGCTTACCTTTTCCCGCGTTGGCGTGCCGGGACCGCACCCACTGCTCGGCGAAGTCCTCGTCATCGATCAGGCCGACCTGGGTGAGCCGATCCAGCACCTTGGCACTGAGGTCCTCTTCGTAACCCCGTTTGGTGAGCTGTTCGGTCAACTCGGCACGGGTGCGGGCCCGTACGGTGAGCAGGCGCAGGCAGACGTTCTTGGCCTGCTCCTCACGTTTGCGAGGATCCTGCGCCTGCTCCCCCTCGGGCGTACCCGACGGCTCAGAAATCAACCGGGGCGGGAAGGACGTCATCAGCCTTCGCCTCGGCCGTCACGACAGCACCGATGCCGAGCTTTTCTTTGATCTTCTTCTCGATCTCGTTGGCGACATCGACGTTCTCCAGCAGGAACTTGCGGGCGTTCTCCTTGCCCTGGCCCAGCTGCTCGCCCTCATAGGTGAACCAGGACCCGGACTTGCGGATGAAGCCGTGCTCGACACCCATGTCGATGAGCGAGCCTTCGCGGCTGATGCCGTGGCCGTACAGGATGTCGAACTCGGCCTGCTTGAACGGCGGCGAGACCTTGTTCTTGACGACCTTGACGCGGGTCCGGTTACCGACGGCGTCGGTGCCGTCCTTGAGCGTCTCGATGCGCCGGACGTCCAGACGGACCGAGGCGTAGAACTTCAAAGCCTTACCACCCGTGGTGGTTTCGGGCGAGCCGAACATCACGCCGATCTTCTCGCGGAGCTGGTTGATGAAGATCGCGGTGGTGCCCGAGTTGTTCAGCGCACCGGTCATCTTGCGCAGCGCCTGGCTCATCAGGCGGGCCTGCAGACCTACGTGGCTGTCACCCATCTCACCCTCGATCTCGGCGCGGGGCACCAGGGCTGCCACCGAGTCGATCACCAGGATGTCCAGCGCACCCGAGCGCACCAGCATGTCGGCGATCTCCAGCGCCTGCTCGCCGGTGTCGGGCTGGCTCACCAGCAGTGAATCGGTGTCCACCCCGAGCTTCTTGGCGTATTCGGGATCCAGGGCATGCTCGGCGTCGATGAACGCCGCGATACCGCCGGCAGCCTGGGCGTTGGCCACCGCGTGCAGCGCCACAGTGGTCTTACCCGAGGATTCCGGGCCGTAGATCTCGACCACGCGGCCGCGCGGCAGGCCGCCGATGCCGAGTGCCACATCCAGGGAAATCGAACCGGTGGGGATCACCGAGATCGGCTGGCGCACCTCCTCGCCGAGCCGCATCACCGAGCCTTTACCGAAGTTCTTGTCGATCTGGGCCATCGCCAGTTCGAGCGCTTTTTCGCGATCCGGGGCCTGGGGCGCCATGGGGGTCTCCGTCCTAGTGATGTTCGGTGATCGGTTTCGATCAGTTGGCCGTGACGCTAGAGGCAGCCACTGACAAGTCGGCTTGACCAGCATCTCGCCATCGCATGTCGACCACAGTAGACGAACACGTGTTCGATTCAAGCAGACACGCCGTACGTGCACCCAAACCGGCCTATCGTGGGAGCATCCGGCCCGGAGACGGGGCAGCGATGCACGAGATGGCGATCACCCAGAGTGTTGTCGACGCGGTGTGTGAGCACGCCGCAGGCCGCCGTGTGCACAGCGTGAAGCTCGAAGTGGGCGCGTTGTGCGCGGTCGTCCCGGATTCCATGCTCTTCTGCTTCGACCTGGTCACCCAGGGCACGCTGGCCGATGGCGCCCGCCTCGACCTCGACATCCACCCGGGAGCGGCACACTGCCGCAGCTGCGGAGCGCAGTTCGACCTGCCCGATCTGATCCTGTTGTGCCCATGCGGAAGCGCCGACGTCGAGGTGACCGCCGGCCGGGAACTGCGGATTCTCTCGATGGAAGTGAGCTGACATGTGCGCAACCTGCGGCTGCGGTCAGGACGGAGCCGTCATCACCCTGGCCGGCCATGACCATCCCCACGACCACCAGCATCCCCACGATCACGACCACCCCCACGACCATTCCCACGGCGACCACCAGCACACCGAGACCGTCTCGCTGGAACAGAAGGTGCTCGCCAAGAACGACCTCATCGCCGAGCAGAACCGGCAGTGGCTGGCCGAACGCGGCATCCTGGCGCTCAACGTCACCAGTTCACCGGGAGCGGGCAAGACGACGCTGCTCGAACGGACCATCCGCGAACTCGGCGCGACCCGTACGGTGACGGTGATCGAAGGAGACCAGGAGACGCTGCTCGATGCCGACCGGATCCGGGCCGCGGGAGCGCGCGCGGTTCAGGTCAACACCGGCGCGGGGTGCCACCTGGACGCGGCGATGATCCACCGGGCGCTCGAAAGCCTCGATCCCGCCCCCGGATCGGTGCTGTTCATCGAGAACGTCGGCAACCTGGTCTGCCCGGCATTGTTCGATCTCGGCGAACACAGCAAGGTCGTTGTCGTATCGGTGACCGAAGGCACCGACAAACCCTTGAAGTATCCGCACATGTTCGCCGCGGCGGGCCTGGTGATCCTCAACAAGATCGACCTGCTCCCCTACGTCGACTTCGACGTCGAAACCTGTTGCCGCCATGCACGATCCGTCAATCCCGACGTCACGATCCTGCCGACGTCGGCAACTCGCGGCGACGGGCTCGACGCCTGGTACACCTGGGTTGACGCACACGTGAACAACACGCCCGCGCACTAGCCTTTGACAAGACAACCACCCAGGAAACTATCCCGGAGTTTGAGGTCTCACGCAGGCTGCGCGCGGCTAAGCTCGAGCCATTGGGGCCGCCAGCCCTGGCCCCGGAAAGCTGTGACCTATGCCAACCGAGGCAGCAGTCAAAGCAGAAGAGGCACTGATCCACGTGCTGTGGATCAATGCCGGTCTGAGTTGTGATGGCGATTCGGTGGCGTTGACTGCCGCCACCCAGCCGAGCATCGAGGAAATCGCCCTTGGGGCGCTTCCCGGTCTGCCCAAGATCGCCGTCCATTGGCCCCTGATCGACTTCGAGTGCGGTCCGAGCGGGGGCGCCGACGATTTCCTGTCCTGGTTCTTCAAGGCCGAACGAGATGAACTGGAGCCCTTCGTCCTGGTCGTCGAGGGATCCATCCCGAACGAGCAGGTCAAGGAAGAGGGTTATTGGTGCGGGTTCGGCAACAATCCCGCGACCAACCAGCCGATGACCACCAGCGAATGGCTGGACCGGCTCACGCCCAAGGCCACCGCCGTCGTCGCTGTCGGGACCTGCGCCACCTACGGCGGCATCCACGCGATGGCCGGTAACCCGACCGGCGCGATGGGCGTGCCCGACTATCTCGGCTGGGACTGGAAGAGCAAGGCGGGGATTCCGATCGTCTGCGTTCCCGGCTGCCCGATCCAGCCGGACAATCTGGCCGAGACCCTGACCTACCTGCTGTACATGGCCACCGACCAGGCCCCGATGATCCCGTTGGACGAAGAGCTGCGTCCCACGTGGCTGTTCGGCAAGACCGTCCACGAAGGATGCGACCGGGCGGGCTATTACGAGCAGGGCGACTTCGCGACCGAATACGGATCGCCGAAATGCATTGTGAAACTGGGCTGCTGGGGACCTGTGGTCAAGTGCAACGTCCCAAAGCGCGGCTGGATCAACGGCATCGGCGGTTGCCCGAATGTCGGCGGCATCTGCATCGGGTGCACGATGCCGGGATTCCCGGACAAGTTCATGCCGTTCATGGACGAGCCGCCGGGCGGCAAGGTGTCGACCGCGGCGTCAGGCCTCTACGGCTCGGTCATCCGCAGCCTGCGGCACGTCACGGGCCACACCGTCGACAAAGAGCCCAAGTGGCGGCATCGCGGTACGAAGCTCGAAACCGGAGCCACCCGCACCTGGTAGGCGTGGCGAGCCGCCGGTTCGTCAACGCCCGGCCACGACGCCATCACGTACGTCGGACCCCGTTGCATTACAGCCGTTTACACGAAAGTGAAGTTCGATGACCGGAACAATCATCCCCGAACCGTCACAAGTGAAGCGCGAGCCCGGTCAACTGGTGGAGATGGCATGGGATCCGATCACGCGCATCGTCGGCAGCCTCGGCATCTACACCAAGATCGACTTCGAGAACCGCGAGGTGGTCGAGTGCCACAGCACGTCGTCGATCTTCCGTGGTTACTCGATCTTCATGAAGGGCAAGGACCCTCGCGACGCTCACTTCATCACCAGCCGCATCTGCGGTATCTGCGGGGACAACCACGCCACCTGCTCGTGCTACTGCCAGAACATGGCCTACGGGGTCAAACCCCCGCACCTTGGTGAATGGCTGGTCAACCTCGGCGAGGCCGCGGAATACATGTTCGACCACAACATCTTCCAGGAAAACCTGGTCGGCGTGGACTACTGCGAGAAGATGGTGTCCGAGACCAACCCGAGCGTGCTGGCCAAGGCGGAGAACACCGCGGCACCACATGCCGACGCACACGGCCACCGCACGATCGCCGACATCATGCGCGCGCTCAACCCGTTCACCGGTGAGTTCTACCGGGAGGCACTGCAGGTCAGCCGGTGGACCCGGGAGATGTTCTGCCTGATGGAAGGCCGCCACGTGCACCCGTCGACGCTCTACCCGGGCGGCATCGGGACGACCGCGACCATTCAGCTGATGACCGACTACATGACGCGGCTGATGCGCTACGTGGAGTTCATGAAGAAGGTCGTGCCGATGCACGACGATCTGTTCGACTTCTTCTACGAAGCCCTGCCCGGCTACGACAAGGTCGGCCTCCGGCGCACCCTGCTGGGATGCTGGGGATCCTTCCAGGATCCCGAGGTCTGCAACTTCGCCTACAAGGACATGGAGCGCTGGGGCGACGCCATGTTCGTCACCCCCGGCGTCGTGGTGGACGGCAAACTGCTGACGCATTCACTGGTCGACATCAACCTCGGGATACGAATCCTGTTGGGTCACAGCTACTACGACGACTGGACCGACCAGGAGATGTTCGCCAAGACCGATCCTCTGGGCAACCCGATCGACCGGCGCCACCCGTGGAACCAGCACACCAACCCCAAGCCGCAGAAGCGCGAGTTCGACGAGAACTACAGCTGGGTCATGTCGCCACGGTGGTTCGACGGCAAGGACCATCTCGCCCTCGACACCGGCGGCGGCCCGCTCGCGCGGCTGTGGTCCACCGCGCTGGCGGGGATGGTCGACATCGACTACGTCAAGGCCACCGGCAGCAGTGTCCAGATCAACCTCCCCAAGACCGCGCTCAAGGGCCCGGTCGAGTTGGAGTGGAAGATCCCGGCCAAGGGCAGCAACACAATCGAACGCAACCGGGCCCGTACGTACTTCCAGGCGTACGCCGCCGCCTGCGCGCTGCACTTCTGCGAGAAGGCACTCGTCGAGATCCGGGCCGGCCGCACCAAGACCTGGGAGCCCTTCGAGGTTCCCGGCGAGGCCATCGGCTGCGGCTTCACCGAAGCGGTGCGCGGGGTGTTGAGCCATCACATGGTCATCCGCGACGGCAAGATCGCGAACTACCACCCGTATCCGCCGACACCGTGGAACGCCAGTCCGCGCGACAGCTACGGCACCCCGGGCCCGTACGAGGACGCGGTGCAGGGCCAGCCGATATTCGAGGAGAACGATCGGGAGCATTTCAAGGGCATCGACGTCATGCGGACGGTGCGCAGTTTCGATCCGTGTCTGCCCTGCGGGGTGCACATGTACCTGGGCAACGGAAAGTCGTTGGAGCTGATGCACTCCCCCACTCAATCCGCCACCGGGGAATGACATATGACGCCCGCCGCCGATCGAGTCCCGGACCTCCCCGAGCAAGACGCACGATGGCGCACGGCGGGCGATCGCATCGAGAACCTGCTGCAGGCCTGCGCAGCAGGCGGTTCGGTGGCCCTGGATCGCGCCGAGCAACTCGTCCGGGAGGTGACCGATCTCTACGGCGCCGCCCTGGCCCGGATGCTGCGGATCGCCGCATCCACCGATCCCACAGTGGCGGATGCCGTCGCCGCTGACGATCTGGTGGCCAGTCTGCTGCTGGTGCACGGTCTGCATCCGCATCCGGTCGAGCGGCGCATCGCCGATGCGCTCGACCGCGTACGCCCGTATCTCGGATCGCACGGGGGCGATGTCCATCTCTTGGAAGTCGCACCGCCGGTCGTCCGGCTGCGGTTCGCCGGAAGCTGCAAAAGCTGCCCGTCCTCGGCGATCACCCTCGAATTGACCATCGAGGACGCGATCATGGCGGCCGCGCCCGAGATCTCGACGATCGATGTCGTCACCGACGACCCGGCGGCGCACGTGATCCCCGCCGAGTCGTTGTTGGCCCGGCTGCACGACGACGGGCGTCGGCACGCCACCTGGCAGCCCGTTCCCACGCTTGCCGAGCTCGCGCCCGGGGAGGTCGGGGGATTTTCCGTCGCCGGTGCCGCGGTACTGGCCTGCCGGGTCGGCGACGAGATCCTCGCCTACCGGGACGGCTGCCCGGATTGCACCCGCGAGTTCGCCGGCGCCACGCTGACCGGCACCGTGTTGCGTTGTCCGCATTGCGGTTCCGGTTTCGACGTGGTGCACGCGGGTATGGCGGTCGGTGACGCGGCCGGCCCTCACCTGGAACCGGTTCCCGTGCTGCTCCGTGACGGCGTGCCGGCGATGGCGGTTGCGGAGGAGGTCGCATCGTGACCGGCCCGCTGGACGTGTTGGCCCGCATCCGGGCGAACCGGGATGCGCCGCAGCAGATCGGTGAGCAGTGTGAGATGTGTTCGGAACCGATCGCCGACGAACACCAGCATGTGGTCAATGTCGAAGACCGCCAGTTGCTGTGCGTGTGCCGCGGCTGTTATCTCCTGTTCACCGACACCCAGGCCGAATTGCGCTACCGCGCGGTCCCCGATCGCTACCTGAGGTTTCCCGACTTCGCCGTGGGAAGGCGGGAATGGGAGTCGCTGCAGATTCCGGTCGGGCTGGCATTCTTCTTCCGGAACTCGGCACTGAGCCGCGTCGTCGCGTTCTACCCGGGTCCGGCGGGAGCCACCGAATCCGAACTCGACCTCGACACCTGGAATTCCGTCCGGGAAACCGACTCCAGGGTCGATCTGCTGGCCGAGGACACCGAGGCGTTGATGGTCCGGGTCCCAGACGACCAAAACTGGTCACTGTCGTGTCATCTGGTGCCCGTCGACGCCTGCTACGAGTTCGTCGGCCGGCTGCGAACACTGTGGCGCGGTTTCGACGGTGGGCAGGATGCGCGCAACTATGTCGACGAGTTCTTCGGCATTCTCGACGACCGCGGCAAGCTGGTGCCACGATGACCGGGCCCGCGACGACGGCGGTGACGTTCGCCGTTCTGGACATCGCACCGGAACCGTATGCGGTGACGCCGATCTTGACCGCGAGGGTAGGCGTGGCCGCGGTGGGCGAGGATCCGGTGCACGCCATCGCGCTGCGCTGCCAGGTGCGCATCGAACCGCTGCGGCGCAGCTACACCGACGCGGAGGCGGCCGGCATGCTGGACCTGTTCGGCCCTCGCGAGCGCTGGGGCACCACGCAGCGCAACTTCCTGTGGCAGCACAGCACCGCCATGATTCCCGGGTTCACCGGCAGCACCCAGGTCGAGCTACCGCTGGAATGCACCTACGACCTGGAGGTGGTGGGCGCCAAGTACCTGCACGCACTCGATGACGGCATGGTGCCGCTGCAGTTCCTGTTCAGCGGAACCGTTTTCACCCGCGGTACTCGCGGCTTCGCGGTGCAGCAGGTGCCGTGGGACCGCGAAGATCACTTCGACATGCCGGTTGCGGTGTGGCGACAGCTGATGGCTCAGCATTTTCCCGACACCGGCTGGCTACGGCTTCGCCACGACACGCTCGACGAGCTGGCCAACTACAAGGCACGCTGGGGCATGTTGTCGTTCGAGGAAGCGATCGACAATCTGCTGACACGGCAGGAAATCCGATGAGCGGCAATCTGGATCAGGTCCTCTCGGTGGCCGATGCCGTTCTGTACGAGGGCTACCTGCTCTATCCGTACCGCGCCGACTCGCGCAAGAACCAGTCCCGCTGGCAGTTCGGCGTACTCGGCCCGGCCGACGCCGAACGCGCCGGGATCGGAGAAGACAGCTCGCTGTCCGCCCAGCTTCTGGTGCGCGGCCACGGGCGCCCGACGGTCTCGGTCATGGTCCGGTTCCTGCAGCTGCAACGCCGAACCGTCGAATGCCTCGCTGACGACGGCAGCTTCGAGCCGGTCGATCAGCTCACCGTCGCAGACCAGTCCTGGCTCAGTTGGGACGAGGCGGTCGAACACCAGATCACCTTCGGCCCCTTCGATATCGCCGATCTGGAGGCGCCGCGGACGCTTCCCGTGGTGGTGCACCCAGGCACCGACATCGAGAATGTCGACGGTGGCCGGATCGTTCGCCGCCGTCGACAGCTGCACGGTGAGTTCACCATCGCCGTAGAAGCCGACGAGGGCTTGGTCCGGCTCACGATGACGGTACGCAACTGTGCCGCACCGGCGCTGGACAAAGACGATGCGATCGCGGTGTCGCTGATCGGCACGCACCTGATCGCCGAGGTGACCGATGGTGACTTCGTGTCGCTGCTGGAGCCCGATGAATCGGCCGTCGCCGCGGTCTCGCGATGCAGTCGGCACCGCTGCTTCCCGGTACTCGCCGGGCCGCCCGGCACCCACGACACGATGCTGGTTTCGCCGATCATCCTTTACGACTACCCCGAGATCGCAGAACAGAGCCAGGGCGATCTCTTCGACTCGTGCGAGATCGACGAGATCCTGACGCTGAGGGTCATGACGATGACCGACGAGGAGAAAGCCAGCGCCCGGGCCACCGATCCCCGGGCCGCCGCGATCATCGACCGCTGTGACTCGATGTCCCCGGAGGCGATGCTCGACCTGCACGGGGTCCTACGCGATCCGCACGCCGCCGATCCAGGCCTGATTCCGCAGATTCCCGACGGCATCGATTGGTGGGATCCCCTGGCCGACAACGCCGTGGATCCCGCCGTCGATGCGGTCCTGATCAACGGGGTACGCGTCCGCCGCGGCAGCCGGGTGCGGTTGCACCCGTCCCGCCGGGCCGACGCGCAGGACATCTTCTTCGCCGGCCGCACCGCGCAGGTGGCCTCCGTCCACGAGGACGTCGAGGGCGAGCGGCACATCGGCGTCGTGCTGGACGACGACCCGGCGGCGGATCTGCACGCGTGGTACGGCCGCTATCTGTACTTCGCCGCCGACGAAGTCGAGCCATTGGCGCAGTGAGAGGAGTTCGAGATGGAAGTTGTGGGTTGGATCGCTGTCATCGCTGTCGCGACAGTCGTGGCCGCCGGGGTGGTGATCGGGGTCCGTTCGATCCCGGACGCCCGGCGCTACCTGAAGATTCGGCGTATGTGACGGGCGAGGTGCGATCACGTCTTCAGTTCTGGTAGCCGGAATCGGCAATATCTTTCTCGGTGACGACGGATTCGGTCCCGAGGTGATGCGGCGTCTGCCACCGAGTCTCGCAGGCCCGGAGGTTCGGCTGTGTGACTACGGGATTCGAGGTGTGCACCTGGCCTACGACCTGCTCGACGGCTGGGATTCCCTCGTCCTGGTCGACGCGTTGCCGTGCCGGGGCGTTCCGGGCACGCTGCACGTGTTCGAGGCTGATCGTGAAAGCCTTTCGGGCGCTCCGGGTCTGGACGCACACGCGATGGACCCGGTCGCGGTGTTCGCCGGCATGCGGGCGCTTGGCGGCAGCCCGCCCTACACGGTCGTCATCGGTTGCGAGGCGGCCACCGTGGCTGACGGTATCGGGCTCTCGGAGCCCGTTGCGGCAGCAGTTCCCGGTGCCGTGACAGCGGTGGAAGCTGCTGTGGCACGGTTGTCGGCCCCGGTCAGGAAGGGTTGAGTCATGTGCCTCGGAATCCCCGGCCAGGTGGTCCGGATGCTCCCGGGATACGGCGACCAGCTAGCCCTCGTCGACGTCGCGGGCGAGCATCGCAAGGTCAATATCGGCATGCTGCCCGACGAGACCTTCTCCCCCGGCGACTGGGTGATCATCCACATGGGCTTCGCGGTGGAGAAGACCGACCACGCCGGCGCCGAGGCAGCGATGCGGGGCCTGGAGCTGCTGGGGCGCGGCCGCACCACCGAGGTGCCACCATGACCGCGCGGCGCCGGCTGCGGATCGGCGTACACGGAGTCGTCCAGGGCGTGGGCTTCCGGCCGTTCGTCTATACCACGGCGGCCGCGCTCGGGCTGACCGGCTGTGTCCGCAACGACAGTTCCGGCGCCGTCATCGAGATCGAAGGTGCCCCCGGCGATCTCGAGGCGTTCCTGCACCGGCTGCGTACCGACCCACCTGTCCTGGCGGTGATCGAGTCGACAGAGACCCGGCCGATGCCCGTCCGCGGCGGCACCGGATTCACCATCGCCGATACCTCAAGGGCCGGCGGTGGCCGCACCCTGGCCTCTCCCGACGTGGCGATGTGCCCGGAATGTACCGCCGAGCAACGCGATCCGTCCAACCGCCGGTACCGCCACGCCTTCGTCAACTGCACCAACTGCGGCCCCAGGTTCACCATCATCGCCTCACTGCCCTACGACCGCGATGCCACCACGATGGCGCGCTTCGCCATGTGCGCCGAATGTGCGCGCGAGTATGCCGATCCGGCCGACCGCCGCTTCCACGCGCAGCCCGTGTGCTGCCCGAACTGCGGCCCGACGTTGCAGTGGGACGACGAATCCGGTGTGCTCACCGGCGAAGCCGCGCTGCGGCGGGCCAGACGCCTGCTGACCGACGGAGCGATCCTCGCGGTCAAGGGCGTCGGTGGCTACCACCTCGCCTGCGACGCCGCGGACGCCGCCGCGGTCACCGAGCTTCGCCGGCGTAAACGCCGGGGCGACAAGCCGTTCGCGGTGATGGTTCCCGACCTGCCCACCGCCCGCCAGATCGCCGAGGTCGACGACACCGCGGCCCGCGTGCTGTGCGGACCGCAGCGGCCGATCGTTCTGCTGCCCCGCGCGCCCGGTGCACCGGTCGCAGAATCGGTGGCGCCCCGCAACCCCGACCTGGGCGTCCTGCTCGCCTACACGCCACTGCACACCCTGCTGTTCGGGCTCCCCGGCGATCCGCCCGGCCCGAGGGTTCTGGTGATGACGTCGGCCAATCTCAGTGGCGAACCGATCTGTTTCTCCGATGACGACGCACGGCGCCGGCTGTCACACATCGCTGACGGCTGGCTGATGCACGACCGCGAGATCCTGGTGCCCTGCGACGATTCGGTGGTGCGGGTCGCCGACGGCGACGAACTGGCCATCCGCAGATCCCGGGGGTACGCGCCGCTACCAGTCGCCCTGCCGGTCGCGGTGCCGCCGACCCTGGCGGTCGGCGCCGACCTCAAGAACACCATCGCGGTGGCCGACCACCGGTACGCCTGGCTGAGCGCCTACATCGGCGATATGGACAGCCTGGCCACGTTGTCGGCGTTCGAGCGCGCAGTCCACCATCTGGAGGCACTGACCGGCGTCGAACCCGAAACCCTGGTCTGCGACGCGCATCCGGGATACCGGTCCAGCCACTGGGCGCATCGCAATGCCGGGTCGCACCCGCTGAGGACGGTCCAGCATCACCACGCCCACATCGCCTCGGTGATGGCCGAACACGGCCTGGACGGCACGCAGCATGTGCTCGGATTCGCCTTCGACGGAACCGGATACGGTCCCGACGGCACCGTGTGGGGCGGCGAGGTGCTGGTCGCCGACTACAAGGGCTTTCGGCGGGTTGCCCATCTCACGCAGGTACCGATGGCCGGCGGTGATATCAGCGTGCTGCGCCCCTACCGGATGGCGCTGTCCCATCTGTGGGCCGCCGGGCTGCCGTGGGATCCCGACCTGCCGCCGGTCCGCGCGTGTCCCGACGACGAACTCCGGACCCTGACGCATCAACTGGCGACCGGTTCCGGCTGCGTCGCGACATCGAGCATGGGCCGGTTGTTCGACGCGGTGTCGGCGTTGATCGGGGTGCGACAGACGGTTGCCTACGAAGCTCAGGCCGCCATCGAGCTGGAAGGGATCTCACGTGGCGCAGCGGCGGGCCCACGCCGGTATGCGTTCGAGGTGGACTACGGCGCATCACCCGTCAGCATCGACCCGGCGCCCGTGCTGGCGGCGATCATCGCCGACCTGCGCGCCGGTGTGACACCAGCGGTGATCGGTACCCGATTCCACCACGCTGTCGCCGGGCTCATCGTCGACCTGGCGCTCGCACTGGTGGATGCGAACGGTTGCGCGGGGCAGCCCGTGGCGTTGTCCGGCGGGGTTTTCCAGAACCTCCTGCTGCTGCGCCTGACCTTGGCCGGAATGCGTCGACAGGGCCTGGAAGTGATCACCCACCGCCGGGTGCCGCCGAACGACGGCGGTATCGCCCTTGGCCAGCTACTGGTCGGGAATGCGGGGTGAAGCCATGACCGCACTGCCGACACAGCAACTGCCCACCGGATACCGGCTGTTCGCCCGGTATGCCTTCCCGCCCAACGAACTCGGCTACTGCGGCCCTACAGGCCCGGCAGCCGCACCCGGGGACAACACGGCCGAATTGGCGTCACATGCAAGGGAATTCGACGGCGCATGGCCGTATCTGCACTCCATCGCCGAAGTGATCGGTGCCGCCCCGCTGGACGCCGAGGTGGTTCGAAGCTATTGGGTAGGCGGACCGCTCCTGGATCGGGTGGATCCGGGCAACCTGCTGGCCCAGCTGCGCGCGGCATTCCAGGGTCAGGTGACCGGAGGGCTCGACACCGTGTCCGCCACCGGGACGACTGCCGGCGCGGTACTGGCCCACCACAGCTTCCACGTGTTCGTCGTGTACCCGTGGATCCGGTTCCTTGACCGGGATCCGGGCACCGCGTTGAAGGTTCTACAGAACTGCCGGATCCGTTGGGGCACAGTCGCAGCGGTCGAGGATGAGCATGTTGCCATCGAGTCCTGCCCGTTGGTGCTCGACGACAGTCGCCTCACGATCGGCGCGCCCGTCACCGAACGGGTCCGGTGGAGCCGGGACGGGAAGTCCCTGACGAACATGCCCGCACCGGGTGACACCGTGTCCGCGCACTGGGATTGGGTGTGCGACACGCTGACGCCTGGCGAGGCCGCAGCCCTGGCCGACGCCACCCGCGCCACCCTCGACCTGGTCAACACAGGAGGTCGACCATGAGTACCACGACACCGGCCGTCAGCACGCCGACCGTTACCGGGCCTCCGGGTGCGCCTTTCGTGGACACGGACCTGGCCGCCGATCTGGCCGCGGCAGCGCTGGATGTGGCCCGAAAATTCCACGACGGCGCCACACTCTGGGTCCTTGCGCCCCAATGGGAACCCCACGCCCATCACGTGGCCGTCGAGTTCGTCCACCCGGTCATCGTCGGCAAGCGCGCACTGCCCTCGGTCGCGCTGGTCGAGCCCGATCCGGTGGCCCAGGCCAGGGTCGCCAGTCAGCCCGGAGATCTGCTCCTGGCGGTGGCCTCGGCCGACCAGCCGGCGGCGGTCGATGCCATGCGGCGGGCCGCCGCATGGGGTGTCACGACGGTGTGGATCGGCTGCGGCCCACGCCCTGCCGCCGGTGCCGCCCACCACGTCCTTTGGGTCGATTCCGATGACCCGATGGTCCCGGCCACCGGCCGGTTCGTCCTGATCTACCACCTGTTGTGGGAGCTCACCCATGTGTGCTTCGAACACCCCGGCCTGTTGACGCCCGCACCCGAGGACACCGGCCCGGCCTGCGTCACGTGCGGTGACGAAGGCCGTCTGGCCGAAGTCGTGATCGCCCCTACCGAAGCCGGTGGGCGGGCATTGGTCCGCAGCGCCGCCGGAGAGGAATGGGTGGACAGCGCCATGCTCGAACGGGTCACCGTCAACGACCTGATCCTGATACACGCGGGGACGGCGATCGCGCTGCCGCAGGAAGGCAGGTGAAGTCATGACCGACACGGAGAGCACCGGCTTCCTCTATCCGTTCATCGAATCCGAAGAGACCGACGTCCGAGCACTGCTCGACGACCTGGCGGCCTCGGCACGCGGTAAGGCCGCCGAAAGCACACGGCTGCAACAGGAATCACTTCAGGAGTACACCGAAGGCCTGAACGCGGCCGGGGCCGCCATGGCCGACCGCTTCCTGCGCGGGGGCCGCCTGTACACCCTGGGAAACGGTGGCAGCTCCACCGACGCGGCGACCCTGGCCTCCCTGTTCAGCCGGCCCGCGAGGGGAAGGCCGGTGGCGGCCTGGTCACTCGCCGCCGACGAGGCGGTGGTCACCGCGCTGGGCAACGACGTGGGTTTCGACCTGATCTTCAAACGCCAGATCATCGCCCACGCCCGCGATCGCGACATCGCCATCGCACTGTCCACGTCGGGTAACTCCGAAGACCTCATGACGGCCATCGCCGAGGCCAAGTCGCGCGGCGTGCTCACCATCGGATTCTCCGGGCACGACGGCGGGCGGATGGCGATCGTGGCCGGGGAGTCCGGGGATCTGGACTTCTGTTTCACGGTGCACAGCCAGAGCATTCACCGCATCCAGGAGAGCCATGCGATGCTCGGTTATCGGCTGTGGACAGTGGTGCAGGACCAGATGGCACGGGCGTACGCATCATGAGCACCGTCGCCGCCTCCGCAGCCCAGCGCGAGGACCGCGTGCTGGAGCGGATCGAGAAGTTCCGGCAGCGGCGTCCGCGCCTGATCGACGAGGTCGTGACCCTGGCGCACGGCGCCGGCGGGAAATCGTCGGCAGCACTGGTCGATGCGGTCTTCGTCGAGGCGTTCCGCAACCCCGAGCTCGAACAGCTCGGGGACGCCGCCCTGCTGCGTACCCCGTCCGGTGACACACTGGCGTTCTCCACCGATTCGTATGTGGTTGCGCCCCATCGCTTCCCGGGCGGTTCAATCGGGCACGTCGCCGTACACGGAACCATCAACGACCTGGCTGTCTCGGGCGCCCGCCCGCAATGGCTCTCGGCAGGCTTCGTCATCGAGGAAGGCTTCGCCATCGCGGAGTTGCGCGAGATCGTCGCCGACATGAGCGAGGCCGCCGCGCGGGCCGGAGTCCAGATCGTCACGGGCGACACGAAAGTCGTCGGTAAAGGAGCCGCCGACGGCATGTACATCTGCACCGCCGGGGTCGGAATCGTGCCCGCGGGCAGACGGTTGTCGCGGGATAACGTCCGCTCCGGGGACCGGGTCCTGCTCTCGGGCACGATCGGCGACCACGGAATGGCGGTCATGCTGGCCCGCGGTGACCTGGCCATCGACGCCGATATCGTCTCTGACACCGCACCTCTGCACGAACTCGTCGAGATCCTGCTGGCCGCCGCACCATCCACCCGGTGGATGCGCGACGCCACCCGCGGGGGTGTCGGCACGGTGTGCAACGAGCTGGCCAAGGACTCACCGTTCGCGGTGATCCTCGACGAGGACCGCATTCCCATCGAGCCGCAGGTCGCGGGTGCCTGTGACCTACTGGGCATCGACCCCCTCTACGTCGCGAACGAAGGAAAATTCGTCGCGATCGTCCCGGCCGACGAGGCTGACGCCGCGGTCACCGCGCTGCACGCCCATCCACAGGGCGCCCGGGCGACGGTGGTCGGCGAGATCGTCGCCGAGCCGCCCGGGATCGTCGCGCTGCGTACCGCTTTCGGCGGCAGCCGGATCGTCGACATGCTCGTGGGCGATCCGCTCCCCCGGATCTGCTAGGTGAAAGGAGCAGTCCCATGTGTCTGGGCATTCCCGGCCAGGTCGTCGACATCGTCGACGCCGAGGCCCACCTCGCCAAGGTCGATGTCAACGGGGTACGCCGGGTCATCAGCGTGCGCCTGCTCGCCGACGACAACCTGCGCGTCGGTGACTGGGTACTGGTGCACGTCGGGTTCGCGATGGCCAAGATCGACGAGCGCGAGGCGACGCTGACGCTCGATCAGGTCCAGAAAATGGGCGCCGACTACACGACGGAGATCGACGCCTTCAATTCCTCCGAAATCGCTTGACGCAAAGGGGTGTCCGATGAAGTTCGTCGACGAATTCCGGGACCCGGCGGCCGCCCGTGCCCTGGTGAAAGCGATCACCGAACTCGCCGCCGGTGACGAGTTCAAGTTCATGGAGGTCTGCGGCGGCCATACCCACACGATCTACCGGCACGGGATCGAGCATCTGCTCCCGGAATCGATCGAACTGGTCCACGGGCCCGGATGTCCGGTGTGCGTGATCCCCATGGGCCGGGTGGACGACGCCATGTGGCTGGCCGAACAGCCCGGCGTCATCTTCACCACGTTCGGCGACATGATGCGGGTACCGGGGTCCAACGGCAACCTCATCGAGGCCAAGGCCCGCGGCGCCGACGTCCGGTTCGTCTACTCACCGCTCGACGCACTCAAGATCGCCCGCGACAATCCCGACCGCCATGTGGTGTTCTTCGCGGTCGGGTTCGAGACGACGGCGCCGTCCACCGCCGTCACGCTGGTGCGCGCCCGCGCACTCGGCGTCGACAACTTCAGCGTGTTCTGCAACCACGTCACGATCGTCCCGCCGATCAAAGCCATCCTGGAGTCGCCTGACCTGAGACTTTCGGGATTCCTGGGACCCGGTCACGTCTCGACCGTGGTGGGTCTGCGCCCATACCGCTTCGTCCCCGCCGTCTACCACAAACCGATCGTGGTGGCGGGCTTCGAACCGCTCGACATCCTGGCCTCGGTGCACATGCTGCTGCGCCAGATCCGCGACGGACGCTGCGAGGTGGAAAACCAGTACACCCGCGTGGTGCGGCCGGAAGGCAACACCGCGGCACTGAAACTGATGGCCGAGACCTTCGAACTACGGCCGCACTTCGAATGGCGCGGGCTCGGCTTCATCTCGCAGAGCGCGCTCAAGATCCATCCCGACTACGCCGGCTACGACGCCGAGCTGATCTTCGAGATGCCCGGGGTGCGGGTGGCCGATCCCAAGGCCTGCCAGTGCGGTGAGGTGCTCAAGGGCGTCATCAAGCCGTGGGAGTGCAAGGTGTTCGGGACGGCCTGCACGCCGGAAACCCCGATCGGTACCTGCATGGTGTCCCCCGAGGGTGCCTGCGCGGCCTACTACAACTTCGGCAGATTGCATCGCGAAACCGCGCAGCTGTTGCTGCGGCATTAGCGATACGGGATCAACGACGCCAGTTCGGAAAGTTGTCGAGATCCCGCAGCGTCAACACGAACCCGAATGCGCCGACGGCGACGGCCAGGAAATATCCCAGCGCCGCCTGCCATCCGGCCAAGGTCGACGCCACCAGCCAACACAGCAGCACCGCCGCGATCACCAGCAGAACGCCGTAGAGCGGCGTCCGCATCGGATGATCACCGAGACCCATAAGTCCGGTATACGCCGAAAGTACGGGCGGGAAAAGCCCCGGCCGGCCGCTGAGCTCAGCGCATCGTCACCGGTGACCGTTCACCATTGGTCGCGCGGGACGTCGAAGTCAGCGCACAGCGCCCGCCACACACTGCGCGGCTCCACCCCGTCCTCGATGGCCTGTGCGGCCGTACGGCCGTCGAGAGCACTGAGCACGTGGTCGACGAGCAGCGAACGACCCCGCATCGCGCCGAACTGGCCTTCGACGAGCTCATTGAATTCGGTCAACCGCACGGGCCCAACCTACCCAGTGCCGGCGAGTGCGTCATGGCACACCCGTACCGGATCTGCCACCTCGGCCAGCGAAGCGCCGGCGCGCTGCGCGGCAGCACGGTAGGACGAAGACCCGAGCACGGTGCCGACCGCGGCGGTCAGCGCCTCTCCGGACAACGGCCGCACCAGCTGCGCACTACCTTGGCGCACAACACGATTGGCGATCTCCCACTGGTCACCGCCGCCCGGTACCACCACCATCGGCACACCGGCCAGCAGCGCCTTGGACACCAGGCCGTGTCCACCGCCGCAGATCACCAGATCGGCGTGCGACAACAGCTCGTCCTGGCGGCCGAGCCCCACCGCCGCCCACGGCGGTACCTCGACATCGGCTCCGCCCAGTCGCGACACCACCACGCGGGCACCCTCGGGCAGCGTCTCACCCGGGCGCAGCGACTCCAGGACCAGTTCGGCCATCCCCTGCGTCCCGGTGGTCGCGGTGGACGGCGCCACCATCACGACCGGCCCCGAACCCGGCGGCACGGTCAGCACCGCGTCGGTCGGCTCGAAATGCAGCGGACCCACCACCACCGCCTCGGCAGGCCAATCCGGGCGGGGCACCTCCAACGCAGGCAGGGTGGCGATCAACCGCCGCAACGGACCGGGGTCCTTCGCAGGAAGCCCGATCTGGGTCCGTACCGCGGCCCGTTCAGCGAGGCCGGCCCGCACAGACCTCGAGGTCAGCGCCCGCATGACGGTGTCGCGCAGCCGTCCACGCAGGCCGACACCCGGGGCCAGCCCGCTGCCCAGCGGCGGCAACCCCTTCGACGGCAGGTACAGCGGATGTGGATCGAGCTCGACCCACGGCAACCCGAGCAGCTCGGCCGCCAGCCCGCCACAAGCGGTGATCACATCGGAGACCACGAGATCCGGGCGCAGCTGCTCCAGTACCGGCACGTTGAGCTGCGCCATCCGCCCGGCGCGCTGATGGATCTTGGCCCCGGCATCGGCGTCATCGTCGACATCGGTCGGATCGAGGCCGACGAGTTCGACAGCCTCGATGCCGGCTGCCCGCGCGGTATCGAGCCACTCCACCCCGGTCAGCAGCGTCGGGATATCGCCCGCGGCCAGGAACTTCAGGCACAACGCCAGGGCCGGGAAGGCATGTCCGGGATCGGGTCCGGCGACCACAGCTACGCGCACCGGCCTACCCTGCCACAGCGCCGCACCATTAGGCTGCGGGCATGGCTGACCAATCCACGACCGCTGCTGTGACGCAGACCGGCACGGTCGAGACCTTCCTCAACGCGTTGCAGGAGCAGGACTACGACACAGCCGAGAACACGCTGGCGCAGAACCTCGTCTATCAGAACGTCGGTTTTCCGACCATCTATGGGCGCAACCGCGCGATCAAGCTCTTCCGCTCGATGCCGAGCCGGATGGGCTTCGAGGTGAAGATTCACCGGATCGCTGCTGATGGCGCCTCCGTGATCACCGAGCGCACCGATGCCCTCACGTTCGGGCCACTGCGCGTGCAGTTCTGGGTGTGCGGGGTGTTCGAGGTCTACGAGGGCCGAATCACCCTGTGGCGGGACTACTTCGACATGTTCGACTTTCTCAAGGCGACGGTGCGGGGCCTGGTCGGCGTGGTCGTGCCGTCGCTGCGCGCGTCGCTGTAACCGCGATTCAGGCGCGGCGCAGCCGGCCGAGTTCGTCGAACGCCTGCGCCCAGCCCACCAGGCGATCGGTGGCACCGGTCAGCTCGCTGCGGTAACGCTGCTGGGACAACGGCGACGCCGCACCCTGGCCGCTGTTCACCGTCGATACCAGCTGCGCTGCGGCAGTGACCATCTCGTTGTACTGCCGCACGCCCTGACCGAGCTGAGCGGTGAACGCGTTGATGGTCGGAACCAGATGCTGGCGCGACTGCGGGGCGTTGCTGATCGCCCGCTCCATCGAGACCACCTCGGTCGCGGTGGCCGCCATGGTCCGCGCCGTGTGGTTGGCCACCGCGGCCAGCTCGCGCAGTTCGTCGGCCGGAAGCATCCGCCCGCGCTCCAACACACCGAGCAACGAGAACATGCCCCGCTCGGAGGCCACCAGAGCCGCCATGGGCTGACGGGCCGCCGAACCCCACGGCGGCAACCGGCGCCCGGAGACCGGCCGCTGCGCCGGAAGCGGTTCCGCGCGCAGCCACCGGTACCGCAGCCAGAACAGCGTCGCGGGGAACGCCGCGCCGGCTGCGATCGCTCCGCTGATGATCAGGCCCCAGACCGGTGTGCTCCACGACGCGAGCAGCGCCGTGACCAAAACCCAGAACACGCTGGACAGGGTGAAGAACACCCCGAAGCGCACCGCCCACCGCCGCTTGCGCAACAACTTCGCGCGCGGATCGGCGGCGGCGCTGAGCTTTTCGGTCAGCGCACCGGACAGATCGGCCGCGGTGTCGATGACCCGCTGCGCCAACGATCTCCAGGCGTCCGGTCGACCGGTCTTGGTAGCCATGATCTACAACACTCGAATCGCTATTGGCCGAGCGGGTTTTCGGGGGTGGCAGTAGTTTGGTTGGTCGCCGGGGAGGCCGGCGTCGCCGGAGCGGCGTCACCGCTGGGCAGGGCGTCGCCGCGCATCGAGGCGCGGATCTGCTCGAGCCGGGAGTGGCCGGCCATCTGGACGCTGGCCTGCTGCACCTCCATCATGCGGCCCTGCACAGAGTTCTGCGCGAGCTCGGCCTCGCCCATGGCGTTGGCGTAACGGCGTTCGATCTTCTGGCGCACTTCATCGAGACTCGGGGTGTTACCCGGCGCGGCGACCTCGCTCATCGACCGGAGCGAGGAGCTCACCTGCTCCTGCATCTTGGCCTGCTCCAGCTGCGACAGCAGCTTGGTGCGCTCGGCGATCTTCTGCTGCAGCATCATCGCGTTCTGCTCGACGGCCTTCTTGGCCTGCCCGGCGGCCTGCAGGGCCTGATCGTGCAGAGCCTTGAGGTCCTCGACGCTCTGCTCGGAGGTCACCAGTTGCGCCGCGAACGCCTCGGCGGCGTTGGTGTACTCCGTGGCCTTGGCCGCATCGCCGGCAGCGGTGGCCTGATCGGCCAGCGTCAACGCCTGGCGGACGTTGACCTGCAGCTTCTCGATGTCGGCGAGCTGGCGGCTCAGCCGCATCTCCAGCTGGCGCTGGTTACCGATGACCTGGGCGGCCTGCTGCGTGAGTGCCTGGTGCTGACGCTGCGCGTCCTCGATGGCCTGCTGGATCTGCACCTTCGGATCGGCGTATTCGTCGACCTTGGAGCTGAACAGCGCCATCAGGTACTTCCACGCCTTGACGAACGGATTGGCCATGAGTTCGTTCCGCCTTATCTATCGGGCTTGTCAGGCCCTTGATGGGGCCTTGTCGTTCAGGTTGCCGCAATTCCTCTGATGCCAACTTATCGGTTCCGGACATGCAGCCACAGCCCCGCAGGCTGTTCGTATGGGTGTTTTGCGAAAATTCGCGCCGCAGGCACGAACAGCGAAATCAGGCAGGCGCCGGAACCGTGCTCGTGTCAGGCAACGGCCATCGACACGACCTGTGGAATGACCACCTTGGTCGCCGCGTCGATGCGGGCGACATTGGCGTGCGCCGGCACAGCGGCCGCAGCGCTGGCGTGTTCACGCTCGGCCATGTTCTCCCCGGCATCGGTCAGTACCCGCGACAGCGGGACGTCCAGGGCGTCGCAGATGGCGCTGAGCAGTTCGCTGGAAGCCTCCTTGCGGCCCCGCTCCACCTCCGAGAGGTACCCGAGGCTCACCCGCGCCGCGTCGGATACTTCGCGCAACGTGCGCCCCTGCTCGGTTCGGGCGTTACGCAGCACGTCGCCGATCACCTCACGCAGCAATGTCGTCATCGCGCTCTCCTTCGCCTCGCCTGTCGCAGGTTCGCTAAAAGACCAACGCCGCGGGCCACCGCAAGGTTCCCGAAGGAAACCGTCGAGCAGATTTCGGTTACTGGTTCTCGACCAGGAATCGCAATCGGGCGATCGCCTCGTCGACGGCGGCGCGGCGGATGTCCCAGCGTGAGCCTGACAGCGACAACTCGATGACTTCGGTGTCGACCGGCCCGGCCAGGCCGATGAACACGGTGCCCACCGGGTGCCCGCCGTGCGGTTCCGGCCCGGCCACGCCGGTCAGGCCGACGCCCCAGGTAGCTGCGCAACGCTGCCGGGCGCCGACCGCGAGCGCCCGCGCGGTGGGAGCCGCGACCGGGCCGACCGCGTCGAGCACCTGCGGAGCCACTCCGGCGAGCCAGATCTTGGTGTCCTCGTTGTAGGTGACCAGGCCACCTTGTAGAACGGCGCTGGCCCCGGACACCCCGGCCAGCGTCGCCGCGAGCAGGCCGCCGGTGAGCGACTCGGCGGTGGCCACACTCTGTGAGCGCACCGTCAGGTCGGCGACCAGGGCCCTGGCGTCGTCAGTGAGCAGCGGATCGTCCACGCGAATCCCTGATCGCGGATATGACGTAGTCGGCACCGGTGAGCACGGTCAGGACCACGGCGGCCCACATGATCACCCAGGCGACATCGAGCCAGATGGGCGGCCACGCATGTAGCGGCAGCACGAACAGCCCGATGGCCACGGCCTGCACCAGCGTCTTGAGCTTGCCGCCGCGACTGGCCGGGATCACACCGTGGCGCAGCACCGCGAACCGCAACACCGTGATCCCGATCTCACGCACCAGCACCACCACGGTGATCCACCACGGCAGATCGCCCAGCATCGACAGGCCGATCAGAGCGGCTCCGATCAGCGCCTTGTCGGCGATCGGATCGGCCAGAGTGCCGAACTCGGTGATCATCCCGTAGCTGCGGGCCAAGGCCCCGTCGAAGTGGTCGGTGATCACCGCGACCGCGAACACCGTGAAAGCGGCGATCCGCCAGCCGGTTTCATGGCCGTCGCCGGCGAACAGGAAGACAAGGAAGACCGGAACAAGCACCATCCGCACACCTGTGAGCACGTTGGCGAGGTTGGCCACGCGCGCACGCGGGACCACCGGATCGGTAGAAGGTTGGCCCGGCACCGCAACAGAATATCGGTTGCCGTAACCGATACTCTTGCGCCTGTGAACCCAGGCAGTGTCGAGTCGCGCAAACACCCTGTGGTGCGGCGCGCCCGCACGTCCGATGTCCCGGCGATCAAGAGCCTGGTCGACGTCTATGCGGGCAAGATCCTGCTGGAGAAAAACCTGGTGACGCTGTACGAGGCGGTCCAGGAATTCTGGGTGGTCGAACTCGACGGCGAACTGGTCGGATGCGGCGCGCTCCACGTGCTGTGGGCCGATCTCGGCGAGGTACGCACGGTGGCCGTGCATCCGAAGGTCCGCGGGACCGGCGTCGGCCATGCGTTGGTCGAGCAGTTGCTCGATGTCGCCAGGGATCTGCACCTACGGCGGATCTTCGTGCTCACCTTCGAAGTCGACTTCTTCGGCAAGCACGGATTCGAGGAGATCGAGGGCACCCCGGTGACCGCCGAGGTCTACGAAGAGATGTGCCGCTCGTACGACACCGGTGTGGCGGAGTTCCTCGACCTGTCCTACGTCAAGCCCAATACCTTGGGCAACACCCGGATGTTGTTGACGCTCTAAGTGATTTGTGGAGTCTCACCCGTGCCGGTCACGGGTGAGACTCCACAAATCGCGGGTTCAGAACTCGTCGGGATCATCGTGGGCGTCGGCACCGTTGGCGTCCGAGCCGCCCTGGATCAGCATCAGCGTGCCGGCCAGCTCATCGGGCTTGACGAGCACCTCGCGGGCCTTGGAGCCCTCGGACGGCCCGACGATGCCCCGGGTCTCCATCAGGTCCATCAGGCGGCCTGCCTTGGCGAAACCGACGCGCAGCTTGCGCTGCAGCATCGAGGTAGACCCGAACTGCGAGGACACCACGAGCTCGACGGCCTGTAGGAAGACGTCCATGTCGTCGCCGATGTCGCTGTCGATGTCGCGCTTCTCGACGGTCTTGACCGTGACGCCGTCGATGAACTCGGGCTGGGCCTGCTGTTTGGTGAAGGCGACGACGGCCTGGATTTCGTCGTCGCTGACGTAAGCGCCCTGCACCCGGATCGGCTTGGGCGCCTCCGACGGCTGGAACAGTGCGTCACCCTTACCGGTGAGCTTTTCAGCGCCGATCTGATCGAGGATGACGCGCGAGTTCGTGGCGTTGGTGACGCCGAACGCCATGCGGGACGGCACGTTCGCCTTGATCAGACCCGTCACCACCGATACCACCGGCTGCTGGGTTGCCAGCACCAGGTGGATGCCCGCGGCGCGGGCCTTCTGGGTGATGCGGACGATCGCGTCCTCGACGTCGCGAGGGGCCTGCATCATCAGGTCGGCCAGCTCGTCGACGACGCACAAGATGTACGGGTAGGTCTTGTAGACCCGCTCGCTACCCAGCGGCGCGGTGATCTCGCCCGAGCGGACCTTCTTGTTGAAGTCGTCGATGTGGCGGACACCGCTGGCGCTCATGTCCTGGTAGCGCTGCTCCATCTCTTCGACCAGCCAGGCCAGCGCGGCGGCGGCCTTCTTCGGGTCGATGATCACGGGCGTGATGAGGTGCGGAATCCCCTGGTACGGCGGGAACTCCACCATCTTCGGGTCGACCAGGATCATCCGGACCTCGTCCGGCGTGGCCCGCTGCAGCAGCGACACCAGCATCGAGTTGATGAAGCTCGACTTACCCGAACCGGTGGAGCCGGCCACCAGCAGGTGCGGCATCTTGGCCAGGTTGTAGCTGATGAAGTGGCCTTCGACGTCCTTGCCGATGCCGAACACCATCGGGTGGTGGTCCTTGCGGGTGGTCGGTGCGTTCAGCACGTCCTTGAGGCGGACCATCTCGCGGTCGCTGTTGGGGACCTCGACGCCGACGGCGGACTTGCCCGGGATCGGCGCCAGCAGGCGGATGTGCTCGTTGGCCACCGCGTAGGCCAGGTTGCGCTGCAACTGGGTGAATCGTTCGACGCGGACACCGGGCCCGAGCTCGATCTCGTACCGGGTGACGGTCGGGCCGCGCTGGAAACCGGTGACCGTGGCGTCGACCTTGAACTGTTCCATCACCTCGGTGATGGCGTTCACGATGCGGTCGTTGTCCCGGCCGACCCGCTTCGGTGGGTCACCCTCGGCCAGCAGGTCCAGCGGCGGCAAGGTGTAGTCGCCCTCGACCACCCGGTCGATCACCAGGGTCTCGTCGGTCTCCTTGGCCGGCTTCGACTCGGATTCGGTTCTTGCCTTCTTGCGCCGCGGTTTGACGGCGGGCTCGGGGACGGTGGGCGCGTCAGCTTCCTCGGGCAGCGGGTAGTTGTCCATCGGCGTGCCGGTCGGCGCCTTGGGTGCCTCGATCGCGGCTGTCGGCCAGGTCTGGGCCCGCGTGTCACCGCGTGCGGTGTCGTCGTCGTAGTAGCCGTCGGACAGGTCGTCGTAGCCGTCCTCGTCGTCGAACTCGTCGGCGTAGTCCCCGTCGTACTCGTCGTCGTAGTCATCGTCATGGAACGCCCGCGTGCTGAACATGGTCCGCAGGGTCGAAGGCACCTCACGGATCGTCGTGCCGGTGACCAGCAACAGACCGAACAGCACGCCCATGAACAGCAGCGGTGCGGCGATCCACTCGGTCAGGCCGTCGGACAGGGGCCCTCCGATGGCGAAGCCGACGAATCCGGCGGCGTGCTGGCGTGCGATCGGATCCTGCGGCGATCCCGACCACAGGTGCCACAGGCCGAGCATCGGCAACGCGATCATGGCCGATCCCAGGATCAGCCGGGGGCGGGCTTCCGGATCGGGTTCGGTGCGCATCAAGACGACGGCGACGGCACCCAGGACGACGGGCACCAGGACGACCGGTCCGCCGATGAGGGTGCGGACCGCGGTGTCGATCCACTGCCCCACCGGGCCGGCCGCATGGAACCAGGAGCTGGCGGCCACGACGACGGCGATGCCGAGCAGCGCGAGCGCCAGACCGTCGCGGCGATGGCCGGGTTCGATATCGCGGGCCCGGCCCACCGAACGGGCGGTCGATCCGGCTCCCTTGGCGAGCATCAGCCAGCCGGCGCGGGCTCCCTGGCCGAGCTTCTGGCCGGCCGCGGAGACAGGCGAGGCCTGGGGCCGGCGTGCGGGCTTACGCCGCGGTGCCGCCGGGCGCCCCTTACGGGCCGGCGCCTGGCGCCGCGAACCACTCCGCGAGCTGGCATTCGACCTGCTCGAACGCGCTCCGGATCGGCCGGCGGTCTTGTTAGCCATGCCCGCAAGCCTAGTCGCATATGCCCCATATTCACCATCTGCCACACGGGTCACAAGACGGTATCAAATGACACTTAGCCATACGAACCAAATCCGCCCGCGTATCGCCTAGGGTGGACGCTCGTCCAGTTTCGGCACTCATCGAGGAGTTCTGCACCTATGCCTGTTGTCGTCGTCGCCACCATGAAGGCCAAGCCCGAATCCGTCGACGCCGTGCGCGAGGCCTGCACCAACGCGGTCGCAGCCGTCCACGAGGAGCCGGGCTGCCAGCTGTATTCGCTGCATGAGGCCGACGGCACCTTCGTCTTCGTCGAGCAGTGGGCCGACGCCGATGCGCTCAAGGCCCACAGCACCGCCCCGGCGATCGGCACCCTGTTCGGCGCGATCGGCGAACTGCTCGACGGCGCCCCCGATATCAAAATGTTGCAGCCCGTCGTCGCGGGTGACCCCGCCAAGGGACAGCTGCGCGCCGGCTGATGAGCGCTTGCGCGAGGAAGAGAACGCACTGATGAGCGCTTGCGCGAAGAAGAGAACGCACTGATGAGCGCTTGCGCGAAGAAGAGAACGCACTGATGACCGCCGAAGCTCCCCTGGCCGGGAAGGTCGCCTTCATCACCGGCGCCGCGCGCGGCCAGGGGCGGGCCGAGGCCCTGCGACTGGCCACCGACGGGGCCGACATCATCGCGATAGATCTGTGCGACCAGATCGAGTCGGTGCCCTATCCCCTGGCCACGCCCGATGATCTGGCCGCCACGGTCAAGCTCGTCGAGGAGACCGGTGCACGCATCGTCGCCACGCAGGCCGATGTCCGCGACGAGGAGGCTCTGCGTGCGGCGCTGCAGGCCGGGGTGGACCAGCTCGGCCGGCTCGACATCGTCGTCGCCAATGCCGGGATCGCCCCGATGCAGTCGGGCCCCGACGGCTGGCGCGACGTCATCGACGTCAACCTGACCGGTGTGCACCACACCGTCGAGGCGGCGATCCCGATCATGGTCGCCCAGGGCGACGGCGGATCGATCGTGCTGATCAGCTCGGCAGCCGGCCTGATCGGCGTCGGCGGCGGTGACCGCGGCTCACTCGGTTACACCGCTGCCAAGCACGGGGTCGTCGGCCTGATGCGGGCCTACGCCAATTTCCTTGCCCCGCACAGCATTCGGGTCAACTCGATCCACCCCACCGGAGTGGACACCCCGATGATCAACAACGAGTTCACCCGGGATTGGCTGCGCCACATCTCCGAGGAACTCAACGCGCCAACCGATTTCTCCAATGCGCTGCCGGTGCAGGTGGTGCAGGCCGAGGACATCGCCAACGCGGTGGCCTGGCTGGTGTCGGACCAGGCGCGTTACGTCACGGGCGTGACACTTCCCGTGGATGCAGGCATCGTCAACAAGCGATGAGCGATCCCGTCGCCGCGACCGCGATCGGCCCGATGGTGCTGGCCGCGGTCGAGCAGTACGAGCCGGTGCGGCGCCGGCTCGTCGACGACGATCTGGCGGCCGCGTTCCTGCCGCCCGCGCTGCGCGCATTCACCCGGGCCACACGATGGTCCGTTGCCCGCAGACTTCTGATCCAGGCCACCGAGCGCTCGGGTCCGGGGCTCTGGGCGAACCTGACCTGTCGCAAGCGCTACATCGGCGACAAGCTCACGCAGGCGTTGGCGGACATCGACGCCGTGGTGATTCTCGGCGCCGGCCTGGACACCAAGGGCTGCCGCCTGGCCCGGCACAGCGCGATCCCGGTGTTCGAGGTGGACCTGCCCGTGAACATCGAACGCAAACGCTCGGTGGTGCGCCGGGCGCTGGGAACCGTGCCGGACTCGGTGCACCTGGTGCCGGTGGATTTCGAACGCGACGACCTGGCGGCCGAACTCGCCAGGCACGGCCACCTCGGTACACACCGCACCTTCTTCGTATGGGAGGGCGTGACGCAGTATCTGAGCGCCGATGGCGTCGGGTCGACGTTTGAGTTCCTCCGCTCGGCGGCGCCGGGGAGCCGGTTGGCGTTCACGTATGTCCGCAGCGATTTCATCGACGGCACCAACCGGTACGGGGCCGAATCGTTGTATCGGCGATTCCGGGTTCGCAGCCGGCTGTGGCAGTTCGGGCTCGCCCCCGAGCGGGTGGCGGCCTTCGTCGAGCCCTACGGCTGGCGGTTGGCCGAGCAGGCCGGGCCCGATTACCTCATCGAGCACTACATTTCACCATCGGGCCGGAATCTGGCTGCCTCACAGGTGGAATGGACGGCCTTCGCCGAAAAGCGTTAGCAGGCAACCAGAGCGTCGAGCTCGGCGGCATCGACGCCGGCCAGTCGCCGGTGCATGGCCTTGGCGATGCGCCCCGCCTGGAGCTTGGCCCGCTCGGCGTGCGGGCCCTCGAACAGCTCGTCGACGGTGTCGGTCCACAACGTCAGCCAACGCACGAAATGCTCCGCCGACAACGGATGACGGGCGTGCAGTTCACGGTGCACGATCAGCGCGCTGCGCTGGTAGAGCCCGGCACGGAACAGCACGGTCTCCCAGAAGTCACACATGACGGGCAGATGGGATCGCAGGCCTTTCGCGCGCAGTTCGGAGAACGGCTCGGCAAGCAGCGGATCGGAAAGCGCCTTGCTGTAGAAGCGCCACAGCAGCAGCTCGACACCGTCGTGGCCAGACAGGTCTTCAGCCATCGGACAAGTCCCTTTCCGGATCGGCGGTGCGTGGCCCTAGTTTCTACAACATCCAGTTGTATAAACTCTAGCCATGGTCACCGCCGTCGGGAAGCGCCGGGTCGACGTGCTGAGCACGTTGAAGGTCTCGGCCGCGCCGATGACCATCGCGCAGATCGCTTCCGAACTCGCAGTTCACGCCAACACCGTGCGGTTTCACCTGGAACACCTCGAGGCCGCCGGACAGGTGGAACGTGTCCAACCTCACCACCGCGGCCCCGGACGCCCCCCGCAGCTGTACCGGGCGGTGCGCCGGATGGACCCGGCCGGGCCGACCCACTACCGGATGCTGGCCGAGATCCTCGCCAACGGATTGGCCGCCGACGACGATCCGGCGGCCAAGGCCCGGGAGGTGGGTCGCGCCTGGGGACGCACGATGCCGCGCCCGGCTGCCGACTCCCCCGTTGACGCCCTCGTACAGACACTCAGCGACATCGGCTTCGCGCCCGAGCCGCCCGAGGATGACCAGCTCCGATTGCGCCACTGCCCATTTCTGGAACTTGCCCAGACCCGCGCCGCGGTCGTGTGCCCGATCCACCTGGGTTTGATGCAGGGGGCGTTGGAAGGCTGGCATGCACCCGTTGCGGTCGAGCGGCTCGACGCATTCGTCGAACCGGATCTGTGCGTGGCCCGTCTGGGCCCGAAAGGAGATTCACGATGAATGCCGGTCTGGCTGTCGCGGTCGCCGTGACGTTCTGCTGGCTGGGCATGGTGCTGGCGATCTCGTTCATCGAGGCGCCGCTGAAGTTCCGGGCGCCGGGTGTGACGCTGCAGATCGGACTCGGCATCGGGCGCATGGTTTTCCGTGCGCTCAACACCGTGGAAACCGCGTTCGCCGTTGCCATCATCGTGACCCTCGCCATGCACCGCCCGTCGACGGCAACCATCACGGCCTTCGCGATTGCGGTCGCGGCGCTGGCCGTGCAACTGATCGCCGTGCGGCCCAAGCTGACTCAGCGCTCGAACGCCGTGTTGGCCGTCGCCCCGGGGGAGGAAGCAGCGGGGCGGTCGCAGGCGCACTACGTCTACGTCGCGTTCGAGCTCATCAAGGTCGTCGCCCTGCTGACCGGTGGGGTCCTGCTACTTGCCGGCTGACTCCAGGCTCGGCGTGTCGACCTGAACCACAAGACCATTCGAGTACGGCCGGTGCGGGTCACGCGGATTCGTCTCGGGAAGAATCAGCCGCCAGCCCTTGGCCGGATTCTTGTCACCGGCCACGAGAAATCCACCGCCCGCCCCCGGGCCGGCGAGTTCGTCGGCACTGCGAATCGGACCGTCGGCGAACAGATCGCCGGCCTGCGTGAGGGCCGTGGGATTCGACGCCAGCCATCCGAGCCAGGAGACGATCGTGTGGTGAACATGCGCGGCCTGCGCTTCGGGTAGCCGTGCGTCGATCAGAATCGCGGTCCTGGCATCCGGAAAACCGGCCGGATACACGTCGCACAGCACCCCGCCACGCATCACCCGGTCGTAGAAGCGACTCAGCAGGCGCGGGAACACGAATTTGTTGCTACCGAAGTAGAACGCGAGCCACACCGCCACGCACACCGTGTACAGGACCATGTTCTGGTGATCGCGGTTGATGATGGCATAGGCGGCCATGCTCACGACGAACACAGCCGCGACAGCCATCGTCGCCACCATGAAACGGATTGCGTGCGGGTACACCACCGCGCGCTTTACCTCGTCCACCGAGTTCAACGGGGGAATCGGACGACGTCGCTCGAACGGCACCTGCGGTGCGGGACGGCTCACCAACCCAATCTAACGGCAGCGCCGCGTCGCTCGGCGCACCAATTCGGCTAGATCTCGATGACGGTCGGAACGATCATCGGCTGGCGACGGTAGGTCTCGCCCACCCACTTGCCTACTGTGCGCCGGACGGCCTGGGCGATCCGCGTCGGGTCCGTGATGTTATCGGCGGCAAGGCTTTCCAGTTCCCGCTCGACGTTGCGGGCCACCGGCTCCAGTGCCTTGGGATCTTCGGAGAACCCGCGGGAATACAGGTGGGCGGGAGCGGCGGGCTTCCCTGTCTCGCGGTGCACGACCACCGTCACCGCCACGAAACCCGAAGAAAGGATGAGACGTTCGCCGAGGGTGGCGTCGCCGACATCCCCGGTGATCAATCCATCGACGAACATCTTGCCGACGGTCACCGCACCGGAGATCGAGGCCTTACCGGCCACCAGGTCCACACTCACGCCGTTCTCCGCCAGCACGATGTTCTCCGGCGGGACCCCGGTGCTGGCGGCCAGCGCCGCATTAGCCCGCATGTGCCGCCAGGTGCCGTGTACCGGCATCACATTGCGGGGACGCACCCCGTTGTAGAGGAACAGCAGCTCACCCGCGTAGGCGTGGCCGGAAACATGCACGCGCGCTTGGGCATTGGTGACCACGCGGGCGCCGATCTTGGCCAGCGCGTCGATCACTCCGTAGACCGCTTCCTCGTTGCCCGGGATCAGCGACGAGGACAGGATGATCAGATCGCCCGCGGTCAGCGTGATGCTGCGGTGCTCGCCGCGCGACATCCGCGACAGTGCAGCCATCGGCTCACCCTGGGTACCGGTGGTGATCAGGACGACCTTCTCGGCCGGCATCATCTCGGCCGCGCCGATGTCGAGGATGTCGGCGTCGTCGACCTTCAGGTAGCCCAGCTCGCGGGCGATGCCCATGTTGCGCACCATCGAGCGTCCGACGTACGAAACCTTCCGGCCGAGCGCCACCGCGGCATCCGTGATCTGTTGCACGCGGTCGACGTTCGACGCGAAGCAGGCGACGATCACCCGCCCCTCGGCACCGCGGATCAACCGGTGCAGCGTCGGGCCGACTTCGGTCTCGGACGGGCTGACGCCCGGGTGTTCGGAGTTGGTCGAGTCGCACAGGAACAGGTCGACCCCGGCATCACCGAGCCGCGACATGCCCGGCAGATCGGTCGGACGGCCGTCGAGCGGCTGCTGGTCGAGCTTGATGTCACCGGTGTGCAGCACCGTGCCGGCACCGGTGTGGATGGCGACGGCCAGGCATCCCGGGATCGAGTGGTTGACCGCGAAGTATTCGCACTCGAAGACCCCGTGCTGGCTGCTCTGCCGCTCGGCGACCTCGATGAACTCGGGTTTGATGCGGTGCTCGCGGCACTTCTCGCGGATCAGCGCGATGGTGAACTTCGAGCCGACCACCGGGATGTCGGGACGGAGCTTGAGCAGATACGGGATAGCGCCGATGTGGTCCTCGTGGGCGTGGGTGACGACGAGCGCTTCGACATCGTCGAGCCGGTCCTCGACGTGACGCAGGTCCGGCAGGATCAGGTCGACCCCGGGTTCGTCGTGTCCCGGGAAGAGCACACCGCAATCCACGATGAGCAATTTGCCCAGATGCTCGAAGACCGTCATGTTGCGGCCGATTTCGCTGATTCCGCCCAGCGCGGTAACTCGCAGACCGCCGGGGGCCAGTGGCTTGGGGGGCGCGAGTTCGGTGCTCACTAGCGCAACACCGCTGCCGCACGCATGTCGGCGGCCAGCGCCTCGATTTCAGCAGGGCTGGCAGGGATCTGCGGCAGCCGTGGCAGACCGGCATCGAATCCCTGCAACCGTAGGCCCTCCTTGGACATGGTCACCCCGCCGAGGTGGGCCTGGGCACGGGCCAGCGGGGCCAGCGACACGTTGATCTTGCGGGCCGTGGCGACATCGCCGGAATTGAACGCGGTCAACATGTCTCGCAACTGACCTGCGGCCAGATGTCCCCAGACACTGACGAAGCCGACGGCACCCATGGCCAACCAGGGCAGATTCAAGGTGTCGTCGCCCGAGTAGTAGGCCAGCCCGGTCTCGGCGAGGATCTGGCCGCCGCCATGCAGGTCACCCTTGGCGTCCTTGACGCCCACGATGTTCGGGTGTCCGGCCAGGACGCGGATGGTCTCCCAGGCGATCGGAATGGAGGACCGCGGCGGGATGTCGTAGAGCAGGTTCGGCAGACCGGTCGCGTCGGCGACGGCGGTGAAGTGCGCGATCAGACCGGCTTGCGGGGGCCGTGAGTAGTACGGCGTCACCACGAGCAGGCCGTGTGCGCCCTCGGCGGCGCAGGCCTTGGCCAGGTGCACGCTGTGGGCGGTGTCATAGCTGCCTGCACCGGCGATGATGCGGGCCCGGTCCCCCACCGCCTCCAGCACGGCGCGCAACAGCGCGAGCTTCTCGGCATCGGTGGTGGTCGGCGATTCGCCGGTGGTACCCGAGAGCACCAGGCCATCGCAGCCGGCGTCGACCAGGTGATTGGCCAGCCGGGCGGCGGCATCGAGATCAACCGAGCCGTCGGGCTTGAACGGCGTCACCATTGCGGTCAACACCGTGCCCAACTGCGCCGTTACATCGATTCCGCTCGTACTCACGCGCCAAGATTACCCGGTGGTCTCAAGCCTCCGTCGCCAGCGGGGAGGTTGCCACCTCACTACCATCTGCCAGCGTCGAAATCTCGAAATCGGAGAACACCGCCGGAGCTGCTCCGACGAGCTCGCGCAGACAGGCGATCGCCAGCCTGCGAATCTCCACATCGGCGTGTTCGCTGGCCCGCATCGCGATGAAATGGCGCCAGGCGCGGTAGTTGCCCGTGACCACGATGCGGGTCTCGGTGGCGTTGGGCAGCACCGCCCGGGCGGCCTGTCGGGCCTGCTTGCGGCGCAAAACAGCGTTGGGCTGGTCGGCGAACTTGGCTTCGAGACGAGCGAGCAGTTCGGCGTAGGTGGCGCGGCTGGCGTCGACGGCGGTGGTGAAGATCTCCACCAGCTCCGGGTCGTCCTCGAACCCGGGCGGCACCACCACCTCGGCGTCGTTCTCGGGCACATAGCGCTGCGAGAGCTGGGAGTAGGAGAAATGCCGGTGCCGGATCAGCTCGTGGGTGGCCGACCGGGAGATACCGCTGATGTAGAAGGACACCGAGGCGTGTTCGAGCACCGAGAAATGCCCGACGTCGATGATGTGACGGATGTAGCTCGCGTTGGTCGCCGTCCTCGGATTGGGCTTCGACCAACTCTGGTAACAGGCCCGGCCGGCGAACTCGGTGAGCGCGGGCCCGCCATCGGCATCAGTGCTCCACGGCACGTCAGGCGGTGCCTGGAATTCCGTCTTGGCGATCAGCTGCACGCGCAGCGGCGCGATCTCGGCCACTCGCCCACCCTACTGTTGCGGGGTCCGGACCGTTGACGGGTCCGGCGCGGATCGGCAGCGCGCCGATTTCCACGCCAGGGTTGTCAGTGCCGCCACAACCACGACCCTGCGGTAGAAATCGGCGCCGGTTCGCCCTGCCGCGCCTGTCGCGCTCCTACAATCGCCTGATGTCCGGCGGTTCGCAGTGCTGATCGGAGTAGCGGCCGCGTTGCTCGCGTGCGTCGGTTACGGCACCGCCTCGGTGCTGCAGTCGTACGCCGCAAGCCATTCCGTCGACGCAACCGAAACCGCAGACCGCGGCCCCACCCTGCGTTCGACGATCGGCGCGATGCTCGCCCCGGTCTTCATCGCAGGCATGGCGCTGGACTTACTCGGCTTCGTGGGCAGCCTGGTCTCGGCCCGGTTGATCCCACTGTTCCTGTCGCAGACGATCATCAGCGCCAATCTCGTGGTCACCGCCGTGTTGAGCCTGTTCGTTCTCCACGTTCGGCTCCATCGGCGCGACTGGACCGCGATCGCCATAGTTCTTGTGGCGCTGTGCATCCTGGGAGCCACCGCGGGACCCCTGGGCGACCGGGATCCCGGCGCGGTCACGCACTGGGGTGTCCTGGTGGTGTCCGCGATCATCCTCGGTCTGGGCGCCGCACTGGTCCGGCTGCTCGGGCGCAATGCTGCCGTGCCCGCGGGCCTGATCGCCGGCGTGCTCTACGGGGCGATGGCGGTGGCGATACGACTCGTCGACGGTCTCGATCCCCTGAACCTCCGCGTGCTGATCGCGGACCCGGCGATGTGGGCCGTGCTGGTCGCGGGCCTCGGCGGCTTCTACCTGTTCACCGTTGCCCTGCAGGTGGGTTCGGTGAACGGCGTGGCGGCGGCATTGGTGGTCGGCGAAACCGTGGTGCCCGGCATTGTCGGCGTCGTGCTGCTGGGTGATGCCTCACGGCCGGGATACGGCTGGTTGGTCGTCATCGCCTTCATCGCCGCCGTGACCGGCGCCGTGGCACTCGCCATCTCCGGCGCAGCTGAGTACGACCGCGCCCAGAGTTCCTGAGGGTGGTCGCTGCATCCTGAGCCGCCCGGCGGATATCCAGACCGACCCACCCCAGTACCTTTCGGCCCTCGTTGTCCCCCGATCGGCGGATCCGGGTTGGCCCGAGTGCCGGGCCGATCAGCGGACAGACGCCGGACACTGACTACACCAAACTTGGGGCACGAACAAGCTCGGTGCTTTCTGCGAGAATCCCACCGATCCCCCTGCAGCACAACATATCTCCGCCATACCGAACGACAGCGATCACGAGAGGAGCGACCGTGCACTACGAAATACTGGATCTGGTCCGAGAACGCGCCAACGAGAAGGACTGGGACCTGATCTTCGACAGCGGACCCAACGCGGAGTACCGCACCATGGTGTGGGAGCACCCCCTGCTCAGCGCAACAGGTGTGGTGACCGAACTGGAGATCGGGTTCAGCCCGGATGGCCGCATCATCTTCTCCGAGCGGCGCCTCGGTGGCGTCGCCCACAAGCGCATCAAGCCCGCCAATACCTTCGCCTCGACCGATCTCCATCTCGCCGCACTGCAGATGATCTGATCTGCCAACCGCAGGCCAAACGGAAAGATCCACCTCCGCGCCGAGTATTTTGCTGACATCCTTGGTCGACTATGGGCGACTTCGGGTTGTTCGGAGCTTGGACCATGCTCGCCGTGGTGGTCGTCGGCGCGGTGGCACTGGCGGTCGGTAGCGTGCTGCTGGCCAGCCGGGTCATCGCGCGTGACACACGACCAGAACACAACTCGGTGTTGTCGCCGTTCCTCACGGTCGTCGGCCTCGTCTACGGGGCGCTCCTCGGGTTCACCGTGGTCGTCGGATGGCAGCAATACCTTTCAGCTGAGACGAACGTGTCCAACGAAGCCTCGACGTTGGTAACCATGTATCGCCAGACCGTGGCCATGCCGCAGCCGGAACAGGCCCAGGTGCGCGAACAACTCCGCAGGTATGCGGCCGCAGTCCAGGGCCCGGAATGGGGCAAGGAGGAGTTCGGCACCATCAACAACGACGGCCGGCACGCACTCACCGAGATGTATCGCATCGTCGGCACCGCCAAACCCGACGCCACCGCGACCCCGATCGAAAGCCAGTTCCTCAGCCAACTGGCCGTCCTGACCTCGGACCGCAGCGCACGGATCCTCAACTCGAGTCCACGAATACCCCCACTGCTGTGGTGCGCGCTGATCTTCGGCAGTCTGGTCCTGATCACCCTCGCGAGCTTCATGCGGCTGGAGAACAACCGCGCCCACATGATCCTGGTGAGCACGGTGACCGTTCTGCTGTCGTTGCTGCTGTTCCTGGTCTTCATGCTGGATCACCCCTATGGCCCGATAGGCGTTACTCCACAACGCTTTTCACACGCGCTAATGGTGTTCGACCTGATCGACCAAGGAACCTGACCGGATCGCGATCCCATGTCCCGTCGCATGCGTCAAAACTTGAGCCTTGACTTAATTACGTGACGCATCGTAATTTAATCGTGTGTCCTCGCTCACAGGCCCCGGACGGCCGCGTGATCCACAAACTCAGCGCGACATCATGAGCGCCACCCGTCGCCTGCTCGCATGTGACGGCTATGACCAGCTGTCCATCGAGGCCATCGCGCGCGAGGCCGGCGTCAGCCGGCCCACCATCTACCGGCGGTGGCCGTCGAAGGCCCACCTGGTCTTCGACGCCGCATTCGGCCAGCCTCCCGGCGGCGAACTCCTATCGGCATCAGGAGATTTCGAGACTGATCTGCGCGCCTTCGCCCGCGCGGTGCTCACGTTCTGGCGTGATCCGGTGGTCGAGGCCGCCGCGCTCGGGATACTCACCGAACGCCGTCGCGACCCGGAGCTGCACATCCGGACCCAACAACTGCTCGATGAGCGGACCAAGGCCGCCTTCGGGTCTCTGGTCTCCTCCGGCGTTGAACAGGGCCATGTCCACCCCAATGTCGACGTGGACATGGTCTACCAAGCAGTACTCGGTACCGCGTTCTACACCGCCCACATGGAGCCGGACGTGGACGTCGACGACACCGCAGACCGACTGTGCTCCTTGCTGATCGAAGGAGCCGGACTTACCCACCCCCGAAGGAAGGATCACCAATGACCGACAAGGCCGAGCTGTCCGAGGCGTTCAACGCGCTTCTCGACGAGGTGCGCGGCATCGAGCAGAAGTTGCTCAACGCCGAACCTGCGCTGAGCGAACCCGACCTGCTCGACGGATACCGCCTGGCATTCAGCGTGCTGCAGGTCAGCGTCGACGCCTATGTGCGGGGCGACCGCGACAAGCCGATCCTGATCGACGTCACCAGCCCCTACCTCAAATGGGGCGGAGACAACGCGGACGCCTTCTATCAGCTCGCCCCGCTGAACCCGGACCGCACCTACCGCGTCACCGGCAACCGCGGTGACGCGGTGTACCTGTCGCTGACGGTCTACGGCGGGCCGGGTGAGGGCCGATACAGCGACCGCATCGTCGGCACCATCAACGATCGCGATCTGGAATTCGACGAGGACGGGAACTTCGAGTTCATCATGAGTCCCGACCAGCACCCGGGCGCCTGGCTCAAACTGGAAGCCGACGCCGAATTCGCCTTGACCCGTGACTATCTGAACGATTCTGCCACCGGGCGCCGGCCGGTGTGGCGGATCGAGACGCTCAATCCGCCCGCCCGGCGTTCAGACAGTGCCGCGGAGCTGGCCCGCCGCTTCCGCTACGCCAAGAACTGGCTGCACGAACAGGTTTCCTTCCTGCCCACCAAGGTGGAGCCCGCCAATCAGCTGCACCCGCCGTTCCCGGTCCCCCAGAACGCCTACGGGTGGTCCGCCGGTGACGCGGCGTACTCCATGGGCTCCTACGATCTGACGCCGGATCAGGCCCTGGTCATCGAGGGCACCTCACCTGAGTGCGTGTTCTGGAATCTGTGCCTGTGGAATCCGTTCCTGCACACCTACGACTACACCCACGAACGCGTCACGATCAACGGCGCGCACGTCACCTACGAACCGGACGGATCCTGGCGGATCGTGATCAGCGACAAGGATCCCGGGCACCCGAACTGGGTGTCGACGGCGGGGAGGTCCAAGGGTCTCATCTGGCTGCGCTGGTTCCTGCCCGAGGAGACCCCGGCGCACCCACAGTGCCGGGTTGTGGACGTGGCCGAGGTAGCGGCCCTGTGACCACCAGCATGCAACGTCCGGCGCCGATCCGGTTCGATGATCTGGCCAATCCGGTGTATCCCCCTGCGGCCCAACTCATCCGCGACGGACTGGCCGCCTACGGCGCGAATCTGGATCTCAATCCGGACGCGGTGCTGGCGGTCGCAACCGAGCGCACCGGGCTGGACGATTTCGGCGACCCGGCGTTCCGGGAACGTCTCGACGTGCTCTGTACCGCATTGCGCGACGAGGCGGGCTTGTCCGATACGGGACTCGCGATCGCATTCGAGCAGTTGGTGGGCAACCTGGTCAACCGGCTGCGCCTGGAGGCACTGATCGCTGATCATCCCGAGATCGAGAACATCGCGATCGAACGACCGATCATCATCTGCGGTCTCCCCCGTACCGGCACCACGCATCTGCACAACCTCCTCGCCGCCGATCCCACTCTCCGCTACCTGCCCTATTGGGAAAGCCTCGAACCGCTGCCCGGCCCCGGAGAGGACACACCCGAACCGCGCCGCGATCGCTGTGCCGCCGGCCTGGAACTGGTGAACACCTCGTTGCCGGAGTTTCGCCGCATGCATGACATGACCGTCGAGCACGCGCACGAGGAGATCCAGCTCCTGGCCAACGACATCTCCGGCATGCTGTTCGAAACGACCTATTACGTGCCGAGTTTCACCGCCCACTACAAGGCACACGACCAGGCGCCGTCATACGCGTACGTCAAGCGCAGCCTGCAGGCGATGCAATGGCTGCGCGGCGGAACCCGCTGGGTACTCAAATCACCACAGCATCTGGAACAGTTCCCGACCCTGGCCGGGACGTTCCCGGACGCGACTTTCGTTGTCACCCACCGCGATCCGGTCGACGTGACGCTGTCGATGATGACCATGATCTGCTATGCCATGCGGATGGCCGTGGCTCAGCCCGATGTGGCCAAGATGACCGGGCACTGGCTGAACCGCATCGACGATCTGCTCACCGGCTGCATCCGCGACCGCGATGTGCTGCCCGCCGGGCAATCCATCGACGTCCGGTTCGACGACTTCATGGCTGACGAGCGGGCCACGCTGGCCGACATCTACCGACTCGCCGACCAGCCGTTCGGTGACGATGTACGTGCGGCGATGACCGACTTCCTCACCGAACACCCGCGCGGACGCTACGGCGGGGTCATCTACGACGCGGCGAACCTGAACCTCGATCCGGCCGCTCTTGCCGAGCGATTCCGCGACTACCGCGAGCGGTTCCTCGGCTAGGCGCCCTGGCCGACCATCAGTCGGCCAGGCCTCCGGCGCGCCGCATCGCGGCCGTGATGTGTTCGAAGTCGATCGCCAGGTGTGCGCGTGCCAGTGCTTCGGCGTCGTCCCCGCGACGCCCGGCGATCGCATCGATCAGCTGTTCGTGCTCCCGCAGGGCCCGTAGTTCCATGTGGCGCATGGTCGCCGATTCACCCCACAGGTGGGCCGGTGCGGCGATGCTCACGGAGGCTTCCAACTCGAGCAGCATCTGTTTGAGCACCGGATTGCCGGCCGCGTCCATGATCGCCAGGTGCAACGCGCTGTCCGCCTGCTGGGCGGCCAGTCCGCTCTCGGCGCAACGGTAGGCCTCAAGCCGTTCCCGCAGCATGGACAGATCGTGATCGGTGCGCGACTCCGCGGCTGCACGGCACACCGCACCGTGGATGCGGCAGATGGCGTCGCAGCGGTCCCGCAGTTCATCGAGCCGCATGGTCAGGGTGCGCCCGACGGCGGCGGTCGACGATTCCGGCCATTGCTGCAGCACGTAGGTGCCGCCGCCGCGGCCGCTGCGCCGGGTCTCCACCAAGCCCAGCTCGACCAGCCTGGACAGGGCCGCTCGTACCGTCATCCGCCCGACCCGCAGGGACGCGGCGAGTTCACGCTCGGCAGGCAGGCGGGATCCGGGCAGGTATTCGCCGATCGCCAATGCGGTGACGAGACGGTCGGTGATCTCGTCCACCCGCGAGGAGGATTCGAGTTCGCGCTCGAGCAACCCGGGCATGGCGCCCACGGGCTCTGTCGTCTGCGGCTCGGGATTCCCCATGGGCACACAATATCGACGTCTCAAATTAAATTCTGATTAATGGTCTTGTTGCGAGACCATTATTGGTCCATGCTGTCCGCCATGCCTTGTTCCACCCGCACGGTGGCCTTCCGCGGCCACGAGACCTGGGTCCAGATCACCACCCCGAAATCCGCGCACCCCGGCGCCCTCCCCCTGTTCGTCCTGCACGGTGGCCCCGGCATGGCCCACAACTATGTCGCCAACATCGCCGCGCTGGCCGACGAGACCGGCCGCACCGTCATCCACTACGACCAGTTGGGTTGCGGTAACAGCACACACCTGCCCGACGCCCCTGCCGGCTTCTGGACACCGCAGCTCTTCGTCGACGAGTTCCACACCGTCCGCGAGGCCCTCGGGATCGACCGGTATCACGTGCTCGGACAGTCGTGGGGCGGCATGCTCGGCGCCGAGATCGCCGTCCGTGTCCCGGAGGGACTGGCTTCGCTGTCAATCTGCAACTCGCCTGCCTCGATGCAGTTGTGGGTCGAGGGCGCCGCCGAACTTCGCGCCCAACTGCCCCCGGAGGTCCGGTCCGCGCTGGAGCGTCACGAGGCCGATGGCACGGTCACCGATCCCGAATACCTGGCCGCAACGGAGGAGTTCTACCGTCGCCATGTCTGCCGGGTCGAGCCGATGCCCAAGGACTTCGCCGACACCGTGGCCCAGATGGAGGCCGAGCCGACCGTGTACCACACGATGAACGGCCCCAATGAGTTTCACGTCATCGGGACTCTGCGCGACTGGACCATCATCGACCGGCTGCCGTCGGTCACCGCCCCGGCACTCGTCATCGCCGGCGAGTTCGACGAGGCCACCCCGGCGACCTGGCAGCCCTATGCCGACCTCATTCCCGATGCCCGCAGTCACGTGTTCCCCGGCACCAGCCACTGCACTCATCTGGAGAAACCCGAGGAGTTCCGCTCGGTGATCGCCGAGTTCCTGCATCAGCACGATCTGGCCGCTGCCGCCCGGGTCTGACCCTTCTCACCTTCGACTCGACAGGAACGCCATGGCAACCGAAGCGGCCGCCGCCCATCTCACCACCGGTGAAGGGCAACGCGATCTCGAATCATTCGGCTACAAGCAGGAACTCAGCCGCTCCGTCTCAACGGCCGACCTCATCGTCTACGGCTTGGTGTTCATGGTGCCCATCGCACCGTGGACCATCTTCGGGACGGTCTACAACAGCGCGTCGGGCATGGTGCCGCTGGTCTACCTGATCGGGCTGATCGCGATGGTGTTCACCGCGCTGGCCTACTCCCAGATGGCCAAGTCGTTCCCGTTGGCGGGATCGGTGTACGCCTATGTGGGCCGCGGAATCCACCCCGGCCTGGGCTTCTTCGCAGGCTGGGCCATACTGCTCGATTACCTGCTGATCCCCACTCTGCTCTACGTCTTCGCCGCCGAATCGATGGTCGGACTCTTCCCGGACACTCCGCGCTGGGTGTGGGCGATCGTCTTCGTGGTGGTGAACACCATCATCAACCTGCTCGGCGTGGGTTCGCTCAAGCTCGTCAACCGCGTATTCCTCGCCGTGGAACTGGTTTTCGTCGTGCTCTTCGTGATCATCGCGGTACGCGCCATCAACGGACAGTCCCTCCCCGACGTCGGTTGGAGTGCGCTGCCGATCTGGAACTCCGAGGTGGTCACCGCGCCCTTGATCGCGGCCGCGCTGTCGATCGCGGTGCTGAGCTTCTTGGGCTTCGACGGCATCTCGACACTGGCCGAGGAATCGACCGGTAAGAAGAACCCGGCCGGCCGGGCGATGATCGTCGCCCTGTTCGTGGTGGCGTTCCTGTTCATCACCCAGACCTGGCTGGCCAGCCTGCTGGCCGGAGGCCGCGAATCGTTCAGCGACGACGAGGTGGGCAACGCGTTCTTCCTACTGGTGCAGGCCGCGTCGAGCACCGGCTGGATGAACGCGTTCTTCGTGGTCAACGTGCTGGCCGTCGGTTTCGCCAACGCGATGGCAGCCCAGGCCGCCACCAGCCGGTTGCTGTTCTCGATGAGCCGCGACCGCCAGCTGCCCGCATTCCTGTCCACGATCAGCTCCCGCAAGGTGCCGATCGCAGCCATCCTGGTGGTCAGCGCCCTGAGCCTGGTGCTGGTGCTGTTCTTCGTCGGTCAGATCGGATTGATCTCGTCGCTGGTGAATTTCGGTGCGCTGTTCGGCTTCTGCCTGCTGCACGCCTCGGTCATCTGGTACTACCTGGTGCGCCAGAAGTCGAAGAACTACCTGCTGCACCTCGTGGTGCCGACCATCGGCTTCCTGATCATCGGCTACGTGTTGATCAACGCCGACGCGCTGGCCAAGATCGGCGGCATCGTGTGGCTGGTGATCGGCGGGATCATCTTCATCACCAACATGATCCGAGGACGCGGGGTCCCCGAGCTAGCTGAGGAACCGGCGACGTAACGGCTCGGCGAGGTCGCCACGGCCCCCCACCTCGACCTCGCCCACCCCCAGCCACGACGCCATCGTCCTCAGCTCGACGGCCAGGGCCTCCGCCACCCGCGCGGGGTCCTGGCCGTTCTCGATGAACGCGCCCGGCACCTGCAGCGCCGCGTCGGTGCGTTTCAGGTCCACCCGCGCCACCAGTTCACCGTCCAGCAGGAACGGCCATACGTAGTAACCGAATTGGCGTTTGGGCGCGGGTGTGTAGATCTCGATCCGGTAGTGGAAATCGAACATCCGCTCCACCCGGGGGCGGAAGAAGATCAACGGGTCGAACGGGCACAGCAGCGCTGTCCCGCGGTCACGGCGCGGCACGGCCTGGCCCGCGCGGAGATACGCCGGGGTTCCGTCGATGTCGACGGGCTCCAGCTCCCCGTCTGCCACCAGCTTGGCGATGGCCGGCTTGACCTGTCTGGCCCCCATCCGGAAGTAGTCACGGATATCGGCCTCGGTGCCGACGCCCAGCGCGGTGGCGGCCCGGAGCGCGAGCTCGCGAACTGCCTCCTCGTCGCCGACCTCCCGGCCCAGTACTTCCGGTGGCAGCACCCGTTCGGTGAGGTCGTAGTGCCGGGCGAACCCCACTCGCGTCGCCGTCGTCAAGACCCCCGAGGACCACAGCGCCTCGGCCACCCACTTGGTCTCGCTGCGGTCCCACCACGGTCCCTTGCGGCCGCGCGGCTCCGATTCCAGGTGAGCCTCGATCTGTCCGGCGGTCGACGGGCCGAGTTCGGCGACGGCAGCGACGATGTCCTCGGCCAGCTTGGGGTTCTTCCGGACGATCTCGGTGCCCCACCGGCCGTGGGTGTACTCCCGCATCCGCCACCGCAGCAGCGGCCAGTCCTCGACGGACATCAGTGCGGCCTCGTGTGCCCAATACTCCACCAGCAGCCTGGGTGAACGCGCGCTGTGCGACCACGCGGCCCGGTCCAATGTGTCGCGGTCGTACGGTCCCAGCCGGCTGAACACGGGGGCGTAGTGCGCCCGCACCGCCACCGACACCGAATCCAGCTGCAGCACCTGAATCCGGGAGATCAGCTTGCGCAGGTGCGCACGGGTGACCGGGCCGCGGGGTTTGGATTCGTGAAAACCCTGCGCCGCGACGGCGATGCGGCGGGCCTGCGTGGGAGTCAGTGTGGCCACCCGACCATCGTTCCCTAGGGGACCGACAAGTAGCGAAGCGGATTGGAGCGAGGGGCCCGACAAGTAGCGAAGCGGATTGGCGATACTGGTCCGCGTGGCGTTCGACTGGGATGCGTTCGAGACGGAGTTGAGCATGGCCGCCGCGAAGGCGGTCCGCGAGATGGTCGAGGCGGCCGACGCCGAGACGCCGTACGCCGTGGCGTTCAGCGAGTTCTACGCCGAGACCACCGGGGTGATCTACCTCCCCAACCTGGCGCTGGCCACCGAGGAGTCGGTCGATGACCCGGACTGCCGGTTCAGCCCGCCCGACTGGGAATACCAGCACTACGAGTGGGCCGACACCGATCCGCAGTGGGGTGAGCGGCTCAGCGCAGCCGTCACCGGGCTGCCCCGCGCGCAGTGGGAACAGGAATGGGAGCGGTTCGCGGAGGCGATGCTCAACATCGCTGCCCGAACCCGCACGGCGCTCGTCGCCGACGGCACCCTGCCCGCCGACGCTGTGGTCTACCTCGATGACGAGGACGCGGAGCTGCTCGTTAGGTCGTTGACCGCCGATGAACTGCGGCGCCACTTTCCCGAGTACGTCGCCGCAGCCGAGACCGAACGAAACGTGCTGGCCATGCCGGTTGAGCAGCGGGTGTCAGCCCTCGCCGCGGCGGCAGGACTGGCCCCCGGGCCACCCACCGAACTCGGCCGGGAACGCGCGATCGAACTCCTGCTCGACACCGGTACCGCCGCGGTGCCGGTCGGGATTGCGGCACTCGGCCACCCCGAGACCGCGTGGGTGGGCGCCAAACTCCTCGCGGACCTGAACATCGCGACGCCCGAGGTGTTGGACGCACTGTGGGCAGCGCTACCGCTCCGCGGCAACGCCCACGACTGGGTGGCGACTGCCCTGGGCCGCCTCGGCGTCGGCCTGGAGGTGTTGGCCCGCACCGAGCTGCCGGCGGGCAGCAGATCGGCCGCGGTCGCCGCGCCGTACCGTTCGTTTCGCGATCAGGGGCGAGGGCACCCGCCGCTGGATTACACACTGTTGGCCGCCGGGCTCGCGGATCCGTCTGTCGCGCCGATCGTGGCAGAAGATCTGAAGCCGGGACGTGGATACTGCACGCTCGACGCCGCTGACCTGCCCGGCACCCGGCTCGGACTCGACCATTCCAAGCCGTTGATCCGCTGCCACGCGGTCATCGTCATCAGCGATCTGATCGGCCCCATGGGCCCCGGCAACCTCGACAGCGACGAGGTGAAGGCCCTGGAGAAACGGATCGACGAGCTCGCGGCCGACGACCCCGACAGCGAAGTGCGCAGGCTGGCCGGCTACCGCGCCCGCACGTAGCTGCAGAACCGGTACCGAAGTCCCGAGCCGCTGGTCATCCACTCCCCGGTGGTCTTGGTCCAGGAGTCGTCGAGCACCGGCGCCAACGCATCCCCCGCGACGGCCGGCAGGTCGACGTCGATCTCGGTCACCTCGCACCGGACGGCGTGTGGAAGAGCCTGCGCATAGATCTGGGCCCCGCCGATCACCCAGCCCCGGAAGACGTCATCGAGTCCGGTCAGCACCTCGGCGCCTTCGGCCACGTACCCGGGGTCGCGGGTGATGACGACGTTGCGCCGCCCAGGCAGCGGACGGACCTTGGCGGGCAACGATTCCCACGTCAGGCGACCCATCACCACGGTTTGCCCGAGGGTGAGTTGCTTGAACCGGGCCTGATCCTCCGGCAAGTGCCACGGGATGTCGTTGTCCCGGCCGATGACGCCAGAGGTCGACTGGGCCCAGATCATCGACAGGGCTCGAAGATCGTCGGTCATACAGCGACAGGAGCCTTGATCGCCGGATGCGGATCGTAATTCACGATCGCGACGTCCTCATAGGTGTAGTCGAATATCGAATCACGATGCGCCAGAACAAGTTCGGGATACGGCCGGGGTTCCCGGCTCAGCTGCAGGGCCACCTGCTCGACGTGGTTGTCGTAGATGTGGCAGTCACCGCCGGTCCAGACGAACTCACCGACGCCCAGCCCGGCCTGCGCGGCCATCATGTGCGTCAGCAGGGCATAGCTGGCGATGTTGAACGGCACACCCAGGAAGAGGTCTGCGCTCCGCTGGTAGAGCTGGCAGGACAACTTCCCGTCAGCCACATAGAACTGGAAGAAGGCGTGGCACGGCGGCAGCGCCATCTGCGGGATCTCGCCGACATTCCACGCCGAGACGATGTTGCGCCGCGAATCGGGATCACGCTTGAGCAGATCGAGGGCGTTCGAGATCTGGTCGATGTGTTCACCTGACGGAGTCGGCCACGAACGCCACTGCACGCCGTAAACCGGACCGAGATCGCCTGTCTCACTGGCCCATTCATCCCAGATGGTGACACCGTGGTCCTGCAGCCACCGCACGTTGGACTCTCCGCGCAAGAACCACAGCAGCTCGTAGATGACCGATTTGGTGTGCACCTTCTTGGTGGTGATCAACGGAAAGCCGGCGGCCAGGTCGTAACGCATCTGGTGCCCGAACAGACTGCGGGTGCCGGTACCGGTGCGATCGGATTTCACCACCCCCTGCTCGGTCACCTTCCGCAACAGGTCCTCGTAGGGGGTCTGGATCGGCACACACTCAGCTTACGTGCCGTCACGGGGAGTAGAACGGTAGCCATGCCGACCACCACTGACACGATCACCACCTCCGATGGCACCTGCCGCGTCACCGTCGCCACGCCGGAGGGAGACGGCCCCTGGCCTGGGGTCGTTTTGTTCCCGGACGCCGGCGGCCTGCGACCCACCATGGAAGAGATGGGGGCGAAGCTGGCCGGATTCGGTTACGTCGTGCTGGTACCCGACGTCTACTACCGAAACCCCGGCTGGGGACCCATCGACCTCAACACCGTGTTCACCGACCAGGAGCAGCGCAAAAAGCTCTTCGAGTTGATGAGCACGCTCACCCCGGAGATCCTCGCCGCCGACGCCGAGGCGTTCTTCGACTACCTCGCGGCCCGGCCGGATGTCACCGGGGAGAAGTTCGGCACCACCGGCTACTGCATGGGCGGGCGGGCATCCCTGATCGTCGCCACCCGGGTGCCGGAGCGGGTCGCGGCCGCGCTCTCCTTCCACGGCGGCCGGCTGGCAGTCGCCGACGATCCGGACAGCCCCCACCTGCTGGCCGACAAGATCCAGGCCGTGGTCTACGTGGCCGCAGCCGAGAACGACGCCTCTTTCACCGAAGACGACGCCAAACGGCTGGAGGACGCGTTGTCGGGCGCCGCCGTCGACCACACCATCGAGTTCTATCCCGCAGCGCACGGCTTCGCGGTGCCCGATCATGCGGCGGTGTATGACGAAGCAGCCGCAAAGCGGCACTGGGAGAACACCGAGCGGGTGTTCGGGGCCGCTTTCACCCCGGCATAGGCAGTAAGCGACGATTGACGGCGTGTATGACCAGCCCTTCTCCGATGAGTCCCATCCCACCGAGCCCGGATTCCGGATCGACCCGGTATTGGCCCGGAGCTGGTTGCTGGTAAACGGCGCACAGTATGAGCGGTTCGCCCCGGCGGCCCGCTCCCGCGCCGACATCGTCGTCCTCGACATCGAGGATGCGGTGGCCCCCAAGGACAAGGTGGCCGCGCGCGAGAAGGTGACCCGGTGGCTGGCCGACGACAACAGCGACTGGGTCCGGATCAACGGCTTCGGCACCCCGTGGTGGGCCGATGACCTGGAGATGCTGGCCGGCACATCGGTCGGCGGTGTGATGCTGGCCATGGTCGAGTCGGTGGACCACGTCACCGAGACGGCCCGCCGCCTGCCCGACGTGCCGATCGTCGCGCTGGTCGAGACCGCCCGCGGCCTGGAGCGGATCACCGAGATCGCTTCAGCCAAGGGCGCGTTCCGGCTTGCCTTCGGTATCGGCGACTTCCGGCGCGACACCGGCTTCGGCGAGAACCCGGCAACCCTGGCGTATGCGCGGTCACGGTTCACCATCGCTGCCAAGGCCGCCGGGCTACCCGGAGCCATCGACGGCCCCACCGTGGGGTCCAGCGCGCTGCGGCTATCGGAGGCCACCGCGGTCTCGGCCGAGTTCGGAATGACCGGCAAGATCTGCCTGACGCCAGACCAGTGCCCGACGGTCAACGAGGGCCTGGCCCCCTCCCAGGACGAGATCAGCTGGGCCAAAGAGTTTTTCGCCGAATTCCAGCGTGACGGCGGGGAGATCCGCAACGGGTCGGACCTGCCCCGTATCGCCCGGGCCAACAAGATCCTCGATCTGGCCAGGGCGTACGGCATCCACGAACCCGAGTACAGCGACGATCCGGATCACGTGCCGGCCCCGTCCGACACGTACCACTACTGAGGGTGGCTCAGGGCTGCGGGTTGGCGTCGTTGCGGTGCAGGAACGTACTGATCGCACGCGTCACACCGCGGCCCGCGTAGATGCCCGCGGCGACAGACACGATGATCATCGCAATGAACATCACCAGCCAGTTGGACCGGCTGTGACTGACGTTCCACCAGATGAACGTGAACAGCAGCGCGCAGACGAAAACGACGATGTCCCGCCAATTCCCGCGGTAGGACATCGCGGCTTCACGGATCTCGCGACTGCGGTCACTCGCATCGATCAGGCCGTCGATTCGTTCGTCGATACTGGCCTTGAGCCGCGCCTTCCGCTCGACATCCTCGGCCGGCAATCGGTCCAGCAGGTCGAGGTCCTTGGTGATCATGCCGCGGATGTCCGGCGGTTTGAGATTGCCCGCGATCACCCCGAGCATCGCACCACCGGCGATGGGCGCCGCCCCTAGCGCAAGTTCGGCGATTCCTGGCATACCGTCCCTCCATCACTCCATCAGCGTTGCGGCCAGGGTGCCGCCCAGCTCATAGGCCCGTTCCCGGACACCGCCGTCTACCTCACCCGTAACTTCAAGCACGTCAGCCGCTTTGACCAACGCCAGCCCGGTCACAATCTTGTCGACCGCGCTCGCCGCACCGACCGTGTCGTTGTTGCCGTGCACCCACAGCCCGTACGGACGCCCGGCCACATGATCGAGGCTCGGGTAGTACACAGTATCGAAGAAGTGTTTCAGGGCACCGCTCATATAGCCGAAATTCGCTGTGGTGCCGAACAAATAGCCGTCCGCGGACAACATGTCGGTGACGGTTGCAGCCAACGCGGGCTTCGATTCGATCGTGACGCCCGAGATGTCCGGATCGTGTGTTCCGGCCAGCACTGCTTCCAGGAGCTCTCGCGTCGCCGGAGACGGCGTGTGATGCACCACCAGCAGTGTCTTGGTCATGCCGACTGCTGCTCCTGCAACCGCACTGCCGTGCGCATGGTCTCGCGTGCGCGACCACGGTCACCGGCGAAGTCATAGGCTCGGGCCAGCCGGTACCAGCGAACCCAATTGTCCGGGTCGGCTTCCAGTTCGGCCTTGACCGTCATGAACAGTTCATCGGCCGCATCGCGTTCGATGCGCCCCGACGGCCGCGTCGGCAATTCGCTGACGTCCAGTTCCATGCCCTGCTCGCGCGCGAGACGGGCCAACCGCTGGTGCGCCAGGCCGGCACGCAGCGTGGTGACCAGCACCCAGACACCGATCAGCGGAAAAGCCAGCAGCGCTGCGCCCAGGCCGATCGCGGCCGGCTCCCCCGAGCCGATGAAGACGACCGCGGTGCGCCCCAGCATCAGGAAGTAGGCGATCAGGGCCAGGCACATGAAGCCGATCACCAGTTGGATGCGCAGCGACCGCGCGCCGTCGCTCACGACAGATCGAGCAGCGGTTCAATGCCGATGGTCAAACCCGGCCGCTCGCCGATCTTGCGCACGGCCAGCAGCACACCGGGCACGAACGAGGACCGGTCCAGGCTGTCGTGCCGGATGGTCAGGGTCTCGCCCTGGGTTCCGAACAGCACCTCCTGGTGAGCGACCAGCCCGGCCAGTCGCACCGAGTGCACCGGCACGCCGTCCACATCGGCGCCGCGGGCGCCGTCTAGGCCGGTGCTGGTGGCGTCCGGGTTGGGCGGCATGCCTTTTCGCGCCTCGGCGATAAGCTTCGCGGTGCGTGCGGCCGTGCCGGACGGCGCGTCGGCCTTGTGCGGGTGATGCAGTTCGATGATCTCGACCGATTCGAAATAGCGGGCGGCCTTCTGGGCGAAGTGCATCGAGAGCACGGCGCCGATGGCGAAGTTCGGCGCGATGAGCACCGCCGCCTCGGGCTTCTCCTTGAGCCAGGCCTCGACCTGTTCGATGCGCTCCCAGGTGAATCCGGTGGTGCCGACGACGGCGTGAATACCGTTGTCGATGAGGAACTTCAGGTTGTCCATCACCACATCGGGATGGGTGAAGTCGATGACCACGTCGGTCTTGGTGTCGGTGAGCAACGTCAACGGATCACCGACATCGACCCCGGTCGAAAATGTCAGATCCTCCGCGGATTCGACCGCGTGCACCATGGTCGCGCCGACTTTGCCCTTAGCTCCGAGAACGCCAACTCGCATGGTTGGGAGCCTACTGCCCGGCGCTGTCGGCGATGTTCGGGCCGGTCCGAGAAAACTTTGACCCCTCTTGTCACTGCAGCCTCAAACCGAATAGGAGGGTCACAGCATCGAACCAACGTTCGAATCATGAACAGTGTGGCGGGCCGTTTGGCTCGTCCAGACGCCTACGGGTTGATGGTGTTCTCGCCGATCTGGCGGCCCCACACGTACTCGGACACCAAAGGTTGCCCCATCTCGAGGTGGTTGTACGGGGCGATCGACGCCCCGGTGTCCATCACCAGGTATGGAGCCGGCCACAGGTCCTTGGTGACCGGCTGCCAGCAGCCGGGCCGGCCCTCGGGTCCACCCTTGGCGTCGACCCGCGGCAGGTTGTCGGGATAGACGTACGGATTACCAACGCCGATCAGGAAATCGTGCAGCTCAAGCGCGTAGCCGTTGCGGGTCTGCGCGGCGAACTTCGGCGCTGCCTCCGCATAGTTGCGGACAGAACACGCCAACGCCGGGCTGTTGCGGTCGAGCATCTCGCTGACGGGCAGCAGGTCCTGGGCGCCGCGGACCAGATAGGGGCCGCCGCGCTCGAAGATGTCCCCGCCGGTGTTGCCGAAGCCGACCGCCGCCACCAACGCCTGATCCAGATTGTCGCGCTGCTCGTTGAGCGTGCGGGCGGTGGCGACCGCATTGGTCAGACCGTCGAACAGGTCCGGACCCGCATTCGCGTAAACCTCGCCCAAGTCCGCCAGACCCGCGATGTCGCGGCGGATCTGGGGCATACGCGGGTTGAGGTCCGACAGGATGTCGTTGCCGTTGACGATCGACTGGCCGAACTTGTCACCCAGGCCGTCGAGGGCCTGCGCGGTGGCCGTCAGCGTCTGGTTCAGCTTGATCGGGTCGATCTGCTCGGAGATCGCGGTGATCGTCTCGAACAGGGTGTTGAACTCCGTCGTCACACCCTGGGCCCGGATCGGCGTTCCGGGCGACAACCGCGCTGCCGACGGGTTGGCCGGCGACAGGAACGAGATGTACTTGTTGCCGAACACCGTCGTGGCCCGCAGCTCGGCGGTCACGTTCTCCGGGATCAGCTTCAGGTACTGAGGCTTGACGTCCAGGGTCAGCTTGGCCTCGGGGTTGTCGTCGACGGTGACGACGTCGACCGACGCCAGGCGACCGATCGGCACACCGTTCAAGGTGACCTTCGAGCCCGGGTCCATCGACAGACCGGCCCGGCCCGACAACACGGT